>CAYSOP010000005.1:2443-79625 GCA_964432725.1 uncultured Candidatus Saccharibacteria bacterium | reverse complement strand
GAAGAAAAGGAATCTCATTTGACTGGATTCCCGCCTTCGCGGGAATGACGAGGGTCCATAACCCTCGTTCAGGATGACAGTGCGGGCTAACAGTTTGTACTGTGAGGTCAATCGGGGCCGGGATTGCTCACATGCCACTGGCATGTTCAGGGTGACGGGCTAACTTTCGGGTTCGGGCATTATGCTTTCTGCGTACAGCTTCAGTTCTTCTACTAAATATTCTTGATGGTCGGTTAAACCACCAGCCGCAAGAACTGCCTGCAAGCGGGCGATGTGCTTGGCCAACTTGCTGCTCGAGCCGCCACTAAGCAGTTTGTGGGCACGCAGCTTTTCCCACGCTTCGCGTTCTTCGCCTGTTAATTGTTTAGGATAATTGCGGGCTTTGTACAATGGCAACAGTTCTTCTAAACGGCGGTCCTTAAAGGTAAGGCCCAAGTTACTCAACTCTGCCGGGTCGGCTGCGCGTACAACTGACATGGCATGTTTATCGCCAGCTGCAAAAAAACCATCGTACATAGCACCATCTACGTCAAACTCGCTGCCCAGTAACTTGGTTTGCAGTTGCGCGTCCATCATATCGACTGCCTTACATAGCCGCTCTGCGAATGTTTTATCTGCCCGTAGCGCCTGCTTGTGCTGGGCAATACGCGTAAGGTCAAGGTGCAGGCGCGCCTGCGAAGCAGCATCCAGCACCCCTAGCGGCGCAACTGCCGGACACACATTAAAGCGCATGGTTTTTATGGGCAGCCGGGGGTCGGTGCTGTCTTTTTTGTACTTCCAGGCCTCTACCATTTGCTCTGGCGAAAGTGGCAGCCATTCTGCCGGGTCGTGCCGCAAGTCGTATACCAAAGCACCTTGGCGTTTTGGATGGGCGCATACCTGTATAGCCACTGTCGTTTTTTCGAACTCGCTCGCATATCTGCCGCTGGTGTACACAAACGGCTCATTGCTGTTAACCAGCTCGGAAACCTTATTTTTATTGCGCATGGTAAATAAGTAATCGAATAGCTTGGTCTGCTTGTTGCGAATAAGCCGGGCGATTTCTATGGTTGCGGATACGTCACTCAGGGCATCATGGGCATGCTCGTGCGACAGCTTATTAAGGCTGGTTAACAGTTCTAGGCGGTTTGTGGGCTTGCCGTCTTTGTTAAAGGGCCACTCTATACCCTCCGGCCTCAGCGCACGGGTCATACGCACTACGTCTAGTATGTCCCACTTAGAACGGTCGTCCTGCCATTGCCATTCATAGGGGTCGTAAAAATTGCGGTAATGCAGGCAGCGCATGAATTCGTCGTCGAAACGTACGGTGTTGTAGCCTACGAATACAGTACCGGGCGTGGCGACTTCGTTAGTGAACAGCCGCAAGAATTCGGCTTCGGTAATGCCGTCCATAATGGTCTGCTGGGGCGTAATGCCGGTAATAAGCACCGCATCGACATCGGGCAAGGTGTCGTCGGCCATTTTGACGAACACATTAACAGGGTCGCCAACAGGTTTTAGCTCCATGTCGGTCCGTTGCCCGGCAAACTGCATAATGCGGTGATCGCGCGGGCTAAAACCGCTGGTTTCTAGGTCGTAAAAGAAAAAACTAGCGCCCATATCAATACCACCTTCTTAAGCGAAACTTGTAGATTGCCAGGTGAAAAGTTTGCAGTGGGAGGAGGCGTACCGGCAGTACGTTGACGAGCGGTGCGAACTTTGCAGCCGGTAAGATGCAAGTTGCAGCAAGAAAGTAGTATTGGTATGAGCGCCTAGCCATGTATGACTACCAGTGTATCAGATGTTACAGGGGGTGCTATTTATGTAACTTGAGTGCGCGCGCCAACCAACCCCTGCGTGCCGGTAACGCAGGGTTACGGGGGACGACGAGAGGATATTCGCGAGTAACCGCTTGCAACGCTAGAAGTAATTTCTGACAGGTCTCGTCACTAATTGGGTCATAAGTCTTCGTTAATAGCTCTTCCCCTTCTAACAGTCGTAAAGTTCCGTCTTCGTGCAATCGGCCAATTACAGTTACGAGAGTCTTAGCAGTCGTGCCATCTAGAGGGTAACGCGCAATGCTGCGCTCAAAACCGCCCAATGCCTCGTCGTCAGGTAGCGGCATTTGGCGCTCATGCACAATAGAAGTTGGACCCGCTGCGGCTCTTTCTATCCGCTGCCGTACATAGTGAGTGGGACTGAAATGCTGCGTAAGCACTGCTGCGTTTCCGCCGACAATACGGGCATCGTAGCCGGGAAATTGAGCAGTATTGCCTGCTGCGACTTGCTCCCAGACAAAACTAGCTAAATTTGTCAGAGGGGCCAGATGCGGCATAGCCGCATTGAGCTCTTCAAGCGGAGTGACAAGTAATGGTTCACCTCTACCGGTGGATTCGTACAATGCCATAACAGTAGTATTATACTACTAATGTTTGGTTCGGTCAATTATCATACTACTTAGTAGCGGGTGTGACAAATATCACATATTGCTTGTGGTTAGTACGGAAATTCACCTTTACCAATACGGATGGTGTCGCCAGGGTTTATGCCCTGGCGTTCAAGTTCGTGCAATATGCCTAGCTTGCGCATAATGTCGCGTAGGCGCTCTACGCCGGCAGGGCTGTCAAAGTCGGTCCGTCTTGCAAAACGTTCAATTTTGGGTCCGTGCACTACATAGGCGTCTTCTTCGCGCAGCACTTCCCATGCATCGCCGGCGTCATCTAATGTAAGGACTGGTACTACGGGAGCGTCAACGGCAGCTTCGGCAGCGCGCTCGTGGGCACGTGCGGTGTCTACAATGCGCCGGACAGTACGTAGTAGCGTCGTCACGCCTTGCTTGCTTTGGGCAGATATAGCAGTAACTTCGGTACCTTCCGGCAGTATCTTTTTAATCTTAGCTAACTGGTCATTGACGATATCTTCGTCTAGGCCTTCTATTTTGGTTAGCGCCACAACTTGGGGTCGTTCGGTTAGGTCTACCTTGTAGGCGCGCAATTCATCCTGAATGGTGTTGTACGCAGCTACGACGTCATCGCTGTATACATCGATTAAATGCACTAGTACTGCCGTGCGTTCTACATGGCGCAAGAATTCGTCGCCCAGGCCCTTGCCTTCGGCGGCGCCTTCTATAAGGCCGGGAATGTCGGCAAACAACAAACTGCTTTCTTTGTCCACGTCTACCACACCCAGATTAGGAGTAATGGTAGTAAACGGATAATCGGCAATCTCGGGACGGGCGTTACTAATCACGCTGAGCAATGTAGATTTGCCAGCGTTAGGCAGGCCTACCAGGCCGACATCGGCGATCATTTTAAGTTCTAGCTGTAGGGTAAACTCTTCGCCCGGTTCGCCCTTTTCGGCAATCATTGGTGCTTGGCGCCGGGAACTAACGAAGTGAGCATTGCCAAAACCGCCCTTGCCGCCCTTGGCAATAACCGCTCGTGCGCCGTCCTCGGCGACATCTGCAACTATTAGGCCTTTTTCGTCTGTAGCAACCGTACCAACGGGGACGCGCACAATTAGATCTGGTGCGCTGCGGCCGTGTTTACGGGTTTGACCGCCTGGATCGCCAGACTTAGCAGTTAGCTCTTTTTGGAATCGAAAGCTTGCAAGCGTATTTTCGTTACGGGTGCCAAACAGCACAACGTCGCCGCCATCGCCGCCATCGCCGCCATCCGGACCGCCCTTATCAATAAACTTCTCGTGCCGGAAACTGAGCTTGCCGTTACCGCCATCGCCTGCTTTAACTATAACCGTTGCTTTATCTATAAAATTCATATCTGTACTTAGTGTAACAGATTAGTCATGTTACTTTTTTGCGCCGCCAAAAAAGTAACCAAAAAACCTCTCGGAGCAACGTCAGCCACTCGACTGTAAAAAGCAGGCTGTCCCGGCGCAAACAGAGCAACCTTCGGTTGACCCTTCGTAGTTCTCCATAGGATAACTCAGGGCGGGCCTGTTTGCTGATTCCGTGCCAGTCTACTTTGTACAATCGGGTAGCTGCCGGAGCTCCGAACCCTAGCGCAGACTCGGTGTGTCATCCTGAATTCGATTCAGGATCCAGTTATAGTTATAAGGGAATTTTTATTTTTTACTGGATTCCGGATCAAGTCCGGAATGACGGAGGGCGGATTATGCTAGTCGGAATAGCCACCGGCTTAAGGGTACTGCACTTGAGTACACAGTGCGTATTTGAGCGAGGAGCGGACGGAGGCGTACTAAAGTACGGTGGAGGAGCACCGGAGAGCAAAGACGTGCTGGGTGCCAAGAGTATCGAAACATAACTAAGCTTTGCTTAGTTATGGAGCGGTATGGTGCAGTGGCCTAATAAATATACGAGTAAGTGCCGATCTGGTCTGCGGGGATATATTTCCAGTCGATGACGCCCCAGCCGCCCCGCGGCGTGGCATTGGTCATAGATGTTTGGCCGTACGAGTTCATTTCGCTGATCCAGAAGCCGCCGCTGCTATCTACAGATTCTACGACTGCTACGTGGCCGGGGGCGCGCAGATGCTTCATGGCAACGGCTCCTGCTTGCGGAGTCGATCCTGTAGGCAGGCCCATGCTGGCGGCAATGGCGACCCAGGTGTTGGCGTTGCCAAGACCGGTGGGCACTGGTTTGCCTAGCTGCGAACGCCGTTCGGCAGCATACCATGTACACCAACCGTAGTCGTAGCCGTTATAACCATACACGGCAACGGTTGCACGAGTTACATATACTGCCGGTGCAGGCTGCTGACCATCAGGAATCAAAATACGTTCGCCAGGCTTAAGGCCGGTGAG
Source organism: uncultured Candidatus Saccharibacteria bacterium (assembly GCA_964432725.1). Classification (GTDB taxonomy): domain Bacteria; phylum Patescibacteriota; class Saccharimonadia; order Saccharimonadales; family UBA4665; genus PMNU01. The sequence continues at coordinate 74,864 of CAYSOP010000005.1, read as the reverse complement.
CTCTACGTCGTTGTAGGCAATCAGCTGGTCCTTGTTAGCGCGGTATTTTTGCGACAGACTGTCGACGGTGTCGCCAGATTTTACGGTGTATACAATACCGTTCTGAGGCGGAATATACAGCTTCGTACCGCCGCCAACCGAATTGCCTGTCAGGTTGTTAGACCACATAATACTGTCGGATGTTACGCCAAACTTGGCAGCAATACTAGACACCGTATCACCGCTCTGTACGATATATTCTTTGATGTCATCTTTGCTTTTAAGGGGGGTGGTAACTGACTGTACTTTGGCAATAACCGTATTGTCGGCAGGTGCGTTGCTTAAGTCTGCCTTGGCACTGTCCGCCAGGTTAACTACCGAGGTTGTCTCGGCCAAACGAGCAGCAATAGAGGCGTTGGCGGCAATGTCTGCCGAAGACAGTTGGTCAAGTGGTTCGGTTGCGGAGTCTGATGTACCGGCCACAGCCGCCTGCTTGCCGAGTGGCAGGCCTGTTTGGGTGCCACGAAAGGCAAATACACCAATAACAGCCAAAATAACAATATTTAAGCCAACAATACTAACGCGCACAAACTTACGGCTGCCAACAACCTTGGCAGTCATACGCTTAAGCGCCTTACGCATAAAACCGGTGCGTGCAACTTGGGCCCGCGCTAGAATACCTTGAGAATTCGAGTTACTAATAATTGCTCTCCAAACAGAGAAAATATTATTCCATTTAACAGGGGTAGCTCCCACGCGCTACCCACCAATTATAGCATTTTTTACCCCTTTTCAACACTTTTGGCCGCTCCACTAACGACACCCCCAGTACCAATTTACACCCGGGGTTCGGGGCTCCGGCAGCAACCCGATTGCTGGAGCTGGACTATTTCGGAGTAGAGCAGCAATCGTGCCCCGGAATAATCCCAAAATAAAAGGGAGGGGCCGACTGAAGCGATAGCGGAAGGAGTTATTGCGGCGCCGAAATAGTTCAGTGGAAGCAGTCGAGTGGCTGACGTTGCCCCGAGAGTATTTCTTGGTTACTTCTTTTGCGGTCAAAAGAAGTAACATTAGGAGCTTGGTGTGAATCAAGAGAAAGAAAAGGAATTTTATTCTTACTGGATCCTGAATCGAGTTCAGGATGACAGTGGGCGGTTTGGGGCGATACGGAGCAGTGGGCTAGTTGCCGCAGAGTTTGGTGCAGTATTGTTTGACGTTAGCTTCGTGTTCTTCGATAGTTTTACTAAAATGTGTCACTCCGTCGTCACCGCTTACAAAATACAGCCAATCAGTGTCGGCTGGGTGGGCCGCAGCTTCCAGCGAACCAGCAGTTACGTTACTAATAGGCGTGGGCGGCAAGCCAACGTTGGCATAGCTGTCAAAGGCAGGCTTCGTGGCATCTGACTGCAACGGCATACCCATGCGTAGGCGTTTTAGGAACACTTGGGCCGCTTGCTTACGCTCGTTATGGTTTGGAACTTCGCGTTCTATAATCGAAGCTAGAACAATACCGTCGTACGTACTCAGCCCCTGCTTGGCATAGGCATCACGCAGGGCTGGTGTCAGCTGCTTATTCATCTGTGCCAAGGCTTCTTCGATGATTTGCTTGGGGTTAGTGGCAGAATCTTTTTGGTATGATTCAGGGTAAATGTAGCCGTCGAGGCTAAAACCGTCTGGCTTATCAACGAGCGCCGGGTTGCCTGCATATGCCGCGGCATTGAGGGCTGCCTCTACATCTGCTTTGTTAAAGCCATAGTTTAAAAGCGTCGTTTGGATTTGGTCTAGCCGTTGACCAGGCACAATGGTTACTAGGTTGGTCGCCACCTTGCCGTGTGTTAACTGGGCGACAATTTGAGCAACGCTTTGGCTGGCGCTCAACGAATACGTACCGGCCTGCAATGCGTCGCGTACATTTTTGCTGCCTACGTACAATTTAAACGCCCAGGCACTACGGATAATGCCAGACTCCTCTAGTTGTGCAGCAATCTGGTCGGCAGAAGCACCCTTTTGAACGGTTACTAGCTCGGCCGCTTGGCTTTCGGCGGTTACGGGCTTAAGATTCTCAAAATATACATGCCGCACTATCGCCGTTGCACCCGCTGCCAATACGATCAATACGAGCAGTGCCATTAACAGCCGTTTAGGAAACGAGCGCTTTTCTGGTTGTGATGTATAACGCATGGGCTACACCTCCGCTGGGTTATCACGTAAAAAATCTTCTAGAATGTAGGTCGCGCTGAGGGCGTCTATGTCTGCCTTTGCATAAGGCTTACCCCGTGCCGTCAGCTCTTCCTCGGCTTTGCGCGAAGTAAGTGCTTCGTCCTGCCAATATAATGGTACACCAACTATAGGCTTAATGCGGTCTGCAAAAGCGCGGACATACTGGGTTTGTGCAGTATCTTCGCCTTCTAAATTACGCGGTAGGCCAAGCACTAAGGCCGTGGCCTGGTTTGCGACCAGTAATTCTTGAATAGTCGCAGCTATATCGCCCTCGTTTAATAGCGTTTTAAGCGGGCTAGCCAGCCGCGATTCCGACGAAGCAACCGCCACGCCAATACGGCGCTCTCCCACATCTAAAGAAAGAATGGAACTCATGCCAATACCGCCTTTGCGTCAGAGGGCGAGAGCTTTTTGAGCGAAAAGCTTTTTAGCGGGAGGAGGCGTACCGGCAGTACGGTGACGAGAGATAAGAAGCTTTGGAGCCAAAAAGATCCGGCTTCTGACCAAAGAGTGGTGTTGGTATGAGTTCGGCTAGGGGTTTTTGGAGTCATCGGTTTTTTGTACGGTAGGCTTTTCTATGGTAACGGTAATCTTTTTGACGTTGTTTGGTATAGAACTTACCCAGAATGGACTGTAGTCTACCGTCACATCGGTAACACCGGGACTAGCTTTTATAGCGGAGGTAGCCTCGCTTGCCTTCTTACCGGCAACTTGCTTTTTAATAGCTTCTTTGTTTAGCTCGGGGCCGGCGATTACCGTGGTAGTAATGGTAAGATTTGCGCCATTGCCGTCTTGGCTTTGCACTTCTATTTCGGCGTCGTCTATACCATAATCCAAAATCTTTTGTTTTTTCGTATCGATCTTGTCGTTGGCGGCATCGGCAATAATCTTTTGCAGGTCGTCGCGGCTGATGCCAAGCATCGTAAAGGTAGTGGTCTGGGTTACGGTTACGGTGTCGGCCTTATCGCCGACGTTAGCGCTTAGTTTAGTGTCGCCATCGGTAGATTTGAATGACTGATCTATAGCGTACAAGCCCTTGGTAATAAGGCCGTTTTTGAGGTCGTCATGTAACTGCTCGGTATCCTGACCGCCAATTTTTTGCTTGGCAGCATCTACATCGGCTTGGGTAACGACTTTAATAATGTCGTCAGTACCGCCAGACATAGCAGTCCCGCTGGCCGTAACGCCATTGCCCTGGCCGGCGACAGTATAGGCCTGGGCTCCAACGTTAAACTTGCTACCTGCGCTCTGGGCCACCACGTCCGTATTGCCGATATGTGTGCCGGAAGTTTTGCAAACGTTGCCACTGCTAAAGTTACCGGAGTCTAAGTTAACCGTCTTCTGGGTAATAAAGGTAAGCCCCGAAGCCGTTAGCCCTGTGCCTGCAGGAATAGTGACAGGGTCGTCGGTACAGTTCTTGATGGCTACGGTGCCCGAGGCTTTTTCGCCGTTGTTCTGCTGGCCGGTTGCGGGCACTTGCTGGTTTTGAGTCTTCTGCGTCTGCTGGACAGTTGCGGCAAGCACGCCTTTATTGACGTCTAAGTCGGTGTCGGCAGCCGTTTTGAGAGTTAATGGCACCGCGTTACTAATAGCGGTACTGTCAGTTTTAATGCTTACCGAGGCCTTAGGCAACACCTTCATGGCAACAACCATGCCGGTTATGAGCACAATAATACCTACCGCCCCAACTACTAGCAATAGCCGGAACTTATTAAAATTAGGAATCTTAAACTTGTTCTTATCTTTGCCTGCCTTCTTGCCGCCTGCAGCTGCTGCAACAAGCCCTGGTTTTGCGGCATTCTCTGCGGGGTCATCGTCCATTTGGATAGTGTCGTCCAGTTCACTATCTACGGCAGTCGCACCTGCCAGTTCACCGACAGTGCGGGTTTTGTCTACAGGTTCGGGAGCGTCATCGCCGTCGAGTTCGCCTGCTTCTTCTATGGCGTCGGATACATTGCTACCATGATCTGGAACCTCTGGAATTTCAGGCTTGGTCTGGAGCGTTTTGGCCACATACATGCCAACGGTGCCAGCCAGGGGTAATAAGCCGGGTTCTGCGGTAATGAGTACAATCTTCTTTTTGGCTTCATCGCTACTGCGTTTTAAAAGCTTCATGTTCACAATGCTCTGCAGCACCGAAGCACGCTTAGGAAGCACCAGGGCAACAATCTTTTGATGGCTTCCCTGTACTTTGTCGATAATTGCGGTAATTTCGTCGTCTACATCGACATACAAAACATCTTTGCCCGCATTCGTGCCGCCTTTAGATGCCATTGTGATTCCTCATCATGTCTTTAGGATCCTATCGATCTTTTCTTTTACCGTATTGCCTGCACCTACCGAAAACTGTAATGTGTCGAGGCCAACACGCAGTAACCCCATGGCGGTTATGAATGTATGGTCGGTGACATTGCCGGTTTTGTCAATAATGCCTACCACTTCGTCGGGGTGGATGTGCTGCACGGTAGGCTTGCGGCTAAATGGCAGATTGCTGTGCCAGCTGCCGTCTTGTAGCTTATTCATAAGTAAGTCCAGGCTGGATCCACCACCGCAAAGCAGTAGTTTGTGTGGCAAATGGTCTACTTTATCGAATTCGCTTAGGGCTAATTCTATGCCGCTAATCCATACGTCGAGCGTTTTATTAAGCGCGCCCTCAACGGCGGCAACTTTGTTCTGGGCCACTTTGCCGTCCGAAAGGCCAACCTTTAGGGCTTCTGCCTGGGTAAACTCTACATTTAGTTCGCGCTCTATGGCCCGAGTGTACGCCCGGCCACCAATGCCAAACATTTTAGTACCTTGTACGCCGCCATCAGTAATAACGGCAATGTCAGTAGTGCCACCACCGACGTCCATGAGCACGGCATTCATGCTTGCAGAGGTGTCGTCGCCAATAACTGAACGGGCTACGGCAAATGGTTCTGCGGCTACGGCCAGCAAGTCTAGGTCGAGCTGCTGGGCGGTGCGTTCTAGGGCGCCAATATGTATAAGCGGCGCAAATGCGGTGTATAGCTGCACAACAACGTCTTTGCCCTGGAATCCGATAGGGCTGGTTACTTTATAGCCGTCAATTTCTATACCGACTAATGCGCTGTTAACCAGGCGTACTTCTACCTCTTTGCCGCCAAGCTCCCAGGCTAACTGCTTTTTGGCTTTGGCTTCGGCGCGTTCTTGCACTAGCTTAATAATGCGTTCAAATTCGGTAAGGTCCAGAGGCTTATCGGCATTTTTACGGCTGACGCGTACGGTAGTGGTTGTGCCTTTTACTAGTTCGCCGGCAATGCCAATAACGGCGGTGCGTACGCTGACGCCGGCTTGTTGCTCGGCCTGGTTAAGCGCGGTATCGCAGTTTTCGACAACTCCAGATATATCGGCAATAGCTCCGGCCTGCATGTCGCTCAAACTTTGGTGGGCACGGCCAACGCCAATAACCTCTACACCGTCGTCCGTCACTTTGCCAATAAGGGCTTTGACGAACTCGGTGCCAATGTCTAGAGCAACAATATATTGGTCGTCTTCTTGCTTTTTGGCATTCTGGGCAACCTTGTTGTTTACTTCGGCGGCCTTGGCAGCAACCTTACCGGCCACGCCTTGCAGAGAGTTTTTAAACTTATCGAGCATAATCGGTTTTATTATAGCAAATGCCACGTGCAGATGCTTGCATAGAGCATGGCATGCAGCTATCCCAAAGGAGCAAAGCGACGACGGATAGCAAGGAAAAGGCGCAACTCTCCTGTTTATATCTTTACTATAAACTGCGCCATCGTCTCTAGTCGTCGCATAGCGGCTAGTCGTGCTTGCGGAGGAATATTCCATTCGCTCACAAGCGCAGGGCTAATAATATTGTAGTCTAGCCACCGTTTTGCGCTGTGCCGAGTCACTGTGTCCAGCGTACCCACGCGATAAAACCCTAAACGCTCACACATCGTCCTAGACGGCATGTTGTCTGGGTGGATCATGGTGTTCATTTCTAACCCGCTTCCTGTAAAGGCAGGCACATACTGCTGTAAAACACCTGGCGTAAAGGCCGCCTCGGTAGCGCCAGCGGTAGCCAATGTGCCAATACCGCGCCCGCGGCTTGCGGGCATTAATACTACAGAAAGGGTTGGCGAATAATCAGGTATATTGGCTATATCTACACACCCTGCAAATGTATCGCCATCCCAAATCCCCCAAGCTACCTTGCCGGGGCCGTCGGTCCTTAGATGATAAAAATTATCAGGCGTGGATTTACGGAGCGTAGCTGGCGTTTTGCCGCTTAAATAATTATACCCGGGGTCTTCCCAATGAAACGGAAAATGCGATGCCGCATCTGCTGGCGCAAATGGCGCTAAATAGACAGCCCCTGCCTTAGAGCTGTCTATTTCCACGCGTTCTACCGAGATTTCGGGGCCAAACGCCATACGTTTTTAGGTATTACGCCAGTACGGCCTTGATGCGCCGGATACCCGCGCTCGAGGCTTCCTCTTTAATAATCTTGAACTTCTTGCCGTCTTCAGACAGCTGCAAGGTGTGGTCTACGTGCGGGCCACCGCAGATCTCGAAGCTAAACGGCTTGTCAGCTCCGTCGGCGATCATTTTGTACACTTTAACGGTGTCGCCGTAACGGTCGCCAAACTGACCTAAGGCACCTTTTTCTTCACGTGCCACCTTGGTGGGGTATTCCGCCCACGACACTTTAAGGTCTTTGCCAATTTGTTCGTTTACAATGTCTTCGACTTTTTTAAGTTCTTCGGCGGTTACCTTTTGAGGGTGGCTAAAGTCGAAACGCAAGCGTTCTTCGGTAATATTAGAACCGTTCTGCACCACATGGTCGCCCAATACTTGGCGGAGCGCCTGGTACATCAGGTGCGTGGCAGTATGGTATTTTTTGTGCTGCAATGTCTGGCCGCCTAGGCCACCCTTAAAGGTGCCTTTGCTGGCGGTCTGACTACGTTCGCGCTGTTCTTTCATTTTGGCGTCAAAATCTTCGCGCCAGTTATCGGGTACGGCAACGCCACGCGTAAAGGCTTCTTCTACGCTCAGTTCTACCGGAAAACCGTACGTGTCGTACAGCTTGAACAATTCGGCGCCGGTAATGCCGTCTTTAGCAAGCTTATCTAGCTCGCGAACGCCCTGCCGTAGGGTCTGGCGGAAGGCTTTTTCTTCGCGGACAAGCGTAGCAATAACGTCGTCTTTACTTTTGACAACTTCCGGAAAGTCTTCCTCGTAGAGGCTGGCGATAACGGGCACGACCTCTTGCAAAAAGTTTTGCTCTATACCAAGGTCAAAGGCAAAGCGCACAGCACGGCGGACAAGCCGGCGCATAACGTAGCCTTGTTCTTTGTTGCTCGGCTTTACGCCGTCTACCGCCAAGAATGTGGCACCGCGCAGATGGTCAGAAATTACCCGCATAGCATTGGTATGGCTGTCATACTTTTTACCAGATAATTCTTCTAGCTTTTCGATGATCGGCCAAAGCAGACTAATCTTAAACACATCCGGGCTGTCTATAGCCGCAGCGGCAATACGCTCTAGGCCGCCGCCGTAATCGACGTTTTGCTTAGGCAAGGGACGAACGCCATCTGTAGTTTTGACGTAGGCCATAAATACGCTGTTACCAAGTTCGATGTACCGCCCGCAGTCGCAGTTAACATGGCACTTTTCGCCGTATTCCGGGTTGTGGGCAACTTCTGGGAACAAATAAAACATTTCGGTCGTAGGGCCGCCTGGTTCGCCGACAGGCATCTGGGCTGGAGTACCAGCACGCGACCACCAGTTCTTTTTATTATCGTAAAAGAATATGCGGCCGCCTTGGTCGCCCAGCTTTGCACCATCTGCTTCGCTGCCAATGTCTACTTGCTTAGCGTTTACGCCGGCTTTGGCAAAAATGTCTGTCCACAACTGAGCGCTTTCGGTGTCGCGTGGCACACCTGCAGCTTCGTCGCCAATAAAAGCAGTTACAAAAATACGGTTAGGGTCTAGTTTAATCTGATCTGTTAGAAATTCCCAAAACCATGGGATTTGTTCTTTCTTAAAGTAGTCGCCCAGGCTCCAGTTGCCTAACATCTCGAAGAAGGTTGTATGGCGGTTATCGCCAACTTCTTCTATGTCTTGTACACGAATACATGTCTGGCTATCTACAAGGCGTGTACCCTCTGGATGCTCTTCGCCCAACAAATAAGGCACCAAGGGCTGCATGCCGCTGCCGGTAAACAATGTAGTGGGATCGTTCTGAGGCACCAATAATGCGCGCGGCAATATTGCATGCCCACGGTCTTTAAAAAACTCTAAATAAGCCTTACGGATTTGTTGTGTAGTCATATTGTGCTCCATTATAACAGATTGAATCGCGCCCATTGCATGGTTGTTTTGCACATTCCCATTGTAAATACATGCACTCAACCAGACGCTGACTCCACGTACCCATCTGCAGCCGGGGTTCGGTGCATTGGCAGCCACCCGATTGTCGGAGCTACACTATTTCGGAATCAAGCAGCAATTCAAGCCTCGGATAATCTGAAATATAGGGAGAGGCCGACTGGAGCAACGCGGAAGGAGTCTTGCTGCGCCGAAATAGTGTAGCGGAGACAGTCGAGTGGCTGACACTGTACCGAGAGGTTTTCTTGGTTACTTCTTTTGGCGGAGCAAAAGAAGTAACATTGGTGGCTTGATGTCAGTCAGAAGGAAAAAGGAATTCTATATTACTGGATCCATAACCCAAGTTCAGGATGACGGTGGCGGCAAACGGTTTGTACTGCATGGCCAATCCGAGCCGAGAATACTCACTGCGCCAACCGATGGTCAGGTGTGGGGCTACTACTTGTCGAGTATAGGGCTAACCAGTATTGCAAGTACTCGTGTGCCACTGGCACACTCCCCACTGGCATGTTCCAGGATGACGGTGGGCAGTTTAGTCAGGAACGGAAGACGGTACTAAAAAGAGGCCTTGGAAGGCCTCTTTTTTGCACGGGTCGGAGAGCTGTTACCAGCTCTTCTTTTCTTCGCCGCCTTCTGCGGGTGGAGTAGGTGCGGGGCCTGCTGCCGGGTCTGCAGGTGCGGCAGGAGCTGCGCCGGTGTCAGCTACGGGGGGAGCTGGGGCAGCGGGTGTTGGTAGCGGCGTTGCGCCGTCGCCTGCTGCGGCAGGTGCGCCTGCATCGCCAGCGGGTGCCGGCCATGCGGCAGCGTCGCCGCCTGCGCTAGGTGCTGGTGCAGCACCATCTGCTGGTGCGCCGCCAACTACGGGCGCGGTTGCACCTTGGTCAACAGGTGCGGCTGCCTGTTCTTCTTTTTTGTCGTCGTGTTTTCCGAAACCGAATAGGCCCATACACGCCCTCCTTATTTAGGTTAAAACATTATTTGGTATAACTGCTTACGCTCTTTCAGTATAACAATCTAATGCAAGGAGTAAAGTTTCAAATTACTGGTAGCGCGGTGTAGGTCGCTGGTCGAGGTTAGGTGCCGTATGGCGCCCCTCCTTTTTTTGCTCGTACATTGCTATGTCGGCAGAAAGCATTGCCTGGCGAAGCCCGATTCCTCGTTCGATATCAATCATACCTATCCCGATAGACACTCCCACGCCTGGCACCCTGCCTTCTGTTGCCTCGATCATTGCCGTGTCAATCTTTTCCTTTAGACGATTGGCAACTACCTGGGCCCGCTGCTCGTGTGTCAGCTCTTCTTGTTGTTCGCCCGGCTTTGGTTGGCGCGAAGGATGTACCGCTAGCGCTGCTCGCTGGCCGCCCAGTGGCAATATAACAATAAATTCATCTCCGCCCATACGGACGGCTTGCGCACCACTCATCTCGTCTGAGTCTTCGGTCCAAACAGTTTCCGGACTGTCCTTCGTGGCTCGTCTAGCCACAACATCGCCGGTACGACCGGCGCCTGCGCGGCGCGTCTTTTGGTCAATAATACCAGCAACCCGCTGCAGCACAAGGTCGCCATTGTCGTGCCCTAATTGATCATTTACATCTTTAAACTTGTCAAGATCCAACACTAATACGGCTGCCGATTCGTGGACGCCATTCTCGATGCTTTTTATTATCGTGTCTGCTGCGACATATAAACCGTTGCGGTTCTGTAAACCCGTCAGCTGGTCATGGGTAGCATTCCACTCAAGCTGGCGTTTTTCTTCCTGAAGTTTGTGTTTATCTTTCTGAAGATCACGCTTACTATCTTCGTCTTCTGCTGCAGCAAGCGTAAGGGCGACTATGTGCTCGCCCCACTCCATGGCACCGTAGTGCCTTTTTACCCATTCAACTCGATTACTCTTTTGATGCTCAGTTAATTCTGACTGTGCCACCTCTTCGTGAGGTGGCGAGGCGCCAATCGCACGCAAATGTGTCATAGTCATGTTGACAGCGTCCGTGTCACTTTGGCGTAAGCCTATTTTTCGTCCTGTTAGATGTGCAATATATTCGATTGTATCGACATAGTCCTGACTTTTTGTGTCAAGCTCGTGTAAGCGGTCAAACCATCGATGTGCCCAAACACCATATTCGATTTGGTCGCGGTTATGCGCAACTTCTAGGGGTGGGATGCCTTCTGTCATAGGAGTAAACTACCGAAATATAGATATATTATACCATTTAAATATTTAGGCGTCAACTAAACTACTGTGCCGGCACCCACTAGGCGGTCATTTTCGTATAGTACAGCGGACTGGCCAGGAGTCAGTGCTCGCACGTCTTCGTGTAGTGTAACATGTAATGTACCGTTTTCAATAGGGAACATTGTGCTGATCGTTAGAGCGGGTGCCCGATAACGGGTGCGTACGATGTAGGTTGCGTCGCTTGTAGGTGGTTCGTTAACCCAGTGTAAATCGGTTAGGCGCAGCTCGTTACTCCAGAGGCGAGAATCTTGGAGGTCAGTGGTTACAAATACCTCGTTCTTGGCCATGTCTTTGCCGGTTACGTAGTATGGCATGCCGCCGCCAACACCCAAGCCTTGGCGCTGGCCAATGGTATAGAATATGGCGCCGTCGTGGTCGCCGACTACTTTACCGTGTTGGTCTATTACCTTGCCTGGTTCGGTAGTTACGTAGTTTTGCAAGAAGTCTTTAATGCCTACCTTGCCTACAAAGCAAATACCTTGGCTATCTTTCTTTTCGGCGGTGGCTAGGCCAAAGTTGCGGGCTAATTCGCGTACTGCCGGCTTTTCGTAGTCGCCAATGGGCATAAGGCTCTTTTTTAGGGCGTCTTCGGTTACGCGGCACAAGAAATAGCTTTGGTCTTTGTTGGGGTCTAGACCGGGATGTAGTTCGGCTCGGATGGATTCATTTTTTACTGGATCCTGAATCGAGTTCAGGATGACACTAGAGGTGGCCGGAATGACGGTGCCGTCAGAGCTGGTGCGGACGATGCGCGCATAGTGGCCGGTAGCAATGAGGTCGGCGCCGTCTTCTAGGGCGGCTTCTAGGAACAGCTTAAACTTAACCTCTTGGTTGCACATAATGTCCGGGTTGGGAGTACGGCCGGCTTTGTATTCGGCAATCATGTAGCCCACGACTTTGTCGCGGTATTCGGTCTCGAAGTCGAACATTTTAAACGGAATACCCAGCTGCACAGCTACCCGCTTGGCGTCTTGGTAGTCCTGTTTCCAGGGGCACACCATACCAGGCAGATCTTGGCTCCAGTTTTTCATGTATACGCCCGTAACGTCATAGCCTTGCTGTTTAAGCAAGGCTGCTGTAACCGACGAATCCACGCCGCCGCTCATACCAACGTATACTTTCTTTGACATATACTCTTTATTTTATCAAGTTATATTCTTTTACGGAAGCACGCCATGCTACTACTTGTCATTCCGAACTTGCTAGCTGCACGGTCAGTGCAGATATATGCCGAACCAGATTTGCCGTTCTAATGAAATAAAAGGCAAACCTGCGAGAAGCTATATTCGGAATCCAGTCAAAAAGAGAATTTGCTTATTACTGGACCCATAACCCAAGTTCAGGGTGACAGTGCGCTTATGCTCCAAGCGAGGACGCGCCTAGGCCTCACACTTGAGTGCTCAGCACATATTTTTATGAGGAGCGGACAGAGCCGTACTGGAGTACGGTGGAGGAGCACCGGAAGAAAAAAATGTGCTGAGTGCCAAGAGTACCAGTGCAAGGCGAACTTGTTTCGACTGGAACTGGTACGGTGTGAGGTCTAGGCTATCTGCTCTGGCGTTCTAGACGCTTGCGTAGCACTGCCAGTTCATACCGCCGCCCCAGCCAAAACGCCAAAACAATAAGCGGTATTAAAAACGCTGCCGGAATCCATATAACCCGCACAATTACCTGCGTGCCGTTCTTGCCACCAGAATCATCCTTGCCGGATTGCCCAACGGCGCCATTTGCCTGCCCCACCAGCTGCAAAAAGGCTGTCTGCCCGTTTTTATCGGTAGCCTTAACAATAACTACATACGTACCAGGCGATTTGTACACATGGCTAGTCGTAAAGCTACCGGCAAACGGTTCGCTATACAGCGTGGCAGGCGTGCCATCCCCCCAGTCGACGCTTACAGCGTACGGTGCGGTGCCGCCGCTAATACTCATGGGCCAAATTAACTGCTCGCCCGGGTTAGCGCCACGACGGGCATAAATACTGCTCAGTGTGAGTAATGGTATACCACTGGTGGCAAACTGGTTGTTGCTATACGTAACCGTTACGATGTTGCTGTCCGGCCCTGGTTGGTCCAGGTTATCGAACTGCCGGGCAACAAGGTCGTTCCGACCGTCCAGTAGCGACACCTGCACTGTATAGCTGCCACCCGTACACACAACCGAACCAATAAATACGTTGTTGGCGAATACTTTAACGAGCAAGCCATTCGCGCACAAGCCGCCCACGGTTATAGGCATCTTGGTAAGTGTCTGGCCATTAGTGGGAGTCGTAATAGTAGGGGCAGTGGTGGGCGCGGGCGTAGGTACCGTGCCTTGCAAACCAGCAGAGCCACTCTGCGGGTTAACTGGCGGCGGTGCAGCAGCGTAAACAGGCATTGTTGCACACATTGTCACTAATGCAGCGATCCCTATACTTATGCGGGCAAGCCGTTTATACATTACAGCACCCTTTCTTTACTGCCTTACCGCCGGCGGCTGGCTTTGCGGATAATACGTTTGTTGTACGAACGAATCATGCGTGGCAGGCCAAAGATTAGGAACAGGAGGAATAGCAGCACGCCGACCCCAAGCAAGATAATAAACAACGGTATAACATAAAAAGTCGTCTTAGAGCTTAGTAGCTGCCCGCTATTCCCGTATCCAAAATTACCTTCCATAGTATATTTACCAAAAGAGCTCAGGCCTTTTAGTTCTACATCAAAGCGACGAACACTCTCGGGCAAGACGCTGCCACGTTGCCCATCGCTATTATCATTTACCTGCGTCGTGCTTACGTTCTTTCCAAATCTTTTAAGTACAACTGTGCCAAAAGGCTCGGCCTGCACATTGCCGTTATTCTCAAACCTAACAACCCCTACAATATTCTTATTATCCATAAAGAAAGAGCCGGGCTTGTCCTTTTTGCGTACGTCAAAACTCTTAACAACTAAGTCTTCTTTGATTTCGCCGTTTACTTTAAGCAGTACCAAAGACCCGACGCTTGCAGCAAGATTGACGTTCTTGTCGCTGCCGGGTGCTGCCGCAGGGGCAAACCTAATAGCGCCGTAATAACCACCGCCAGCAGCGTCTTTTGGTACATTTATTGTTATTTTAACGGTGCGCTCATCGCCAGACTTTAGATCAAAATCTTTCAAAGGATTTACGAACTGCTTCAGACTATGCGAAGGAGCATATTTGTCTTCGTCAAGAATAATACTCGGCGTACCGGTTTCGTCACCGCTGGCAACGAAGTCGTTCACAGCAGGATGCAAGCGCGCCATAACACTTGTCAGGTTCGTAATTATTACATCAAACGTCTTAGTGGTGCCCGGGTCCATTGTAAAGTCATAGCGTACAGGCGACACTTTGAGTGCGTTGCCGCTACCAACCTGCGAACGTTGCTGTGCAGATGCCGTACCACCCAGACTACTGCCCACTACAGACGTCGCCGTAATCATAACCAGCACAACTGCGGTCAAGATTCTGCGTCCGATCATTAATCCCCTCACTTAGTCTTTTCACTTATGGTAACAGAATGGTACATTGCTGCAAAGTCTTTAAAAGTTAGCAAGCGTTATGTATGTAAGTGTCGTCGAGTACACGCCGCCGGGCTGCCCGGAGGGTATATTTATAATATAGCTAGCAGTATACTTGCGGTAATCGTCAGGCACTGGGCTTGTGGCCAATACATCGCCCGACACAAATTTAAACTGATTAGGCGTAAAGTACCCGGCTACAGGCACGCCTACACCGGGTCCATTAGGCACTTGGCCTACTACGGGATCGGTATTGGCGGCTAAGTTAAGACCGAATTGTGGCGTTCCTTCTGTAGAGGGTCCTAATGTAGTCATAGCCGCAATAGCATTGTTACCCGACACCATCGTGCCTCCAATGGCCCACATACTATACCCATTTTCCGCGTTGGTAGCGATTACCATCTGGCTTTGCGCCGCGCTGGTAGTCGTCGACGTCAGTACACCTAAATCTGTAAAAGCTTCCGTTGCAGTCGTGCAATCCTGTCCAACAATACTCTCACCGACGCAAAACACCAGATATGGCGGCACCTCCACCTGGACACCTAAGGTGTTCGTATAATACAAAGCAAGCCCGCCGTTATCGGTCAGTGGGCCCGTGCCATCGCTCGTTGCGTAGGTTTGGACACGAGCATAGAGCGGTCCGGGGTCATCTGGATTGGTAATAAGATTGAAGTCGTACACACCTGACGTGCCGGCCGCTACTCCAGCCGGCGGACGACCCAACACTATTTCGTTGGCCGTTGAAGAACTATCAAGGCTAAAACCACCGGCTCCCAGCTGCGTGCCAATAACAACCCCGCTCGCATCAAAGCCAACAGGCGGCACACAGGGCGTGTTTACTATGGCACTGTCGGCACAAAACATAAGGCGTATCGAGCCAACGGTGCCACCCGTTATGTACCTGAACTGTAATCTGTACGTAACCTGGGTAGTACCGGCATGATTGTTGCTCATAGTAAGCGAACGTGGCTGTACCTCTGCTGCACGGGCACTAGACGCAAATGGTCCTGTGCCAGAAACGCATAGGACCATAATCACCACAATAATTTGCGTTAATTTGCTTAGCTTATTCCAATAATGAGCCATCCATTTTTAATCCTAGAAGGTACCGGTCGCAATAATGATGATATTTGCAGTGTAGATGCCGGCTGGCGTGGTGTTCGATGCCGTAGCTGCAAACGTAAGGTCATTCTGCACACTGTTTACAGGTGCGGTCGATGCGGCGATAACGTCACCGTATGTCCCCAGTACATTGGCGCCAGCAGCTGTTGTCGTGTCCATGCCATAGTGTGTTGAGGTACCGTCGTTATAGTTGCTGTCTGCCGAGATTGTCCCAGTACCGCCAGTGCCATTCGACACAAACACGCCGAAGTTTGCAGCACCTGCCGTAAATGCAGCCGGTGTGTTAGCGCCAGCGTTGGCAGCAGGAATAAAGTTAGTTCCTGAGTTTAAACCGCCCGACGCAGCCGTGTTCCTCATGCGTAATATTGCACCGCCATTGGCATTTGTCGAAAGCTGCGTATACGCCGTGGAGCTATCCACGACACTGCTATCCAATATAAGGTTACCGCCGTGCCCGATTATCAGGTTAGGAGCAGTTACGGGCAAGCCGGTTGCGCCACAACTAGGACCCGGAGCTTGGCCCGACACACAGAATGTCATGGATTCCTGGACCTTAGCAGTAATGGTAATGACATTAGCCGTCGAGAGCGCGAAGCCACCGTAGTCCGTTGCATCACTGCTACCCTCTGTTCCTGGCGCGTACGTTGCGATGTCGCCAGTGTTAGAGCTGTAGGTTATAACCCTAGCATAGAAAGTTCCGGTAAAGTTGGGGTTGTGTACGGCGTTAATAGTGAACTCAACTACGGTGCTCGCGGCAGTCATGCTGTCGCCACCTGCCTTAACTAATTTAAGTGTGCGGCCGCTGTTTAAGGAGCTTGCAGTCCATGTTGCGGTAATGCCGCTTACTAGCGTAACGGTTGGGCTGGCACCGACAGTAAAACCACCAAGGTTAGTGACGTTACAGGTACTGTCGCCAATAATAGGCGTGCTTGTGCTGTCACAAAAATCTATAATTATGCCTCTAACAGTTCCGGTGGTAGCGGCTGTATATTTAACGTCGTATGTTACACCCGTGATGTTAGGCCGAGAGTCACTAATTTTAATAGACCTGGACTGCACCTGACCACCTACGGGGAATGCGTGCGCCTTAGGCAGAAAGATTCCCTGGACAAGTCCAGTTGTCGCAAGCGATAAAGCAAGAACTATATATGCAGATCGTTTGATCTTTACAAGTGTAGCTTTGAATTTACCCATTTTATTTTCCTGCGTTTTTTGTTTAGTACAGTTCTAGTTAGAAGATTATCACGCTTACGCTAAGCTATGCAACATATTTATCCACAAGAACTTTCCCTGCGCTCCAAAAAACTATTGCGCCTTAAGTACTTAGGCACTAACACTTTACCCTATGTCAATGGTACGTGGTTGAGAAACCTCCCCCATTTACGCTACTATGCACCAATGCGACCAGTGCTTTTTTACACCGTTGGGCTACCGGGTGCGGGCAAGACTACTATTGCCAATGCACTCACTTATTGGCTGCACGGGGTACATTTGCGTGCAGATAAGATAGGATTCGAACTATTTAAGTTCCCTACCTTCTCGCCTGCAGAGCGGCAAGCCGTACACCAAGAAATGCAGTACCGGGTAGCCGATGCTATTAAAAGTGGCCACTCGGTTATTTACGATGCAGCTACCAATGCCTACGCGCAGCGGGCAGCCGTAGTAGCACTAGGTAAAAAACTTGGAGTGCCGACTGTTGGCATTTGGGTACGGGTACCGACCGAACTTGCCATGACGCGTGCAGGAAAACTGCGCGACAGGCATTTAGCCGGGCCAGTAGCCCGCGTGTTGCCACCGAATGTGTTTATGCAGTATGTGCAGATGTTTGAGGTGCCTTCGCAGGAGGAAGATGTTTTAGATGTACGCGGTAACGAACAGTTCGTATTGCAGTACCGGCAGTTACGGCGCGACATGCGCGCGTACGGTGTCGCCCTCCCAAAGATGATCCAATAGTCCCTTATCATCCCCAGACATCCAGCCGTGTCATTCCAAACTTGATTTGGAATCCAGTAAAAAAGGAGCTCTATATAACTGGATCCTGAATCTAGTTCAGGATGACAGAGGGTGGTCGTCGACAGTGGGTCCATTAAAACGTAGAGGTGGCTACGAACGTGCCGTTAAATTCGTAAGTACCGTCTGGGGTTAGGTCGCTAATGTCGTAAATGAACGACACTGTGTAGTCTGTTTCGCCAGAACTTTTGCTAGAAGTGGCTATGGTGTCGCCCTTGTTGTACTTATACGTATTAGGTGTACCGTAGCCAGCAGCAACCGTGCCAAAGCTAAACGTATTGTCCGGCACTTGTACAGGGTCTGCGCCAAAGGTTGCAGGCAGCGTGTTGGCTACTACGTTCATGCCAAATTGTTCGGTGCCAGGCGATGGACCGCCGCCGGTAGTCATGGGAGCTAACTGGTGGGCACTAGCCGCGGTGTTGGTTGGCGGATCGGACACCACCTGCACTACATATCCCTGGGCCAAATACGTTTTAACGGCGAACGTGCCGCTAGTGTAGGCAGTACCAAAGCGGCTTAGGTAGCCAAGATCCGTAGAACCGCTGGCCACACTAAAGGCAATATATGGTTCGCGGTTAACGTTAAAGCCGGCGTTCGCCCTAAACAGCGTACCTGCGGTGTTACCGGCGGCTATTTCGCCTGCGGCTTGCTTAGAACAATAGCCCGTAGGGCCACTTGAGCAGGCGTTAAGTTCGCCGCCCGCACCCATAAAGACTTGGTCTACTTGGTAATTACTAGAGGACGACTGGGGCGTAAACTGGGCATACGCAAGCGGGCTAAAAGTCATAACAAATACAGCTACCACTACACTAAGCGCCCCAAACAACTGTCGCCTTCTCATGCCCTTATTCTCTTATAAATAACTGTTAAGCACAATCCGTTTATGCTCCACCGCGCTTCCGAATTACGGCCTAGCGTCATAGCCTTTACCGACCCGTCATCCCCGCGAAGGCTGGGACCCAATCTAATAAATAAAAAAGTCGTACTATATTTATGCTACAGAAATGATTGTTATTGATTAGATTCCCGCCTTCGCGGGGATGACGGCGAGCTAGCAATAGCTATTCGCTTATGCCTACGCTAAAATATACTATGAACCCATTGCATGTCTTTTCTCGTAAGCGAGACCAGGTTTGGTGAGTACCAGGCTTGTGGAACAGGAGGAAACGTAACGGTGGTTACGGTGACAAGTGGTCCGCGAGCGTGGTGCCACCAAACCTGGTCGTAGCAGAGAAGAAGATATGCAATGGGTTCAAAGGAAGATTATGGACCCCACCCAGTTGCAGGACGATAAGAGCAATGACATTCATTCGCTAGAGCACGACGACGGCTCTGGCGGTGGTTCTGATGTTACCGACGCGACCGGCGGACAGTCCGCCGCTGCCGCGCCGCCGCCCAAACAATCTGCCATAAAAAAACTGTGGGACAAATTTAATATTTACCTTATTTTATTTGTCCTAATTGTTATTATTGCCATTGCCGTAGTAGTGTTCTTAACCGTTAAAAGTCGCCAGAGCGCCCAGCAGCAAACAGCCGCATCTACCGGCTTATCGCAAGATGCCCTAAAGCAGTTGGCCAGCACCGACGTAACCGTAGGCAATCCCAAGCAAATTTTGACTATTAACGCCAACTCGGTATTCGCCGGGGCGGTACTAATCCGCAGTAACCTAGAGGTAGCGGGCACCTTAAAAATTGGTGGTGCGCTGACCATTGGTGACCTTAACGTTACCGGTGCCACCCGCTTGGTCAACGTAGATGTAAAAGACATTAACGTTGCCGGTGCGCTTGCCTTGCAAGGCGTCTTAACACTAAAAAACGGCATTAATGTAACCGGCCGCAGCACCTTCAGCGGCGAAATTATAACTAACAGCCTGGCAACCGGTGCGCTTACACTACAGGGCGACCTTAACCTAACCCAGCATATTATTGCCGGCGGTACTATTCCAAGCATCGAACGCGGCGGCGCCGTTGGCGGTGGCGGCACGGTAAGTTTGAGTGGCTCCGACACCAGCGGCAGCATTGCCGTTAACACTGGCACCTCACCACCAGCCGGATGCTTTGCAACGGTTACCTTTAGCAAAAAATATAACAGTACACCACACGTGGTTATATCGCCCGTAGGTTCTAGTGCAGGCGCCGTAGAATATTACATCACCCGCAGCACAGCGGGCTTTGTACTCTGCACCACCAACAGCGCCCCCTCCGGCCAATCCTTCGGCTTCGACTACATCGTATTAGGATAGTCCCTTCGCCGGAATAACACAGGACTAAAGGGTGCTGCACTTGAGTGCCCAGTGCGTATTTGAGCGAGGAGCGGACGGAGGCGTACTAAAGTACGGTGGAGGAGCACCGGAGAGCAAAGACGTGCTGGGTGCCAAGAGTACCGAAACATAACCAAGCTTTGCTTGGTTTGGATCGGTATGGTGCAGTGGCCTAAATATCCAAGAAGACGGTGACTTTGTCGGCTTTTACATGCATTAGTCCGCCAGATATGCGAATCTTCTGTTCTTTGCGCCCGTTAACCGGGTGAATAAGTAACTCGCAGGCATTTACCAGCGTAATAAAGTTGTGGTGGCGCGGCAGGATGTCGAAGGGGCCAGTGGCGTTAATGCCGGATATACTGTAACTTTCTTCGTCGTAGTACACCTTGAACGGCGAATACACCTTGACGTTCATAATAGGCTTGCCGTCTTTTTGGGCGGCTTGCTGTTCGCGGGCTTGTTTTACTTCTTCTGCACTCTTGGTGGTTTCTTCAATCACTTAGCTTCTCCAATACCACCGACCCGTCATTCCCGCGAAGGCGGGAACCCAATCTAATAAATAAAGAAGTCATACTTATATTTACGCTACAGAAATGATTTATTTCGATTGGATTCCGGGCCGAGCCCGGAATTACAAAGGTCATACTATTATTTCCTCGATGCCTTTCAGCATGTCGTCGCGTTTTACGTATTCACCCTTTTTGCCGGTCATGCTTTCCATAACATTCATGTTTTGCGTAAAGTAAGTAATCAGCTTCTTGGCCTTGGCAAAGTCGGCACGGTCGGCTGGCGACAGTTCGTTTTCGCCAATAATGGCAATAATCGGTTTGAGCATTTCGTACTTCTGCAGAATACCCTGCACTTGCACGCTTAGCAGGTAGTGCCGTTCGCCCACGACTTCGGGGGTAAGGAGCGAAGATGTGGTGTGGATTAAGTCTACCGCCGGGCGAATACCTTGCTCGGCCACGGCACGGCTTAAGATAATAATACTGTCTAGCTCGTGCTGGATCATCTGCACAGCCGGGTCGGAGGTGTCGTCTGCTGGCACATAAATGGTCTGCACGGCGGTAATAGAGCCGTTGTCGTTAGAGGTCAGGCGGTCCTGCAACAGCTTAATATCGCTAAAAATGGTCGGTTCGTAGCCACCTTCTGAAGGCACTTGGCCGATCATGGTTGCTACCTCGTTCCTAGCCTGAATGTACCGGTACATGTTGTCGGCAAAGAACAGAATGTCTTTCTTTTGCTCGTCCCGAAAGTATTCGGCCAGAGTAACGGCGCTCAGTGCAATGAGCGACCTTTGTACCGGGTTTTCGTTCATTTGGCCAAAGAACATGCAGGTGCTCTTTAAAATATCGCCGGTGTTCTTAAGCGTGTCGTATAGTTCGTGGCCTTCGCGGATGCGCTCGCCGATACCGGCAAAGAAACTCAAGCCGCCGCCTTGCTTGGCCACGTTGTTGATCATTTCCATGGTAAGCACGGTCTTGCCTACACCGGCACCACCCACAATACCAATCTTACGACCCTTCACAAACGGTGCAAAGAAGTCCAGCACCTTAATGCCGGTTTCCAAAATCTTTGGTTTTTCGACACTGGCTGCCGATCCGCGCTGCGGCAACGCAAAAATACTGCGGTGCTGCATGTCGGAATCGTCTACGGGTGGGATGCCGTCAATGGGCGCACCCAAGGCGTCTACCACGCGTCCAATCATTTTATCGCCAACCGGAATTTCGATGCTCTTGCCAGTAGGCGTTACGGTCATGCCCTTTTGAATTCTAAAGTCAGTCCGGATAACCAAACACACTGCCCGGCCGCCCGGCTCTATGCTGTCTACCAGCAGTTGCACGCCTATGGCGTCTACCGTCACCAATTCGTGGATATCAGGCAGCTGGTCGTCAAATTCAACAACCACCGTCAGGTCTTTTACTACTCTTACGACCCCCTGATTCATGCAATACTCGCTTTCGGAATTAGATCTAGCGTTCTGCGGAGCCTACGGCAGGACGCTTGCACTTGAGTGCAGTGTGGCGGAGTGCGCAACGTCTGCGCACGAGTATTCCCGGCGCTGATTAGCCATGCACGATAGGCTGCAAGCAAATACTGGCTAAACGGTAAAGCGTACACGGCCAACCTTTGCAGGTATACTCGTATGCAGACTTGCATACTCCGGGCTTTGCCCGACTTGGACTGGTGACGGTGCAAGTGTACTGCCATGGTTATTTGCCTCCCAGGCGCATGCCGTTAATCATTTCCTTCAACCGTTCGTCCTGTATGTGCCGTTTGGTACGGTTAAACTCTAGGCGCAAATCGCCCACTAATTCGTTGGCGCGGTCTTTGGCCATGCTCATGGCCCTAAACCTTGCGGCGTATTGGGCTAGCTTACTGTCCAAGATAACCTGGCTGAGGGCAATCTCGGTCATCGACCGTTCCAGGTGAGCCACGACGTCAAAGGCGGACGGTTCAAATATGTAGGTCGCTTCGCTAATAACTTCATCTTTGTCGGTTTTAGCGGCCTCGGCTTGGTCCATAATAGTGCTTTGTAATTCAATGCGCTTGCCTTCTTGCACCATTAATGAAACGTAGGTTTGGTAAAACACCGCCGTGCTTTCGTAGCGGCCCACCTCGGCCACCAACGGGCGTACGTTAATGTTTTTGTCGCGCGATGGCAGCGTAAAGTACTTTTTAAACGTTACATGCTGCTGGATTAACAGCAAGGCGCCGTGGTGCCCAATAACAATAATGTCCTGCTTGTCCGGGTTGTAGTCGGCCAGCATCATTTTAATAAGCCGTTGGTCGATGTCGCCGCCAAACCCGCCTTCGGCCGTGATAATAATAAACAGCTGCTTCTTAATAACATCGTCTTTGTCGCCGCGGCCAAACCGGAAAAGACTGTCTACCCTAATCTGCTTATAAATATGCCAAATTTCGCTAAAGAAGTTCTGGCTTTCTAACACCTGCGTCTTAACACCGGCAATGCGCATACTGGCCAGGCCTTCAAACACGCCGGTCAGGGTAAGAATGGTGCCCATGGCTATCTGTTTTTCGCCAACTTCCTGTAGACGACTCATTTGGCTTCCTCTTTCTTGGGTTCTTCAGGCTTTTTATCGTCGGTCTTAGACTCTTCTTTGTGGTCTTCTTTCTTGTCCTCGTCCTTCTTCTTGTCGTCGTCTTTCTTGGCGTCCTTGTCTTCTGGCTTGGCGCCTTCTGCGGGGGCTGGGGCGGCAGCCGGCTTAGGCGCCTCCTTCTTTGGTGTATCCAGCAGGCTCTTCATTTTTAACTGGTCGCGCAAAAAGTCGAAGTTGGCTTCGTCTGGCTGTATTTGGGCGGCAAGTTCGCGCACGTTCTTTTTAATGGCCTCGACGTTTATATGCTCTTCTAGGGTTACGTTCAAACAAATATCCAAAATGAGCGTTTGCTCGGTAAAGTTATAGTTTTCGCCCGGTGCTTGGTTAAGTATTTTGTACAGTAGTTCGCCGCGCATAAGGTCGGTTTGGGCCACGGCAGACAGCTCCGAACCAAACCGGGCAAACTCTTTGGCGGTACGGTGAGAGGTTAACGCCTTAAACAAGTCACCGGCTTGCGATTGCTGACGTTTGGTTTGGCCACGGCCACCCACACGGGACACACTGAGGCCAGCGTTCACGGCAGGGCGCATAGTGTCACGGAAGATTTTCATGTCTAGTATCCACTGGCCGTCGGTAATGGACATAACGTTGGTAGGCAGGTAGGCAGCAATGTCGCCACTGGCGGCAAACACCATAGGAATAGAGGTTAGGGTTTTGTGGTTGCGGTTTAACTTGCCGGCGCGCTCTAACAGGCTGGAGTGCACATAGAACATGTCACCAGGGTAGCTGTCGCGGCCTGGGCTGCTGCCGGTTAGTAGGGCCATTTCGCGGTAGGCGTGTGCGTGGGCAGTTAAGTCGTCGTACACAATTAAGGCGTCTTCGTTCAGGTGTTGCCACAGATATTCGGCCATGGCGCAACCTACGTACGGTGCCAGGTAGCTGTGCACTAGCGAGTCGGACATAGTAGACACCACCACAATGGTCTTTTTAAGCGCATCGTTCGATTCCAGGCGGCTTAAAAGCATGTCGATGTCGGCGCGGCGCTTGGCAATCATGACGTAAATAGTCGTAATATCGGTGTTCTTTTGGTTAATGGCCAGCTGGGTAGCCATGGTGCTCTTACCCGACTTGCCGTCGCCCAAAATAGCAATACGCTGGCCGCGCATAAGGGCAAACAAGGTGTCCAGAATAGTTACGCCGGTTTCTAGCGGTTTGTCCAACAGTTCGCGTTCGTACAACATAGGTGCCGATGCAAACACCGGCAATACGCCGTCTGCCGCTATGGGCCCCTTGCCGTCCAACGGCTCGCCAGTTACCGACACCACGCGGCCAATAAAGTCTTTGCCCACTTTCGTAACCAATTCTTCGTGCTGTATAACACAGGTGCTGCCCACGCGTACCGACTTAGTACCCAGGTGCAGCACTACCATGTGTTCGTCAAAAATGTGATGCACGTAGCCCTTGCTGCCATCCTCGAACATAATAAGCGAGTGCAGGTTGCAGGGTTGCATGCCCTTAACCTTAATCATAAAGCGGTCTACCGCAATAACTTCGCCAACCGGCTTGCCGGCGGCAACCAACATATCGAAGTGTTTGTTGTCGCTCATGCTGCCACTCCTGCGGTGGGCATCACATTGGTATCAGCGGATTGTTCTTGGGGCTGCGGTTGCGTTGCTGCTGGTGCTTGAGCGGCCGTTGTTTCAGCTACCGTTTGCGCCGATACGGCTGTTTCGGCCACTGCCGGTGCACCACTACCAGATACTGGTGTGGCGACGGCTTCGGCTTGCGGCTGGGCGGCCGCTTGGGCTTGTTCGGCGCTTGCGGCAGCAGCAGCCTCGGCTTCAATTGCCTCTATTAATAAATTCTCGTTCTTTAACAGCCGCTCGCGCAGCGAAAAGTCGAACGACTTATTGGGCGTCCTTACTACGCAGCCAGCCGCAATAGTCGGCTGCAAACCAACCTGCAACAATGCGTAATGATGTATATTGGCCCGTAGCCATGTAACCATCCGAGCAGTAAATGCCGACGACGGGTCAGCGGCAAAGCTCATATGTATTTGCGGCGCAGCGGTTTCTACCCCTTTAATAAAGGTCAGCAGCTGCTTGCGTTCGTTGGGTAACAACAAGTTAAGGCTATTTTCGGTAGCCAATGCCTCGCAGACACGGCTCAAGCGAGGTAACTGGGGCTGTGTGCCTGGTGCACGAATTTCCGAACTATGCACGAACTCTTCTAGGGCTTCTAGTTCGCGGCGCAAGCGGCGAACCTCTGGCATACCAAAGGCCAGTACGGGTAACACGTACTGCTTAACCGGCACATGCTGCTTGGCATCATGAGCCATTTTTAATGTCCTCTAGTATGGCCTTCTTGTTGGCTTCCATTTCGGTCAGGATGTATTCCAGCTGATCATTTAGGTCAATCTGGTTACCAATAGCGCCCAGTACATAATGGTTTACAATCTGGGCCATGCGGGCGTCAAACTGTTTAATGCGCCGCTCGCGCTCTTCGGTAACCTCTTCTTCTAGCTTGGCAACAAGCGCCTTGCGTTCGTCGTCTATAGCCGTCTTGGTCTTTTCGATAGATTCAACCGCCAACTGTTTAGCATCGGTAATAGCGCTTTGGTAATTGGCAAAGGCACTCTTAAGTTCGCGGCTGATTTCTTCTTTCATGTAATCGTTAAGCTGCGACGTCGTCAGGCGCAAGTCTTGCTGCAAGAACATCGCGTTCTCGCCTAAAATCTTCTCAAAGTGCAACCGGCCACGGTTACGCAACTCTTCGCGGAATTCTTCGTTAAAGATGTGCTCTACGTCGTCTTCGGCGGCGTCTTCTAGAGCGGCCATGGTCTTTTTGGGCTTAATAGTGCTGTTAACCTTAACGCCCAACCAAATAATAGCCGACCCCAGTCCCCAAATTGCAACCAGTACGAGCGCCAGCATCCAGATTGTCATACGTGCATTCCAGCCTTCCACGGGCTAGGAGTTTCTGATTTGAGTGCAGTTTGGTTCAGACGAGAGCACCGTAAACGAGCCGTACTATCGGTACGGTGAGTGCGGAGCGCATCGTATGAGCCAAAATGTGCCAAATCGGGAAGTCCCCTCACTAACATAAGCGTTATACCTTTAATAATAAATATACCGCAACAATGCCTACCGTGACAATGATAATCGCCATCATTATTACCGTAATCATGCTACGCAAGATAGATTTTTTAGCCAACGGATTACGGCCGACTGCGTTCATACCGCTCCGTGCACCACCAAACAGCACACCGCCAGCTACCACTACCGTTATAAACAGCACCGCCAAACAAGCGTACAACCTCAGTGCTGTAATCGGCTTGCCGCTAACCGCCTTGGCAGCTTTGGTCATCCACTGCGGTATGCCGGCAACGGCATCACCCGTAAAGCCTGGGTTACGAGCAATGCCCACATCTACCAAAATGCGCCCGAGCGCCACGTTGGTCTTATTTTCGCCAGCAGTTAGCGTTACCTTGCTACTAGCGTTAGAACCGTCAGTAAAGTTTTCGAGCGCCTTGCCCAGCACTACTTGGTGTTTGCCGTCCGACCGCATGCCCACACCTTTAATGGACGATATGCTGATGTAGTCGCCTGCCTTAATAGACCCGTTCTGTGTACTAACCAGTACGGCGTATTGCCCGGTAGACGAAATAAACACTTGTTGTTTGTCGGGGTCGCCCAAAGCTACCGGCGAATCGCTGGAGGCCACCACAATGCCTAGCATTTGCAGTTCATTTTCTTGGGTCAGGGCAATAATTTTGGCATCGGTCTTATCTTTGCCATTGGTTTTTAGCTGCACGATCATACCGTTCTGCAGTTCTTCGCCAGCTGCGTAGCCCTGGGCCACGCTTTGGGCAGACACCACACTAACAGCACCGGCAATCAAAAAACCGGCAAATCCGATCCCTAACAGAATCTTCTTAAGCATTAGCCCTATTATAGCGTAGTCAACCCATATGAACACTCCAACCCCAATCTGCCGTCCCGAGCATAACAGTGACATGTGAGCAATCTCGGCTTTGGCTTGCAGCCTAGCTATCCAATGTTACTTCTTTTGTCCCGCCAAAAGAAGTAACCAAGAAAACCTCTCGGTACTCCATTCCAAACTCGACTGCTTCCACTATTCAAGAACGGCGCAGCAAGAACTCCTTTCGCGTTGCTCCAGTCGGCCCCTCCCTTTATTCTTTGGGATTATTCCGGGGCTGAGCTTGCTGCTTGACTCCGTTCTTGAATAGCTCCAGCAATCGGGTTTGGACTGAGGTACCGATCCTCGGCTGCAAAATGGGTGCGTAGAAGGTTACGCCTGCAATGAGCGCGTGCCTAGGGTGCTGCACTTGAGTACACAGTGCATATTTGAACGAGGAGCGGACGGAGGCGTACTAAAGTACGGTGGAGGAGCACCGGAGAGCAAAGACGTGCTGGGTGCCAAGAGCCTTACTGCAAGGCGGGCTTTGCCCGGCTGGAAGTAAGGCGGTGCAGTAGCCTAGGCTATTGTTTCTTGATGATGTCGATTGCGGCGTCGTAACCCTTAAGACCATTTTGCAACCAGGCGCTAATACGAGCCACGGTGCGGCTGCTTAACTTGGTTCTATCGACAATCTCGAGGTAGGTTGCGCCTTCTTTTAGCATCTGGGCAGCAAGCAAGCGTGCACTTACTTCCTTGATTTCTTTTTCGGTCATGACGTCACGCAAAAAGCGACGCATAGTGTCAACGTCATTAATCGTGGTCAATACCTGCACCAGTTGTGCGGTAGACGGCGTAGCCCAAACTTCAGTCGCTTTTTCCATACCCCTCCACTTTAACGGGATAAACGTAATATTCGCTTAATAATCACACTTTACGTGTTAAGTATTAATCCTACTTTACCAAGGACGCGTTCAAGGGTCAAGAAGACGCGACGCCAATAAGTGCCCGTATGGTACGGTCAATGTCTGCTTGGCTAGTATCTTTACCCAAGGTAAAGCGTAGCGAGGCACGAGCAGCGTCGTCCGTTAACCCCATAGCCTTGAGTACGTGCGAAGGTTCGCCGCTATCGGCGCTACATGCCGAACCCGCAGCACACAAAATACCCTGCTCGTCTAGACCAAAAATAATCCGCTCGTTATCGGTGCCAGGCAGTGTAACATGCAGATTGTTTGGCAACCGATGGGTCTGCGACCCGTTTACCTGTACATTCGGAAACGCAGCCTGCAACTGCGCTATAAAGCTAGCTTGTAGCGTCTGTAGCCGTACAGCTTCTTCGTGGCGGCGTTGTTGCACTAAGTCTAGTGCCTTGGCAATACCAACGGCTCCGGCGACGTTTTCGGTACCAGACCGTAAACCACGCTCTTGGCCACCGCCTAGCATTTGAGGCTGCAAACCTACCCGAGCGCCGACAAACAGTGCGCCCACTTGCTTTGGGCCATATATTTTACCGGCGTTAATGGTTAGCATATCTACACCCAGACGGGCAGCATGCAAATCTAAATACGCTGCGGCTTGGGCGGCGTCGGTATGCATATACAAGGGCCGATGATTACCGGCCTGGGCTCGTTGTTTACGCACAGCTGCCACGGCTGCGGCAATACGGCGAATAGGCTGCACAGTACCAACCTCGTTGTTGGCATACATAACACTTACAAGTACTGTTTGATCGTCAATAAGATGTACAAGCTGGTCTACATCTACAATGCCTGCACCGTCTACTGGCGCTAAGTGATGCTTGTAAACGCCAGCAGTCGCCAGTACAGACTCGTGTTCTATGGCGCTCACAACAACATTGCCGTCTGTAAACTGGTCCATAACGCCGCGGATAGCCAAGTTGTTAGCCTCGGTGCCGCCGGCAGTAAAAATAATTTCGCTTGGTTTGGCGCCCAACCAATGGGCTACGCCAGCCCGAGCTGCATCCAAATCTGCATGTACGGATTGTGCGGCAGCATAGGTGGCCGACGGATTATAAAAGCGCTCCGTAAAATAAGGCTGCATGACAGCCTGTACGCCTGGGTCAAGCGGAGTGGCCGCCGCATAATCTAAATAAATAAGACCGTCGTTCATAGTGTTTGCCCACCCGGTGTACAACTACTCGTATGGGTAATGGTACAGCTCGTTTAATACACGCCTATTGTACAATTTGACAGCCTTGTAAAAGTTTTTGGCTTCGTCGTGGGCGATGTAGTGGTACGGCAAGCCGTCTTGGGCCTTCATAATGCCCTGCGGACGTATGTCGTAGCGGGTAGTCACGGCATGGTGCATGTTATTATCGTCAATCCACTCTTCGTGCCATACCCAAGTGTCTTTATTCAAACAAAAGAACTCGCGGCGGGCACCGTCTCGTAATGGGCCAAACAATTCGCCGCCAATTTTAGCTTCTTTACGTAAGAATTCGCGGTAGCGCTTGGCACGCCGTTCGGCGTCGCGCTGCTTATTCATCCCAGAGAAAATGCCCAGCGACATAAGGTTAGCCCTCCGCTACCTCAGCGCCGGTAAGCGATGTTTGTGCAAGCATTGCAGCACGGTCTGCGGCAACTTGTGCGGCAAGCTGTTCAGAGTTTACGGCTGCAGTCTCAGGTGCGTGGCCGTTCATAATGGTAAGATGAGCTATTTCATTTTCGCTGGCAAGCAACAATCCGACCCGGCCTGCGACTAGGGGGTCTCCCTCTACAAGACTACGCTTATTCTCGTGATTGTTAGGATTAGGTTTAACCATAATTGTGTAATTCTATACTTCAAATAGTTGTTGTGCGTTGTGCGCTGTGGCTTGGGCCAGTTTTTCTAGGGACTCTTTACGAAGCTCACTTAAAAATTCGGCTGTCACACGCACATGTTTTGGCTCACAAATGTTACCACGGTAACCTTGCGGTGTCAAGAACGGCGCATCGGTTTCTAACAGCAGTCTCTCGAGTGGAACCGCTTTTGCTGCCTCTAATTGCTTAACATGCTTAGTAAATGTCATGATGCCATTAAGCCCTACATACAGGCCACGTTCGATAATCTGGCTCAGCACTTGTTGGTCTGCACTAAAACTATGTATTACTCCACGAATGCCGCGGTAGCTGTCGAAAATGGGCCAAAAGTCATCAAAAGCTTCGCGCACATGAAAAATCATCGGCAGGTTATGCTTTAGCGCCAGTTCTATCTGGAACCGCAACACTTTTTCTTGGTCGGCTTTTGGCGAATGGTTGTAAAAGTAATCCAGGCCGCACTCGCCCACCGCTACTACTTTTGGTTTGGTGGCCAGGGCGGCAAAGTCGGCCAGCTTTTTGGCGTCGTTTACGTAGTCTTTGGCTTCGTGCGGGTGCAGGCCAATACTGGCCCATACGTGGTCACGGTTAGACACGAATGCTACGCCCATTTCGCTGTCGGGCAATGTGGTGCCTACGCAGATCATGCGCGTAACGTCTGCTTCTAGTGCCCGGGCAATAATATCGTCTGCATCGGGATTGCCGCCTTTAGCCCACAATTTAGCTGTAGCATCTTGGCCGTTTACCGATTGCCAGGCCTCGTGAATATGACAGTGGGTGTCGGTAAGCGGTGCGGCCACTACAGCCCCTTAACAAGCGCCGTCAGCCTAAAGGCAATCTGGGTGTCGGAAAATTCTTGTTCGTACAATTGACGCCCAGCTTTTGCTACATTGTGCAGCTGCTTGGGGTGCAAATACGCCCACAAAATAGCTTCGGCAATAGCCTTGGCGTTGCCCTGCGGCACTACCAGACTGTTGTGTATATCTACAAACGCGTCGTTTACCTTATTGCGGCCAATCAGTACCGGCACTTCGCAGGCCAAGCCCTGGAATGTCTTGGTGGTAATAACAAACTGAGCTTGTGCCGACCCGCCAAAGGGGCCGCCCACCATTAACTGGCTGCCGCGGATTAAACGGGGTAATTCTTGTTTGTACTCGAACCAGTCATGGTAGGTTATGTGCGCACCGTTTGTAACAGCCGCCTCTACCTTGGCTTTAGACTTACCCTTATCGCCCCCAACCCTAAACACAATATCCGGGTGGCTCGCCAGCATAGCCGCTGCTTCTAAAAATGTATCTAGGCCATGTAGTTTGGTCATAACACCGTAGTAAAACACCTCAAACTTACCGGGCTGGTTCGGCGCAGCCGTGTGGTCTGGGTAAAACAATGCTTCTTCGGTACCAATAGGTACGGTTACATAACGTTTTCTATCCACTTTGCTTAATTCTGCTGACAAATCCGCATGGGCATCGGTATCTGCCAAAATAAACCGGCAACGCTTTAGCAGCGTGCCATAAAATACACCAAACACCTTATCAAGAAATGATCCTTGTTTTATTACCTTGTGCTCGTGCAAGTACTCGGCCGCGTTAATCATCTCGTCAAATATTAACGGCTTGCGACCCTTAATAAGCAATACTAACGGCAGCATCTCGTAGCCTCGAAACGTAATAACCCATGCGTCCGGCTGAACTTTTATACGGGTAACAAGTATTTTCCATGGCGTTTCCAAATAGCGAAGCAGCCCCTTGTTTTTATTACGTACAATAATCGTTTCTACGCCTGGCACATCGCTAAAGCCCTTGCGCATCATACGCGCACGGATGTGGTCGTTCTGGTCGTAGCAGGTAATAACGGCAATTTTCATGAGTTTTAGGCTTTTTTAGGTGCGTCAGTTTTAGGGAACAACGTACCGGCTGGTAGTTGTACAACGTCGCCCTCGAACACCGCTTTGATCTTTTTGGACGTGTCGGGTAAGAACGGTTCTAGCAAATCGGCAATTTCTAACAAACAGCCGACTTGGTAGGCCAAGACCTCACGTAAGTGGGCGACATCGCCGCTTTTAGCGATTCCCCATGGCTTCTCTACATCTATGTATTGGTTAAGGCCGCGGACTTGGTCCCATATGTAATCTAGAGCACGGTCGAACTTACACAAGGCAATAGCATCGGTGATTTCTTTGCTGTCGTGTTCGGCTGGGGGTACAGTGCCAATTTGGCCAGCTTGGTACTTTTGGATCATGGCAGCAGTACGCTGTACGGCGTTGCCTAGCTCGTTTGCCAGTTCGTTATTGTAAGCGTTGTCGTAGGTAGACCACGTAAAATCGCCGTCGTTGTAGCTGGGAATATGGCGCAAAAAGTAATACCTAAAGGCGTCTACGCCGTATTTTTCGACGACTTCTTTGGGCGAGATAACGTTGCCGACGCTCTTGCTCATTTTTTCGCCTTCGGCGTTAATATGGCTATGCGCAAAGAGTTGCTTGGGTAACGGCAGCCCGAGTGCCATAAGCATAGCAGGCCAAATGGCCGCATGGAACCGAGTGATATCCTTACCTATTACTTGTACATTGGCAGGCCAGTATGCTTTAAAATCGGGGTGCTCAGGATAGCCCAGCACCGTAATGTAATTCATAAGCGCCTCTAGCCACACATACATTACCTGTGTTTTGTCGCCTGGTACCGGAATGCCCCAGCCTAACTTGTCTTGTGACCGCGAAATACTAATATCTTTCAGGCCGCCATCTTTTAATAGCGACAGAATTTCGTTCTTGCGGGTTTCGGGCACAATGTTTAGGGTGCCGGATTCTATAGCTTCTTTAATGGGGTCGTTGTACTTGGATAGTTTAAAAAAGTAGTTTTCTTCTTCTAGTTTCTGGTAGGCCTGGGGATGGTCCGGCTTCATGCGGGCTGGGTCGGCCTCGGACTCTGGTACAAATTCTTCTTGGCGCACATCGTACCAACCAGAGTATTTGGACTTGTAGATGTCTGGTTCGAGTGCCTTCCAGATTAATTGGGCACGCTTTTCGTGGTTAGGGTCGGTGGTGCGAATAAAGCGATCGTTGCTGATGTTGAGCAACTTGGTTAGGTCGACAAAATGTTTGCTGACTTCGTCGGCAAAAGCCTGAGGCGTCTTGCCTGCCTCGGCGGCCTTTTGGGCTATTTTTTGGCCGTGCTCGTCGGTGCCGGTGCAAAAGATTACCTCGTCGCCGCGCTGGCGAGCAGCTCGGGCAAGCACGTCTGCTTGTAAAAGCTCCATAGCATAGCCGATGTGCGGTGCGGCGTTCACATATGCAATAGAGGTTGTTACGTAGTATTTCATGATTCTAGTCTACCTGGTTTAGTTGTAATGAAAAATAAATTAAGAGTAAAGAATACGCCCTAAAGGGGCATATTCTTGCGTAAGGTGGCCGTTTGTATGGCGTTCATTTAACGGTAATTATAGCATGCCCGACGGCCAAGACAAAAGATGCTAATTATGGTACAGTATGGCGATGTCGACCCGTAATGAGCTACCGCCCACAGTTATACCAGAAGATCCTGTAGAAGCACTGCGCACGATACAAGCTTCCTGCCCAGACGTGCCTGCTTTACTGGTGCTTAGTGAAGCCGACAGCCAGGCGCTTGCCAACCTAAGCACGACTGTCGAGAATGATCATCCAGAGCTGGTAGCGCAGCTTGGCCAGCACAAAGATCGGTCATTTAGCGCGCTATTTTTTGTACTGAAAAATTGTGTAGACCAAAAGGGCCAACCTGTCACGACTCAAAATACCGTTCCTCCCGTTGTATTACATTTCTTGACTGAAGTTAGCCGCCAAGGAAAGGCACCGTATGACCCGGTATTATCCAACCTCAATCCACGCACACGTCGTAATAACCCGGCACTTAAACCTGTTGATTTGTTTCCATTAAACCCGGAATTTGCAGCGAACGCAGGAATTGAACTACTCGAGCAACCCCCCGCGGTGTTCGTATCGCGTACACAGCATGCCGTGCGCGAACAGCACATAACCTTACGTGGCACGGTACGCGCCGACCACGCAGATACTGTTGCCGCATTACAAGCCGAACTACCCGAACACGCCAACTCTACTGCTACAGACGACTTCGTAAAGGTAGTATCCCGTTACGTACGCTTACACACCGGCGCTAGCGAGCCCGAAACACTGACAGCCGAACGTTTACATCCACATTACGAGCATTACTTAGGCCAAGCAGCGATTGCAGACAAACTACATTTTGATGACCCATACAGACGAGCGCTCATGTATACACCTAAACAATTAAACGCTCTCTATACTAAGTGGGTGCACGGCAACGGCATGCCTGCTTGGGCGTTCCATACGGCCGTTGCCAATAAAGCGACCGACATCGACGCATATCTAAGCCGCTTACAGCCAGGCACACTGCCCGAAGCCTCGGTCGCCACCAACGAAAAAGACCCAACCAGCGAGCTTTCACAGCCCACCACGTTGCCAAACATGAGGCGCAGGTTCTCTTACATGTCAGATACACTTGCAGTTGCAACCGTATTCGACACTCCGCTTATAGGCACTCCTGCCACCGATGTGCCCAGACTCGCTAGACATGTTGGGGTACCTATTACCAGCCTACGGCGGTATGCAGAAACAGGCATTTTGAAACTACCTAAAGGGTGATTCTTAGAATAACGAGGCTTGATTGCCTTCTATCTGGTCGGTATCAACGCCCAGCATTGCCATAAGCTGTTCTATGATTGGCACCTGGCCTTTTACAAGCTTTTGCAGCGCCGCCGCTACAGGTACCCAGGCGGCTTTGTCGTTTTCGGGGAATACCTGGGTGGTGCCGGATTTTGGCGGCCACTGCATTTCGAAGGTGTTGCTTTTAAATGTAGTAAGGTCAAAGTCGGATGCTAATGCAAACGAGTGGACTGTCTTGCTGCCATATGTAACAGGCTGCAAAGCAATATAGTCGCCTGGTGGCGGCATCGAGCCGATCTCTTCGGTGAATTCGCGCTTGGCAGCCGTTAGTAAGTCTTCGCCCTCATTTACCCCGCCTTTTGGGATAGACCAAGCGTGGTCGTCTTTTTTGGACCAGAAGGGGCCGCCCGGGTGGACTAATAGGACTTGGTAGCTAGCATCTTTTTTGCGGTATAGGAGGAGGCCGGCGGCGATTGTGGGCATATCACTATCATAGCAAGGCGGAAATTTGTCGTTGCTATCGCTTACTGGCTGTCCATATGTGTGCGGGTTCGATTCCCGCCCTGGCTACCAACTAAAAAGGACTCCTCGAAGAGTCCTTTTTAGTTGGTGCGCGAGGCGGGAATCGAACCCGCACGCCTTTTGGGCACGACATTTTAAGTGTCGCGTGTATACCTATTCCACCACCCGCGCGAGATGTACTTTCTTATTTTTACCACGATGTGTGGGCTGAAGGCTATGGCAATTTGGGCAAAGTATGCGTAAATTTTCTATTCTGTTGTCAAAGTGATCGCCATTTATATGATCCAGCTCTAGCGGCACCCTGCCGTCAATTGACCGCTCAGCCCAGCCACAAAGCTCACATTTCGGCGTTTTTAAACCCTCAGAAAATAATCTTTTTTTAAGTTTATAACTTTGCACCGTGCCACCGAGCACCAGTAAAGACTCAAGTAGAGGTAGATTCTTGGTTTGATACCTTAACCCCTTATTCCATTGCATCCCGGTAAAATGCGAGGTGTCGATTTGTAATGTCTTAATGCGGTGCTGCACCTGAAAATAATTACCTCCCGCAGGAACAAGACCAATTAAAATCAAAACATTTCGGTAACTTTTAGAAGCAGCTACTGCCTCAATCAGTTGCTCGTCAGTCCACGATCTCTTCCTTGGCATAAGCACAAAGCTACCATAGACTCCCCTTGTATTCCATTCTATGATAAACAAACTATGTTAGAGATAACTTCCGTCGAAGTCCCGCTTGCCCAAAACCGTGCACGAAATGTAGTTATCTATTACAGCGGTGCAGCCGCAATTGGCGCCGGTTTCGGAGGAACAGCCGGATATCTTGACGGCAAACCAAACAACCCTGCCGAGTACGCTCGTTATGACCAACTTAAAACTACCGTGCACAATACCAAAAAGATCGTAGCCGCTTCTGAAAATACGCTTACTGCCATCGCGGACAACCGAAGCTTCTACGATCCAACAGTCGTAGCATTAAGACAAGAAGTAGCCAGTGGCAAGCAGCAAGTCGCAAGCCTACAGGCCGAAGCGCAACGGCTAGACACGACATCCCACCACGATATGGGTGCGGTAGGCTCAGAAGCAGCTATACATATGACAGCATGGATAGTAGTAACAGGAGCAGCACGCGGATTAAACCGACTAACCAAATGCGATTTTTGGGCAAGACGCCTTAATAAAAATCGCTAGCTTGTCTACAAATCAAAATAAAAATGGAGGCACCTACGAGAGTCGAACTCGTCTACGAGGTTTTGCAGACCCCTGCGTAACCGCTCCGCCAAGGCGCCATCATCAGTAACCTCTTAATGGTAACTGTAAGGGTGAACAACTTCAACACATTTATTGATTGCACGGCGAAGCTTAAGTACGGCAAAAGCCCAAAGTAGTTTACCTTATGCTATTGACGCGCCAATCTATTGCGGTATAGTAACAGGCTATGATAGATCCTGAAGACAAAAGAGGTTACAACTTTGCGGCCGCAGCTGCGGCACACGAAGCACGTATAAATACGTTAAAAGAGCGCCTAGGCGGCGCCGTGCTTGGCGGCATAGTTATCGATGCCATGCAAAGGAATGAACTGCCAACCCCTCTCTTTAAAGTTTACGAGGATGCCACCAAGAGTGTCGTCGACATGGGTTACATAATGGGGCCTACCAACGAGCCCGGTTGGGCGGTTAACTTAGACGCAGAGCTGCTCAGGGTAAAGCCACTTACAGGCGGCAGAGTTGCCATAACAGAAATTGTAGACCCACAGACTTTAGACCCCTTTTGGCTTGCGGCAATGGCCGATCATACCCAACAAACCTTGTCTCGGTAACCGTAAGCGGTTATAGTCAAGACAAACAGGACACCCAAGTACTATGGAAAAAACGCAGTTAAAACCGCTTAAAACACAGCGCGTGCTTATGTTGTCGTTTGTCGTGGATGGCTTTAACCTAGTGCTGAGCATCGTCGCTGCCGTTATTACCGGCAGCGTTGTTTTATTGGTTACGGCGCTGCAAAGCCTGGCCGAGCTTTCCTCTGCCGGCATCTTGCTGTTTGGCAAACGCTACGCCAATAAGCGCCCCACCAAACTGCATCCCTTTGGGTTTGGTAAAGAACTGTACTTTTGGACTACGATTGGCGCCTTTGTCATTATTGCCGCTACCGGCGTACTGGCCTACCACTACGGATACGAAGAACTATTACACCCAACATCATTCGAACACGAACCGGTTGCGTTAGCGGCATTGTTTGTGGTGCTGGCTACTAACATTTATTCGTTTTATAAAAGCTCGGGCAAATTGCTTGGCGGCCTGGGTTTTCAGGACCTACCCAAAGTCTTTATGGCCTCGCCCCTACTAGCAGCTAAAACAACCGTTGTGCTAGATATTATGGGCGCTTTGGCCAGCGTGATTGGCCTTGTATTTTTAAGTGGCGCAATCGTTGCAAATAACGTTAGGCTAGACGGTATTGGTGCATTGCTTATGGGCACTGTCTACTTTGCGGGCAGCGTGGCGTTACTGTTTAGCATTAGAGGCTTGGTAACCGGTCAGAGTGCGCCACCAGAGGTAGAGCGCCGTATACGCGACGCAGCCCGCGAAGTACCAGAGGTTAAACACGTACTTGGCATGCGCACCATGATGCTTGGGTCGGATAAGCTACTCGTAAATATAGAAGTCCATCTAAAGGATGGCCTAACGACCGACCAAGTCGAAGACGCCGTCGAACGCATTAAACACGAGATAGACCACAGCGCCAGTGCCGACGGCCTGACGGTACATGTTGAACCAGACGCTTACCACGACGTCCACAAAGCCTAACGCGGCAGGCCGGCGAAGAACTCGTGCAGACTGGTAATAATGTCGCGGTGGACAGCAGCAAAATCAGCCCTAGACAAACGGCGCACACCGCGTACGGCTAATAGCCCGTTGTAGGGAATTTCGACACTGACTGGTAGTTTTGGGTACAGGTCATGCAGCGTCATACTGTACATGTTCTCGTTACGAGCCTGTGTAATTTTAGAATCGCCCGCATAGGCATGCAACTTATCAATTGCACTGCTATTCTGATGCTGCACCGCTACTCCGCCTTGCTGGGCGTGTAACCGTTTTAAGCGAGCCCACGAAATAAATAGACCACTCCGCTGACGGCGCCATATGCCTACCGCCTCGGTTAATACTTTACCCATATCGGTCTGCGCTATGGCATTGGGGCCAGTCAGAATGGCGAGGAGCTCGCTCAACGAACGTTGCTTGTCCGGCTCATGCCGCGTATCTACCCTGCCTGCTTCTACGTGAACGCCATGTACTTGGGCACCGACTTCTTCGACCGCTTGCAGCGTGTCCCTCCAGGGCAAACGGTAGGCGGCATCATCCATGTGGCTGCGCAATAAGTGATGGCTTGGAATAATAAGACCGCGTATACCGCGCTGCCAGAGCGAATCGTGGGTTATGCGATAGCCGTTACGGCCACCCGTTTCGGCAATAACCTCGGGACACAGCTGCGTTGCAATTACGTAGCCGTCTTGGCTAAAATCTCGTAATGCGCCATCAAGATTACGCTGGTCGCCATTTACTGTTTGCAACAGAGGATTCTTAAATAAGTGCCCTACTGAGCCAGAGCGACGAGAGCTGGGCATGAGTGCATAGGCTCCCGTGTTTATGACAAAATTTTTAAACGGTGGACGACGCCGTATATCTTCTATGGGGTTTACCGGCCATGTTTGTTGTATACCATTGCCCAGATACTGTGGCCCCTTTAAATGAGTATCCAACAATAGCCGGCGAGTTGGCGTAATATCGTAACCGCCTTCATAAAGTTTGCCTGCCTGGCCACCCTCAATATCGGCAAGCAGCTTACGATGGCCGGCCACGCCACCGAAGGCAATCATAGTAGGAGATACGTTCATGTTAGAGAACATAAACAGTACATCTGGTACTCTTGTTAGGCGTTCAGGCACGAATACTCTCCATAATAAACAACTAGTATACAACGCTTCGCAAGATGATCTCGGTTGTCTAGACAGGTATACTAGTAAGTACTAACAAGCCGAGGAATTGCGCCATGAAACAGCCCAAAAAACCAGATGTTTTTACCCGTTTTACTACTGCCACTTCAACGATGCTTGGCAGGCCATTTGTATTTACTATTGCGCTTGCCGTACTGCTGCTCTGGGCGTTAAGCGGACCCTTGCTGGGTTTTAGCGACACCTGGCAGCTTATTATTAATACCAGCACGACCATCATTACATTCTTAATGGTGTTCATTATTCAGAACACCCAAAACCGCGACAATTTGGCCATGAACTTAAAGCTTGACGCTTTAATGAAGAAACAAGGCATAACCCGCCAGGACTTATTGCGTGCCGAGGACGAGAGCGACAAACAACTAGAACGCGACAAAGAAAAAGTGCAAGCAAAACCCCGAAGCCGTAAAACATGAGACAATGGCCATACATGAATAATCTGAATGGATACGGTTGGGACGAATATACGGCTGCAGCCTGGCAAGGTAATGCCATACCAGCATCTTGTATTCCTGCGCGGGTAACAGCTGATTTTGGCAGTTCGCTTACGGTCGTAACACCGGCCGAAAAAACTGCCGTATTATCTGGCCGCTTGCAACATTTTGGCACCCCCGAGGCCTTCCCTAAGGTAGGCGACTGGGTTGCCGTGTTAGCTTCTGGCGACCACGATGCAACCATAGAAGCCGTACTGCCACGACGGAGCGAAATTGCCCGCCGGGCAGCCGGCAATAAAGCCCAAAAACAAATAATGGCTGCCAATGTAGACGTAGCCTTTGTGCTGCAAGCACTCGATAACGACTTTAGTCCTGAACGTTTACAACGATACCTGTACCAACTCAGCATTGGTAACATTACGCCAGTACTCGTACTGAACAAAGCCGACAAAACCAGCAACGTACAGCCCTATATAGACGCCGTGTCTTCGCTTGGCGTACGCACTATTATCGCAAGCGCAGCCACCGGCCAAGGCGTAGACGAAATCCGGCAGGCTATTACCGCCGGTAAAACAGCCGTATTGCTGGGGTCATCCGGAGTAGGAAAATCCACACTGACAAACTTGCTACTAGGCCGAGATACTCAAGCCACCCAAGCCGTCCGCGAGTCCGACGACACTGGCAGGCACACCACCAGCCACCGCGAACTCTTTGTACTGCCTAACGGCGGCTTACTCATAGACACCCCGGGCATCCGCGAACTCCAACTGTGGGGCGCCGAAGAAGACCTTGATGAAAATTTCGACGATATTGCCGCCCTGGCAGCAGCATGCAAGTACAGCAACTGCCGCCACGGTACCGAGGCCGGTTGCCGGTTGCAAGCAGCGCTACAATCAGGCGAACTTACGCGTGCCCACTACCAAAACTATCTCAAAATGAAACGCGAGCTTGCCCAGCAGAATGCCAAGCCTGATCATTCCGGCGCCAACCAAAAAAAGAAAGCCCAAAACAAAATGTATAAACAAGCTAACCGTGATATGCGCGGCGACCACGAATTCCCAAACTAGGCTGCCGGTTGAAGGTCATGGGGTACATTGTGGGGCTGGTCTCGTCGTTAGCATCTACCCTTATGCCATTAACCACGCCTAAGTGTAGTGACGACCAGCCAAGCCGTATGTATAATCGTTTACTCCCTTCGCTGCTGGCATTTAAATAGCCTACTTCGCCGTTTTGCTCTAGCTCAGCCATATGGCGCTGTAGCAGGGCTGTACCTATGCCACGCCCGCGTGCAAACGCCCCAATAGCTGTAAGCTTTTGGTGTGGCTCGTGAGGACGATACTGGGCCATGGTTTGTGTCCCTATAGTAAGCTGCCTAGCGTCGGGGCCATACGTTTCTCGAATGCGTTCTTCCAGGCCTTCGGGCAGCGGCGCATTACTGGGCAGCCAAATGGCGGCACCTTCCCGCTCGTCTGTTGTGTATACGCTGCCGTCAGTCATTGCCCACCATAGATACTCGTAATATACGTCCGTTTGTACTAGTTCGCGCCGCTGGGGGTCCGGCAATAACCACTCGCTTACAGGGTCATTCTGAAACGCCCGGGCTAAACCCTCGGCTAGTTCTGGCAGCTCGCTTTCCTGCGCACGGCGGACATTAGTAGACTCTGCGGGTATAGGCATATAGTCAATTATTGTACATCAACTATATGAAAGAGCCCTCATGCAAAGGGCTCTTTTTGATGTGGGGCTATACTGCTGTTACTGTTAGTCATTCTTGTGACTGTTTTGGCCACCTTTGGCCTTAGCTTCGCGCGGCTGCGCCTCGGCACCCTGTTGACCTGCCTTGTGCGGATCTGCACCTTGCGAACTGCCAAACTTGCCGGGGCTTGCTTTGCCGCCTTCATGTGCGCGCTCTTCGGTGTCGGGGCGGTTGCCAAATTGACCTGGGTTGTCAGAATCTGCCATAGTTTCATACCCCCTATTACCTTTAATAGTACTAATCACTATAGAAGATTCTACTTATGCAAGCAGTGAGGTATTGCGCAACTTAAAAGTAATCCAGATTACAGGCTGCCGCCTAGCCTTTTTGATGTAAGTAGGCGGTCTTAAAGTTGCTATACTACACTTAGAAACTGAAACATTACAGAGGAGAATACACATGTGGTTATGGATTGGGCTGGGAGTAATTGTCGTGTTACTACTGAGCGGATTATTTACCGTCCGTCAGCAGACTTCAGCAGTCGTCGAACGCTTTGGCCGTTTTAAACGCATTGCACCAGCGGGGCTAAACATTAAAATTCCTTTTGTAGACCGTATAGCCGGCCGCTTAAGCCTACGTATTCAGCAGCTGGATGTAGAAATAGAAACCAAAACCAAAGACAACGTGTTCGTGGTGGTAATCGTAAGCGTGCAGTATTACGTGCTGCCCGCCAAAGTAGTAGACGCCTTTTATAAATTACAGAATGCCCAAGAGCAAATTACAGCTTTTGTATTCGACACCGTCCGCGCCCGGGTGCCCTCTATTATTCTGGACGACTTGTTCGAAAAAAAGGACGACATAGCCCAAGCTGTTAAAAGCGAACTAGACAGCGTTATGGACGAATTTGGTTACGGCATTATAAAGGCATTGGTAACCGACATTAACCCCGACGCCAAAGTAAAAGCCAGTATGAACGAAATTAACGCCGCCCAACGCCTGCGCGAGGCAGCAATTCAGCAAGCAGAAGCTGACAAAATACGTGTGGTTAAAGCCGCTGAGGGCGAGGCCGAAAGCAAAGCCCTGCAGGGCCAAGGTATTGCCAATCAACGCAAGGCTATTATTAACGGCCTCAAAGAATCCGTAGAGAACTTTAGCGCCAGCATTAACGGCACCAACGCCCAAGACGTCATGAACCTAGTGCTTATGACGCAGTACTTTGACACCCTAAAAGAGATTGGCATGAACGGTAAAGGCAACACCATACTCATCCCCCACTCGCCAGGCGGCATGGGCGACATAAGCGAACAAATGCGCAACGCCATAATTACAGCCAACGAAGTTACGAACGCAGCCGACCACAACAAAACTGCTTAATTCAAAGGTCCGTCCTTGAAATTAAAAAGGACGGACCTTTAAATACTAGACACTGGCTGTTTATTGTTTGTATGCTTATACAAAAAACAGGGGGCAGGCATGAGCGAACGGCAGCAAACTTGGGACGCGTCTATGGCGGCTCAGGATTTTCGTTTTTATAGACAGAGTCTGGAACATCCCCATCACACCCAAAGTATGGAAACAGAAGGGATTATCGACGAAGCCACCTTCGCCCTAGCTATGGCCAACCCGAGCACTGTGCGGCTCACTGTCGAAACAGACGGAGAGCCACGTACTCTACCGCTCCTTATGCCCCTCGAAAGCGCTGGCGAGCAGTGGAACCGAGGCTTCTTTAACACGTATGCCCCTGGCATGGCGCCCACACACTATAGTCATATACCCCTCGTCTTTCGCCGTCATCCCCATGCATATATGGAGGCACTGCGGCCGGGCATGGAGCAAGTGGCACGCGCGGGGGGTGTACTCTTGCTGGATCATGCTGACGCCAAAGCCACAACCGTAGACCTAGAGTTACGCGTCGTAGCCAGACAACTGGGGATTGCGCTTACTGATGTATCCGGACCCGAAGGCGCTGTAACATCGCATTTTCATTACGCCAGCGCGTCTAAGTTGCAAACCGAGATAGACCCCGCGGCAAAACCAACCTCGCTCTATGACGCCTTTAACACACTACCCGACACACTAAGCGACCGCGACGTACAAGTACAACCCACATTGACAGCTGCCGAAACCGAACAGATTTGGGAATTTTACGAACCTGTTTTTGGCCAGCTGAGCGCCGAAGACCCCGTACTAGCCGGTTTTAACTATGACGAACTTACCGAAATTGCGGCGTCGCCAAAATATATAAAATACGTATACCGGGAAGGCAAAAACATAGCAAACATGTGCTTACTCGTAGATGTGCGGGAATGCCCCTGGATGAACCAAAACTTTTACCGTGCCGAATATCCGGAACAA
The DNA here is from genome assembly GCA_964432725.1 of uncultured Candidatus Saccharibacteria bacterium. GTDB lineage: Bacteria > Patescibacteriota > Saccharimonadia > Saccharimonadales > UBA4665 > PMNU01. The sequence goes on along the minus strand of CAYSOP010000005.1, from coordinate 31,686 downwards.
TATGAACAAGGATTAGTATTCTGCTCGCCGGGCGTACTCACTAACCCCAACCTCGGCACGGTGGCCGCCAGCCTACGGACCATGAACATGGTGGGCAAAACAATTGCCAGGGCAGGCATAGAGCCGGTAATAACATTTGCCTGCGACACCACAAGCAACCAGCAAATCCCTAGATTATCGCACCGTGCACTCAACAAAGCCGGTGTACAGGTCGACCTACTAAAGCCAGCAAGCCAGCAAGCCTTCCGTATGTTAAAAGTAATGGCCTAAGCCGCATCGGTTACTGTATATTTTTTAAGCATCCCCGAAGGATTAAATAGTTGCTTCATGCGCCTCAAGCCGTCAATCCCTAAATCCTGTTCAATGTTTAGCCATGTGTAGCCTGCGGCATGCAACACCGAGGCTGTTTTAAACATAAGGTGTCTGTAGATACCACGGTATGCAGTGTCTGCCTTCCAAAAATGACCAGTGCACCAGTCGTAGTCATTCTTTTCGCAAATAATGAATGCTTTAAGCTCGCTGCCCATGCGCAACCCGAACGTTGCCATATCGGAAGGGTCGGCATAGGCAAACAGCCGGTTTAACGCCCTTAGTTCGTTCATAGGGTCATTGCCTGGGCTTGCGTCTGTCTTCAAATCTTCGCGCCCTATAAACACTTGCGTCATTTCTGCTTGCGTGCGCGGTTCGGTAATGTCTAACTTCTGGAACGCGGTGTTCTGGCCATATTTGCTGGTGTAGTAATTGAGCTCTTGGCGCATATGCGTATACTTGGCGCCCCGTTTCTCCAGTAAGTCCGGCAGGCATAGAGTATAGTCGTGGCCATCGCGGTCTTCAGTAACCGTAAACTTGCCCGAGTCAGCCAGCGCTACCGCACCTATCTCCGGTACTAGACGCAGACGTCTAATGCCCGTATTCCGCTCTGCTTCATCCAAAAGTGTGCTGGCGGTAGCTTCTACTTGCTCATCACCCAGAAAAGAATAAAACGTCACCCCGTCTATGTAGTCTGGCAGCTGCAATGCCAAGTTATTATTCAACCGTGACACACGGGCGGTGCCGCCCAGGTTCCAGCTTAATACATTGTTAAAATTAAAATCCGAATATGGTTTATGCCGCCTTGTAAATTTTTCTATATCCGCCCGAATACTCGGCTGTACCGAAGTATAGTCGGGGAATTCTGATATCCCACCCATTTCCCACCCTGCCTATTTTTTAAAGCTTAACATGTTATGCACACCAAAAGCGCTAAAAGTTAATAATGTGTTAAGAATTTAACTGCAAACTTAGGCTATACTCCGGTAGTAATGCTTTTGCTTTATATATGGCTATCTTACTGGTTACCCATTTTGGGGTTACTTTTAGTTGGCGGTATAACCGTGGCCAAAAACGCCCGGCAGACCGTTAACGCGTTATTCTTTTTTCTGACGATCGTTATTGCACTTTGGCTGTTGGCTTTGTTTATAGGCGACCTAGCAGCTGACCCAGTCATTAGCTTATGGGCCGTACGCGCCGCCACGTTCGTAGGTACACTCATCGCCCCTTTGGTGCTGTATTTTGCGAACGCTTTTCCAGTCCAACTGCATAAACCCACCTGGAAATTACACACCTTTGCCATTGCCCCCTCTGTATTGTTTATGGCCGTTTCGTTCACACCATATCTTGTACCCGCCGTAGAACTGAAAACACACAGTGCCCAACCCTCGCAGCTTGGCCTGCTGTACACGCTGCAAGGATTGTATTTGATAATTAGCTTTTTGGTTGGCATCGTCATAATGTTCAAAAAGCGCAAACACGTAAACTCGCGCGAGCGCGGACAAATTAAGTTTGTCGTGCTTGGGCTTATTGGAGCGCTCGTCGTTAATGTTGTGACTGGCCTAGTCCTGACAATACTTAACCAAGCGAACAACTTCTCTAACCTGGCAGGTGCGCTCTCATTCGTTATTTTTGTAAGCGCAACATCGTATGCAATTGTAAAATTCCGTCTGTTCGACGTCCGGCTGGCTGTTACCCGGTTAATCGGCTACGTCATAACCATTGGTATCATTGCCGGTCTGTATTCAGCGTTCGTATTGCTCCTAAGTTCTGCAATTACGCCTGGCGACGGCGTAGGGCGTTCCCAGCTTATTACCTTTTTGCTGCCCACTATCATTGTTGGCCTTACATTTCATAAGCTTGAAAAGTTTGTTGCCAAGCATACCCAGCGCATCTTTTACCGTGATGCCTATCAGGTGCGTGCCGTTCTAGACGAACTTTCCGACGTCATTATTAGCGAAAGTGACATAGACCGTATTATGCGCAAAAGCCTCGATGTGCTGCAGCGGTCACTACGGCCGTCTGGTATTCACTTAGCCGTTTTTAATGCGTCGGGCATTATGCACCACGACCGCAGCATTGGCGGAAACCGTCCGTCGGAACTCTTAGCACTAGTAAACGAACTACCTAAAGATAGCCAGATTATTTTTGAACGCAACCAACAACCCGACACGCATATGGCCGAAATTATGGCCAAGGATGACCTAGAGATTGTCGTGCGCTTAGGTACGCAGAAAAATCTAGTAGGCCTGCTGCTGCTCGGTACAAAAAAGAATGGGCTTATGTACAACAAACAAGACATCGCCCTGCTACGCATTAGCGCCAAAAACCTAGGTGTCGGCCTTGATAACGCCAAGAAATACGAACAAATCTTGCACTTTGCCGATACATTACACCGCGAAGTCCGCCACGCAACCGCTAAACTGCGCGCTGCGAACAAAGAGTTAAAAACACTAGATGCTCTAAAAGATGACTTTATTGCCACGGCCTCGCACCAATTACGCACACCAGCGGCATCGGTCCATGACGCGCTGCGTATGCTCAACCACCCGCAACTTACCGCTAAAGATCGGGACGACCTTACGGCTTTGGCCGAAGCCAGCAGCGAGCACCTCGTTACCGTGGTACACACCATGCTTAATATGGCCCGTTTGCAAGCAGGCCACTTTCTGGTCGAAAAGAGCGACGCTGAACTGATCGAACTGACCGAACGAGTGATTGACCAGCTAAAGGTAGTTGCTACCCAAAGGGGCAGTACTATTGTGTTTAATAAGCCAGCTGGCCCAGTGCACGCGCAAGTAGATAGCGGAAAAATGAATGAACTCTTGTCTAACTACATAGAAAACGCCATCAAGTACAGCCCCGACCATAGCACCGTCACCGTCACCCTGACGGAAGCTGACGGCAGAATACAATTCGAGGTAGCAGACCAAGGCATGGGCGTACCCGCCGGTGAGCGCGACAAACTGTTCGGCAAATTCTACCGTGCTAGCAATGCACGCCACGAACACCCCAACGGCAACGGCATTGGGTTGTACGTAGTCAAAAGTATAGCCGAAGGCCATGGCGGCGGTGTGTATTATCGTCCAGCTCAGGCAGACAACGGCAGTGTATTTGGCTGCTGGCTGCCAAGCCAGGGGGAATCCCCCGCCGCACCCGCTAAAACCTAACGGCTTGCGTGTTTAGAAGCAATATACTGCGTTACCAAAGCGGCAGCTATAAGAAGCGGCAAGGCAAAGAGTATAAACGTCAGGTAGTTGTACCCCGACATAATCCAGCTAACTAGTACGGCAACTATATAGGCGACATACACCGTATAAATTACCAGTCCGGTATTGCTAGTTGGCAAGTAACTGCCGCGCACGCGTACAAACCAGGCCTTTTTGTTCGTCTTCTTTTTTGTCTTTTGTCGTGTACTCATACGCTTATAGTAGCAAACAATACGGTATGCGGTAGCTGACCTTGGCAATTCTAATGCGCTACCACCGCAAATAACTAGCTTGCATGCCCCGTACTTATAGGATATTATCTACCGACTATGGCTCGTCATAATTCTAGAGACCCAAGAACCGGTACTGCCGGCCTCGGTAGCATTGTGCAACGCCTGAGAGCGGACAATTCCGATGTTTTAGACGGTAACCTCCTTGACGATTCAAAGGCGCCGCAACGATATAACATCGTGCGCGCCGCAACATCGCCCCATACTCAGGCCCTTCTACAGGGCGTAGGATCTGCGGCCCTCAAGTATGCACGCGCGACAACAGCAGATGTACGTTTATGGACGCCTGGCGAGATATACGCGCCCCTATTCTCCAACGGTGCCATAAGCACACTAACTGCAGCAGCCCGGGGCCGCGGTGAACCAGCCATATATATATTCCAGCGCATACTAGAAACGGCAAAAGCAAACGCCCCGGATGCCATATCTGGAACTGTGCGAGCCAATCCAAAAGTATACATGAACGACAAACCGCCGTCAGTGGGGCTCCCCATCACAAGCCCAGCAGCCGAACGGGACGCTAAAATGCTTACAGAAACAGCTAGAGCAGAAATTGGTAAAGGTGTTGCTTATAACGCTGACACATCACAAGTAATCAGGCTTGGCATTACTAATAAGCCCTGGAGACCGGATGTACAGCGGAATTTACAGGCACTGCGTATGCCAGACTGGGCTCCCGGAACCGTTATCGGCCTTGGCGAGCTACAACTTGTGGACATGAATGCAGTGCTTTCCTACCCACCGCTCCAGTAACCTCGGTAAATCACCACCCTACCCTTCGTAGGAAAATCTAAATGTGATAGGGCCCGGACTTTCGTCTGGTGTGACGGTTAGCTCGTATCTTTCTGCATTACGTATTGTCGCGATAGTAGTAAAGCCGCCCACGGCTATGACAGTCCTGCCGTTTGGGCCAGTAACATCTACCCCAAACTCGGACCGCTTAACGTAAGCGCAATTGTCGACGGGGTTAATGCCAAATATAAATACCGATCGTCCATCTGGAGTGTTGTCGGATAGCGAGCTAAACCGGTCGCCAGCGTCTAATTGGCCGAGCGGTTTCCAGTTATCTTCACCGGGAACGGTTACTTCTACTCTTAGGGGAGGCATGCAGGCTATTTTACAGGGTTGATTACATTAGGCAAAACCATACAAAATTTAGCACTCTTGACATACGAGTGCTAAATTTTTACAATCAAATTAGAAGCTACTTATGCTTCTCTTACGATTTATATAACTATAAAGAAAGGAGAAATGTAGTGAGCAATCTAGTACGATGGGACCCGTTCGCCGAACTCACTGCGTTGCAGAAGCAATTTTTTGGCGACGATTGGATGACGTCGTTTAAAGGTGTCAACATCCCCACAACGGATGTATACGTTAAAGACAACCAGCTAAAAGTAGAGGCACACCTGCCTAACTTCGAACAAAAAGATGTAAACATCCAGGTCGAGAATAATGCACTGGTCATCAGTGCTCAGCGCCACGAAAAAGAAGAAGACAAAGACAAAAAATACGTTGTCCGCGAAAGCTCCAGCAGCTTTTATCGGCGCATAGCACTGCCGGAACGAGCCGATACTGACAATGTAGAGGCAAACCTGGACGATGGTGTCCTAAAAATAAGCGTCCCGCTGACACCCCTGCCCGAACCTAAGAAAATCGAAATTGCAGCATCTACCAAAAAGAAGTAATTAAAGGTCCGTCCTCTAATTTTTATAGGTTAGGATGTCGCCGGGCTGGCAATCTAAGGCTTTGCAGATTGCGTCTAGGGTAGACAACCTAACCGCTTTGGCTTTGCCATTTTTTAAGATGGAAAGGTTGGCCATGGTTATGCCAACCTTTTCGGTTAGCTCGGTCACGCTCATTTTGCGCTTTGCCAGCATGACGTCAATGGTTACTACAATTGCCATATAGGTCCTATACCGTTAAATCGTTCTCGGCTTTAATGGCGATGGCGCTCTGCAGCAGACGCTGCAGCACGGCAGCAAACACGGTAATAACAACAGAAGCGCCAATAATTACCAGCGTCACGGCTATAGGGCCTGGCGCGTCATCTTTGTTGGCAACATAAAAGATGTAGGGCATACCAGCACTAAATAAGGCGGCAATACTAATGGCAGAGCGCTTAATAGCCTGAAGGGCTACAACCGACGCATCCGAGAATGCCGTGTTTTTGTCTATATATTGCAGCAACTTCATAGTGTGGCTAATGGCGTAAAAGAATGGCAGTGCCGGTACGTATAAACCAAGCAATATCCACTTATACATACCAGTGGTGTCAGACAGAATACCAGCCGGCAAGACAAACACGCACAGCCCCGCTATTATGGCAGCAAACGACAGTACGGTTAGCCGTAAAAATAAAGTAGACCCATTCACCTTTGCCATCTAGTCATTCCTTAAGTACTTACCTGCAACACTCAGTGCAAACGAAGGCAGAATAATAAATACGGTTAGCATAAAGCTCTTGAACAACACGATCTCCCAGCCAAATCGAGTGCTATTTTCGTTTGGCGACAATAGCACATTCAACGCACCTAAAATTCCGAAGGCTACCGAAGCCCCTATAAAAATCCGTGTAGCTATTTTTTGCATCATGCCAGCATTGTAGCAGGCCATTTATCGATTTACAATAAATATATATTGTTTTACCATGTCCACTTTTGGGCAGTACCGCCGTTACAGGTGGCTATAATAAGCGGTGAATTTGCGGTTGTGGACTGCGGCGCAAGGCACATTGTTGCCCCGCCAATCGGCCGTATGGTGCCATCGGTACGGAACTGCCACGTCTGTGCCACGGTGCCATTGCAATGGAATGTCCAGATTTTTTGGCCAGAAACAAAATTCCTGGAGGGGACATCAAGGCAGTTGCCCAGCACGCGCAGCGAATTGTCATTAGGAAGCCGCGTAAGGGCTTGGGCTTTGGTGTTATTGCAGGTATATACCTGTGCGTATGTCCTGATTGCAATATTCGAGTTTGGAACATCTACACAGCGCGCGGCGCCTGTATTCTTTACACTGCTCATAAGCGGGCTTGGCCCCTTGGCTACCTGCACCATTTTAGCTACCGACGGCACACCGGCAGCATCGGTAACAAACAACATATAGTGCCCAGGAGGCGTTACACCACTGTTGGGCGGTCCAGTAACCGTGAGCGTTGTTCCCGAGACCGTAAACTTTAAGGGAACGTACCGTTGCCCTTGGTCCGTGGAGTGGGTTACATCACTTAAACCTACCAGTGCGACTTTCTGTATGTTTGCAGCCTGGTCAGAGGTAATAGCAAAGTTTGTATTAATAGGAACTGTCGTTGGTGCAGTGGTAATAACTGGCCGGGCTGCAAGCTGGCCGCTGCCGTCAGACTTGTATAGATACGGCGGTGTAAAGTATTCGATGTTCTTTTCGAGGTAACCAACCTTCATACAGTCACCGCAAATGCCGCCACCCCCCGTCATTACTCGGCCGTCAGGCAAAAGTGTCGCGGTTGAATGGTATTGCCGAATACGACTGGCGCTAGAAAGTAGCGTCCAGGTGCCCGTTGCCGGATCCCAACGCTCTGCTGCAGTTATGGCATTGTTTAGGTCTACCAAGTTGGAGTTCGCCGCACTGGTCTGACCGCCGGTTACTAAAACCGAACCATCGGCAAGCACTGTTGCGTTGTGTTGCCGGCGTCCGCTCGACATAGACCCGGTGGCAGTCACCGTAGGAACATTGCCGGTATTCGTGTTAAGAACCACCGACGTTTTGGTTGGAGTGTTTGCAACGCCGTCTTCTGTAAGGTTACCGCCGCCAATCACCAGTTGCTTGCCAATGTCGAACGTTGCGAAACTTCCATAGCTGCGATACTTGCCATCACGAGTTCCCGTTCCGGTAGTTATGCCGTTCCCTGCGGTGTTAACGGTATACATAGTGTCGTATGGCCCAAAAAGCCCGAGCTGTGTATCGGGACGAGAAGTCATAAAAGGATACACCCGACCCCCGTACGTTGTGTTCGTAAACCCAGGCAGCGGTCGTATAGCCCCATGAGTCTGATAAATTTCGGTTTGCGCCGGACCGCCCCCAATAATGGCTTGCTCGCCATTGGCCATAGATGCAACAGATGGATACCAGCGCTTTGCAGCCATAGTAGCCCCGCGCGTCCAGGTTTCGGTTTGCCAATTGAATATGTGCGTTTGCACTATGCCACTAAGCTTGGCATCGGCATTACCGCCAGCGACAAAAATATTCCCATTCGGAAGATGGGCAAAGCCAGCACAAAAAATATTGTAGCCCTGTACATCTACACGCTTGAAGGTATTGTTAGTGGGGTTCCACACCATTGCACGGGTAAACGTATGATTCGGATACGATTCAGTCGTGTTATCGCCCACCGAGTCCCATATTAAAAGCTTACCGTTTGGTAATAATGCCTGAAAAACCGGAACAACTTCTGTGCCGATTACCGAACTCCATACTCCGGATACGCCAGGGTCGGCACTTACTGCACTAGCATTAAAAGTTGCTGCGTGGGCTCCCACGGTAGCAGACCGTGCAGCACCCGGTTCTACACCCGTTTGGCGGATTATTTGTTTTTTGTTTTCGGTAGTTTGCCGTTCTACTTCGCTAACGGGTGTACCCGCCAGGTCTTGGGCAGCGTGTTCGCCGTCCTCCGCCCCTCCGTCATGTGCGTAGGCAATAGGAGCACTACTCAGCAGAATAAGTCCAATCAGCCCACACAAACCAATGGTACGTCCAATAACACGTACACTCGCTACTATAGTAAAAATGCCGGCACTTTGGCTCCGGCCGCCTATCCTTAACCCCATACACACGTTCCTTTGTAAAATTATTAAAAATATTATTTAAATTATATCTTTAATAAATTAACACATTCTTGACTAATTGTGTGTGACATTTTACTCATATATTCAATAAGGCTCGGTCAAATAGATGGCGACCAAGCCTAATAACTACCATCCAGCATACCTATTTATACTAGATGAATGAACCGGTTGTAACTTCGCCAGCCCGCTTGTAATTGGCAATAATAACGCCCTTGGGTGAGGTTTTGGATCCGGTTAGTTCGAATGCGGCCGGTGCTGTACCTTCTGCAAATAAACGCTTGCCGTTGCCGAGTGTTACCGGGAATATTTTAAGCCATAGCTCGTCGACTAAGTCGTTCTTGAGCAGCGTTTGTATTAGATTGCCGCTGCCGTGTACTTGCAGCATAGGGCCGTCTTGCTGTTTTAACTCTTGTAGCTTAGCAACTACGTCGTCTGCAATAAGTACCGATTTTTCCCAGGTCAGTTTGGGTGACGATCCGGAAACAACGTATTTGGTTGCTTTATTAAACGGTTCGGCCACCGGCCCTGCCGGGTCTTGCTTTGGCCAATAACCCGCAAAAATATCGTATGTTTTGCGGCCAAGCAATAAATCGAAGGGCATGCTCATTTGTCCGTCCATTACCTCACCCGCAAAATCGTCAAAATAGGGAACGGTCCAACCCCCGTACTTAAAGTCGCCAGAAGGGTCTTCTTCGGGGCCGCCCGGAGCCTGCATGACACCGTCTAGACTAATAAAAGATAATACGACTATTTTTCTCATGCTTTTATCATACCACCCGCAGTAAACCCAGCTCTAAGGCAGCCATCGTTAACGGGGTAATCGATTCACTGTCGGTTATTTGGCCGTTCTTTACCATGAGTAATGCATCCTTAAGTGGTATTTTTGTTACTTTCGTAATACCTTCTTCGGCTTGGTCGTTCTGCATCGTTTGTTCTAGACCTTGGGCTAAAAAGATGTGGTTCTTGCCGTTAATGATGCCGTTGGTTGGGTGCACATAGCCAAGCGCCCTCCACGACTTTGCCCGTAAACCCGTCTCTTCTTGCAGCTCCCTTTTTGCTGCCGCTAAGGGGTCCTGGCCATCTATTCCGCCTGCTGGAACCTCGATAGACACGTTATCGTTCGTATACCGATACAGCTCAACAAGGTACACATTTTGCGCTTCGTCCACGGCAACAACAAAAACAGCGTCGCGGCCTTCTATTACATTATAAAAACCCTCGGCCCCGTTAGGTTTTATAACCGTGTCTTCCCTAACTTGGTAAAAAGGGTTCTTATGCACAATCCTTGTTGAAAGCCTTTGCCAATTGCCGCGTTTCTCTATCATTGGTTTATCATAACGCATTGTCATTTTTAGCCATAACCTTTGAAAGTTGTGGTATATCAGATCATAAAAAACAAACTTGTATAGGCTCGCCCCTTGCGGTATTATCCACTTAACTATGGGTCGCAGAAGCAAACCAAATAAATTTAACAGTATGGGTTTCGGTAAGGACAGCGAAGAGGCTCAACGCGTTACGGAGTTTATGAATCGTATTCGTAACCCGGAGAACACCTGTGGAGAGCCAGAGGACGCGAACACGCCGGACGCCCCAGTACAGGCAGAACTAGATGTTTCCCCTTCGCCCCCGACGGCCATTGTCCGTCCCTTTCTTAACATTGTGCGCCGGGTAGAAGTCGATGTCGCAGCTCGCAAACGCTTAATGCAAGGTGTAGGTTCGGTTGCAGCGAGGTACGCTCATAGTGCAAATGCCGAGGTACGCCTCTGGCCCGACGATCAGTTATATGTACCCTTACTATCCGTAGGCACAATTGTTGCCCTAGATACAGCAAATGGTCGCCAGGAATCTGCACTACAACAACTGCTGGGACGAATAATTGATGATGCCAGACCACACACAACCCGAACCGTGGACGCCATGATCCAACACAAACCAAGAGTCAAAACGGCGAGGCGCCCACCACATCCCATCTGGATACCGCTTCAAAGCACTGCACTTAACGATGATGCACGACTATTAGACCGCCTGGCCAAATCAGAGGTTCGAACAGCCGTCCCTCGCACGGACTACCAACCGACCCTTGGTCTCGGCATTTCGGATACAGGATGGAACTACGATCAGCAAGTTACTTTTAACAGAATTAGCGTGCCGGGGTGGTACCCATATACCACAATCACCCTGGGGAGTTTGGAGATTGCCGACATGAATCAAATACGGCGAGAGCCTCCGGTGCCCCCGCAGTACAGCTAAGGCTCCTTTACTATTTCTCCAAGTAAGTCAGTCTAACAATAGAACGGCTCTATGCTTTCGTGGGGTCGAGTGGGGCGTTTGAAGTGCCGAGAATCTCTTCAACTTTGGCTACGACGGCAGCCGGTGTAATATCATCTTTTACTAGGTAACCGACAGCGCCTTTAAGGAGCAGGTCTTCGCCTTTGATCTCGGCTGCAATGCTGGTAAGCATAAGTACTGGTGTACTCTTGATGGCATCGTCGGCCTTGATTGCATCAAGAGCTTCGGCGCCGGTCATTTCGGGCATTACTAGGTCCATAAGAACAAGTTTTGGCTGAGTAGAGCGGACTTTTTCGACCGCTTCACGACCATTCTCTGCTGTTTCTACCTCGAAGCCAGCTTGGCTCAACGCATCAGCGTACATTTTACGGAAAAACTCTGAATCGTCGACTGCTAGTACTTTTGTCATACCTCTTATGCTAGAGGTTGCGTATAGAGTTGTCAAACTATTATACAAGTTACGGAGCGGAGCGGCCCACAATGGTAACAAGACCGGATGCAAGGTCAAATTCGAGATTGCGGCCAGAGCTGCCACCAATGTCTTCAGCCTCTATTGGGATGGCAATAGTGTGTAGAATGCGGCGGATCTCTTCGACATTGCGACTACCAATATTGCCCGCGCTGGCAAAGGCTTTGAACATTTGAGCTCCGCCCACTAGTTTGGCCGTGAGTTGGGTTGGAGCGATGGACTGCTTGCCGAGCTCTATGAGGGCGAGGTTGATGCCAGTGTCGGCAAAGCGGCGCGGATTAAGATGATCGCCTTCGGACCTGGGCAGCATGATGTGCAGCAGCGCCCCAATGCGGCGGTCTTTATGGTACAGGCAGATGGCGACACAGGAGCCAATACCAGAGGTAGCAAGAATCTGCGGTGCTTGGCCAACCGCAAAGTCGGAGGTTTCAACATTAATTTTTGGCTTCATAGGCCTTACCGGTCTGAGCGCGGCTTGCGGTAAGAATTCTCTGGGTAGAAGCCGGATCAAATAAAAAGTACAGTTGACCACTAATACGCGTTTCGGTGGTAGTAAAGTTAATACCAAGTACCAAGATATGATCGGTCTGGGCACCGAGCTCGGCCGTGATCTCATTGACCATAGCCCTCAGCATGTCGGTGGCGCTACCAGGTACGGACTGCATAAGGGTGAGGCCAAGGAAGCGTCCGAGGGCTCCGAGAGCAGAACCAGCTAGGATATTACCAACTTCTTCGAGCGCCGAGGCTTCCTGCCCTGCGGCGATAGGTCGAACAAGACGAATAGCAGCCTCGGGGTCCATCAGCAGCAGAATAGTGCCTGTGGCATCGCCCTGGATTTTGACCATTACAGCTGTCATGTCTCGGTCAGCCTCGCCCATGAGGTTTGCGACTTCTTCCAGTTCGGCCAGTTTAAGGATGGGGACTTCCACATCGATGCGTGCGTTGATTAACTTGGAGATTGGTCCGATGGCACGGCCGGCTCCCATTGTAGCAACCTCGGTGAGGATGTCGTGTTCACTGGTAGTAAGATGGGGTGTCATGTAAGGCCTCCGGGGTTTAAAATAAGGGCACTTTGACCATCGCTCAGAATAGTGGCTCCAGCGAAGGCTTTATTACCTTTCAGGAGTGCGGGTACGGGCTTGATGATCATTTCGCTAACTTCAAGGATTTCGTCGACGATCAAGCCAACACGCTCATCACCGGCTGTGACGATGACAACGAGGAGGTTGGCGGGTGGTTGGGAAGAAGCTGGCGCTTCCGGCGGATTAATATCGGCGGCCGACAACTGGGCATCTAGCTGAAATGCAACTGATAACCGTAAGAGTGGTATTTCGGTTTCTTCCAGCAGGAAGGCTTCCTGACCAGCAGTCCGTTTGACCTGGGAGGCCGCAATCTTGATCGACCGGTCGACGCTCGACGCTGGGATGGCGTAGCGTTGGCTATGAATGGCCACAAGGAGGGCCTTAGCAATGGCCAGCGTAAGCGGTAAACGGATAGTGAACTTGGTGCCGTGGCCTGTTTCGCTGGCGACGTCGATGCTGCCGCCAAATTCTTCGATAGTTTTCTTTACGACCTCCAGCCCCACTCCCCGCCCCGACACTTGAGTAACCGCCTTGGCAGTAGAAATGCCAGAAAATAATGCCTTCTTCAGGGCAGCCCGGTCGGTGGGCGAAACACCGGTCTTTTTAGCGACAGCTGCCCAATCAACACCCAGGCCGTTATCCGATACTTCGACAACGGCGTAATCTTTTTCGCGGCGTGCAGTAAGCCAAAGGGTGCCGATTTTATCGATACCATGACTAGCGGCATTACGGATGATGTGCGTAAGGGGCTCGTCGAGACGCTCGACAATAGTGCGATCAAGTTCAAGGTCGTCGCCTTGAATGATAAGCTCGATCTGTTTACCTTCTTCGCGGGCAAGATCGCGGACAGCGCGCGGGAAGTGGTCAAAGACCATTTTGACGGGCACAGCACGAATACTCATTATCTGGTACTGCAAGGCGCTGGTTGCTTTGTCGATTTGATCTTGATGCGCGGTAAGTTCAGGGTCGTCAAATCCATGCAGTAGACGTCGGAGGGCGAGTCTGTGAACGATAAGTTCTTCTAGTACATTCATCATTTGATCGAGCTGCTCTGCTTTGACAGGGATAGTCTTAATCTTGGATACCGTGGACGTAACCGGGCCGGTGGACGTTGGAACAACGGGTGCCACAGGAGCCACTGGGGCTGTTGGTGCATTAGGTGGAGGGTCTTCGGGCGCAGCCGCAGTAGCCGGCGTCGCGTCGGGCTTGGGCGTCGGTTCGGCAGGCGCCGAGTGGTTGGATTTACCCGAGCCCTCGGTGGCAATGCCAGTGAGTTTTTTGAGGGCTTCGGCTTGGTCTGACAGATCAATCTCAGTGCCGTCGGCTTCGATATGCGTAATAGAGTCGCCCAGCTGGTCGAACGCCGTAAATAACAGATCGGCGAGCTCGGGGCTAGCTTTCATGCGCCCCTCCTTGATCTCAAAGAACACATCCTCTACTGCGTGACAAAGATAGCCAGTTTTTTCGTAACCCATGGCGGCGCTCTGGCCTTTAAGTGAATGGGCATTACGGAAAATTTCGGCTATTACCTCTTTGTCGTCGGGAGTTTTCTCAAGCTTGAGCAGGGCATCGCCCAGAGCACTAAGGTATTCCTTGCCAGTTTGAACGAAAAGGTCTTTGTATTGCGCTAAACCATTGTCCATGGGGCCCTCATCGTTTTATTCCTACAAGATCCTTTTGGCTATTTGCTCAAGCGGGACGAGCGCATCGGCTAGACCGTGTTCGGCTACTGCGCGGCCCATACCAAAGACTACAGAACTTTGTTCATCCTGAACAATCGTATCGCCTCCTGCCGCCTTAATCGCTTTCATACCCTCGAGCCCGTCCTCCCCCATACCGGTAAGAATAATGCCCAATGTGGCGCCTACATATATTTTAGCCGCAGAAATCATCAGTGCATCGACCGATGGGGTAAGAATTTCGTTACTGGGGTTAACCGATAGTATTATGTGGCCGGTACTAGTGCGCACCACTTCAGTATTGGCACCGCCAGGAGCAAAGTAGATAGTGCCAGAATTAAGTTCAGCGCCATCTATAGCTGTCTGGACCGGGAGCTTACATTGCTTGGCAAGACGGTCGGCAAGCGAATCTACAAATTGAGCTGGCAAATGCTGCGCGACCAACACGGGATAAGACAGATCTTTGGGTAGCAGCGGTAAGATCCGCTCAAGAGCGACGGGACCGCCGGTGGAAGAGCCGATCACGGCAACACCATATTTTTTAGTACGAAGCGCTGTCGGTAAAGCCGATACAGGTAAACGATCCGGGCGAGCTCTCGCTGCCATCTTCACCTTACCCAGCAGTTCCGAAGCAACCTTATCGAGTTCGTGTGCTGCCGATTCGGAGGGTTTAAGAACGAAATCAACCGCTCCCATAGAGAGACAGTCGAGTGTAATTTCGGCGTCTTCTTTAGTGTAGGCCGAGACCATCAAAACAGCGGGTGGGCGGGCGCTGGTCATGATTCGTTCAAGCGCACTAAAGCCGCTCAGTTTGGGCATCATAATATCGAGAGTGACAACATCGGGGTGGAGTTCGTTGATACGCTCGATTGCCTCTAGACCGTTACCGGCCTGACCAACCACGGTAATCTCTGGATCTCCCGTGAGGATATCGGTGATGACTTTGCGCATAAAAAAACTATCATCAACCACCAGGACTGTAATGCGACCCATACCTACTTAAGCTCCCTGGACTGGCAAGAGCGCGTTGAGGACTTCCAAAACCTTGGCCGCATCAAAGGGTTTCATAATATAGTCTTTGGCGCCCAAACCCTTAGCTTCATCGATGACGGCACTTTGGTCTACGGACGATACGATTACAACAGACTTGGCGTTATGACCGATCTCTCTGAGTACGGCAATCCCATCCTGGCCAGGCATGATGACGTCAAGCAACACGAGGTCGGGTGCCTCGGCTTTAAATTTTTCGATAGCATCCAGCCCATCGACGGCTTCGACTACCTGAGCATCACCCCAATTACTTTTAGTGACTATATCTTTAAGAATCGCGCGCATAAATGCGCTGTCATCGGCAATTAAAACTTTCATGTAGCAAGTACACTCCCTTCTTGTTTAAGCTGGCTTAGAGCTTTGTCTGACATAATTTTTTGCAGGTTAAGGAGCAATATCATCCGTCCGGTTTTATCGGCAGTATCTGCCGTATCATCAGTGTTTTCCAATATCACGACGCCATCTAGGTAGTCAGTTGGAATGCGGGCGGCCACCATCTTAGGCGTGGGTTTTATGGCGCCCTCGGGAATGCGCAGAACTTCTAGTACCCGATCAACGCTAACCCCAAAAAGCGTATGACTAGCGTCTTCAGATACGATAATGTGCTGTGCAGCTATGTCGCCGGATTCAGCCTCAGGTAGGTTAAAAAGTTTTTCGAGGTCGATGACTGGAACAATTTGACCACGCAGATTCATTACCCCTACCACAAAAGCCTGACCATTGGGGACGAGTGTAATCTTGGGGGTTTTTACCACTTCGTGTATTTGTTCAATTGGCGCGGCATATTCTTCGCTCCCGATCTCGAAGACTACCACTTGCCGCATGGCAATCGCCAGTGACGGGGGCTGTTCGCTCATATGGTCTTAGTTACTCTCTCAGGCTGAGACGCGGGCGTATCGTCGACAGCGACAACGGTGACTTTTGCGGGCGCGACAGGCGCAGGAACTTCATGATGCTCTTGAGTATGATGAGGTTCGTGTGACTCACGGATTTCATCGTTAGCTGAATCTGATTCGGTGTGCGGGGAATAGTGCTGGCCCGGTACTGTCGGCTGCGTACTGTCATTGTCAGGCTTCGAGTGTGGTTTAACTAAACCACCGGTAAGTTTTTGCAGGTCTTCGGATAAAGTCGAAAGTTGGGTAGCAGCAGATGCTACTTGCTGGGCAGATGCGCTCTGCTGCTCGATAGATGCCGAGAGCTGCTGGACTCCGGCTGCATTCTGCTCGGCAACAGAAGCAATGGCATCCATATTTTTGGCGATCTGACTGACGGCAGCTGCCTGCTGCTGAGTGCCGGCCGATAGTTCCTGGATCTTGGCGGCAGTATCCTGGGAGGCGGTGACAGCGTTTCTGCTAGCCGTACCAACATCCTCTACCACAGACTTAATGTCGGCAGCAGACTTGCCTGAGCCTTCTGCGAGCTTGCGGACTTCGTCGGCCACAACGGCAAATCCACGCCCCGCCTCACCAGCCCGGGCCGCTTCGATAGCAGCGTTGAGTGCCAAAAGGTTGGTTTGCTCTGAAACATTTGTGATGGTGTCGACGGCTTTGTCGATCTTTTCGGAGGCAGCGCCAGCATCTTGGGCAATCTGCGAAGTTTTGACGGCAGTAGCTGCAGCTTCTTGGGCAGAGGCAGAGATTTGTTGGGTAGCGGCCGACATTTGAGCTACAGCCTTAGAAACTTCTTCTGCCTGGCGAGACTGCTCCACAGCGCCGGCAGCCATTTGCTTGGATACACTGGCATTTTGGACAGACGTGGCCGTAGTTTGCTGTGCGGCGGCGGCAAGCGACTGGCCGATACCAATCACTTGGCCAACGGCATTGCGAATAGGATTCAAAATGAAGCCAGCTACGGACCGTGAGAAGAGATAGGCAACACCTGCAATAACGAGGCTGATTATAATAACTGTGCCGATCAGGGTGGTGCGTAGCTGCGTGGCAGGAAGGAGTGCACTTTTGAGGGGCTCGACAGCAACGAGCGTCCAGTTGGTTGCCTGGTTGATTCCAAATTCCTTAAGATCAGCGTAGCCCAAGATTACCGAGGCATTGGCGGCCTCGTCATAACTCTCACTTCCATTACCCCCCGACTGATTAAACTTAGCAAGCAGACCCGGATGCGCCTTTAAACCGTCAAAAGAATCAAAAATCCTGTCCTGCTTGTCTGTACTAAAGATGGTGCGACCCTGCCCATCTAGTATTCGGACAGGCTCATCCCCAGGCACGCGCTTATCAAATTCATATAAAAGTGCAATAAGCGGTTGAGGTTCAATCTCGGTTACTAAGATTCTCTCGGCACGAACACCAGTTTTATCCATAAGAGGAACCAAGAAAAGAACTGTAGTTCCTTCGTCGACCTGACGAGCCTCGCTAACAACGACTTCGCCATGGCCAGCCGTCTTGGTTCTTTCGAATAAATCTTGCTCTCCGGGATAGAGACTTGCAAGGGTCTGCCCCTGATCGGTCGCATTAGAGCTGGCAATGTCAACGCCAGTAAGATCGAACACGTTGAAGTCGATGTAATTGTTGGTTTCGCCCTTTGTCGCCTTAAGATAAGCAATCATGGCTGCCGTATCTTTGCCCTTAAGAGTATCACTGTCAGCGAGCATTTTAGCGTCAAAAACCCTCGCGTCTAGGTAGCTATTGACGACTTCGCCCGACAAAAAAGATCCTCTTGCTAGACCAGAAGCAACGGATTGTTTGAGCGTATTTTGAAAACTGACGAGGGTGTATCCAAACAAAACAAAGAGCGGAATTAGCGAAATAAGAAGTGCCCCAATTACAATTCGAGCTTGTAAATTAAGTTTCTTTGGTAGCTGCTTCACAATATTTGAGATACCCACTCTATCGCTTCTATCGCTCTTAAGCATAAGTATTATCTAGAGTATGTCATCCTGCAAGGATGCCTGTCAAAAGTAGTTTTACCTACCCTAGCTATTAATAGCTAGGTGGCAGCAATCATCCGTTTCGGTATAAAAAATTCGCTCACGAGTCTCTTTGCTATGATAGGGAGTATGTATAAAACTATCATCCGCGCTGCGAGGCCAGAAGATCTGAAACAAGTACAAGATCTGAATCATGAACTTTTTCTGTCTGACGCTATGCATTTTGATGACCTGCACACAGACTGGCCCTACAAAGAAGGCGAGGCATATTTTCGCAAACGGATCGCCGGTGAAAATGGCGTATGTATTGTGGCCGAGCAAGCCGGAGCGGTGGTTGGCTATGTGGTTGGCGGTTGGAGCCACCTAAACTTTAGCGCCTACAAAGGTAAGCGGGCAGAATTAGAAAACATCTGCGTAACCAAAGACGTGCGCGGAAAAGGCGTTGGCAGGCAATTAGTTGCAGCCCTCTACGATTGGTGCAGGCAGCATGGCGCTACACATGTAATGGTGGATGTATACACACCGAATATCCGCGCTTATGCATTTTATGAAAAACAAGGTTTTACACCTTACTCAAATGTCTTATGGCACAAACTTTAAAACAACGACACTTAATTTCGTTTCTTACCCCAACGTATTTGGATATCGCCCTTCTGGTAAAAGAGCGGGAGGAACGTGTAGGTTATTCATGCCGCACCGAATAGCCGAGAGTGATTCAGCAACATAATCGGGCGGCAGGGACTTATCCTCAGGCTTCAGTACCCCGTCTGCAAAGAATCGTGCTAACACAAATTCTGTTGTTGGCTTATGCGGTAGTCTAAGATTTGTATCTGCTTTTGTATCTTCTACAGTCCTATTAACGGTGGCTGGAGTCTGGTCAAAAAGCTTCTCTATTGTATCGTGCGGCAGTCCATAGCTTAACAGGCCCCAGTGCGTAACTTGCCGCGGGCTCAATACTCGCGCCAGGTCTCTTTGACTTCTGTAGGTAATGCGTTTAGGCGGCAACACATCCATTCCCTCGACCTCAACAACACGCCGGATAAAATGCACACTTGTCCGGGCGCCATACAGATGGTATGCTTCCGCAGCTCTTCTTTGATGCTGCTTTAGAGAAAAGCCGCTCACGTCCTCATTGGCTCGCATTGCCGCTTGCGTCTCACCTGCAAAATATCCATGCGCAAGCATACGCCCGTAAGCAGTAGGTTCACGCCTTGGAGGCTGGACTTTAGGCGCCGGTGTCTCGGTTAGAGACACCAGTAGTTGCCCAAAGGTCCCCGCATGCATTGTCGCAGCAATAATTGGGAACAACGTACGTTCTGCGGGTGATTTTTTTATTGGTGGTGCCATATATTTACTGGTCTCCTCTTTTAACAAAAATAGAGAATTAGTTACCTAATTAAGCAAGTTTAGTTCTTGTTCTGTCAACTGCACGTCAACCGCTTTGATGTTCTCATCTATATGAGACTTATTGATAGCCTTGGGTATTGGTAGCGCACTCTGTGCAAGCAACCACGCTAAAGCGACTTGAGCTGCTGTAACATTGTGAGCCTTGGCGATATCTTGAATGACTTTATTATCCAAAACTTCCTGTCTTTTAACAGGTTGGTAGGCAATAATTTGTATGTTATTTTCTCGGCAGTAGTTCTGAAACTCTTCGTTCACTTCATTTTTATACAGCACATTGTAGTTCATTTGATTTGCTACAATCGGATGCTTTGCAATTTTCCGTGTTTGTTCCATATTCGCAACCGTAAAGTTACTCACACCGAAATCACGGACAATGCCTTCGTCAATCAATTCGTCTATTTGCGGAATGGCTTCTTGCCAATTAACATCTTCCCAAGGCGCGTGAATGTAGAGCATATCTAGGTAATCTGTACCTAATTTCTTGAGCATTTGTTCTACTGTTGCTCGGACCAAGCCCGTACCCACGCTCGTCTTCCATAGCTTATCTGCGATGTATAAGTCTTCGCGCTTGAGCCCGGCAATAGCCTTGCCCACGACTTCATCAGTATGGAAAGCTCCGTATAATTCTGCGCAATCAATATGGTTTTGGCCCTTCGAAATTGAATAGCGTATTGCTTCAATTTCAACCTCCTCATTGTCGTAGTTAGGTTCAGCGCCTTTATACTTGGCACTTGGGTCAGCCGTGAATGTGCCACCGATATTCCAAGTACCTATACCAATTGGGAAGAGGGGTGTGCCTGATTTTGTTTGCATATAATCCATCTTAGCAAAATTCCCCTTAAGATCTAGCAGGCTTGCCGTCTTAACGTTCTATGGCTGGTATGTAACAATCAGCTGCGGCGGAGCTCCGCTTTCCCTACTCCCAAAGCCCACCTGTCCGGTCTGGCCTTCGCTCGTCTTTTTAACCAGCCAACCGTAGTTACTAAGATTACCGTTTATAAAATTGGTTACGTCGGCAGTAACATCGTATTCCACCACGCCGGTCTGAGCGTTCGTAATCAGCTGCGATGCAGAGGCATTACTTGCCCATGGATGCACCGACAGGTTGTTTGGCTGGCCCATCTCCCACCCCGTCATGCCGGCACAATCTTTGGCCTGATTAGCAATCTGGCTATCTATAGCACAATTCCAGGTTGCCCCAAGGCCACTGCCCCGGCTTGTTTCGGTACCAGTGCCTTCGGCCCAGTCTGCAAGCATACGGTAGACATCAACGGTGCGTCCTGTTGCGCCCCAGTTGTTGCCGTTGTCGGCAATAGTAAGGCGTAATGTAGCAGAGGTTACCGTACCAGTGCCAACGGCTGCCTGGAGTGCAGATTGGTCAAAGCGGACCATTCCACGATTACTGCCAGATGATTGTACGCGGATAAACGGCGAACTACCGTAGTTACGGTCGTTCTGACCATTCCGAACATACGTGTCGGCCTGCGCGTCAAAGGTGGTTGTTACGGGTTGTGGTGGTGTTACATCAAAACTCTTGCCGGTACCAATTGTAGAGTTTACAAATATTTGGGCGATACCATCGGTAATGCCAAGCAGCGGGTCATTAGAAGCAAAAGTTGTAAGACCGCCGTCGGCCGTAAGACTACCGCGAAAATCAGGGCTGCCAAAGATTGGCTCGCCAGCTGCGTTGGTTGTCGCCAGTCCTGTTCGGCCAGTGGTAAAATTGCGCGCATACCAACCATTGTCGGGCGTAACATCAGGAGTAAAACCACCCAAGTTAGACGCGCCAAACGCCACTACATTGCCGTCTCCAGAAATCGCTAGCGACGCAGCATCCTTCCAGTCCGACCAGCCAATAGTAGGGCCGTTACCGCTGCCGTCGTCGCGCACATCAGCCAGCTGCATTTGATTGGTTTGCATGTCTCGCCTATAGATCCGCGCCGTTCCAGAGTGTGGCACAAATGTAGAATTATTCGCAAAAGCTACGTAGCGGCCATTGTCCGAAATAGCTGGAGCGCCGTCCGAACGCCGATTGCCTGGGTCACCATTAGAGAACGCCGATGCCAGAGTACTTGTGTCGGTTGCCCAGCTATACACATAGGTCTGCACCGTGTTGTAGGCCACAAAATTGCCGTCAGCCGAGATCGCTGGGGAATACCCCTGGCCTCCGGTAGCTATTTGCCTGGTAATACCTGTCGTTAAATCGCGCACATAAAAACTGCCATCTGCCCCAAAAGCGATCCGCGAACCGTTATTGGACAATCCACTATAGCCTCCGCCAATCGCCGTACCCGACGGATCAATCGACGCCAGGACTGTTTGGTTAGTATCCAGGTTGCGTACATACAACCCACCTTCTGTCGCAAAAACAACTGATCTTCCGTCTTTACTAAATCCCGACAAACCCCCCACATATGCCGTACTGCCATCTGGCATAATAGAAGCCAATGTAGTGGTGTTTGCAACTCGATCGCGCACAAACGTGGCCACCACAAAATTACTATTTGTTTCGGAAGCTATGTCGTACGCCACATACCTACCCGAGCCCGAAATAATACTCGTGAACGCGTTGTCAGTTACCGGCACACCGGAACTATCGAGCGATACCAGTTCTGGCTGAGATGCCGCATACACCGGCAGCGACATAATAGATAAAGCAAAAACTAACACAAAGACGAACGATACTAATCTACGAATCATACAAAAAGCTCCTTTAAGCATAAGTATAACAGGCGAAAAAAGAGACTTTCCTTTTCGGAAAGCCTCATGTGAGGGATTTTGAGAACAACCCTCTAGCAGATAGGCATTTAGCCCACAATGTTAGAGCGATCACGATTCAAATCTTAGTTGGCCACAATCTTCAACCCGCCGCGTCATCTACAAAAAGAAGCAATAGTGTTAATAATGTGTAGCTTGCATTCCAGGCTGCGAAAGGAAATCCGTCAAGGAATCAACCTCATCAAGGGTGATGGGTTGATAATTATAGCCCATGGCTTTTTCTAATCTTTGGTTCTCTATCGTATTGGCGAGTAAACGTCCTAGATTGCGCACTAATGGCAGGGCCTCTTCAGGGCTAATATTATTTCGCGGAGCGAGATTTGTAGGATCCTCTCCAGCCTCGGCTATTTTCATCGCCAGATCACCGAATGTTTTACGTCTTACGATCCTGTCAGCCTCCATGTAGTAATCAACGCCTTCACGACCATATACTCCTTCGAGGCGCTGAAGCCCAATGTTTTTAACAGCCTCAGTAGCGGACACGTCGATTGACCAGTAATCTTTGTCATCAATCGGTAGTTTAAGCTCAAGGCGATCCCTACTGCCTAAATGACGTACATCTTCAGCAAAATTAAGCTGAAGGTTGCCGACTAAAGAGTTAAATTTAAATGCCACGGCCTCCAACTCTGCTGCGCCTATTTCGGATTGTGTGCCGTCGTGGACCACGCCGAGCCAAGGCAGTTCGAGGTGCTTTGGTAACGGTTCGCTTGGAGCAGAATCAAAATTACTTATCATAAAGCATATTATAAAATAATGCTCCTTATCATACAATAGCCTTACTCCCCCGTCTGTCTTTGACATATAGGAACTGCACCTGTTCTTATGACGTGAATTCATACCTTAACCCACGAAAGAGACACACCTAGGCTTGTCGCTTGCCGCCCTTAGCTATTTAGATGTAAATGCTTTGTGCCTATAACGCCGTATGAGTGCGCGTATCGCCGCACACGCCAGGCCAAGCAGCCCAATACAAAAGAAAGGAAAGCTGTACGCCACGAACACCACACCACCAACATCACCGTCGCCACAGTTAGCCGCATCGGTTGGCAAGCCTTGGCAGGATTTTATGCCCCACTCAAAATAGTAATAAGGGAATATACCGGCGAATATAATGACGCCGACTATGATACAAATGAGTGAGAGCTTAACAGTCTTGGACATACGTTTATAGTAACCTATTAACTTGTTCGTTCACCTAGCCTTGATTATGCGCCAAGCACAAATCGCGCAAGGTTAAGTGCCATTCTGTCGCGGCCGCCTGGGTATTCACCCGTATGCATGATGTCGTCAGTCTCAATGGCATAGCCCAGAGAGTTAACAGCGTCCGTCTTCCGATCTTCATCAGATAAAAAATCCTCATCTTTATAACGGAGATGAAGATCCCCTTGTTCCTTTGTAAGCGGACGAGTTGCCCAAAGCCCGGTGTCGCTTATGCCTACTACTGCAAAACGTGGAGGTACTGTATCGGTAGCAAACATATATTCGTCCTGAGCCACTCCTTTTGGGTAAATACGTTCAACATTTGTTGCAATTTCTGGCATCATCATCTCCTTATTTCTATTGACGATATATCTAACTTAGATATAATACTACACATGAAACGCAAAATGAATTTATTGCCACAGATTTCTTTCGGTATTCTTATGGCCCTTAGCCTTAAACCGAGACATGGCTACGAGATTATGCAGCAAATGGAGGACGACTCGCTCGGCAAAGTTAAGGTCGGACCTGGTGCAATCTATACGGCCATAAAACACCTCAGCAAAGACGAACTCATTGAGGAAGTAGACGGTGACAATGACCGGCGCCGCTACTACCGCTTAACAAAGAAAGGATGGGAGCAACTTAATAGCGAACTGGAATACTACGAAAATATCGTTAAGATTTCTAAGCATCGGACCGCCCACCAAGGCCTCGGCTGGACAGGCGCATGAACCAGCTAAGGCGAGGGGTACGAGTATATTCCCTGCTATTACGGCTGTATCCGCGAAAACACAGGGATGAATATGGGCAGCAAATGATGCAAATGGTCGAGGATATGCTCAATGACGCCCCATCTACCGCAAGCCAGATGTCCGCATGGATTCGCATTATCGCCGACCTTCCAGTGTCCGTGTGTAAAGAACAATTGGAATCAATAGGAGAAAATATGCAGGCACAAAGTAGCCATCGTATTCAATTCGGAACCATAGCAGCCTTGTTGGCTGCCTTAATTGGCGCAGGGTTCCCCACTGGGAATAAAATACTCGTGGCCGTCGGGGCAGCAGATGCGCCGCTACGTTTCCCGACCCCTTTGCAAGGCTTTTTATTTCCCGCGATTGCCTTACTTATTGCGGGGATTATACTTTTAACTTTCAAAATATCATCTCAACAAAAACAAGTATCTACTCGTCGCATGTGGCTGATTGCAGCCATAGCGGCTATCGCTTTCCTTAATATTGCAGCGCTCGTCTTTGACTTAGCTACACGTCCGTAACAGCCGAAGAAGTAGTTAACAGGTAATAATTGTTGTGGTATGGATTATTCATTGTATAATATACATACTATGGCTGAGTTGCTTTCGTTACAGCAAGTCGACGCCTTACAAGCAGTAGACCTTCGGCTTGGCTGGATTAGGCATGAGGAAACAGCCAACAGCTACACCTATGGCTTTCCGCCAGAAAATGGCCCAGCCATTTATGGCGTGGCCGACACCGACTACGCCGTACCCGCAGCCCTGCTGAGCGACATGGGGCCTGGCGATATGAGCGCCCGCGAACGAATGTTCAACCAAGGTTGGTGGGGTAATGCACCGAGTAATTCCGACATACTGTCAGATGTAAGCTCATTGCTATATCAGTCACCGTATGCCGGCCGCAAGCCCTTGCGGGAAATAATAGAAGATTACGATAATCTCTTTAACCAGGTAAGGGGCGACGCTAGCCCTACTGCCATATCCAGCCGTCCTGCACTTAAGGATGGTTTAGCCGCCTCTATAGACATACTGCGCAAATTGCGCATAGGTGGCCCCTTCTTATATGCAGACGGGCTGGCAGCAGTCAAAGGTATAGGCAGGGCTATTGCCGATTCGCCTAATGAAGACTACAGAGAAAATAAGAAGATCAGCCTCGAACAACGCAACAGCGACATGGCTCGGGGCCTGGGCGATGTGGCCATAGGACTCGCTGGCACCAAACATAATGGCAATACCCCTAAAGTGGCGTTTACGGCAGGGATTGATCATAAAGAGATGCAAGAAATATTAGATAGTTACGGAATAGCGTACCGCAGTAAGACCGCAAAAAGGCCGCTTGCCGATACACTTTTTAACCTAAATGACTTATTTAGGAAGCCCAGTACGCTAGACATCCGGCTTGCCCAGCACTGGGCCCACAGCTGGTTCAAGAACCTTCGTCGTCATGGCCATACGCCCATTAACGAAACACTCGGCGAAATACGCTTTCGAGCATAACTGTCACCGATCTCCATACCGATAGACCCTACAAAGAAGGCGAAGACATATCTATTCGTTTCTTTACCCCAACGTATTAGGGTATCGCCCTTCTGGCAAAAGAGGTCGAGGAATATGTAAGTTGCGCATACCGTTCCGTATAGCGGAAAGTGATTCTGCGACATATTCGGTAGGCAGGCACGTATCATCAGGCTGCAGTACTCCGTCGGCAAAAAATTGTGCTAACACAAATTCTGTTGTTTTGTACGGTAACTTAAGATTCGCGTCTGCTTTTGTACGTCCTATAGT
Source organism: uncultured Candidatus Saccharibacteria bacterium (assembly GCA_964432725.1). Taxonomy (GTDB): domain Bacteria; phylum Patescibacteriota; class Saccharimonadia; order Saccharimonadales; family UBA4665; genus PMNU01. Next base: position 5,687 of record CAYSOP010000005.1, on the reverse strand, counting down.
CCTATCAACGGTATGTGAGGTTTGGTCAAAAAGATTCTCGATTGTGCTATGTTCCAATCCATAGCTTAGCAGGCCCCAATGCGTAACTTGCCGCGCGCTCAATATTCGCGCCATGTCTCTTTGGCTTTTATAGGTAGTACGCTTAGGTGGCAATACGTCTACTCCATCCACCTCCACGACACGTCGGACGAAATGTACGCTTGTCCGGGCACCATACAGGCGGTAAGCTTCTGCAGATCTTCTTTGGTGCTGTTTTGGAGAGAAGCCGCTCACGTCCTCATTGGCTCGCATTGCCGCGAGCGTTTCACCTGCCAAGTATCCATGCGCAAGCATACGTCCGTAAGCCGTAGGTTCACGCTTGGGCGGCCGGACTTGGGGCGCGGGCGTCTCGGTTAAAGACATTAGCAGCTGCCCAAAGGTCCCTGCATGCAGCGCCGCAGCAATAACGGGGAACAACGTAACCTCTGCAGCTGATTTTTTTATTGGTGGTGCCATATATTACTGGTCTCGTCTTGGGAAGAGTGGTCTGCCTTCTTTGGCTGTCTGACTCTCAGGTCGTTTATCGTTTGCTTCCTAGACTATACTCTTCGTTAGCAACTTGTTCTAACCACGCAACCGGCACGCCGTTTTCATCCGCTTCTTGTATTGCAACATGGGACATAAAGCGATCGGGTGTTGCACCGTGCCAGTGTTCTTCGTTAGCCGCCCCTTAGATTGTTGAGGAATCTATGACAAAACGGTAGCGAACATCGGATGCAAGCACCCGTTCCCAGGCGCTATCTATGTCGTCTGCTGAAATGACTTCAATCTCCGCACCAAGGCCATGCTCGGCGCAAAAGTCCAACATCTCTTGAGTTTCAGGAATGCCGCCGATCATAGAGCCGGCAAATGATTTGCGGCCCGGAATGAGGCTGAATGCTTGCACAGACAGCGGCTCTGGCGGCGCTCCAACATTTACGAGCGTCCCATCTGTCGCGAGTAGCGATAGAAATGCGTCCAAATTAATGACAGCGCTTACGGTGTTAATTATCAGGTCAAATTTTCCGGCAAGACGAGTAAACGTTTCTGGGTCTTCAGTAGCGTAATACTGATCTGCACCAAGCTTTAGGCCTTCATCCTTTTTACTGAGTGTTCTCGAAAGCACCGTAACCTCAGCACCCATCGCGTGGCCAAGCTTAACCGCCATGTGTCCTAATCCGCCCATACCTACAACCGCGACTTTCTTTCCGGGCCCCACGTTCCAGTGGCGGAGGGGCGAATACGTGGTGATGCCGGCACAAAGCAGCGGTGCGGCTTTGTCTAGCGGAATACCCTCCGGGATGCTCAGTACAAATTTCTCGGTTACGACAATATGCGTAGAATAACCGCCTTGTGTTCGTTTGCCGTCCCCATATGTATCTACTCCGTCATAAGTACCAACCATACCCTTCAGACAGTACTGTTCCAACCCCTTTAGGCAGTTTGCGCATTCGCCGCAGGAATTAACCATACAGCCAACGCCCACACGGTCGCCAGGCTTATACTTTGTAACTTCCGATCCCACTTCTGTCACAATTCCGGCAATCTCGTGCCCGGGCACTAATGGATACTCTTTTTTGCCCCACTCCCCGCGTGCCGTATGAATGTCGGAGTGGCAAATGCCGGCAAATTTAATTTCTATTAGTACATCCTTAGGCCCAACATCACGACGTTCAATGGTTGTTTGTTTGAATGACCCTGTAGGTTCAAATACTGCCCGTGCTTTTACTTCTTTCATAAACCCTCCTAAACTTTCTTTAAATCTTGCGCAAGCCGTCTAGCTTGAACAGCTATTTCCTCAACTTGCTTTTCGTCTTTACGTTCGTACGCCTTCCAGTATTCAATCTTAAGACTGACATATTCACGCCGTAATTTGATGTGCCTTTCTTCATCTTCAAGTCTTTCTTGTTGTGCTTTAAGAAGTGCTACTTGCTCGTACGCATCAACATTACCGCTGGAAGCATTCGTAATGTACGCCTTCATATCCTCGAGCTTCATGCCCGTTGCATTCAGGCAAGCTACGGTATCCAAAATATCTATATCCATTTGGCTATAGACGCGATGTTTACTCGTTTCTCCGCGCTGCACCGGCTTTACAATGCCGATTGACTCGTAATAGCGTAATGTTGACGAAGGCAAACCCGTCAACCGTGATGCGTCCCGGATTGAATAGCTATGTGTGACGTTTGGTTGAGTACTCATATACCCAGTCTAGAAACTTAAAGCGCTTTAAGTAAAGTACTTTAATTAGAATATGCGGCACATAATAGGACTCTCGAGGACAGTCCTCTAATAGATAGGTGTTTTGCCATTTATGCGCGAGGGCCGTCTTCTTAAGGAAACTCAACGACCAAAACTATAAGCTATAGCGCTGAAAAGAAAGGCTATTTAATAGACGGTGCTTAGTCTACCTCTCTACTTTGGATCCGTAATCCGAATTGGAGACCTTAGGCCGTCAAGACTAGGCAATACATGCCGAGTGTTACGCCAGCCACGCTGCCACCACCACAGTCCTCCAAGAGTAGCGCCAACCAGAGGGATACCTAAGAGACCCCAGTAAGAGCCCGCCTGTTGCATTGTCGAGCCAACTCCCACCTCCGTCGCCATAGCCACACCTCCCCATGTGAGCACATTCAAACGACGCTTAAGTTGCGCCTGAATTACTAAAGTGTGCGCAAGACTCTTTAAAATATTTTGTTCGGAGAGCTCTCCGACGTATACTCGCAGCGCATCGTGCTGACGAGAGGCTTGGTTCATGTTCTCTCGGTCAGGGTTTCCACTAAAATGAGGGTCGAACTCCAGTTGCTGTTCCTCTGGACGCAACAAAGCAGCAGTGAGCACGTTAGGCGTTTTCAACTTTAGGCGGTCCGTTAGCGCCGATAGGTCCTGAGGGCTGGGGGCCAAGTTACGAGCAGTGAACAGTAGTTCTGTATCTATGCTCGGAGACCATATTACTGATAGCTCTGGGGGTTTCATCCAAAGCAGTATAGCAAACGGCCAATTTGAAAAAATGTCTAGTAGTCGGATCAGGGGCCTCAATTACTGAGGGACTCTCAGTTCAAAGGGCGTACCGCTTAAGCGTAGGTTTTGTGGTGCTGCATCGGATTTGGCAAGTATGCTCGCCCGCGACACGAGAGTGAGTACAAGCGTGACCCCTTGAAAAACTGTAAGAAATTAGGTACATTATGTGAGTTATCATGCGGGTCTAGCTCAGTTGTTTAGAGCG
>CAYSOP010000005.1:0-2433 GCA_964432725.1 uncultured Candidatus Saccharibacteria bacterium | reverse complement strand
CTTGCCAAGGAGGAGGCAAGGGGTTTGATTCCCCTGACCCGAACCAAATAAAAAAGCCCAGCTAGTCTGGGCCTTTTTATTTGGTTCGGGCAGGCGACTCTGTGCGGGCCACGCCCGCACTAGTCCCCCGACCCGGAGCATGCCAGTGGCATGCGAGTATTCGTCAGCGAGGGCTGGCCACGCAGACCCAGCCATAACTCCAGCACGCCCAGAGGGCTTATGACCCCAGGAAATCACAAAATTCTACTCTGTTTGAGGCCTGGCCCCTAAGCCCCCCGAAAAGGCTAAAGCCTACACCTTCCAAAAACATGACATAAAGAAAATACTCGAAGGTGACAATAAAGGCAAGGTTGCTATACCAACTACGATAAGTGAATCGCTGTTTGAGCGTCATTACGTTTTACCCAAGAGCAAGAAAAAGTAACGTTATATCAAGCGTTTGTCTCTTGTTTTTCTACGGGGCGTTTAGCGAATTTCAAAATTCCACCGGCTTTGACGTGCGTGCCGTCTTCATCGGTAAGGTCGAAGGTCATTGCAGGATAGCTGTCGGCGAAGAATGGCATTGCTCCAATCATTCTTCCATCAATATAAATCCTGAAGAAGTAAAATCCCTTGGAGTTGATAGCGGGGCTCATCTTAAAAACATTAGGGACGGTATTTGTCACGGATGTACTGGCGTTCATTACCGAACCAGAGAACAACACGCTTTTATCGGTAGCATTAATGAAATCTATACTAATCTCGAAGTCGCCCGGATTCGCCTGTATAGTTACGTATAGATAGAAGTCCACGTTAACGGGGTATCTATTGTAGTAGATCTGACTGAACTGATCATCTATGACGACCGAACTTTTATCCTCTGCGATTACGGGATCCTTGCCCGAAAGCGTTACAAGAGAAAGGTGAGGCTTCACCGTACTATCAGAGTAGCCGTTAAGAAATGAGGTCATATCTTCTTGCACTTCAGCTATAGGTTTAGTGCTACGGGGCTCATATGCGTAAATGACTTTTCTGCCAATTTCTATGCCGTTAATTTTGCACACCAGATAGTGTTTACCCCGACGGTGAACCGTAAATTTGCAGTTTTCTATAAACTCAATTTCGTGAGGAAACTTAGTATTGTCAAAGTGATCTGAATATAGAACCTGCGACTGCTTTGCTGGGTTTTCTAGCGTTACTTCAATGTCATGTTCTGTAGAGGGGCCAAACGCAGATACGTAGAGTACGGCTTCGACAGTTTGCGGGAATTCTAAAACGAGTAAAGAGCCTAATCGAAAGCCGAGAGTAGTCTTCATATGATCAACGGCCAGGCTCCTGTAAAGATCAAAGCTGTTTAAGTACCACTTGATCTCTTTTTTGGATACTCTCTCGTAGTTATAAAAAACCTGCTTGCTTAAATTGGAGTTGCTAATCTGATTCAGTGGAATGACTGCAAGCTCGCTTCCTTTTGCGTCATCCTGCTGAACCCAATTGCCGTTCTTGTACGAGATTTGCTTTGAGTCTGGCTCACCTTCTGGCGAGAAGTCTATGTAGCCGGTATGTACAGTCTGCACGCCTTTGCTAGTTAAAACTAGCGCTTGCGGAAGACCCCCAATGGTCGATGAGTTGGGTCCGTTAAGAGAAGTCATCATTGCTCGCACCAATGAGTCTGCCTTGCGCCGCATACTGATCTTTTCAGGGATACTGTCCTCGTAGTATTGAGTGAGCACTCCGTCAATGAAACTGCCAGAACCTTTAATACTGATGTCTTCTATCTCAGTGGGTACAAAGTCAGGTGTTTCGAATTGGTATAGTTTCCAGTTGCTGCCCTCTTCTATAGCCATTAAGAATACAAAGGAATCTTTGTACATGCCGTACGTCATTACGCAAAACCCAGAAAACTTACCTAAGTGTTCTGTCGTGTTCGCAGACGGACTATTTTTAAGAAAGTATTGATACTCCGTTAGGACTGTTTCAATGCAGTTCAGATTGTTGGTCGCATATGCAACGATATGATTTTCATCAAGCCCTACAATTTTTTGAAGGTTGTCTGAAGGAAAAGTATCGTTAGCGTGCGTGATAGTTGCTCTAGAATCAGAGATTAACACAATACCTTCACTGAATTTTGCCCCAACAATCACTGTCATGTCTTTAGAGTATCAGCTGATGGCTCTGTGAGTTAGTATAATTAGTGCATGTCTGGCAAATTTGAAGTCAAGAATTCCAAGATAAGCGGCAGGGGTCTGTTTGCAGTAAGCCTTGCACCAAAAAAGGCTTAGCTTTGCTAGGTCTTTTTTGTTGGGTGAGCCCGTTCGATTAACTAGCCTGGTTTTGCTCTGCGGGAACAGGCCTCGAACGTCTGTCTGTTGGCGAGGTATTATTCGGGCGCTGCGGCTGAGGGTGGGTTGTCCATTTTATCCAATAGGCGGTATGCGCGGAGCCTGTTATATCTTT
>CAYSOP010000004.1:0-97391 GCA_964432725.1 uncultured Candidatus Saccharibacteria bacterium | reverse complement strand
TTTTTTATTTCTTTATTTTTTTTTTTTTTTTTTTTTTTTTTTTTTTTTTTTTTATTGATTAATTTTTTTTTACTCCTCCTCCCTGGCCTACAAACTCCTCCCCCCCCACTTCCCGCGGGTTTGCTCCGAAACTATTCGCGTACTTCTATGTCGTGTTCGACACGTACGTGAATGGTTTGTTTGCGGCTTAAGTCTTTTACCACTATAGGCATGGTTAAGCCTTTCTTTTTGTTATTTTTGTTTCACTGCGGCACGCAATTTTGCACTGCGGGCACGCGGATTAAAAACGTTTTCGGCGTCGCTTGCGCCCACTGGACCTTTTGTGAGTAGTGTGAGGCTTGTGTCATAGCGGTCACCACCAGCTTCGTTAAACGCTCGTTTGACCAAACGGTCTTCGAGGCTATGAAAGCTAATGATTGCTATACGGCCACCAGGTAATAGTAGCCGGTCGATCCAGATAGGAAGGCTCTGTTCCAGGAGTGTGAGTTCTTGGTTCACCTGGACACGTAACGCTTGGAACGTCCGTGTCGCAGGATGAACTTTGCTATGCCCTGGCCAGGCCTTGGCGACGAGAGTTGCGAGAGTATTCGTAGTTTTAATGGGGCGATTATTCACTATGATGTTTGCAATTGCCCGAGCTTTTGGCTCCTCTCCATAACGCCGTAATATGTCCACAAGTTCCTTTTCAGAATAGGTATTTACTACTTCATCTGCGGTTAGTTCCTGTGTTGTATCCATGCGCATGTCGAGCGGTCCATCGTGTGAGATGGAAAAACCACGACTCGCTATATTAAGGTGCGGTGACGAAACGCCCAGGTCGGCTAAGATCAAATTAAACCGCTTTCCTTCTGCTACTAGCTTTTGGCTAGCACTCAAAAAGTCTGCCTTACGCACGCCTACGCCCGTTCCTTTAAATCGATCCTCTAGGCTTTTTACAGCGTATGGGTCGCGATCTATAAGAATGGTTTCGTCTGGTGCATGTGTGCGTTCCAATATAGCCGTAGCGTGTCCACCATATCCAGCCGTTAAGTCGAGGTAGCTATCCCCTTCTTGTGGATCTAAATATGTGAGTACTTGCTCTAGCAGTACTGGTACATGTTTAACTGATTCGTTTCCTTCCTGGTGCATCCTTGCTTAACTTTATAACACTTTATTTTTATTTTGGTGTTTTTGTTTTTGCAAGATCACCTATTCAGCAGCCAACTTTTTGTTTTGTAGTGTTTTTGTTTTTGTTGTGGACAAACATTTGGCGGTGAAACTTTATGTTTCTGCTGAGTGCCTGTCCGTAAGTTGAGAGACTTATGTGTGAGGTGGAGTTTTGGGAGGTGTTCTATTAAGAACAAAGGTACAAGGGTTTAGTAAAGCGGTGACCCTATTGCCACTTGTTGACTGCCGAACAGCTGATCTCGCGCGGTTTAAAGTGCGGAGTGTTGGTGTGCTATTCGTTATGCTGCGATGCTTGAATTGTTAATGTGCCTACCGAGTGCGTGCCTTGAAAACTATTATTCAGCCATAAGCCGCCAATACTTACCGACACGTACCGCCACGACGTCCTTGTCGATCCCAGCGTAGTCAAGCAGGTGCTGCTCTATGGTAAAGCGCCCTTGCTTTTCGTCTATCACCCCTTCTGTTTTACCCATTCGGAATTGGACATTAAGGTCGGCCGTCTGTTCGTCGAGGAGATTTCCCTCGAGCAACGGTTCGACTTCTTTGTCCCATACCATTTTTGGGTATAGGTGTAGATACTTCTGGAACCCTCGGGTTACGACTACTCCACTCGCCAGCTCCGCACGAAGTTCGGTGGGAATCGTTAACCGCCGTTTTTCGTCGAGCTTACGTTGAAAATAATCTACCGTGGCCATTGGTACTCTTTTACATTTAATTTGCTAGTGGTTTTTGTTTTTGACCTTGGGTCTTCTTTTGGCTTACCCACGATTACCCACTGACCTGATCATACTACCCACAGCTACCCACATACAAGTACTTTTATATACAAATAGCTGTGTTTCGCACACTAGTTATCCACAGTTTACCGCTGTAACATGGCTTATCCACAACATATAGCGCTTACGGTTATTAGCAGACGCTACGGCTGTTAGCGGCTTCGCCTTACGAGACACTCCCTGCAGGGTTTCTCGCCTTACCCCAAAAAGTGCTGCGCGCTTCCCGCCGGGGGCCCGTTTCGCGCCGGGACTAAGGCATAGCCAAAGTCTCGGGCTGCTCTTGCCGGCTACTCTATATACCCGAATGGTGCGCGGCACGGGCGCCAATATCGAAGGTTACCGGCACACGGGTCGTTTCTTCGCGCATATACTGGCCAACAATGCCGTACCCCTGTGCATAAGCTTCGCGCATAAGGCCCATCAATCTCGCGTCAGTTTTAAGTAAGGCTACCGTCAGCAGCGCAAGCACAAAGTACATACAGTACTGCTTCCGAAAAAACCGTTCTAGATGCAGATGAAATGGGTGGTGATGTTTTTTGTTTGTTTTCATTTGTTTATTTTTGTGGTGTACGATACTTACAGTAACAAAACATTAGCATTTTGTCAATTAAATGGTAGTATTATTAAATAATTTTAATGTTTGAGTCTGCGCTACCCTGTACACTTGCAGATCATGACGCGTATGAAACGTATCCATCAAATGCCAAAGGCCGACCGGCCCAGAGAAAAACTCCAGCATAAAGGCGCAGCCACCCTCTCTGACTTTGAGCTGCTTGAGGTGCTGATTGGCAGTGGTTCTCCTGGGACGGCCGTTGGCACCATTGCAAAGCAAATTCAGAAGCTGTTGCAAAAAGGTACCGACAGCGTTACTTACGAATCGCTAACCGCCATCCGGGGCGTAAGCATTGCAACGGCTGGCAAAATACTGGCATCGCTAGAACTAGCTAAGCGCCATCTTATCCGCGACGTAGAACCGCTCAGAACTCAGCAGGACATCCTGGCCAGGCTACAAGATATGCGTACAAAAAAACAAGAATATTTTGTATGTCTAACCCTCGACGGAGGCCAGCGGCTGATTGCGCAGCGCACCATAACCATTGGCACCCTAGATTCAGTGCTTGCCCACCCACGCGAAGTGTTTGCAGACGCCATAGTAGACCGGGCGGCCAGCGTTGTCGTAGCCCATAATCACCCATCCGGCGACCCTAAGCCGAGCCAAAAAGACATTACCCTTACCCAACAGCTCGCGGCCGCCGGACAGCTATTGGGCATTAGCCTGCGTGACCACATAATATTGACCCGCACCGAACACTTTAGCTACCGCCAGCACCATCTACTGTAGATTCTTGGGGTTACAGCCTTATCTGCATGGCCAATCTGCACTGCGAATACTCGTGCGCAGACTTGCGCACTCCGGTTTCCCCTCCATCGCCCGGATTACCGGGCTGCCTCCCCTTCCGTAAAGATTTAAAATACGCGAAATAAATTCGCGTATTTTAAACTATTTTACTTTTTTACAACGTCTACCCCTGTTAGGTATGGCTATTGTAGTAGACGTAACTTGTGGTATTATTCCGGCCGAACAAACATAAGGGGGTGTTATGCAGCAATGCTACGTTGAACTACGTAAATCAGCCGCACGCGGAACCGACAGTATTGCCGCCGACATTATGCGGCACCTATATACACGGCAACATTTGGGCAAAGCCATTATTATAAGCGACCGGCCGCTCGACTATTTAGGACCGGTGCGCAAACAATGGCTTAAGCTGTCGCGTTCCCTGCAAAAAGAACGCGCGACGACACTTAACGCAGACAAAATTCTAAAATACACCCACACTATTACCCGTATGCAACACATGCACATAGCCGCTAAACCGCCCCTGGAACAGCCAGACGCCGACGTGTACTTGCTTAGTCCCGAAGACACTGCTGTTATGCCCTTGCACTGCTACACCGTCTACTTGCTGACACCCCTAGATATGGCCCGCGCCAACCACATAGTGCAGCAGCTACCGCCAAGTGCCCTTGTTGTTGATTACAATAAGGCGGCCATATGGGAGGAACTACTCGGCCTACTGCCTAAAAAAACTTTAGAAGAAGCGGTCGGCACCGAGTGGCGGCAGGTAGAACACTACTTGCAGCGGTACCATATAGACATAGACACATTACACCCCGACGCCGGCCTCGCTTACGATGCTATGGATGATGCACTCGATACACTGCTCGGGCACAGCCAAGCCTTCCTGCAAATAGTGGGTAACTTTCAGCGCGCCCTAGAGCTCGCCAGGCCCTTTAAGGCAAGCAAGGAGCAACGCAGTACGCACGACACGTTAATATTGCTTGCCCACCGCGTACAAGCTCTTAGTCCGGGTAGTTTTAGCCGCAAGTTCCTGGAAAGCTTTAACGAAGACGACGCCTTCTTTCTATACGACGCCAAGCGTCACCTATCGGGCATACCCACAGAATCGCTAGCGCAAGCCTTTGTACGCCACAATGCCGCTGGCCGCCGCAATCTCGCCCGCGCACTTCAGGCCGTCTACTCATAGTCTCTTTCTGTGGCGACGCCTGCGGCACTACGACGCGCAGATTGTGTAAAGATAGGTACTGTAGCGCTTATTGCAAATAAAGCTTACGCGGCTTTGGTTATTGCCAGTATTTGATCGCCGTATTGCTCTATCTTCATGGGGCCAAGGCCGGCGACCTTTAACAGTTCTTTTTCGGTTTGAGGTTTAGCAATAGCGACCGCTTTTAGGGTTTTGTCGTGGGCAATAATATAAGGAGGCAATGATTTTTCGCTTGCGACCGTGCGTCGCCACTCACGCAAACGGTCAAACAATGCTTCGCCTTCTGGGCTCAGCGTTTCGCCGGCGGCCACTGCTTGGGCCGCCTGTTTTTCGTGCTCGCCGCTTTGTTCGTCCTCGTGCCACTTCGTAATGTGTGCGGCATTGGCCGTTAGCGCATCGCTGCTGCGGCCACGGAGTTCGGCATCGATCTGCTTTGCCAACGGACTAACGCGCAGCGCCATGCCGTTTAGGCCGTCCAAGGCCAAATGGCGCAGCGACCGCACACGCGATAAGGCTACGTAGCCCATGCCTTCTACGAACGCCCTAGATAAATCAATGCGGGCCGCGTCCAAGGTCATCCCCTGGCTTTTATGTACGGTAATTGCCCAGGCTAACCGGAGCGGCAGTTGGCTTAGCTGTGCCCTTCGCTTGTCTCCGTCCATTAATTCCCAGGTGTCGGGCCGGGCTACCACATGCTTACCGTTTACCAGTTCTACGATTGGGTAATCGGTGGCCTCCTCGAACCCAATCACCATGCCCAGCGAACCGTTGGCGTAGCGTCTGTCCTGGGCATTTTTAATAAACATAACGTGCGCGCCCTCTTTGACCCGTAGTACTTCGGGGGCTAAGCAAGAACGCATAAGTTGTTCTACGTACGACTTGCCGCCATGCGTTTCCATTTGGTATTCGTGTACGTCGCCATCGAGCTTATCTAGCTGTTGGTGGTTCACGGTGTCGACGTCTACGTTTACGGTGAGCAGCCTGGTTTGGGACGCAAAAGGGTCTTCGGACACACCGCTTCGTGCCTGCAGGGCTGCCAACTGGCTCCGTGTGAGTACGCCTGCACGAATGCCATTTAAAATATCTGTATACAGCTGGTCATCTGTTTGACGGTATTGTTTCTCTAAATAACACACACCGAACACATTTTTTTGCCATACTTCCGACGAAATGATAAAGCTACCCTGCCGGCCCTCATTGCGATTAACGGGTGGCAACTGAAAAAAGTCGCCGCACAATATAACCTGCATACCACCAAACGGCGCTTCTTCGCCGCGTGTAAGACGCAAAATTTCGTCTACCATATCCAGCCTATAGTCGTGCAGCATACTGACCTCGTCTATAACCAAAATGTCGGCCTTCTTAATAAGTTCTTTGCGGGCATTGCCCATTTTGGCAGCCATATGTTTATCTATGTGGTCGTGCACGCCAATACCCGACCATGCATGAATAGTCGTACCGCTTAAGTGCGTAGCCGCTAGGCCGGTCGTGGCGGTAACCGCCACACTTTTGCCGCGCTTTTTGGCACGCTTAATAAACTTATTAAGTACATAGGTTTTACCGGTGCCAGCTGCACCAGTTAATAATACTGATTGCCCCGATTCTAAAATCGCGAGCGCTTCGTCTTGCGTCATTACCGTTGTCACCCTCCCCAGGTGGCAATATTGTAGCAAAAACTGGCCAAAATTCTAAAGCAACATCTCTTCGGATTCTGCGATCTTGAGTGGCTTTTTGCGCAATATTTCGTACCGCTGTCCGGTAAGGTTAGACTCCATGTAGTCGTCATTTAACAGGTTCACAAATTTGCTTATATCTTTTTGGTTCATAATTATTATGGCGCCTGCGTCGTCTAGCATAAGGTCTACACCCATTTCGTCGGCATGGTCCATTAGCTGGTCCTGGCTCAGTTGGCCGATCTCGACGTTTTGCAGCTTATTAATAAGCCCCTTGTTGCCGGATATTGCCGACTGCAAGTCCATACCGTCTGCAAAGCTGAGTTTGTAGTGTTGTTCTATCTCTTGTACCTTTTTTTCGGCGATGGCGTTCTTTTTGGCATCGTAGCTGAATAAGCGGTCTAGCTTGGCGGCGTTAAAGACGTACAGGTCTTGGTCTAGCACCAACATGTGTGCTTCGATTGGTACCTTAAGGGCTGCCGCCTGGAATGGCTTAAACAGCTTGCCCTGCACCATCCATGTACCATTGCCCTTCAGCATTTGGCCGCCACTGAGCGCCTTAATAACATAAAACGGATCGGGCATTTTAGGGTGCGTCACCCGCACTAGTGCGCCTTTAATACGCTTTAGGTCGTGCTCTTCTTCGGTAAATAGTTCAATTTCGGCTTCTTGCGTACGTATCCAGTGCATTACTTCGCGTAATTTATCTACCTTTTTCCAGCGCACACGCTGCAGCACGCCCTGTTCGCTATCGCCATCAGCAATGTCGCGTACCACAATGCCGTTCTCGGCGCCCTCGAGCACTTGCTCTAGGGCGTTATCTATAAACAGCGGCTGCATCTGGTTAGCCAACGTTGGGTCTAGCTTGGTGCGGTACAGTACGTTATTTTTATTTATCCAAAAGATTTCTACAGTAAGTTCCTCTTTGTACTCGAACAAATTGTTGGCCCATGCAAATACGTCGCTCTCTTTATAATCGTCTTCTGGCTCGGCCAATATGTCTATTGGCGGCATTTCGATAAGCGGTTTTTCGGTGGATTGGTCTGTTTGCGCTGTGTCTTCGGGCATAGCCATCATTCTAGCGTAAAGTACTGTAAACCGCTGGTGTAAAATTTATTCCCATACTATATCTTTAGGCTATCTGCTACGCAGCCCAGCTGTGTCCAGGCCGGTTCATTGTAGGCGCCGCCGTTGACGGACTGAGCTTCCCAAGCCTTGGTAAGCAGCAAAAACTGCTCTTTCATGGCCCCTACTGCCTTTGGGGCGATCAAGCCGGATGGGCAGTACGGCTTGCCCTTGTACGCTGCCGCCAGCCCGACAATGCTAAATGGTTGGCCGTTGCCATAGGGGGCCGCAGTGCCAATACGATCGCCGGGCTGTACTGTGTCGCCCTTCTTTATGGTTACAGCGGTTAGGTGCGTGTAGGTTACCATCCATTCCGATACTGTGGTTTTGGCCATGCTTATCTGTACGTTGTAATCGCCGGCTGCCTGGGCTGGGGTAACATCCAATACATAGCCTTTAGCAGCTGCATACACCGGCGCATCCGGCTTGGTCAAAAAATCTATAGAGTTATTAGGTGCCTGTGCGCCATGCGCGCTACGGCCAAATTCTACAACCGGCTGTTCAGCCAGGTTATTCGATTGGTCCAGTAATACCAAGTCGTCCATGTACACATCGCCCGCTAGTTTTGTATCGCTATTAAGATCATCTATTGCTACAGGCCAACGCTCTAATTGCGGTTTAGCCGACACACTTCCCTGGTCTTCGGCTTGCCGTGCGACATGCGTACCATTGAGCGCCTTGTCGGTGCGCTGTTTACTCCACATTACAAAGGCGCTGCCTGCAATTAATAGCAGGACCAACGCTACTATCGTTAGTTCTACTACCGAAAAGCCTTGCTGAACACGTCTAGGCATATACGTTTAGTATACGTGTATCAGGGCGCGAACAGGCCAATAATAAGACCCATAACCAAAAATGTTACTAGCTCGTGCGCAATGTTAATTACCGTCAGCTGCGAAGGACGGCCTTCGAACGCATCGTGTGTAATCATGCGGGCAGCTACCATGCCCAGCCACAACCAAAAGGCCGTGCTTAAGCTGTCTTGTAAAAATGAATTACCAAAGAAGGCGTTCGATAAATATGCAACGTGCGCCAGTACATAGGCCGACAAAAAGCTAACAACTAAGGTAATAAGAATGGGGCGTATCCCCATGGTCTGGGCCTTTTTTCTGTCGAGCTTAACTAAACGCATCCAGGTTTCGCCAAATACTTTTGGCGTATACCATATAGAACCCACCACCATTGTCGATAACGTTGCCAGCAGTACCGCCAGCCAGTTTACTTCTACTCCCATACCGTCACCCTCCGTTAATAGTATCTGGGCACAGTATACCGGTTACTGTTGTTTGAGAATAGCTACGCCTCTTTAACACGGGCCGTATTCGCCCACTCGTCGGCCATTTCGTTACCCGGGTCGTTGTTGTGGCCACGTACCCATACAAGCTCTGCCTGGGACTTCTTGTATAGCTCGCATGCCTCTTTAACAATCTCTAGGTTTTTAATCTCGCCGCCCTTTTTCTTCCAGCCCTTCGCTTCCCAGCCGGGAGCCCACTTGGTAATAACATTTATCCAAAATTCGCTGTCGGTATATATTTTACAGGGCGCGCCATTGGCGTCGTGCATGGCTGCAATTAAGGCAAAGCCTTCCATACGGATATTAGTACTGTCCGGTTCGCTGCCCAAATGGCATACCTGCATGTCTTTAATAACGGCAAAACCACCCTTGCCCGGGTTGGGCTCGCAGCTGCCATCGGTATAGTACACTGTCATCAATTAATTCCCTGCTTATTTATTTGTTATGCGCTAAAACAATTATGCCATGGAACAGAAATTCCAGGGACTGGCCTTGGAAATCATAGATTTAGCAATTAACAAATGACAATGAATCGGTCACTACGCTTAAAGGGTTGCCGCGTAAATAATTCAAGATATCTCTATGGGACTTAGCAGAGCTATTCATTCTGGCCTTGAGGGGCAGTCTTGAATGAAGAGAATAATAAATCTTACCTTGATCCTCTAAGGTTCCCGTATTTGGATCGACTGGCATAAAGCCAACCGCGTTCCATGCCAGCGGGCTTACACCGTTAGCGAGCCGGAACACCGCATGGCCTTTATCATTAACTTCTAGGTACCCTAATACCTTGTTTGTATTTTTGTGGATGAGCGTATATTTTTTCATGCTGCGCTCCTTACCCTTCTATTGTGCCTTTTAACACAATATTTCGCAAGATATCCGCTCTTTTTTGGATAGAAAAGTTTAACAACCTTTGCCTGTCATACGAATATTCTAATACCGGATCATTCGGCATCTCTAGAATAATTTGACTAATGCGCAGTAAATCGAGCTCTAAAATTTGCTTTGTAATAAATTCCTTAAACCACCTTCCCCAACTATCTTCTAGTTGCACATGGATCAAAATGTGCGTTGGAGTAGGCACCTTCTTACCGAGTAGACTAAAGTACCGCCCCCGGTTGCCCAAGATGTATTCGTTGATAAAAATAGCCGGATTCTTCAGATAGAACGCGACTTTATCTTCAGTTATCTCGTAGAGAAGACTGCTTCCATGGTCGAATAATGGACAAAAGAATCGAGCTTTTAGAATTTGAGCAATCGCTACTTTGTCTTTGACTAATAGCATTTGGCGAATCACGGAACTATTCTGCAAGATCGCCCAATTATCCTGGTGCCGGTCCATATTTCCGATGAGAAAATCAAAAATGAGCATATTGGCGAAGTCTTGAAGGAGGTCATCGGTTGCGTAATACTGCCCTCTTAGCTTCTCTTCTACGTATGCAAGGTCAAAACATTCCGAACCGTGTAGTTTTGTCTCAAGAAGATCGCCCCCTTTTAATTGATCAAAACCCTTTGGAAAAACATCATTTGATATAACACCGATTGGCTGCCAATCGACCTTAAGTAAAGGGGCAAAATCTGACCTAAATTTATCTACAAGCTCTTCGGGTAACTTCTTGGGAACTGCATTCTGAATCCTAACTCCGACCTGCCTGCCAATCTTTGAGGCGAATACCTCCGCCCATATCTCTCTTGGAGTTTGGGAATACGTTTTTAGGAAAAACTTGTGTTTTGAGACACGGTGCTTCAATACGTATCTAGGGCGTGTGCCCGATGGCACATCGTCACTCAAAATTTCGAAGTCATCAGGGTTTAGCTGTTTAAATTCGAAGTAACGCATTTACGAGTTCAGAGACATTAACCCGAGTCTGCTGGGCAGTGTCGCGGTCACGAATGGTAACAGTGTTGTCGTTTAGGGTGTCGAAGTCGATAACAATACACGCTGGGGTACCAATCTCGTCTTGGCGGCGGTAGCGTTTGCCTATATTGCCGTTATCGTCCCACATTACGTTGCCTAATTCTTTTTTAAGCAGGTCGTAGACTTCGCGGGCTTTGGTAACGAGCTCTGGCTTGTTTTTAAGTAATGGGCTAACTGCAGCCTTAATGGGTGCTAGCTCTTTGGGAAGCTTCAGAAAAATGCGCTTTTCGCCGTTCATTTCGTCTACGGTGTAGGCATTAGACAACACGGCAATAACAGTACGGTCTACGCCAAAGGTTGGTTCTATAACATGGGGCACGAATGGTGTGCTGCCATCCTTAGGGCGGTATTCCATACCCTTGCCCGACGCATTCTGGTGGTTCATAAGGTCAAAATCGGTACGGTATGCCAACCCGTACAATTCTTTTTTGCCAAACGGAAAATCAAATTCAAAATCTATGGTGCGTTTACTGTAGTGGGCGCGGTCTTCTTCTGGCACTTCTAATTCGTGGACTTTTTCTGCGGGCAAACCAATTTGGTTACACCAGTCGTGCATAAGGCTGCGCCACTTTTCGAACTCTTGTTCCCAAGCTTCGGGTTTAATAAAGTATTCAAACTCCATAATTTCGAACTCACGGGTTCTAAAAATAAAATCGCGTGGGCTTATTTCGTTACGGAAGGCTTTGCCTATTTGGGCAATGCCAAACGGTAAATCCGGATAAAAACTATCTATAATATTGCGGTAATTAGTAAACATGCCTTGTGCGGTTTCGCCTCGCAAATATACCGTTGACGCTTCATCTTCTACAGAACCAATAGAGGTCTGAAATAACAGATTAAAGCTTGCCGGGTTTGCCAGGTCGTTGCCATCCGGGCTTTTAATACCCTTTTCCTGCAAGGCAGCAACCATTTGTTCTAGACCCATGCCGGTAACATCTACGCCTGCATCTTCTAGTAAGTGATCAAGACGAAAACGCTTTTTGGTTTTTACGTCTTCAATAAGCGGATCAGTAAAACCAGCAACGTGACCGCTGGCGATCCATACCTTAGGGTTCATAAGAATAGCGCTCTCTATGCCGTACATATCGTCGCGGCTATCTACAAAAAACTTCCACCAAGCATTTACAATGTTACGCTTTAGGGTCGTGCCCAAGGGGCCGTAGTCCCAGGTGCCGGCTAGTCCGCCGTAAATATCGGACCCTTGGTAAATAAAGCCGCGGCGTTTTGCTAAAGACGCAATGTCTTCTAAAGAAATGTCACTCATATCAGGGGTATTATACCCTACTACGGTAGCTCAGGAAAATCGCGAGGCACAGGTGTTGTAGGTGCCTCGACCTTGCAGCGAGCCTCCGATGCATACGGTGGCATGTAAGGCGCAATAAATTCTTGGATTGGTTTACCGTATATTTCTTGTTCGCCGTCGGCAAAGCCAGCAATGATTGAACCCATATAGTACAGTTTATTGGTATCATTCAGACTAGTGATAAAGTGCCGTGCCTCTGTATTGTTCATGTCCCGTAGTATGGCATTGGCGGATATTTTACTACCGTCTGGGGTTAGGTATTCGGCCCTGCGCAAAAATCTATTGAGCGACAGATAGGCTACTGCAAGCGGTACATTAAAGTCCATCTCGTTCAACAGGCACTCAACAGCTTTATTCATATGCAGCGAAAGATTTGGCGATCCTGCACCGGACGAAACGGGCTCAATTTGCCGTGGCAAGTCCTTAGTGCCAACCATAGTGGCCGTGGCCTCGGCGCTAGCACTCGAGAATGCACCGGCCAAAGCATGATGCATGCCAATAAAATCTATGTGCGCTTTTGGGTTATTGTCGTAGGTTGCTGTCGTGTAATTAAGCACATCTTGCTCTGTGCCTTTATACCCTTCTGTACCTAACTGATACACGGAACGCGCTGTTCGTTTGCTAGCACCACCAAATAACTGCCCTTCCGCAATCACCACACAACCGAGAGCTGCGCAATAGCAGCCGTGTCGCGCATACGCCGCATAGCGTTCCAGGTATTGTGCAAAATAGTCGTCCGAAGCGGCCTAGACGGCGCAATATACCAGGGCACGTCTGAACCGCTTGCGTCTGTTCTTGTAAAACCCGTTTCTAACGAGGCAAAATCATGACGCTCGGGTGGCAACCCCTGGTGCTGCGCATTCAGCCAAGCGATACTCCGTTTAAACTCGCCGTATTGCGATTGCTGTAGCCACTTCTGAGCAATTGTAGGGTCCACAAATACTGCGGCACGAACTTCGACATCAAGCGCCCGTACGATCGGATGAGGGAAAGGCGTTTCGTAAGGGAGCGGCATGTTAAGTATTGAACAATAAAATTATTATTTTGTCTATTTACGTTAAGTGCTCGCGGGTCATTGCCTGCACTAATGGCAACCAAGTTGCGGCCAGCGCAGCGCTTCCCCGCACCATTGCCAGCGCCTTTGGCGTGTGCCGGCCGTCAAAAGCTAGCCGGATAAATTTTATATGGTCGACACCGAGCTGCCCCTGATCGACTTGCAAAACAAGCGTCATAGCATCCAGGTCAAAGCTGTACAATTTTTTCGCATCAAGTTTGTTTCCGGCTGTGTCCGTTTGCAAGTTGGGCGTATGGCCGCCTAACTGTAACAGCTGTGCATTAAACCACAGATGTACCAGCGGCAATGCAATGCTATGGTCGTCTAGGGCCTCAAACGCCTGATGCATAATCTCGAAATAGTCGGCCTCGGCTTCGTCTTCGGTAATCTTGTTAAGCTGTTTTATAAGTTCGTAGCCCAGCATTGTGCGATCAAGGTCAGTCACGATATTGCCGTAGTGCCGCTGAAGCCGTGTAGATATTAATGTTCCTATACCACCGCTTCGGCTACGCACAAACGTTATACTGCTAACGCTGAATAATTCTATACCGCCAGCGAGCTTAGATTTGACGCGCCGTACCCCCTTGGCCATCAGGCGCAGCTTGCCGTAATCGGGTGTCAGCACCGTTAATATGCGGTCGGCTTCGCCGTAGTCGGTACGACTTAAAATAATGCCTTCTGTAACGAGCTGGTTCATGCAGCCTTGGCGTATTCCCGCACGGCACGCAGTAAATCCTGAAGCGATGTACGGGGTTTGTACACAATCGTCTCTACACCCAAATCGCGCTTGAGTGCAGCACTTGCACCGTCAGCAAACCGCGAAGGGGCAATAACTGTATTTACAATAACGGGCACGTGTTTCCATTCCGGATACGACCGAAACTCTTGTAAGAATTCGATGCCATTATGAACGGGTAGCTGCAGCTCTAGAATAACCACGTCAGGCACTTGCTTGTCGGCCTCGGAAATAGCAGCTTGCGCACTCGTGCAATGCCCTACCCTATACCCCGCAAACTGCATTGCCTGGGTATACGCCTGCGCAAGTACGGTGTTAGGCTCGATTAATAATACATATGCCATGAACAAATAACTTATTCTTTATTGCGCATTATGTTTGTTAAGTGAAGTTCTTTCCAGTGCAGCCGAAACAAGCATCAAGCGAGGAAGTGTACCGGAATGTACGCTGACGAGTGGCATGCTTGTTGCAGGCCGCTGGAAAGGACTGAAGCTGAACAGAATGTGTAATAGAGAATAAATCATACAAACTGCAGTTGTTTGCTTGGTTGTAGTGTAGCCGCTAGGCCAGGTAGATGCTGGTACTTGCCGACTCGCAAACTGCTCTGCATCGATCGTAAAATAGCGTCAGCCACAAACAAACCCGCCCCGCTGCCGCTGTTCATCGATACAAGCGGCTGCCGTGCCTTACCAGCCATTGCAAGTGCCGTACGCCAATGCTTGGTGCTAAGCGCTTCGTAGTCACCGTACATGCCGGTTACGATGCCGTGAGGCGTCCGATGAGTAGCTAACTGCAAGCGGCGCGGCTTACGCTGGTCGCCTGCCGCTTGCGCCTCTACCAATACAAAGCCAAGCGACAACAATGCCGCCTTTAGGCCGCGTGCATGGCTCATGACGGGGCCGTATTTGCCGGCAGTGGTTAATTCTATATGCACATTATAATGCCGCGCAAAACGGTCGAGGTCGTGGGCAGTGTCTACTAATAATGACGGTACCGATACCGGCTCTAGTTCCAGTTCTGTTTGGCTACGCAACAACTCAAGACCCAATAAATAACTATCCACTAACGTCAGCGCAGCAACGGCCTGCATACGTATAGTTTCTGATCCAGCCTGGCCCGGGCTATCGGTTAATACACCAAGCTCGGCTTGGCGGGCAATAATCGTCAGCGGCACCTTAAGCTGCTCTGCAACCGACAACAGTAAATCATCTGGCTTCGGCAGAGCCAAAGTCTCGGGTTGTTCTTGCCCGGCCAGTGATAAGGTGTTCCGCATAGTTATCCCCTCAGTTCTAGAGATAGTATATCACCACAAATTGGCGAACGCGGCCTGTTATGGCGAGAATACCAAGTTTGGCAAAATAATATTGTCTAGGTCTGGAATAAAGTCGGCCGACTCTGTCCACACCAAAAGGGTGACATTGCGTACGGGTAGAATGATCATGCTACCCTGCTTTTTGGTTGTAATTTGCCCGGTTAAACGAATGCCCGTAACGCTTGGTACCTTGGGCAGGCTGTATGGTACGGCTGTTACTTTATTTTGTTTTACTTCGCCGTCGTAGTTGTCGACAACTGTGTTGTACGGCTTAGAGACAATCTGCATGCGTAGTGCGTAGGCGTTGTCGTTGTCGCCTACGTTTGGCACAAAGTCGGGGTGAAAGTAAGCGTCCAGGGGCGTAGTGGTGCTCGCCTCTAGTACATAGGCGCTCCAGGTTTTAGGGTACTGCAGCGTCACCGATGCATATGCTGACGGCCCTACGAAGGTTTTGAGTGGGTTTTTAGCCTCTTCGGCATATTTAGCTTGTTCGGATACTTTAGTATCTTCTACGGCCTGCTCTGCAGCTGCGGCCGCCTTTTGGTCGCTGTTATCTTTGTAGTCTGCACGACTGCTATAAGCCCAGCCGCCAAAGGCCAGCGCACCAATAAGTAATAGCCCCGCAATAATCAGTGGAATAAGGAGTGCGTCAATATATCCATACTGACGGGTGTTGTTGTTGCCAACCATATTGCTCATGGTATCGAAGTTTATGCCCTTCCGCAAGCATAAGGCGTGAGGACCTTACTTGTATTCATATAAAAATACGCCGTTTTTTTCTTTAACTGGTTTTTTGTTGGGAATAGTAAACGTATTGCTCGCCAACCGGACGGAGGTACCGGCGCGCCATTGCTCAATGCGCGTATCTAGCTTAGCCATTTGATGGCCAATCATAAAAGTAAAGATGCCTTCGGCCGGCGGCCACTGTACACGAAAATAATTGCCGCAGATAATACGTACCTGCTTACGGTACTTTCGGGTCCGGTACCACGAAATAAAGGCCAGCATAGGGCTTAGTTCTATACCTACAGCGTTCAAGCCTTGCTGCGCGGCTGCCAGCAGTACACGGCCGTCGCCGGAACCTAGTTCCAACATGGTCTGGCCAGGCTTAAGATCAAGTAAATCCAGGGCTGCATTTTTTTGCTGATTAAGCGTTGGTACGTACGGCGGGCCATAGAATACTGTAAACGCCACCAGCAGAAGCATCAGGACAATACTAAAAATAATATACATACCCTAATCCTTTGGCGCTGTTGCCTGCAATTTGAGTTTTTCTATTCTATTTTCGGCTTGAGTTAAATACGTTTCCATTTGGGCGATCAGATCCAGGCCTTTCTCGTAGAGTATGACCGCCTGGTCTACCTGTACGTCCGGGTCCTGAAGCGCCGCAACGACCACGTCTAATTCGTCGCTAAGGGTTTGGTAATCTGCTGATTTTTTAGTTGTCATCGTTATTGTTCCTTGTCCATTGTAACATCGGTAACCGCAGCTTCGGCGTGGCCGCCGTCAAAATAGAGCGCTACACCGTCACCAGCAGCAAGCTGGCTGCCACGCACTATCTTGCCCTGTTTACTGAGCAGCACATACCCACGCTTAAGGGGCAATTTGGGATTATAGGCCTCTACTAATTGACGAGTCTGCTGCAGTTGACGCTGCGCACCGCGAACTGAATGGTCAGCAGCGGCAACCAGACCTACTGCGTGCTGTTGCAGGCCGTTCCGGGCGGCAAGCAGCGCTGCACTAGCTACCCTTCCCATATCTTGGCGACTAGCGCTGAGCGTACGCAGCACGTCCCGCCGGTCCGGGGTTAACAGTTCGGCAGCATTGCTGGGCGTACTTGCCCGCACATCGGCAGCCAGCTCAGCTAAGCAGAGGTCTACCTCGTGGCCTATAGCCACCAGTGTAGGAATACGACTGGCCGCCACCGCCCTGGTAACAACTTCGGTACTAAATGCCTGTAAATCTTCGGCGCTGCCGCCGCCGCGAGTTATTACCAACACCTCCGGAGGTGTGCTCGACTGATTAAACTGTTCGATAGCAGCTACTAGCTGGCCAGGTGCAGCCTCGCCCTGCACTTGCACGTCTATAAGTGTTACGCGTAAGCCGCCCCAGCGGGCCCCCAGCACCTTTACAAAGTCACGGTACGCGGCCGATTCGCCGGAAGTAATAAGACCAACGGTGGTTGGTGGGTACGGCAACATGCGCTTGCGTGACGGGTCAAATAAGCCCTCTAGCGTCAGCTTTGCCTCTAACAGCGCTGCTGCCTTTTTAATAGACCCCTCGCCTTTTGGCCGTATACTCACCACATTTACGCTAAACCCATACAGCGCATGCAATCGTGGTGATCCTTGCACCGCCAGCAACATGCCATCCTCGAGCGGTCCGGGCAGATTATATACGGTGCCAAAAAATCGTACCGTGGCCTCGTCATCTTTGAGGTCAAAATACACCCACTTGCCTTTACTGACCCTAAAGTTAGCCAATTCGCCGGTAATAGTCACCAGTGGATAGGCGTATTCAAACGTCTGATTTACCAGTGCAACAAATTCACCTACGGTAAAGGCAATGTCATCCGACTTCATAGCTAACTCTCATGGGGCTGATCGAGTGGCGATTTACCTGTTTGGTGCACGCTCTTGTGATAGTAATAATACCCTGGTGGCAGCTGGATAATTGTACTGAGCACCCTAAACATAACCGTCGCAGGAAGGCTCAATGCGGCCGGTATGCCGCCTGCTGCCAACACAGCGGTCATAAGCGCTTCGTAAATGCCCGCTCCGCCCGGCAGGACCGATACTAATCCCGCAAAATTAGCCACAGAATACGCCAAGATGATTGCACCAAGGTTTACCCAATGATTAAACGAAATGTATACGACATAAATGGACAAAATAGCCGTAACGTTTAGCACCAAGGCCCACACAAATGGGGCGCGCAGGCTGCGGAACTGTCGCTCTATGACTTTATACGTTTCGTGCAGGTCGGTTACGATGCTCTCGGCGCGGTCGATGCTTATAAGGTCGGGCCGGTGGCCGCGCCGGAACAAACGGGACAGCTTATTAATAACGCGAGTAATGGCTGTAAAGGCGGCGTGTATGCGCCGTTTAGAACCAATAATCATTACAAACGCTATGGTGCCAATGGCCAGCAGTGTCGTAATTGATCCAGCTACTAATAGCATGAGGTCATTCGCCCGTCCCTCGATTGCTAAAATAACGAGACCAATAACAAGCAATGTTTCAAACGATACAAACAGCAGCATCAGCTTCATAAGTTGTACCAGGCTGGCCTGCGTCGCTGTAATATCGGCACTGCGCATACGAACGCCAAAGTACGAAATGCCCGATACACCGCCGCTTGGGAATACTTGGTTTACGAAGTTAAGCTCCAGCGCCACCTTAAGCATGAATTTATAGTGTAAATCGTGGCCAAGCAGCTTAAACATGTCCATATACATCTTGGTTTGAGCATGATAACCCAGCGCCGTTAGCGGCAGAATAAGCAGTAATACCTGCCATTGCACTCGTACGATATTGCGAAATGTCTCGGCAATTTGGTCACGGATAAGATACACCAGGACCACTAAAATCGCTACCGTCAAGAGATTAACGATTAGCTTCCAGTTACGACCAAAAAAAGATTTGGAATTCATCTCATACCTTCCGTACGTTAAGTGAGGTATTTTCTGGCGAGTACCAGGTGTCAATTATTGTAAGGAGGCGCACTGGAATGTACGCCGACGAGCAAAATTGGCGCATGGTGCCGCCATAAAATGCCGAAGCTGTACGGAAGGTATGAGATGAATTCTGCCCCATTACGGGCAATTATAAACCATACTCCGTTATAATGTCCGTAGTTATGCAACCAAAGAGTATCTTTATTTTAGGCAGACAGCCCGCCATTGGCCGGGCCGAATTAGAAAGCTTGTTCGGGCCAGAGCACTTACAGCCACTGGGCGAACAAGCCATGCTCAGCGATGTTGCCGCCAGCGATATACCGTTCGACCGTCTTGGCAGCAGCGTACGTGTGGCCAAGGTGCTGATGCGCCAAGACACCACCAATTGGTCGGATCTTATGCGCGCGGTAGCTAAAGACCTCCCCGCCCAGCTAGATTTCTTACCGGACGAAGGTAAACTTAAACTTGGGTTAAGCGCGTTTGGCTTACCCGTAACCCCTCAGCAATTATTCAGAAGCGGCCTAGAACTTAAAAAAATCTGCAAAAAGGCCAACCGTTCGGTGCGGTTAGTACCAAACACCGAACCGGCACTTTCTAGTGCACAGGTACTGCACAATCAAATGACCGGCGAATTAGGCATGGAACTGCTGCTGGTTTCGGACGGGGTTCGTACTTGGGTAGCCCAAACAACCGCTGTACAAGACATTACCGCCTATGCACGGCGCGACCAGGGCCGCCCCAAACGCGACGCGCGCGTTGGCATGCTGCCACCCAAACTTGCCCAGACCATTGTTAACCTAGGCGTTGGCCACTTGCCTGCTACGATCGACAATGTAGTACTCGACCCATTCTGCGGCACCGGCGTGGTACTGCAAGAAGCCTTACTTATGGGCTATGGCGCGTACGGTACGGACCTAGAACCGCGTATGATCGACTACAGCCAACATAACCTAGAATGGCTAGCCACGCACGGTTCTATAGATACACCTCTACTACAAGTTGCCGATGCAACTACCTACCAATGGACTGGCAATTTTACGGCGATTGCCGGCGAAACATATCTGGGGCGCCCGCTGAGTAGCTGGCCTAACCCCGATACCTTGCAAGAAATTACCGGCACCTGCAATGTTATTATCGAAACATTTTTACGCAATATTGCCGCCCAAACTCAGCCCGGCACACGCTTTTGTCTGGCAGTGCCTGCCTGGGTTGCGCCAAATGGCCGTATTCATCACCTGCGGATCCTTGACCATCTCGAGAAAATGGGGTACAATCGATTGCAGTTTGAGCATGCTCGTGACGAAGATTTGGTCTACTACAGACCAGAGCAAATTGTCGCCCGCGAACTGCTTGTAATAATAAGAAAGTAAGAAGTAACGTATGTCACACGTCAAAGCCGGCGGTACCGCCAAAAACACTCGCGATAGTCCAGGCCAGCGCCTAGGCGTTAAAGTATGGGGTGGCCAAACAATTAAGACTGGCCAAATTATTGTGCGCCAAGTTGGCATGACCAAGCGTCCCGGCAAGGGCGTCAGCAAAAGCCGCAACTTTACCTTGCACGCCGACCGTGACGGTGTTGTTACCTACAAGACACGCAAAGTACGCCGCTTTACCGGCAAAACAGTTCGCCGCGTCGAAGTAAACGTCGAATAAACTCCAAAACCTACATAAAAAATACCCCCGTCCGAGGGGTATTTTTTATGTAATCAGCAACGCTCCTATTGGCGAGGCCGGCCGATTACCGGAGGAACAGCATGCCTAGTAGCTTCTTTCGCTACTTGACGAAAATAAGTATCGGTAGGTGGCTGAACCTTAGCCGGCTCTTCTGGCGCTGGCGCCTGCTCTATGCCTTTATAGTAATCTTGCCATCCCGCGTTACCTATTACAGAAGGGTCTGGTGCTACGTTGGACGATTCTACAGCCCGTCGGCCTAGGGCGCCCCCTACAATACCCGTTAGGGTTTCTAGGTTTGATTGCGGTTGTTGATCTGGTGATGTCATACAAAATACTATACATATAATTTTGTACTTATGTCAAGTAAGCGTAACCGTATTACTAGCTGCTAAGGTGATGTTTGACGCGGTCTATAACGTCGCTAATAACGACTTGGGATTTAACTAAGTAATCGTCTACACCCAAAGACTCTGCGCGCTTGCGGTCAGCCTCTTGGCTCAGGGCAGTCAGCATTATAATCTTGAGGTTGGCGGTTTCTGAGGTGTTGCGCAAAATGTCTAACACGTCAAAGCCGCTTACCTTTGGCATCATGACGTCTAGCAATACAAGATCTGGCTTGTAACTAATGGCGGCAGCCAGGGCGTCTTCGCCATTGGCAACACGCTTGACGTCGAAGCCCTCTGCTTGCAAACGAACAAGGTACACCCCTGCCAGGGCGTCGTCGTCTTCTACAAATAAAATTCTTTTGGCTCGGTCTGTAGGTACTTGTGAAGGCTCTTCCATATAGTTCTAAGCTACGCTACTCTTACGGTTTTTTCAATAATGATGCTATAAAACTAGCGAACATTGGGTGGGCACGATTGGGTCGTGACTTAAATTCTGGATGGAATTGGCTGGCCATAAAGAATGGATGGTCTATGGCTTCTATCATCTCTACCAGGGTGCCATCCGGGCTTACGCCAACAGCCTTAATGCCCCACGACTCGTACTGATCGCGGTACTGATTGCTGCACTCGTAACGGTGGCGGTGGCGTTCGACAATTGTCGTAGCGCCGTAGGCTTTTGCAGCCTGGCTGTCCTTAGCAATGGCACAAGGGTAATCA
This sequence comes from uncultured Candidatus Saccharibacteria bacterium, assembly GCA_964432725.1. Classification (GTDB taxonomy): domain Bacteria; phylum Patescibacteriota; class Saccharimonadia; order Saccharimonadales; family UBA4665; genus PMNU01. The sequence goes on along the minus strand of CAYSOP010000004.1, from coordinate 76,013 downwards.
CCCAAGCGCATAGTCCCGCCGGTATTTTCCTTACCCTTTTGGTCGGTCATAGTACTAATAACCAGGTGTTTGGCAGTAGGGTCTAATTCTTCGGTTGTAGCGTCTGTAAGGCCGCCGTTACGGGCGGCGGCAACCACACCCATTTGTAGCCCCAGACACAGCCCTAGGTATGGCAGCTTGTGTCTAAGCGCATGCTGGGCAGCCATAATCTTGCCTTCTAGGCCTCGTGTACCAAAACCACCGGGCACCACAATGCCGTCTACATCCTTTATGACCGCTGCTACATCCTTGGTTTGTTCTATTGCTTCGGCATCAATCCACTTAATGGTAATACCCGTGCTGTTAGCCCATGCAGCCGAGCGCAGCGCCTCGAATACAGACATATAGGTGTCTTGATTGTCTAGGTATTTGGCAACCACTCCAACGGTGACCTGCCGCTTATGATCGCTGAGCGCACGGCTCACCATTGCCTGCCATTCGCTTAGGTCGGGTTTACTGGCAGGTAAACCAAGCTGCTTACAAATAACGCCGGCTATGCCTGTTTCTTCAAGCGTAAGCGGTACCTGATAAATACTAGGGGCATTTGGCAAGAGCGCAATTGCCTCTGGCTGCACCCCGGTGAATAAACTGAGCTTTGCCTTAAGGCTTTCATGAGCGCGCTCCTCGCTACGGCAGACTAACACGTTAGGAGCAATACCTATACCTCTTAGGTCGCGTACTGAATTCTGGGCAGGTTTGGTTTTGGTCTCTTTGCTGGCATTCAGATATGGCATGTATACAACATGGACATAGGCGCAGTTATCCAGGCCAACACGCAGGCCAAGCTCACGGATGGCCTCTAAAAAGCTTAGTGACTCTATGTCGCCCACTGTGCCGCCGATTTCGACAATATGCACGTCAAAGCCCTTGCCCGCGTCCATAATAAACTTTTGAATAGCAGCAGTTAGGTGCGGCACTATTTGCACGTCTTCGCCCTGATACTTGCCTGCCCGTTCGTCTTGTATAACACGCATCAACACCCGGCCGCTCATAACAGAACTACCGCTGGTTAACTCTTCGTCGATAAAACGCTCGTAGTGGCCGAGGTCAAGATCCGTCTCAGCACCGTCTTTGGTTACAAAACACTCGCCGTGTTCGCGCGGGTTAAGCGTGCCGGCATCCACATTTAAATAGGGATCGCACTTTTGTAAATTAACATGAAGCCCGCGGGCTTTTAAGAGATTGGCAATGGAGGCGGCGGTAATACCTTTACCGAGTCCCGAAAGTACTCCGCCTGTAACAAAAATATATTTTGTAGTAGCCCTGGCCACTCGTACCCCTTGTAAAACTCTTACACGTTACCTGTTAACTCGATAGTACCTTGCCTGGCTGCCTTTTGGCAAGCACAACAGACAAGGCCTACCCTATTGCTATTCGCTTACGAATTTAATGGCGGCGTCTTTTTGGGGGTCAAGTTTGTTTTTAAAGTCGTCGTCGCTCATTTTAACTTCTGTGTCCGGCGTAATGCCCTTCTTGTCGATGTTCTGGCCGTTTGGACGGTGCCAGCGGGCTATGGTGACTTTTAGTTCACCGCCGCCGCGTAGGTCCTCTATTTGCTGCACGCTGCCCTTGCCGAAGCTCTTAACACCAAACAGCGTAGCCGCTTTGTTGTCCTTAAGCGCACCGGCTGTAATTTCGGAGGCGCTGGCGCTGCCGCTGTTAATAAGCACGGCTGTTTTAATACCAAGCAATGGATTATTGCCCGATGCCAGCTTGGTGTCGGCTACAACGCCATTCTGACGCTCCGTCAGCACTACTGCACCTTCTTTAAGCCATAAACTAGATACATCAACCGCAGAGTCCAACCGGCCGCCCGGATTGCCGCGTAGGTCAAGCACGACGCCGTTCACACCCTTATCTTTAAATTCTTGGGCAGCTGCCTGCATCAATGCCGTGGTGTCGTCGCCAAACCGAGTAATTTGTACGTAGCCTATATTGCCGTCCAGTACCTCGTGTTTAACACTCGGCACTTTAATGGTGGCCCGTACAATTGGGAGGCTCAGGTCCTGCGTTTTATCGCGTAGTACGCGTAAAGTCACCTTAGTCCCTTCTTTGCCCCTAATTTTAGTTACGGCTTCTTCTACGGACATGCCGGTCGCGTCTTTGCCGTCAATACTCACAATAACGTCCTGCGGACGTAAGCCTGCTTTGCTAGCCGGCGTGTCGGCAATAGGCGCCACAATAACTAGATTGTTTTGGGCGTCTTTGCCAAGCTCTGCACCGATACCGCTAAACGTGCCGTCCAGTTGGTTATTGAATTCTTTGGCGTCTTTGGCGTTTAAGTATACGGTGTAATGGTCGCCGGACGCTTCGGCCAGCCCGGCCTTAAGGCCGTCAAGCAGCTTAGTCTGGTCAAGCTTGCCATCGTACTTGGCCCGCAGTTCGTCGTATACTTCTTCGACGCTCGCGTAGTTAAGATCGGCCGGTAAGCCTTTGTTTTGTTCGGGGACTTGCTGGGCAAGACGTATATTGCCGTTACCGACGCCGACACCAAGACCAAATATGGCTACCGCTACGGCACCAATGGTTACCCCTTTTAGAATGCTTTTAAAGAGTGACTTTTCTTTGCCACGCGTATCAATACCTGCCTGATGCAAAATACTACCCTCACGTTACGGTTATGCTGCTACAAGTATAGCACTCAACCTTAACTACAGCCTGGGAATAAGGAATGGTTTATATTTTACTGGATCCTGAACCCGGGTTCAGGATGACAGTGAGTTTGCGCCCGAAGTGAGGGCGTCTAGGGTGCGGCACTTGAGTGGAGTGTGCCAGTGGCACACGAGTATTCTCGGCTCGGGTTGGCCATGCAGTATAAGCTTATAGGTAGTATGTGCGCAGCGTCGTGTTGGCTACTTAGCCTTTCCTGCATGGCCAATCATTGCTGGTATACTCGCATGCCACTGGCATGCTCCGGTGCAGTAGCCTAGAAGTGGATGAATACTAGGCCGGATTGAGACAAGACTCCGGGGTTGCCACCGTCGGGGCCGCGGTAGAGGCCGTCGCCGGCTCGGTTGTAGTCGCTTACTACAACCCGTCCGTCCTCAGTTACTGCTTCGGCGTACATAATATGGCCATAAAAACCTTTAGGGTTTACGACTGCATCGCCCGGACGAGCGCCACTGCCGTAGCTTACGCCAATGCCTCGTGCCTGTGCAGCCGATGGCCAGTTGTTGGCGTTACCCATAAAGGTAAAGCCTGTCTTGCCGTCGCTCGCTAACTTGTACGCAACCCAGCTGGTACAGTTTCTGAAGCCGTAGCCCCATGGATCCCACGCGCTGCCGCTAAAGTACCAGTCGTAGTTGTAGCAATCGCCGCCAACTTGGCCGGTGTGCAAACAGTAAGCGTTGCCCCAAGGGTAGCCACCACCGCCGGGAATACCGGGGGTAATACCACCACCAAACAATGCCAGGTTAGTTAGCACCTGCTGGCGTCGTAGCTCACTGATTTTAGCGTTGTTGGACTTAATTTGATTGTTGTACTCACTTTGCTGGGATTGGTTAAACGTAAGTAGCCGGTTTTGCTCGGCACGGTCAGAGTCTAGCTGCGTCTGTTGGGACTGCTCTTCCTTCAGTAGTGTGTCTACGTCTTCTTTTTTGTCTTTTAGGTCAGCCTGTAATTTACTGATACGGCGAAGCGTTTCCTGAATCTTAGACTGCACTGCATTGCGGTATTCTTCTTTATCTACAAAGTCGCTCAAATTACGGCTGGTGGCGAGCATTTCTAGGGTAGTAATATCGCCGTCCACATACATTGCTTTGATGTCGGCGCTGAGTACTCCGCGCTGGTGGTCTAATTCGGCCTGGGCCTCGTCAATTTGCGCTTGTAATTTAGCTTGTTCGGCTTGGTTGGCGGCAATCTGGGCACTTAACTGCGCAATCTGCCCGTTTAATAGATCTACTTCATTCTGAAAACTAGTTGCCTGGAGTTTTAGGTCGTCAAGCGAACTGCGGCTGGTCGCGTTCTGCTGTTGCAACTGGCGGATTTCGTCATCAAAACGATCCGCACGTACGGTCGGTACGGCGGCTGCGGTTAATAATACTAGTGCTACTACAACTAAAAGCGGACGCACGCTTTTGCGCCGCCACGATGTTGTTTGTTTTTTCTGTTTTTGTTTCATGGTTGTATGTACCAATCTTCTAATAAACATTACCATATATCCCCTATTCTTGACAAGCTCATCTGTTAAGACACAAAAAAATCGAATCACATTCGACTTTCTGGTTTCGCATGTAAACTTTATTTCGTTGTTTTAAATTTAAGATACCGCTTGGTTGCGATGACAGAAGATGCGGCACCAATGAGTATACCAAGCACGACTTGCAGCGTCAAAAGCTGCCAGAAGTGACCCCTAAAGTAGCTGGCTGCATAACTAATATCCAGAAGTCCCAAGCTACTAGCCTGCAATGTAGAACTACTAGCCACAAACAAAGCGTGCATTATAAGAATAGAAATAAGTGCAGACAGTACACCGTAAATAATAGTCTCTACTACAAATGGCCCGCGTATGTACCAAGTGCCTGCTCCCAATAAACGCATAATGGTTAATTCGTCGCGGCGGTTAAAAATCGCCATCTGGATGGTATTAAAGATAATAAGCACCGAAATAATTGCAAAAATCAGTACCGTTACAATGCCCGCCTGCTGCAATATATGCGTCGCATGGGCAATTTTATCTATGGCAGACTTACGGTCGTCGCGGTACGACACGTCTTCCCACAGTTTTTTAGCTGCCGGTTTATTTAACGAATCTTTAATATCCTGAATCTTATTGAGCGAGATAGGTTTAATCTGGATGGTTGCCGGAATAGGATTATCTGTTTCGTTAATTGCCGAAAGCAGCGCGGGATTGTTAGCGTTTTGTTCACGGTAGCGATCTAGGGCTTCTTCTTTATTTAAATACGTTACACTCTTTACGTTTGGTAAGGTGCGCAGGTCGCGTGCCAAGTTTTTACCCGCGGAATCGTTGGTAGTTTCTTTTAGGTACACCGACACGTCAATTTTATCGGTAATCTGGGCAATGGTATTAGCGAACGTGGCGTTGGTAACAATAGAAAACAACACTATGGTAAGCGTAATGATCATAACGGCCATAGCCGCAATTGCCAGCCAGGCATTGCGGGCAAAATTGACCATGCCGGTATGTACCACCCGGGAGAACGTTATTACTTTGCGCTTCATGCGTTATATTCTGCTCCCGCTCTGTCGCTGGCTACCTGACCGTGCTGCATAGTTATAACCCGGCGCCGTAGCTTGTTTACAATTTCTTGGTTGTGCGTGGTTAATAGCACGGTTGTGCCGTAGTGGTTAATTTTTTCTAGCACTTTAATAATGTCCCAGGCGTGCTTGGGGTCCAGGTTACCGGTAGGCTCGTCGGCAATTAAGATCTTTGGCTGGCGCACAATGGCGCGGGCAATAGCTACACGCTGACGTTCGCCGCCGGAAAGTTCCATGGGCATACGCTTTTCTTTGCCCTTTAAATTTACGATGTCCAGCACCTTTGGCACGGTAGCGCGAATCTCGTGGTTAGTTGCCCCTACGATTTCGAGTGCAAAGGCAATGTTTTCGAAGACGGTACGGTTTGGCAGCAGTTTAAAATCCTGGAATACGACACCAATTTTACGGCGCAGTAGCGGAATATCGCGGTCGCGCAGCTTATCGTAATCTATGCCGCCAACGATAATTTTGCCACTGGATGGTTTTTCTTCGCGGGTTAAGAGGCGTAGCAAAGTCGTCTTGCCTGCACCGCTCTGGCCCACCACAATCACGAACTCTTTTGGTTCTACATGAATACTCACCCGGTCTAAAGCGGGGGTCGCCACTTTACTGTATGTTTTGGTCACCCTATCCAACAAAATCATTAGCTCTATTGTAGCAAATACGCGGGTTCAGTAAAAAATTGACTTGCGATCTTAAGGGCTAACGTTCAGCTGCGTTGCGCGTTAGCTACTAAACACGTCACCGTAGATCTCGGACCAAGGGTAGTCAAATACCTGCCCTGCATATTGCCGGGGGGTACGAGAAAAACGACGCGTCCGGCTTGCCACGATCGTAAGCCTATAGTCCGGGCGCTCAACCACAGCCCTTAGGAGCCCCATGCCGTTATAAAGAACTTCATCTGCACTAGCGCCATACTCTTTACCCATCCATTTAAGAAATCCCGCGGTACGGCGTGTTAACTTGCAGCGAATAAGCACATCCCAATCAGGAGGAGTAGACTGTCCATATTCTTGGGGCGGAAGTTCGACACCGTGGGATTCATCGTCCGCCATCAGCAACTGCGCGCCATGGCAGGCAACAATTCTGCGATATGCTTCCATATTTATAGCGTCGTGCACTAATGTTTGCCCGGTATTACTTGAGCCAACAGCGGTTGCCTGCGCCCTTTCGGTGGCGTCAGCAATCCAAGCCGGAACTACAAATCCTGCATCTTCGCGGCGCTGCCGGAATGCGAACATGGCATTACGGATGCCAGTAAGCTGGTAGTCGCGTGTTATTTCTGCAATAGGGGTCAATGCTTCATGCGCAAGCATAGCTACGCACTTTGTTGTCCTAGCGTGTAATCCAGGTAGGCATCGATAAACTGGGTTAGTTCACCGCTTAATACGCCTTCGGCATCGGATGTTTCGTAGTGCGACCGTAAGTCTTTCACCTGTTTATACGGGTGTAGTACGTAGTTGCGGATTTGGCTGCCAAATTCATTGGCTGTGCTGGGGCCTTTTAGTTCGCTAATCTTATCTTTATGCTGCTCTAGCTGTAAGCCGACTAGCCTCGAACGCAATATGGTAAGCGCTGTTTCTTTGTTTTGCAGCTGCGAACGTTCGTTTTGAATAGCCACTGTCAGACCGGTTGGTATGTGGGTAACGCGCACCGCCGAGTCGGTAGTATTAACGCTTTGCCCCCCGTGGCCGCCCGCCCGGTATACATCTATGCGCAGGTCTTTCTCGTCTAGTTCTAGGTCGCTCGGCCGGTCTATTTCGGGTAGTACATCTACCTTGGCAAAACTGGTTTGCCGTAAGTTGTCGGCGTTAAACGGGCTTAACCGTACCAGGCGGTGTACGCCGTGCTCGCCCTTTAACTTGCCATAGGCAAAATCGCCGCGAAGTGCAATGGTAACACTTTTTAGGCCAGCTTCGTCGCCGGCAGACTCGTCTATTGTTTCGATGCTGTAATCGTTTTGTTCAGCCCACCGTATGTACATGCGCAGCAGCATTTGCGCCCAATCTTGGGCGTCGGTGCCCCCTGCTCCGGCAAAGATGCTGAGTATAGCGTCACGCTCGTCGTACGGGCCGGCAAATTTTAGCTCCTGCTTTAAATCGGCAAATTTTACGGTTAATTCGGTTAGGTCCGATTCTAGTTCTGGGCGCATGGTAGCATCGTTCATATCGAACAGTTGCACGAGGTCGTCTATGCCCTTCTGCAGGTCTTCCCAGGGTTTAATACGGCGTTCCAGCTTAGCCTGACGGCGCACAACCTCTTGGGCGTGCTTCGTATCCTGCCAAAAGTCCGGCTTGGCGGCTTCTTCGTCTAGCTTTAGTTTTTCTTTAATAAGATTAGCAACACCTACCCGTTCGGCAGCTACTTCTACCTGAGTTCGTAAGTCTAGTGCCGGCTGGTGTAAATCGTCCATTACGTCAGTATAACGCACTACTAGTATGAAGATTACCCCATAATTTATAGCTTTTATGCAACAATGTGATGCATGTACTTGCGTAAAAATAGATAGTGTTGTATAATGCGCGTCATAGCGTAGAGGCTATATAACTATGAATCCCCCGGTAGGCAACAATCTACATGAGGGGGCGCCCGGCACCGCGCAAGCGGAACGGCAACACCTCACTCCGTTTGGACAGGATCAACTCCGTGACCCCGCCTCTGCTCGGTTATATACCGAATCTGCATACCCTCTTTCCGAAGAACAACAAGTAGGCGTCGACGCCGCTTTAGGTGTAGCTACTAACCCCGAAACAAACAGCGGCGAATTCCCAGCCGGCGCTACCCTGCTATCGTATGGCGGCGCGCTGCAAACCGGCGAAGGCACCTTGCAAAATCCCAAGGACGCGCTAGATTGCCAAGACCGCATGAGTTTTGACGCCAATACCGGCCGCGGCGCAATTGCCGATGGCGTGGGCGGTAGGAGCGGCGGCGGTATGGCAGCTGGCATTGCAGTTAGTAGCTTTATGGAAGGTGCCACAAAAGAAGGCCTCGAACAATCCACTAGCATTGCCGAAGCACAGCGAAAACTACAAGCTATTAGCGCCCATGTAGACGATGCCCTAGCCCGAGGCAAAGACGCAGCCGCCATGCATAAAACGGCCGCAGAAAAAGCCCAAGAGGAAATAACAGGCCAACAAGGCGCCGGACACCTAGAGCTAGCCGCCGCAGCCACAACCCTAAGCGCTTTTCAGGTTACCCCAAGCACCGAACACAGCAACGCCAGACTGATGGCATATAATGCAGGCGACACCGCTATTATCCATATTGGCCCAAACCGTTATGCCCAACGTCTAACTACCGACCACTCCGAGGCACGATTAATGCCTGATGGCACGATAAATCGAAATGGCATTGCTAACTACCTTGCTGGCAAGCTCCACGGAGAGCCAACGCCAAACGGCAGGCCAGATCGCAGCGCCGACGACCGTAACGGTATGGAAATGCCAGCAGGTCCAAATATAGTTATAGCCGTTACTGACGGTATTCTAGGTAACGACCCCACTCAAACTCTTACCGTAGAGGACATTGGTAATCTAGCCTTTGACGCACTTGATGAAGCAGGAATAGACGTCACAGATCCAAATGCTAGCCAAGTCATCAGCGAAACACTGGTTAATAAGCGCCTTAAAACCTACGATGACGGTGGCGCGCTGACAACCATTCTGAACGTCGAAGACGTACGTGGTGCGGCCGAAGCCAAGCAGGTAGCCAAAGAGGCTGCAGCCCAAAGAACAGAAGCGGCAGAAAAGGCTAAAGGCTGGAGCAAATTCGACAGAATTCGCCCGTCAACACTGGTATATGCGGCACTGGCAAGGCTGCAAGCAAACGCCGAAAGCGCGTCTGCAAAGACTGGCCGTGATGTATACCGCGGACACAGCAAAGTTAAGCGTGGCCTTATAAAAGGTAGTTTCGACTACTTGCCCGCCGCATTAGTTACAGCCAAATTGGGTAGTGCCGTTGTACGGACGGTCGCCGAGCACAAAGGCTGGGGCTCGTTCGACTTCGCACACGACTTGTTTACTGGTAACGACCACGGCGGCGGTCACAATACCAGTGCCGAGCCTTGGCAGTCACCAGTACCCGAGGCTACAGACAAACCACCGACTGTCGAAACATCCGACCCTGGCGTCGTAGACCACCCCAAGCCAGAACAGCCAGCCCACGACACTCCCCTTCCTCGCCGCGAAGCACTTGCGCACGACACTATCATGGGCCATAAGACCGGCGCCTCGAATATGACGCGTTGGGCACAAGATTACCTGTACGATTCTATGAAAGACCGCGGCGCTACCGATAAACAAGCAAGCGCTGCCGCACACAACCCAGCCCATATACATGCGGCCATGGAAGCATTCCGCGACGATAACAAGTCTGTTGGCAGCAAAGGCTGGCTATATGCCCACGAGAAATACAACGTAAACGGCGTTGATAATGTTGCCGATAAATACGCCGACCAGTGGCATGACAAACATCACCCAGACACAAAGCCAGAAGCCGGAACAACCAAACCCGATACTACTGAGTCTGCTGATGAGAATACACTGGATGACAGCACCGAAAAACCAAGACAGAAGCAACCTGAGTACGCACCTCCGAGTTCTAAAAGCCGCGAATGGTATGAGGTCCCCGGTACTTTAGGGTGGACGGGTATCGGTGCGACTGTGTCTTTGGGCGGTATTGCGGCCTTTCTAGCGAACAGGCAGCGGCTCGAAAGAAAGTACGCGCCATTTGTAGTATCTGCCGACAATAAGCTTGTGCCTCAACTGCCGCACCACACAAAAACGGCAGTACGTGTTCAAAAACGTCTGGCCCCGTCCGGTGCCAAACACCGCGTTTAGCGCGCGTTTGACTTAACTGGTTGTTCGTCGGTTGCCCATAAAGGCGTAATTTGCTTGTATAAATCGCTCGCAAACGGCTTTTCGCAGTTGCTTAATATACCTAAGCCCCAAATATTATCGGCAAATAGTTCGCGCGATGTTTCTACAATTTGGGTCTTCGTAACGGCCTTAATGCGGCGCGGTACCTGGTAATAATCTTCTACAACACCGTCAAAGAAATAGCGGCCGCTGTAGCCACCAGCTACCCCGGAAACGGTCTGGGCGCTGCGCTGGAAACGGCCGAGCGCATAAGCTTTAGCGGCCTCTATATCTTCGGTGGCAATCTCGCCGCGGAAGACATTGTTAAGCTCGTCGATAATAATCTCGAATAATGCAGCTGCATTGCGCTGCGAGACTTGGGCGCCAAACCACCAGTTGCTGCTTAGTTTGGTTTGGCCGAAGCCACTGCTCATGCCATACACTAATCCCCGCTCGCGGGCGGTGCCTAAGATCTTAGAGTACAGTGTTTCGGTGAGCATGGTGTTAACCAAGTTTAGGGCGTCGGTTTCGGGTTCGCTCATGCGTCGCAGCATAAAGCTGTCTATGTAAAAGTAGAGGTTCTTGACCGTTTTATTATGTATGTACACTGGCCCGGGCTGTGCCTTAGGCTTTTCGTTAGGCAGTTCTATACGCGTGCTGCCCGCTGGCAGTCCAATGCGCTCAAGCACGCCCTGTACCGTCTCTTGGCGCTTGGGCGTTAAGTTGCCGGCAATAATAAAGCGCAAATTTTTGGTAGTGTGGGTGCTTTCGTAGTGTTCGCGCACATCGGCGACACTTACGTTATCCATAAGCTTCAGGCGTTCTTCGTCGGTCTTGGCCATAAAGCCGTATCGTTCGCGGAGCGCCAGGCTTAAATGCCTAAAGTGGTTATTACTGCGAGCAGTCAGTTCTTCGCGTACGTTGCCTGCTTCGGCCTCGAATTCGTCTGCCAAAAATAGCGGCTTGGTAATAGCCAGCAGCATAAGGTCTAAAACGCGCTCCCATTCAAAGTCGGCGCATTCTGCCTCATAACTAATTTCGTATACACTAGTGCTGGCGTTAGAATAGGCGCCATTTTTTTCTATCTCGGCTTGGAATATGCGGCTCTTGGGATATCGCTCGTTAGCGCCCAGTAGCATGTGCTCCATAAGGTGGGGGGTTTCCCATTTGCCCGGTTCTACGAGGTATTCACCCGCCCTAAAGTTAAATTCCAGCGACATTACCGATGCGTCGGGGATATGAATTAACAACCCTTTAGCACCATTTTTGAGCGTGATTTCAGTAACCGTGTGTTTCATGTTTGTTTTACCAACCCTTACTTGCGCTTGCGGCCCTGCGATTTACGTTTACGTTCAGCCTTGCGTGCCTTCTTGCGCACATCGGCTTGTTTTTTAACTGGTGCCTGGGCACCTGCAGCTTGGGAAGCGCCAAAATCGTCTTCTTCAAATTCGCCGCCCTCGGCCATAATGCGGTCGGCATTACTTATTGACTGGCGTGCGGCACGGGTCAGTTCGGTTTCGGCCGGGCGGTCAAGCTCGTCGAATGATACCGGCTGCGCATGGAATATAGTACGTACCACATCGCGGCGCAGCACCAGCTGCATTTCGTCAAACAACAGCTGGCTTTGACGACGGTACTCTACCAATGGGTCACGCTGACCAACACTCATCCAGTGAATGCCTTCGCGCAAGTGGTCCATGTTCTCGAGGTGCTGCATCCATAGGTTGTCTAAAATCTGCAGGTAAATATCGCGTTCTACCTTGCGCATGATCTCTTTAGAAAAGGCGGTTTCGCGGGCATCGTACATTTCGTTCGCCTGCTTAACAAGCGCGTCACTAAATTTGTCGGCGGGCGTGTCGAATAGGCGGTCCATAGCTGGCTCGTCCAGTGGGAATACATCGCGCACAAATGTTTCAAACTGTTCGCTCATAAGGTCGGGCGAATCGGTTAGCGTTTTGGCCTCTTCTTCTATAAAAATCTTGATGCGTTTTTTAATATCACCACTGCGGAGTATTTCTTTACGCATGGCGTACACCGCTTTACGGTGGCGGTTCATGACGTCGTCGTACTGGACGACATGCTTACGTTGGTCGAAGTGGAAGCCTTCTACCTTCTTCTGGGCGTTCTCTAAACTTTTGCTGATCATGCGGTTTTCTATAGGCGTTTCATCGTCCACCTTAAGGCGGTCCATAAGGCCCGCTATGCGTTCACCGCCGAATATGCGCATAAGGTCGTCTTCGGTGCTCACAAAGAACTGGGTAATACCTGGGTCACCCTGGCGGCCAGCGCGGCCACGCAGCTGGTTGTCTATACGGCGCGATTCATGGCGCTCGGTGCCAAGCACGAACAAGCCGCCTAGTTCCTTAACGCCCTCACCCAACACAATGTCAGTACCACGACCGGCAATGTTGGTCGCCAGCGTAACAGCGCCCTTGTTACCTGCCCGCGCTACAATGTTGGCTTCTTTTTCGTTATTCTTGGCGTTCAGTACTTCGTGGGGCACGCCCGCTTTAGATAACATACTGCCAAGTTTTTCGTTCTTTTCGATAGATACCGTACCAAGTAGTACCGGCTGACCCTTGGTGTGCAGCATTTTCACTTCGTTCACTATGGCCTTAAACTTGCCTTCTTCATTCTTGTAAATACGGTCGGTGCGGTCTTCGCGGGCTAGTTTACGGTTTGAGGGTATTTCGACGACATCGAGTTTGTAAATTTGGTGGAACTCTTCGGCTTCGGTTAAAGCGGTACCGGTCATGCCCGATAGCTTTTCGTATAAACGGAAATAGTTCTGGAAGCTAATGGTAGCTAGCGTCATGCTTTCTTGTTGTACTTCTACGCCTTCTTTAGCTTCTATAGCCTGGTGTAAGCCTTCGTTATAGCGCCGGCCTTTTAGCAAACGGCCGGTAAATTCGTCGACAATAACAATCTCGCCATCGTTGGTTGCTACATAGTCTTTATCGCGTTTAAACAATGCCTGGGCACGCATAGCTTGTTCTAGGTGGTAAATGGTACGTATGTTTTCGGTGGCGTATAGGTTGCTAATGCCCAGAATCTTTTCGACTTTGTCGGTGCCTTCGTCGGTTAAAATAACGGTTTTACGCTTTTCGTCGACTTCGTAGTGTTTTTCTTTTTCGAGTTGGCGGGCAACCTTAGCAAACTGGGCATAGGCGTTGCCGCTGGTTACGCTAGGCGCCGAAATAATAAGCGGCGTGCGGGCTTCGTCAATCAAAATAGAGTCAGCTTCGTCCACGATTGCAAAATGCAAGTCGCGCTGGCGCAGCTGTTCGACTTCGCGGACCATGTTGTCGCGCAAGTAGTCAAAGCCGAATTCGTTGTTCGTGCCGTAAGTAATGTCGGCGGCATATGCTTCGCGGCGAGTGGTAGGTTTTAGATGTTTAAAACGCTCATCCTCGTGCTCGGTGTTATTAAAATCGGGGTCGTATAAGTAGGAATGATCGGCAACAATAACGCCAACGCTCATACCTAGAAACGTGTATACCTGGCCCATCCAGCCTGCGTCACGCTGGGCAAGATATTCGTTAACGGTTACGACATGGGCACCCTTACCGGTAAGGGCATTTAAGTACACGGGCAGCGTGGCTACAAGGGTTTTACCTTCACCGGTCTTCATTTCTGAGACGTTGCCTTCGTGCAGTACCATGCCACCTATAAGCTGCACATCGAAATGGCGTAAACCAAGCGTACGGCTGGAGGCCTCGCGCATGAGCGCAAAGGCGTCAGGCAAAATTTTATCCAATGATTCTTTTTTGAGGCGCTTCTTTAGCACCTCTGTCTGTTCGGTTAGCTTAACATCGGACATCTTTTTGTACTTGTCCTCGAGAGCATTAACCTCGCGTACCCGCCGCTTTAGACGCTTGATAGTGCGCGCCTGTGGATCACCCAGCAACTTCTTAAATACGCCGTTCATTATCATCAGAAAATCTCCCTCTTTCGTAGTCTATCGTCGATTATGTTCTATTATAGCGCGTTCACCCCCGGAACGCGATATTTAGTATAATAGCGGGCATGACAAATCCAGAACAACTTTCCTATGGACGAACAGCCGCCTTATACAGGCATTTAAGCTCTATCGCCGTTGAGTTCGGCCGACCCCTTGAAATTGGCGGAAACCATGCCGAAAAATTTATACCTTTGACAATACTACCTGAGGATGCGAAACGCCGTTTTCCGCCCATTGACGATGCCACGCCATGGTTCCGACTAGGAATAACAGATTACCAACCCGCCCCCAGCGCCGGCGGCATGCTATGCACTGCACAGTTTGTTCGGTTTACCACTACCGACCGGCCCAAAAGGTTTACCCATAACGCCTGGCAGCTTATATATAGCTTCGGCTATAAACGACCGCCGTTAGATGCGCTGCAAGTAACGACTCATCTTGCAGGATCGCGCAACAGCATTGCGCTGCCTGGCCCGGAAAAACTGGACGATGCCGCGGCAAGAATTATGGCCGCCCTGTACGGAGACGAACGCCACACCGAATTAAGTATCCCTAAAGGCACTCCAGGCACCAAAAAGAACCCGATGCCCCCGGTAACTTCGCGAGAAGCAGGACAACTCATGGGCATGGCGTCATGCGTGTTAGATATTCTTAGGACTCAAGCAGGCTGACGCTTAAGTTTAGCCAGCAATCGGCGGTGCAGCGTCGGGTTCGCGTGCAGCTGCTTATACTTGTGTAGTTGATTCCTCATTTTTGCCTCGACAATATCGACTGCAGCGTAAATGTTAATAGTAGTTTCGCTAATAGTAATGGTGTCGTGGGGCAAATGCAGGATGACTTCGCAGGTGCGGATTTGCTTGTCTTTAGCCTTGCCTTCTTTGAGCTTAACCTCTATGTGAGCTGCGCTGCGTGCAGCACGGGGAATATATTTATCCAGACGTCCGATTTTTTTGTGTACGTATTTGCGTATGTCATTGCCGACGGTCATGTGTACCCCGTCTATTTCGAATTTTTGTACCATCTACCCTCCCTTTTAATTAAGTGAGCTTTAGATAACTGCCTGGCCACCCATGTACGCCCGAAGCACTTCGGGCACGGTGATGTGGCCATCAGCAGTCTGATAGTTTTCGATGATTGCCTTTAATGTACGGCTCATGGCAAAGCCGGTTGCATCTGCGGTGTGGATTAATTCTATGGTGCCATCCGGACGGCGTACGCGTATTTTAAGGTCGCGTGATTGGTAGTCGGTCATGTAATCGGCGGTATGGGTTTCGCGGTACCTGTTTTGACCCGGGAACCAACAATTAATATCCATCCCGGCAGCATTCGGCTTGCCAATGTCGGCAGTGCACTTTTCGAGCAGCTGGTACGGCAGGCCAAGTTGTTGCATCAGGTATTCCTGTATGGCCACCTGCAATTTGTGTTCGCCATGCCCTGCCTCGGGTAATGTAAGCGATTCTAACTCAAGCTTATCGAACTGGTGCAGTCTAAAGATACCTTCTTCGTCCTTACCGTAGGTGCCAGCCTCGCGCCGAAATGACGTACTGTACCCTAGGTAACGAATCGGAAACATGTCTTCGGGCAGTACTTCGTTCCAGTACATGGTGCACAAGGTGTGCTCGGCGCTGGCATTCAGCCACAGGTCGTCGTTTTCAATTTTATAAGTTACTTCTTCGGCATTCAGGCGGGCGCTGGCAACGTACGGTTCGGTACGCAGCATGGCGGGCGGAATAATAGGCGTAAAGGGCTTGGTGCTAACTTTAAGATTATTGGCCTCTACAAGCTGCTTAATAACCGCTTCGTCGCCAAGGGTCTGCATCGTAAACTGTAAAAGCGCAAACTGCAGGCGTACTAGCCCGCCCTTCAGGTACGCAAACCGTGAACCGGCAATTTTAGCAGCCCGCTCCTTGTCTATAAGGTCCAGGTCGTTGCCTAGCTGGTAGTCGTGCTTTGGTGTAAAGTCAAAATGAGTCGGTTCGCCTACCGTTTTAACAACGACATTTTCGTCTTCGGTGGCGCCAATAGGCACGTAGTCTAGGGGCATGTTTGGAACAGCGCGTAGTAGTTTTTGGTACTGCTCGTCTACGCCAGTAAATGTAGTTTCTGCCGTAGCAAGTTCTGCCTTAATACGCTTGCCTTCTTCTATGACTTCGGGGGTGGGCCGGCCACCTTTCATTTTGCCTGCGTTATCGTTGCGGCGAGCACGCAGTGCCTCGACAGCGCCCAATACATTACGGCGTTCTTCGTCCAAACGTAATAAGTCGTCTACGTTTACAGCATAGCCTTTTTGCTTGCTCTTCTCGGCGACCTCGTTCTTGTGTTCTCGAATAAATTGAATATCTATCATGTCTGCTCGGTATGCCTTTAGTATATCAAACCGAACGCCGCTGGCGCAGTGCGTCGTGGATACCATGAACTACAGCAAAGTTTTCTATGTCTTTTATGACGGAATGCGTAGAGAATACTTGCGCCTCAGTAGTTACCTGACCACGCGCCAGAGTATCGTCGTGCCTTGCCAGCCGCTCAACGCTCAAGATATCAGGCGCAGGGGGCGGCATTGCCCACTCGTGACCAGATTGGCTGCAACATAAAAGACCTTGTTCGGGCCCAATAAACAGCGCATATCGCTCCTGCGTGATACTAATCTGCGGGTGTGGCGACGAGCCGCCAGTAATGCCCGGTTTCATTGGCTTTTCGGTCACATGTCTGTTAACCAACCAACCAGGAACAGATAGTGGATTATTAAACTGCCACAAGAGTCCAGCCGTGTGAGGCCGCCGATGCTCGGCTAAAATTTCTGCAATGTGCTGACCGACACTTATAACATCTGGCCGCAATCGGGCGGTATCTTTGGAAACATCAAATAGTAACTCTGGGCCTACGGCCATAACGGCAAATACTCCTTACGCAACAGCGAACACTATAACAAAACTAGACCGCGCTTTACTATACTGTTAGCCTTGGGCGCGGGCCACAAACATAAAGGCCGCCGCCGCCAGGCCTATAACAATAAGCCCCAGCAGTATAAGGCCAACAACCCCTGCTTCTTTGGTGTGGTGATTGTCTTGTACAACCATAACTATGTTGTACTGTACACCCAGTAGGCCCTATTTTGCGAGCTATAACCCATCTTTTTCGGTTGCAACAGATACAACATCATAAAAGGTAGCGCTGCTACCCTTTATAATCTTATAGCTGTTTCGCTCGCAAAATAGAGTCTACTGGGCGTGCCCACCTTGTCTTTTGGCTTGTAATGCTTTGAGGGTTAATTCTGCCCGTGCCCGTGCATAACTGCAAAATTCGCAGGGTCCGCCCATAATGCTATCGCCCATGGCTGGCATGTCGTCGCCGTCCATGCATTGCTTCATATCTTGGAGTGTTGGTTCTATCCAGGCATCGTTGCCGGTATACGGAATAACTTTGGTTTTAAATTCCACACGGTCGTTAAAACCGTCCAGGTCCATGCGGCCGTTTGTATATACAAAATAGCCTGTCTCGTGCACTGTAAAGCCATTTTGCCTCAGCAGCCACTGGTAGACCTCCATTTGGCGCTTATAGCTAATTTGCCAGTCAGAACTTATGCTAACCTCGCGGTCTTTGGCGGTTGCTTTGTAATCAACGACAATCAGTTTGCCTGCTTCGTCTACCCATACGTCGTCCACGGCACCAAAAACCATAAGGTTAGTTGGTTCGTGCAGGGCTTGTACGCCAATAAAGTTTTCGCGCCAGTCATCCAGCTTTTCGTGCATAAACGGTACTGCTTGCACTTTATATTCCACCATCAGCGGATGCGGAATTGCCTTTGCACGATAACCGTCAAACTCTCTTTTAAACAGTTCGTCGATGGCCTTATTGATATTAAAAGGCGGACCGTCAGGACGTTTAATTTTCAGGCGCACGTCGAGCCAAAAGCAACGTGGGCACTGCTTGAATAATTCTATTTTGCTTCGGCTTACCTTAAACGGCGCTTTTTGGCCAGGACTATAAGGTATGCTGCGCTCTCTTGAATATCGCATATCCTTATATTCTAACAGCGCGCGCTATTACTTACGAAATAAGGCTACGAGTTCGGCTGTCGTAGCTACAACCACATATGGTTCGGACTGATTGAAGTCATCTGCGGCCGCACCACCCCAGGTAACTGCCACGCCTTTAATAC
Organism: uncultured Candidatus Saccharibacteria bacterium; assembly: GCA_964432725.1. Classification (GTDB taxonomy): domain Bacteria; phylum Patescibacteriota; class Saccharimonadia; order Saccharimonadales; family UBA4665; genus PMNU01. Next base: position 57,781 of record CAYSOP010000004.1, on the reverse strand, counting down.
CCACCCTATGTGCCGCGTGCATATCGAGGGTTTCGTTGCCGATGTAATAGGCGTTTTCCCTATTAAGACGCCAACGTTTCAGTACTTTATGCATTCCATATACTTTGTAAAATGAGTTGCCATAGAACACACTGACCACGTCAGTAAAATAATGGTCCATATGCTGCGCGCGCAGAAACGCCCACACATTACTGCGTCGGTTAGAACTTAAAACAAATAGGCGATGTCCGTCGCCATATAGCTGTGCCAGCATGGCATCTATACCCTCGAACGGTTTGACGCCTGCCATGTGCGGATACATAGTGGGACGGGTCTTCATGATAAGGCGCGGCAAGTGCCACCTAGATATACCAAGCCGCTGCACGGCCTGCAACAGTGGCAAACTACGCAGTGTATCTATATCTGCCTTTTTGAGGCGCTTGGCACCCGACAACTGGTACGCCACATCTACAACCAGCGGAAATGTATCCGCCAGCGTACCGTCGAAGTCAAAGATAAGTGTCTTTTGAGACATGTACTATAACAGCGCCCCGGCAAAAATTTGCCAGGTCAAAACGGTAGCCGTTACAAGCCCCAGCAGCAAAAGTATCTTTTCGCTGTACAGTGCGTTTGCAAAGCGGCCCCTACCCTGCCACCTAAAGAGGATGGCAAGCGCAGTTGCAACATACAGTATAAAACCGCTTGCATATACGCCGTACATATAGCTAGGTACGGTGCCGTCATACAGCATGGTAGCCGTCAAAATACCGGCAATCGCCAACCATGGCACTACACCGCTTACAGCTGAAACTACTTTAAGTAACTTAGAAAGTCCTGGCCTGCCCGGCCCCAATAGGTCTACGGCGAGTCCGGCAACGCATGCGGTAACGAGCGATGCGGCTAGCAACTTAAGAGCAAACAGATCGTTCACACCGCTTAATAGCAAAACTGCATCAAGTAATAGGGCGCCGCCGACTGCATAGGCAGTCCAGCGTGCAACGTTAACGCCGCGGCTTAGGACCGCTTCGAATTGAGTTCTAAAGTTTGTAGCGGCAGCGATGTAAATAACCGCCAACGCCAGCAATGCTGCCGACAGCAGATACGCTATAGGTATATCGAATAACTGGTGCCCCGCAACACCCAGCACTTGACGCTTATTAGCTTCGGATGCCAGTGTATCTATAGCAGGATAATGCAGAATAACCGGTACGGCTTTACTACTACTTACCAGAGCAACTAGTAAGCCTTGAACCGCCAAGACAACACCGACAACCATGTGCCAGCGTTGTAATACTGTAGCTACGTCTTGCTTGGTTGTGACTGCCGGTTTAACCGTACGCGCAGGAGCAACAGCCGACTCTTTGACCGTTTCTTTCTTAGTTTCTTTAGCTTCTTTTGCCACTGCGGGTGCGGTAGCACTACTTTTAGCGGCCTTGGCCTGTTTTGCGGGTTTTGATTTTGCCTTAGTCTCTTCTTTTTTCTTTGCCATAGATAAACTATACCATGGCTTAACACTTATCTACCCTAAACACCACCGACCCGTCATCCGGAGCATGCCAGTGACATGCGAGTATTCTCGGCTCTGATTGGCTATGCAGCACAAGACTGTTTAGTAGGTATAGGGTGGGTCGACTAGATTCAGGATCCAGTTAATAATGAATTCCTTATGCTCTTACTGGATTCCAAATCAAGTTTGGAATGACGGAGGATGGGTCCATAGCCCAAGTTCAGGATGACAGTGGCAGAACAATGACCTACACAGAGGCGTATGGTATATGGCACATTCCCAGGCCGGTATTCTGGGTAAACTTTTGGTGGTATGCTTCGGCTTTGTAGAACGGACTAGCCGCTGCTATCTGGGTGACTATAGGCTGATTTAACTTCTTTTGGATCACATTCCGTACCTGAATTGCTACCTTATGCTGTTCTTCGTCTGTATAAAAAATAGCCGAGCGGTATTCGTCGCCAACATCCGGGCCCTGGCGATTTAACTGCGTCGGATCGTGCAGCCGAAAAAACTGTTTTACTAGGGTTTCGTAGCTTACCTTTGCCGGGTCAAACTCTACCTCTATGGATTCGGCGTGGCCAGTGCTACGAGTGGCTACTTGGTCATAGGTAGGGTTTTTACTGTGGCCGCCCATATAGCCAACGGTGGTTTTGGTTACGCCGGGGACTTGGTCTAGGTAGTATTGAACGCCCCAGAAGCATCCGGCCGCGAAGTAAGCTTTTGCTTTCATAACCTGGCCTCGCCGCTTGTACTGCTAAACAGTTTAATTGGCCTGGCCAATCCGAGCCGAGAATACTCGCATGCCACTGGCATGTTCCCCCAGAAACAACCAGCTACGAAGTAGGCTTTTTGCAATTTCATATGTTTTTAGTATAGCAAGCGTTAGCTTAATATTTACTCCATGTTTACAACAACTTTTAATCTGTTAACCTTAGATGACTAGCTTTATGATTGTAACCGCAGATATAGAACAGAAAAGCATTGGCAATACCTTGCTGCTTGAGCAGCTGGCTTTGCATGTCGACGACAATGAAAAAGTGGCCATTATTGGCCGCAACGGCGTGGGCAAGACAACGCTGTTTAAGCTGCTAACCCGTGAAGACGCTGATTTTAGCGGTCATATCGCCTACCGTAACGGCGCGCGTGTGGTAGCGACTCGCCAAGAACACCACGACGTAAGTGATACGCGGGTCATAGACTATATTCTAGGAAACTTGCCGGAATACGCCGACCTGCACCGCATAATAGAAACCTACCCTGCCCTTATGGGCGATGACCTGCGCAAGATTACCCGCTACAGCGAAGCGCTGGAACGTTTTGGAGCACTCGACTATTACAATGTCGAAGACCGGGTACGACAGACCCTGGACGCCTATCAGTTGGATGATGCTGCCGACCGACCCATGTCTACACTTTCGGGCGGCCAAAAGCGCTTTATAGAACTGATTCGTATTGAACATTCCCATGCCGACCTAGCGCTCATAGACGAACCGACCAACCACATGGACGCTATTGCCAAGCAGGCCTTCCTGGACTGGTTTACTACTGCCAAGCATGCGGTCGTTGTTATTACGCACGACCGGGACGTCCTGCACTACGTAGACCGCATCGTAGAAATTAAGAACCATGCGGCTTCCAACTTTACCGGCAACTACGACGCATATCTTTTGCAAAACGCCTCGCGCACCGCCGCCGACCTTAACGAATACGACACCGTGCAGCGCCGCATAGAAAATATCAAAAAACAGATTACTGCCGCCAAAGCCAAAAAAGCTCGCTGGGGCGGAACAGCCGACAAAAAGAACCCCTTTTTAGTTATCGAAAACCGCCTGCGAAAAGAGTTAAAAGAACTAGAGGCCCAAGAAAAACCAAGCTTTTGGATAGACAAAGAATCCGTCGGAGGCTTACGTCCTAACCTAGAAGAAAGCTACCAAAAACACCGGGCCAAAAATATCCATATTCGCCGGCTATCCCGCAGCGACCGGTCGCGCGAGCTATTAAAACTAGAAAACGTACAGGTCGGCTACGACGGCCGCGCTTTGTTTGAACCCCTTACTTTTGCATTGCAAACCGGCGAACGGTTGCAGGTTGCCGGACGTAACGGCGTGGGCAAGACTACTCTGGTGCGCTCGATTGTAGGCAGCCTACACCAAACCCCAGCTACTCTGCTGCATGGCGCCATTAAGCCCGACAGCCAGCTACGCATGAACACCTACGAACAAGAAATTAACCCAAGCCTGCTTACTATGACATTGGCAGCAGCCATCGAACACATATACGACGAGTTTGACCTGCCCGTTACCGCAGAACAGATAATGCGTCTGCTCAGCGATTACTTGTTCGACCCCTACGGCGACCGCGAACACCTGGTAGCCAACCTATCAGGCGGCCAAAAGGCCCGGCTGCAGCTTATTCGTTTGTTTGCTAACGAGCCAAACCTGCTTATTTTGGACGAGCCAACCAACCACCTTGACCTTCCTTCTATAGAAGAGCTAGAGGATGCCCTAGCCCAATATACCGGTGCGCTTGTGTACATCACCCACGACAGCTATATGTCACGTCACCTGGGCGGACAGCAGCTGTCGCTAGTGCCACTTCCCGCTTAATCCTCTTCGTCAAACCGCCGGACTTTAATAGCTTTGGCTGTTTGTTTTGGCATATGCTGTGCTAACTCGTTGTTGCGCCACAGCACGGTTTCGTCGCAGGTAAAGATAAGTCCTCTGTTAGGCTGCACCTGGAAACCGAGGTATACGGTCCGCACCTTGCGGCGACGCAGTTCCTCTACGACGGGCTGCATGTCCGAATCAGAGCTACAAATAATAGCCGTCTTTAGCTTTTTGTCAGCGGCCATGCCCACAGCATCTACCGCTAGGCGCACATCAACACCTTTTTCCTTAAATACCAGCTGGTCGTCGTTTACTTTGAACAGCCTTACGTTACCACTCATTACAAACTCTACCTTTTGCTTTTCTAGGTTGGTTTTTAAAGCGCGCTGCAAAGCTACTAATTCTTCGGATTTCTCGCGCGTTTCGGGGTATACATGCAGTTTAGCCACATAGTAACGGATAGAATCTATGGTTACGTCGGGCATAGCTGCCGCCACCAGAGCCTGTAAATCCAAATTGCCAAAACGGCGGTCATCCCACGCCAGACGCTGGGCTTTAAACGCCTGCTGCACCTTCTTTTGAAAATTCTCGCCGTCTATAAACAGCACTGTTTTTGCAGTCTTCATGGTGCCATCATCTCAGATCTCGCCGCTGCCGCAAAACCATCTACTATACCTATAAATGAAAACCTCGCCGGGTCGTAAGACTTGGGCGAGGCGTGAATACCTATAATATACCTCTGCTCACCCCGCCCTGTCAAGGCTTACGCTAAGGTTGTGCGCTTCATTGCACACTAATCCTCCACCCTGTGGTATGAGTGTGGAAAACTGTTGTGCAAAAACTGCACAACAGTTACAATATTACTTATGCTAACAGATGTATCGGCTATTCGGACCTACTTTGGCAAACTTGGCCTGGATATAGAGATTGCCGACATCTACCTTGCCCTGTATACCCACGGCCCACAGACTATTTCGGAGCTCGCCAGGACCTCCGGCGTCGAGCGTACGCGTATTTATAGGCTTATAGACCAACTTATGGCTAGTAACCTTATAGAGGTAGAAAGCCATTACAAACGGGGCGTCATCAAGGCAGCACCCATCGCTAACCTACGCATTCTTATTAACGAAAAAGAACAAGAGCTACGCAGCCTACAGGACGAACTGGGTCTTATAGAGCAAGTATTAGCCCGCAACTCGCTTAGTTCGCCTGCCACGCGTGTACAGTTTTACAGAGGCCCTGAGGGCATTCGCCAGATGCTCTGGAACCGGCTAGGCTCTAAAAGCGATAGCATTGGCCAGACCTACCGGATTGCCGAAGAACCCACCGGCCGCGCCTTTATGGAACGCTGGGCAGCCGCATTCGAAGAAAAACAGCTTAATACACGCCTGCTTTTAAATGACGAGTTCGTAACCAGCTTGCAGCAGAACAAACCCAAAGTTAAGGAACAACGACGAATTGCAGGCATACAGTACAACCATATAGACGATAAGATTCTTAAGATAACCCACACCTGCTATGTGTACGGCAACGTCGTTGCCTACCTGCACTGGAAAGACAACGAAGTCTTTGGCATAGAGATCTACAACAAACAAATAGCCGACACTCAGCGTACTCTATACGAAATGCTTTGGAAGCAATCCACGCCCGAAACACGCTTGTAAGCCGCTTACCCCTATAAATATACTTGACAAATAAGCATAACGAGTATATAATGCTGCCTATCCTATCGAAATAGAGACTCGGTGGGGGTAAAGGAGTTTTTATGAGTAATACTACTATCAAGGTTGCCGTAAGCGCTGTTGTCGGTACCGCTATGGCTTTAGCCGTTGCTACCCCTGCATTTGCTTGGCACCCTAAGGGCGTTATAACCAAATACGTCCAGAACCAAACTACTAATGGTGTTATGACCGACGCTAACAACGCTACCAGCGCTGTAAGTGCCAAAACTGGTGATACCCTTAAGTACACCATTGTTGTTGCCAACGACGGCGCTGCTGACAGCAAGGGCTACAACGACATGGCTAAGACGGTTATGACCGACACGTTGCCTGCTGGCGTAGAGCTTGTAAGCAACCCTGCACAGCGTACTATTACTGCTGACCTTGGCCTTATTAAGCCAGGCCAGAAAGTAACCAAGGAATACATTGTTAAGGTAACTTCTACCAAAGATGGTGACGTTATCGAAAACAAGGCCTGCTTTACTGGCAACAGTACTGCCAACGACAACCCCCAAAAGGGTTGTGATGTAGCCGATGTTAAGGTAAGCGTTCCCCCTGTTGTTACCCCACCTGTTACTCCCCCGGTTACCCCTCCTGCTACCCCTGTGCAGCCTGCCCCTCAAGTTAAGGGTGAAGGTGCCGAAATCTTGCCTGTAACCGGCCCCAGCAACCTGTTTGCTGCCGCTGGTACCGTAACCGCTCTTGGTTACGCTGGCAACATGCTTCGCCTGAAGCGCCGCGCACAGCGGTAACCCGGTAGTACAACTACCACCAAAGAACCCCCGTTTACCGGGGGTTCTTTTTTGTGCGGCGCCTACGCCTTTTAGGTGGGGTGGTACCATTTAGCAAATGCCCCAAATACCGTGCCGAACGCTGCGAAATACCATGGGTGTCGGTTACGGTGTGCCAGGTAATAAATCGGTTTTGCCGGTACATGCGGCGCAGGTCTTTACGCGTAACTACTATGTCTAGCCGGCCATGAACAATATCTGTTGGCACCTGAACACTATGTAATTCGGCGTAGGCCGTTTGCTTCATAATAGTATTGCGCAACGAGCGTTCAAACGGCGTCCATTCTTCGGGGCTAAGGTGTAAACCAACTAATCGCTTGGCTACGCGCCACATCAGACGAGCCTGGGTAAACGCCAGCTGAGGGTGGGTAGCAATGAATGTATACAGTGCAAAATAGTATTCACGCCGACGCATGTGGCCAGTAAATTCTGGATCGTCTGCATACAAAGGCGGCTCATACAGTACCAGCCGACTTACCAGCTTTGGGTGGGTGGCTGCAATGTGCGTGGCCACCAGCGTGCCCATAGAGTGGCCTACTATAGTAACCTTACCCTTTACGCGTAAACGCTTTAGAAGCGCTACAACGTGCCGTGCGTGGTCATGCACGGTGTAATTATTCCATTGTGGCTTCGGCGAGTCTCCAAACCCCAATAGGTCAGGTACAATCACCCGCCAACCAACGGCTTCTAGCTGTTTTACCAGGGCATGCCATACGGCGCCGCTAGCTCCCACGCCATGCAAAAGCACGACAGTTTTAGTGCCGTGTTTTGTATCACTTGCTGCTAACCTGTATGGCCGTTGCAGCCACTTATGCCAAATAGTATCGCTAATGCCCACTAAGAGCTATTATACTTACCCTTCGCGTAAGATGCGCGCGGCCTCGCGCACTTCGGTATCGTTCATACGGTTAATCTCGTGGGCTGGCACATTCTTACTTACAAGATAACGAATGTCATTGTTGACTGCATCGTCACTAGCTAGCAACACCGCCTCTTCCGCAGGATCGGCTGTAGTAGTCTCGTTTTCATCTTCGCCTTCGTCAATGAACTCACCTTCTATACTGCCATTCTTATTAAGTTTGGGGCGTTTCTTGCGTTTATCAAGTACGCGGTTAAGGCTATATGCGCCAGCTAGACCTAGACCTATCAAACCTGTACCGATCCCTGCATTAGCGGCCGCATGTTTAATGTCGTCGGGCGTGCCGCCAATGATCGGCACTGCAGCTGCTGGCCGGGCATGTTCTAGAGCGGGCGTATGCTTGCCGGTGTGGCCATTAGTGTTAGGATTTATGTCGTGTGCGTCGTGAGGAGGTAGGCCATCGGCACCGCGGTCACCGTTATCAGGGTTCGGGGCAGTTGCACCGTGCGGAGCTGCCTTGTGGTGACCCAAATGACCACCATTGTTGTGGCCTGTTGGCGTGCTTACACCTGCGTCATCCGGCACGAGACCCTTAAAGTCGGCACCAGAGATATGCAGCTTATCTTTCGCAGACATATGGCCGGCAGCTTTCCAGCGTTCATGATGCGAGGCACCTTCGCCACCAACATGATTGTGTTTTAGGATGTTGTCGACAGCCTTATTAAACTCCGTGTCGGTTAGGTTGTCCTTAATACCATTTTCGCGTGCATAGTGGTCGACTTGGTACCATACAGTACCCTTGTAGGTGCCGGTCTGTTTATCTTTTTGGTATTCGCCTATGGAAACGTCTACATCAGGTAACTTATGAGACTGAGGAGGTTTAGGGGTTTGGGCATTCTCGTGGTGTCCGACGAAACCGGAACTCGCAGCGCTCGCTGGTTGCCCATCAAAAGGGTTAATTGCGTGGTACGCATGTGCAACAGCCTCGTCTACGTTGCCTAAGGCAGCGTCAAAGAAGCCGCCGTCTGCTGCCACACCGGTACGTACGCGCGATGCTATACCTACGGCCATAAGAGCCAACTGGCCTATCTGTAATCCTTTGCGTACGCGGGCAGTACGTTCAGGGTCCTGCGCCTGATTGCTAGCAATACGTGCTGCCGCATGCGATAAAGCCCATGTGCTTGCGTTTGCCGGTGCTAACGTAGCGGCTTTAACGAAACGACCTACCTTAACAGCTCTCTTGTACGCTTTGCCGTGGCCCGCTGCATAGGCTTCTTCGGATGCAATGCGTAGGTTTTGAACATCCCTAAATTCATCTATATCATTTTGGAGTGTTATAAGCGGATCTTCGTGCTTTTCGTTAACCGGCAAGCTAGCAGCCCACTCGACATCTTTAGCGATGCTTGCCTTTATGCTATCGCGCCGCTTTGGATCGCTTAGTGCTTGAGGCATGTGTAGGTCATTTAATATATCGTTAATCGCTTCTTCTTTTTCGGCTTCCCTGTCGGCTTCTGGCGTCTCCCGAACGCGGTATGCGGCCACGGCAAGGCTATTAGTAAGAGGCAGACCCTGCTCCTCTGCGTATACGTTGGTGCCATAAATTTGCACATCGACGTCCGAATCGTCCACGGTACCGACTTCTGCAACGTTTTTTAAATGGCGGCCATAGGGGCCGCGGCTGAGCACTTTTTCTGTTTGACGCAGTTTTGTGACCTCAGCAGCAGAAGGCGTACCCTCACCTGTCCAGTAGCCTGTAAAACCCATACTGTTTTCAGCCGCCGCTTCGGGTGGTTGTGGTGCGATTGGAGGTGGGGCTAGTGGAGCTTCTACTGACATGGCTGTTACCTTTTAGGATTGCTACTTTGTTTATTCATTTTGTTCTCTTAAATACAATTTATACTACTTATGCTTATATGTCAATAGTAGTATACAAAAGGTGTATTTAAACACGCTTGAGGCGTAACTGCAAGTTGTACCATTTGGCAAAATCGCGCCAGGTGGTTAGTTCGGCAGCGCCCGGCGACTCTGCCATGCTCGTTGTCTTCCCGCTAAGCATCACAAGTTGGTCTATTGAAGGCCCCTCACCCTTTGGCTCAGTACCAATAGTACCCCATATATCCTGCGAAAATACTTTAGATTTCTTGCCATCATAATATACCAGCGTATCGGTGCAACATATAGTGCGATCGGTTTTATTCTGCATCAGAGCTAAAAAGTCCTCGGCCTTTAACCATTTGGTCACGTCGGTCATATACGCGCCCGGAAAGCCGCGTAACGCAATAATGTTCCAGTAGGCATCGTTTACAACCACGGGCCGTTGGGCCAGCTTGTAGGCTTGCTTGGCTTTATGCTGAGCTATCTTTTGTGGGTTGTCGCTTTGTATTTCGTCTATAGGCAGATCAAGCTGCTCTATTTGTATGCCGTATGGTTCACAGGCTCGTTGTAAGTTGCCTACCTTACGAGGGCTAGTAGTGACAATGGCGAGCGTTTCGGTGGTACTGGCGACGATATCTTGTATACGCTTATAGCGGTAGTGCTTGGTAATGTGCGCAAAAAAGAACTCGCCGTATGAATCCGCCTTAGTAAAGCGGTTATATACGTCTTGATCGACGTCGTAATACTGGTACAAACGGTTTTCTTTAAATTCGATCTCTAGCACTTGAGCCTTAGGGTCGTACCCCATAGACACAATGTCAGATGAATCTACTGGCAAGCGCTGCATAGTTATGCCTGCGACTTGCCGCTGTCTTCAAATTTTATATCCGGGTAAATATTCTTAGTCACCTCGTCTACCTCGCGGCGAAGTTGTGGGAAGATGACGCCTTCGCGTGCAGTCACACCTTCTAGATACCAGAACACACGCTCGCTATAGCCAAAGCCGCAGGCTGGTGGCATAGCGTACTCTAGAGCCTCTACGTAATCTATGTCCAGCATTTGGGCTTCGTCGTCACCCGCGTCGCGTAGGATTTGCTGTTCTCTAAAACGATTCAATTGGTCGATTGGGTCGTTCAGTTCCGAATACGCCTTACATAGCTCACTGCCACCGAGTAGCAAGTTAAACTGCTCGGTTAATTCTGGCTTGCCCGGCTGAGTTTTGGCGAGCGGCTGCAGAAAAGTTGGGATATCTACTAAAAAGGCGGGGCCGGCGATGGAGGTGCGGACCTTCTTCCATAGCTTATCGATACCGCGGGCGCGATTATCTTGCTTTTCTACCTCTACACCATGTTTCTGCAGCTGTTCCTTAACTTCGTCAAGCGATGCATTAAATACGTCCAAACCATAGTGGTCACGGATAACTTCAATGAAGCTAATACGCGGCCAATCCTGACCGTCGGGTCCAAGGTCCACTTCCATGCCGCTAGCAAGCTTAAACTGACGAGTGCCCCATGTTTTATCGGCTACAGATCGCACTAAACGTTCGGTCAGCTTCATGCCCTGTTCCCAGTCAGCATAAGCCCAATACCACTCCATTGCGTTATGCTCGGGTAAGTGTTCGTCTGAATAATTTTCGTTCCTAAACCGAGGGCCTATATCAAAGACTTTTTCATATCCGCCTACAAGTAATCGTTTAAGCGGTAGCTCGTGCGAGATGCGCAAGTAAAAATCTTGTCCCAGCGCGTCCATGTGAGTCACAAAAGGCGTGGCATCTGCACCGCCGGTAGTTAGTTCTAGCACCGGCGTATTTAATTCTATAAAACCTTCGCTCATAAGAAATTCACGAGTAGATTGCCAAAAGGTACTGCGCCGCAAATAACGCTTGTATACATCTGGATTAGCATTAGTGTCTACATAGCGGCGACGCAGGCGTTCTTCTTTATTAGTAAAACCATCCTGGGCGCTAGGCAGTGGCCTGAGTGCCTTTGTAAGGAGCCGCAACCTGTGCACTTCTACCGAAATTTCGCCCGTCTGTGTTTTAATAACCGGACCGTGAGCCTCTACAAAATCACCAGTATCTAGCAGCGGTAGCTGTTCAATTCCTAGCTGGCTATCGGCTGCATTCAGATCTTCGACGACACCTTCGCGTAAAAACAACTGTACACTGCCACTCGCGTCTCGGATAACAATAAAAGCAATTTTACCGAATTTACGAATAGTAGTAATGCGACCAACGATACTAGTATCTTTACCCTGCAACTTATCGAAGTCGTCTGTAACTTCAATAATGCGATGCGTGCGCTCACTTTTTGCGGGGTATGGATTAACACCAAGTTCTTTAAGTTCTTGTAGTTTACGAAGTCGTTCGTCGCGGAAGTCTTTGAGTGTTGCCATATCTGTTACATAGTAACATATCACTATTGGATTCCGGGTCGAGCCCGGAATGACGAGGAGGCGTAACAAAGAACCCCTGTAAATTACAGAGGTTCTAAGGGCACTAAAGTAAGCTATGAATGTTAGCTGATGTCGGCAATTTTGTAGGTGGCGGTTTCGACGGGTGTTTTTATTTCTACCTCGTCGCCTTCTTTTTTGCCCATTAAGGCACGGCCAATTGGCGATTCGTCCGAGATTTTGCCATTTAGGGGGTCGGCCTCTACGGTGCCAACTACTTGGAATTCTTTAGTCTTACCGTCTTCGCTTTTCAGCTTAATGGTAGAACCTAGTACAACCAAACCATCGCTTTTAGGGGCAGTAATTACTTGGACGTTTTTAAGGATGTGCTCGATCTCGGTAATACGGTTTTCGTTGCGCTCTTGGTCCTGACGGGCGGCGGTGTATTCCATGTTTTCGCCAAGGTCGCCAAACTCGCGGGCCGTCTTAATGCGGTCAGCGATAACGCTGCGCAGTCCGACAAGCTCTGTTAGCTCTGCTTGTAGTTCGTCTACGCCTTGCTTTGTTAGGTGAAATAGTTTGTTCATTATCTTAGCTCCGTTAGTTCTTCATCTGTAGGTACCCGGTATGCCCGGTATGGGCGTGAGTGACAGTTAATTATATCAACTCAGTTTACCAGGGGCGACCATTTTTATCACTTTGTCTTTTTCCAGTAAATGTGCATCTGTTTCCCCCCGTTTTTTAACCTCGTACTGCCCTGCGGCTTGCGTACGGTCGCTAATAACCACCCTATACGGTAAACCAATGAGGTCGGCATCTGCAAACTTTTCACCTGCACGCGCCTCATTACGATCGTCATATAGTACTAACACTCCGGCAGCCTTCAAGGCCTCATACATATCGTCGGCAGCCTGGGTTACCGCTTCGGCCTCGCCAATACGTGCCAAATATACCTGGTATGGGGTGACGTTTTCGGGCCACATAATACCCTTATCGTCGTGGTGCGCCTCTACAATAGCCGCCATAGTACGGCCGATACCAATGCCATAACAGCCCATGTAGTACTTTTGCCGCTTGCCGGTTTCATCGGTGTACTCAGCGTCATGCATAAGGTTTGAGTAATGGTAACCAAGCTGGAATATATTACCGACCTCAATGCCCTTCTTTTCTACCAGCACGCCGCCGTCCGGGCTGCTAAAGCCGGGCTGGGCCAGTGCAATATCGGCCTCTACGTCTGGCTTGTAGTCGCGGTCGATATTTATATTGAGTGTGTCACGATTCTTTTTGTTAGCGCCGCCATACATGTTGCGTACGGTACGCAGCGACTTGTCGCCAACAATAACTACCTCGTGGCCACTCTTTTGGCCTTTTTTAACCATATTAACGGGCGATATAAAGCCGGGTTCGCTGTTAAGGTCGTCGCGAATCTCTTCGTCGGTTGCCGGGCGGAGTTCCCATGCGCCGGCTGCCTGCATAAGCTTGGTTTCGTTTACGTCAAAGTCGCCGCGGATAACAGCTAAAATATAACGCTTGGTGGCTTCGTCAAAGAACAACACGTCCTTGGTTTGCTGCCAAAGCGGCATATTGTGCAGCTTAGCGCCATCTTCCATGGTGGTGCCCCGTTCTGCGTCCACCTCTTGCAGGGGCTGTAGCTCGTCGCCCAAGTTTTTGTCGTCCACTTTAAAGGTGGCAACGTCTTCGTGGGCGGCATAGCCGGAGGTTTCGTCTACGAAGTAGCGGCTTTCGCCTTGGTCGCTCTCTACGACGAACTCGTGGCAGTATTCGCCGCCAATGTAGCCGTTATCGGCAGCAACAACGTCTACCTTAAGGCCAAGCTCTTCAAAAATTGCCTTGTAGGCGTCCCACATTTTTTGGTACATATCTTTAAACTGGGCTTCGGTACCAAAGCTGTACGCGTCCTTCATAACGAATTCGCGCACGCGCAGCAAGCCGCCGCGGGCACGCATTTCGTCGCGGAACTTCATAGAAAACTGATAAATGTTAAATGGCAGATCTTTGTAGCTAATGTTAAACTTGCGCACCAGGTCTACGGCCATCTCTTCGGCGGTACCGCCAAGGGCAAACTCAGCTTTGCGGCGGTCGGCTATTTTCATAAGTTCAAAACCGGTCGTTGTAGTACGGTTTGTCTCTTCCCATAGTTCTAACGGGTGGAGCACTGGCATTACTACCTCTTGGGCCCCGGCAGCGTTCATGTGCTTGCGTACGACGGCTACAATTTTGTCGTGTACAGCCAGGCCCAGCGGCAACATGTAATACCGCCCCGCGGTGGATTCGCGGATGTAGCCCGCCTGGGTCAATAGGCGGTGTGAAGGAATTTTGTAATCTGATCCTTCTGTCTTTGATGTTCTGCCAAATAACTGCGAGACTCTCATGTCTGGGTATGCTCCTATGTGCTGTAAATTAGTCGAAAAATTAAGAGAAAATAAAGAGCGGCCGGCAGGCCGGAATAATAGAGGTTAAGGTCATGGTTGCAGATGGAAATGCGTTCATTTGCCCCAAGTATAGCACACCGACCCTACGGTAAAGATGAACTTTTACGCTGTTATTTCGTAGCTAGAACAAAGAGTGCAATGTAGGCCACGCCGTTTTTAATCATGTGCAGCACTATAGATGACCATAAATTGCCGGTTTTTTCGCGCAAATAACACAGTGCCATCGACAAAATAAAGGTGTCTATCGCGCCAATAAGCAGCAGCGAACCGCCGCTCCCCTGTAGCGCGTGCGGCAACGCAAATAACAAACTAGTAACGAGCATTGCTTTCGTGAATGATACCCGCTTGCGCAAACCGCCGAATATAACGCCTCTAAATAATATTTCCTCGACAATTGGCGGCAATATAACCAAACTGACAAACGCCATAATATATTCGCTACTGGTTACAACTTGCTTAAAACCAATGTCTTGCTCTTGGCCGGTATCTACCCCAAACACTATTTTGGCTAGACTGGCCGCTACAATCAGCATGCCAAAGTACACCAAACAAGCCACAATTGCCCGCCCTACGTCGCCAAGTTGCGGGTTGCGCAAGAATCCCAGCGATGCCCACGAGGGACGCCGTTTCTTGAGCACCTGCCACAATATGAGTAGTGTAAGTGCCTCGGCAATAACCACTAATACAAACTGCCCGGTAGTTGTCTCGGACCAAGCCTCTGATGCCGAAGACGACATACCAAAAGCGGTTAGAATACCCAATACCAACAGACCGGCTAAAATTTGGCCGACAAGTAGCGCCACAATTGCCGCGATAATACCACGTGCCGGGCTCCAGGTAACCACCGCATACGCCCCCTCTGCTGGCTTAGAAGAATCTTCGGACATCGACAATAGTTATGACCACTATTAGCAGTAGTAAAAAGACAAAGCTGGTGCCAACGATTCGCTCTTCCATGTCTTGCGATAATCTCTTGCCAAAAATACGCGACAGTAACATTACATAAAACCTGCCACCGTCTAAAGCTGGTATAGGCAGTACGTTCATAATTGCCAGGCTGAGCGAAATAAGCCCGACAATAAGCAGCACAAACTGGTAGCCCAATAAACTGCCGTCGCGCAGTACTACAACGATCCCCACCGGCCCGGAAACTTGCTCGCTTGCTTTGGCGCCGTCGCCATGGAACAAGGCGCTAATTGCCGTGCCTAACCCCTGGAACGTAGCAATAGTAAATTGCTTTATAAGGCCCAATGCCTGGATTGGCGCGGACCACGTTGCCCGCGTTAAGGTAAACTCTGCGGGTGCAATACCCAAGTAACCGCCGTCTTTTGCCTGTGCGGCAGTGCGCAGCGTAGCCTTAGTCGTACGTACTTGGCCGTCGCGCTTGTAGGTTAGATCTATAGTTTTGCCGGCGTTCTTCTTGGTTACTTTAGGTAGTTCTGCGGCACTGGCAAACCCAACTAATTCGTCACGGGACTGTATGCCCGCCTTGGCTGCCGGCGAGCCGGATTCTACATAGCCTACCAGCACCTTACGCTGCACTACTGTCGTGTCGCTTTTAACACTAAATTGGTTGTCTATAAGCTGGGGCATGCCAAGCCATGCAAGCGCGGTAAAGATAACGAACGCCGCCAAGAGGTTCATAGCAACACCGGCCAGCATAATTTTAGCCTTGGCTTTAAAACTTGCCGCACCAAAACTGCCGGGTTCGGTAGCGCTGTCGTTTTCGCCCTTTAGTTTTACAAAACCGCCAATAGGTAGCCAATTTAACGTAAACAATACGCCGTTTTTAAGCCTTTTGCTCCATGCTCGCGGCGGAAAGCCAATGCCAAATTCTTCGGCAATTACCCCATTACGGCGAGCAGCAATAAAATGACCAAACTCGTGTAAAACCACCAGCCCGACAAACAGTATAATTCCCAAGATAAGTAATACTACTGACATAACCCTCGTTCTTTTCTAAAGAACCTTCACAGAATGGTGCAGTGTGAGTGAAGTCTCAAGCACCGAAGCGGAGCGTACATACAAGTACGTGAGCCTCGGAGCGCAAGAATTCGCTTGCACTGTGCCGTTCTGTGAAGGTTCTACACACCGTAGCGGCGTTTGCGTTTATTGTACTCTACTATACTATCGGCGACATCTTCTTTTGTCATATCCGGCCAGTATTTCTTCAGGAAATACAGCTCGCTGTAATCGGCACGCCAAAGCATAAAATTACTCAACCGCTGCTCGCCAGAAGTCCGTACAATCATGTCTAATGGCGGAATTTCGGGATGGTACATATGCGCCGATATAGCATCTTCTGTTATGTCCTCTGCCGTTAAGCCGTCTGCAATACAGGCCTGCACCGCATCTATAATCTCTTGCCTGCCCCCATAGTTAAAGCACACCGCTAGTGTTGCCCTGGCAAGCGATGCCGTTGCGGCTTCGGCTTTTTTTAGCGAGGCGAGGACTTTATCGCTTAGGCCGTCACGACGACCTAAAAACACTACTTTTACCTCTTTTTCTATCAAAAACTTTAAGTCAGTCGCCACCGCACTGATAGCCAGGCCCATGAGTTTGGTTACCTCTTCGTTTTTGCGGTTCCAATTTTCGCTCGAGAACGCATACAACGTAACGTACTTAATGCCGGCATCGTAGGCGGCCGTTAGTACCTCTTTCATGGCATTATAGCCGCTTAAATGACCATCCATTTCGGGAATGCTATGCGCCGTTGCCCAACGGCGATTGCCGTCCATAATAAAGCCGATGTGATTAGGAATAGTAAGTGCTTCTTGGTCCATGGCAAGCCTATATGGTCATGATCTCGGTTTCTTTGGCCTTGGCTGCTGCGTCTACATTGGCTTTAACTTTAGCCATTGCGTCGTCTATTTGCTTGCCTAGACGCTTAGCTTCGTCTTCGCCAAGTACTTTGTCTTTTTTAGCGGTGTCTATGGCATCGAGTGCATCGTGGCGAATACCGCGCAGTGCAACCATGCAGTCTTCTACCTTACCCCCAAGTGTCTTGGCCAGCTCGCGGCGGCGTTCTTCGGTAAGTGCCGGAATAGGTACGCGTACCACGCGGCCATCATCCATAGGGTTTAAGCCAAGTGTCGGATTGTCACGGATGGCAGTGGCAATTGCTTGAATATTGCTTGGATCAAAGGGTGTAATCTGGATGAGCTGCGCCTCTGGGGCGGTAACATTTGCTACTTGGTTTAAGGGCATAGGCGTGCCGTAGGCCGTTACCACTACTCCGTCGAGCATGCTGGCATTTGCCCTGCCGGTACGTACCTTTTTAAGCTCCTCATTAAAGTGAGCGAGTGCTTGTGTCATTTTGTCTTCGTACTGCTTTGTATCCATCAAAAAAACTCCTGTCTTCTTATCATAGCAAACTATAAACCCCAGCCTATAAGTGGCTGGGGTTTATTAGGGGTAATGGTCTATGTATTACGCTACTTCGCCAAGTGCCATGCGGCTAAAGCGGCGCACAACAATGTTCTCGCCTAAGCGGGCGTTGTGTTCCTTAACGTAGTCGCCAACTGTTTGGTCGGGGTTCTTAATGAACGGCTGGTCCAGTAAACACTTTTCGGCAAAGTGCTTCTTGAGCATGCCTTCTACAATTTGGCCGGCAATAGCTTCGGGCTTGCCTTCGGCCTTTACCTTTTCGGTAAATTCGGCCTTAATGCTTTCGCGGTCGGCTTCTGGAATGTCGTCAGTGCTCACATAAACTGGGTTAGAGGCGGCAATGTGCATGGCAAGGTCTTTTACCAAACCGGTAAAAATTTCGTTGCGGGCTACAAAGTCAGTTTCGCAGTTTACTTCTACTAACACGCCAATGCGGTTGTCGTGCAAGTAGCTGCCAATAACTCCAGCGCGAGCTTCGCGTTCGCCGCGCTTGTCGGCTTTCGTTAAGCCCTTCTTACGCATTTCAGATAATGCCTTATCGAAGTCACCATTTGCCTCGTCGAGTGCTTTTTTGGCGTCGGTCATGCCCACGCCAGTAAGTTCGCGCAAGCGCTTAATCTCTGCAATATCTACGGCCATAGTATTCGTTCCTCCTATTGTTATTCTCTAATAACTGGATCCTGAATCTAGTTCAGGATGACAGATAACGAGTTATTTCTTTGCTTCGTCTTTGTCGGGGGCTGCTTTAGCGGCCTTAGCTTTGCCTGCCTCTACCGCTTTTTTAGCGTAGTCGGCAATAAGCTGAATGGTCTTGATAGCGTCGTCGTTACATGGGATTGGGAAGGTTGCAACTGTTGGGTCGGCATTGGTATCTACGAGCGCTACAATTGGCACACCAAGCTTGGTGGCTTCCTTAACGGCGTTGCTGTCTGCGACAACATCAAATACAAATACGACACCTGGCTTAGCGGCCATGTTCTTGATGCCGCCGTAAATAACGTTCATGGCCTCGATTTCTTCTTGGAAGCGCTGTACCTCAAGCTTGCTGTATTTGTTGGCAAGCTCGCCCGATTCCATTTTGGTTTCGAGGTCTTTCAGGTGCTTTACGCGGCCAGAAATAGTTGGCCAGTTAGTCATCATGCCGCCCAGCCAACGTTCGGTAACAAATGGCTGCTTTACGTCTTCTGCAAGCTGTTTTACGATGTCTTGCGCTTGGCGCTTGGTGCCTACAAACAGTACTTGTTTGCCTTCGGCTACGGTCTGGGCAACAAAGTCCAAGGCCTTCTCTAGGCCTTCTACAGTCTTGGTCAGGTCAATAATGTGGCTGCCGCCGCGCTTTGAGTGAATGTAAGGCGCCATTTTAGGGTGCCAGCGGGCAGTTTTGTGGCCAAAGTGCGCTCCGGCCTCTAATAGTTGTTTAATGTCTACATCAACTGTAGCCATATGATTTGTCCTTTCTCTTCGGTGTGGGTACCTACGGGAGCCTACACGGCTTGTTCGTAGGAGGATTGTATTCCCAACCTGCTTAAGTGATAACTTGCATCATTATAACAGATAGAGGGCCCGTCTGTCTACAGATGAACGAAGGCCTGGGGCCCACGTTCTATACAGATATCCATTATTGCCGACAAAGCCGTATATTCCGTCTTGGCAAGCCGATCTATGCCCAGCTCAGATTCTAATCTTCGTGCCTCGTACGCTCGCGCCAGCAGTGCTTCAGCTTCTTCGGTAAGCATAGACTCGTCACCCGGCCCCCAGCGTAGGATGTCCTGTCTTATATTTTCAGCGCTATGGCCACTCAACGAATAATCGGTTGAAGTATACAACGAGTGCGGCCCGTGCTGTACGTTATACCCAACATGGCGCGGCCAGAATTGGCGTTCGTAACTGTCGTAATATGGATGAGTGGCGCTAACGCCCAATAATCCTTCTAATGCCAAGCTGGCAACCGCCTGTGGGGCAATATTACGTAACTTGTCTGCATCGAGGGCAATACTATGAGCAGCGCCCGCATCTGCGACGTCCAGACCGTCCCTTCTTCCTACAAGTCCCACAGAAGGTTCAAGTATTCCATGCGACACCACCCATGCAAAGGTTTTATCTTGCAAAGCAAACAGTTCACTATTAGATGGAAAGCTTTCGTTGTCGGCAGGTCGTTGCGTCATGGACAGATAGTATACACCTCCTCTGTAATAACCTTTGACATACAACGACAAAACAGATACAATAACCTGGATTATGAAGAAAGACATTCACCCAACTAACTACCGCGCTGTCGTTTTTGAAGACCTAAACAACGGTTTTCGCTTTTTGACACGCTCTACGGTTGCCACTGGCGACACCACTAAGTGGGACGACGGCAACGAATACCCATTGGTTAAAGTACACATTACTAGTGCATCGCACCCCTTCTTTACTGGCGAAGAACGTATCGTAGACATCGAAGGCCGTGTAGATAAGTTTAAGGCTCGCGCCGAAGCTGCTGCTAAAGCCCGCGAAAGCCGTATGGCTGCCGCTAAAAAGCAGCAAGCCCGCAAAGTTGCCAAGGCCGAAAAAGCCGAAGCCAAAAACGTCGAAAAACCAGCTCGTTAGCTACCCGGTCATAAAATCAGTCCTTTAATGTAAACAACAAAGGACTGATTTTATTTATTAGGACTGGATCCCCGCCTTCGCGGGGATGACGAGCCAGTGGATGATGGTACACTGGAGAAGATAATGGAACAAAAAGAGCAGCAACTACGCCAAGAGCTTATCGAATTAACGGGTCGCTTAAACGACCCGGACATTTTTAGCAGTAAAGAATATCCGAAGCTTGCGAAGCGCCGTACCGTCCTTGAAGGTATAGTGGCGCTATTGGATGCCCACCACCTACTAGCAAAAGCCAAACAAGAAGCATTGGTTTTAGCGGCAACTCCCGACCCCGAACTGGCAGAGCTCGCAAATACCGAATTAGAAGAACTAAAAGCAAAGATTGCCGCCAACGATACAGCCTTAGAAGAAGCGCTGACAACCAAAGACCCTAATGACGACCGTGACGTTGTTATAGAAATCCGTGCGGCCGCAGGGGGTGACGAAGCCAGTTTGTTTGCCGGCGAGCTGTACCGCATGTACGTCCGTTGGGCCGAACAGCATAGGTATAAAACAGAGCTTATTGACGAAGCGCCGTCTGAAGTTGGCGGATTCAAAGAGATTATTTTTGCCGTCAAGGGCGAAGATATGTATAAAAAACTAAAGTTTGAAGCCGGTGTGCACCGCGTGCAGCGCGTACCAAGCACCGAAAGCCAAGGGCGTATACACACCTCTACCGTTACGGTAGCCGTACTGCCCGAAGCCGAAGAAACTGATATACAGATTAACCCTAGCGACCTACGCATAGACGTCTACCGCGCCAGCGGCCACGGCGGCCAGTCCGTAAACACCACCGATTCTGCGGTACGTATTACTCACTTGCCAACCGGTATTGTGGTTACTTGCCAAGACGAAAAGTCACAGATTAAAAACAAAGACAAAGCCCTAGGCGTGCTGCGTTCCCGCTTGCTGGCCGCAAAGATAGAAGAAGACCAGAAACAACTAAGTGACGCCCGCAAAAAACTAATCGGTTCGGGCGACCGCAGTGAAAAGATCCGCACTTACAACTTCCCGCAGGACCGCATTACCGATCACCGCATCGGCTATTCGCGCAGCAACATACCCGGCGCACTAAGCGGCGATATAGACGACCTGGTTGACGAACTGCAGGCCTACGAACGACAGCTGCTACATAACGAAGTCTCATGACCATAGGCGATTATTTGCGTCTTGCCACTGCCCAGTTAGCACAGGCAGGTATTGAAAGTGCGCGGCTGGACGTACTTATTCTGCTCGAAGATGCATTAGACCGTGATAAAGCGTCTATTTTGGCAAATCCCGATATGGACATACCGACCGAAACACTCACCACATTGAACACGCAAATTGTCCAAAGAATGGCCCACCTACCACTGGCGTATATAAGGGGTAGCTGGGCATTCTATGGGCGAAATTATAAGGTTACGGAAGACGTTTTAGTGCCCCGCCCCGAAACCGAAGATATGATTACCCTGCTTAAAAATCTACCGCTGCCAAGCAAGCCAGTGCTTGCAGACGTTGGCACTGGTAGCGGCTGCTTAGCGATTACTGCCGCTCTGGAACTACCTGGCAGCCGAATAGATGCAAGCGACATTAGCCCAAGCGCAATTGCCGTTGCCGAGCACAACAATACTCTGCACCGCACGCATGTACAGTTTATGGTGCGCGACCTGTTGCGAGACGTGAGCACTCCGTACGACGTCGTACTGGCTAACCTGCCCTATGTGCCCAATAATTACGCCATTAATAAGGCTGCAGGCCTTGAACCGAGCATTGCACTCTTTGCAGGGCCCGATGGTTTGGATGCCTATCGCCGCTTATTTAACGAATTCACTGTCTTGCCCCGCTATGTGCTTACCGAAGCCTTACCCGAACAACATATTGCCCTTGCCAAAGTAGCGGCCAAATATGGTTACAAACAGTCTTTGCAAATGGGGTACATACAGCTATTTGAGACTAGTTAGTGGGTGCCGTACCAAGCGTAACGTCTAGCTTACTGTCTTTGCCCTCGCGGTGAATAGTAAGCGTTACTTTATCGCCTACTTTGTGCTTGTTTATAAGCGATGCTAAGCTGTGCTTTTGATCTATAGTCTCGTCGTTAATCTTCAGGATAATATCGCCTGCCTGTATACCGGCCTTAGCAGCTGGGCCGTCTGCCAAAACTGGTGTTGTGCCAACTGAAGAAGTTTGGGGAATGTACGCACCACTACTCTTATCTAGGCTGTACTGCTCGGCAACGTCGTTGGTAATAGGAATGTACACTACCCCAAGGAACGGACGCTCCAGCTTACCGCTTTGCTTAACGCTGGTAATTAAGCCACTTACATCGTTAATAGGAATGGAAAAACCGATGTTTTGGGCATTACCGGCAACGGCAGTGTTAATGCCAATAACTTCACCGTCCAGGTTTACTAACGGACCACCAGAGTTACCCTCGTTAATGGCAGCGTCGGTCTGGAATAGGTTTTCTAGGCTTTCGGAGCTGGCACCGCTGCCGTCACTGGCCGTTAAACTGCGGCCATAACCGGACAAGATGCCCGACGTAACCGTATTTTGGAACTGACCAAGGGCATTGCCAATAGCTACAACTGGGTCGCCGACAGCCATCTTGCTAGAATCGCCAATGGCTGCTGCCTTAAGTTTTTTGCCCTTAGTGTCGTTCACTTTTAAGAACGCAATGTCTAGGCTGTCGGAGCTATTAGTGCGTCCTACGACGGTAACATCGCTCAGTTCGGTGCCGTCTGCCAATGTTACGCTCACATCGGTAGTGCCGGCAGGCACTACATGGCGGTTGGTCATAATAAGACCATCGGTAGATATGATAATACCGGTACCAGCGCCCTCTTGTGTGCCGCCCATACTAAAAAAGCTGGCCGGTGCGGTTTGAGTGGCGGTAACCGACACTACGCTCTCGCCCACCGTTTTAGCAATGCTGCTAATAACCTGGCCTTGGGTTTTAAGAACCACTTGTTGCTTAGATGCGTTTGTAGCGCTATCGATACCACGGTATTTAAAGGATAGCCAGCCACCTAAAAAGCCAGTGGACAGACTTACTATAAGCAGTGTTGCCATTGCTAAAAACTTAATGCGAGGACTATCTGGGCCATGGTGCTGCGGCCCATTTGATGAGGCCGGCATGTATGATGACCCTTCTTTGTGTGGTTGCGTTGGATCCATATTCCCTCCCTTCTAGCGTAAGAGCGCGCGTACCGTGCTCATGACATTTACCGTTAATGACGCGACAACTGCAAATATAACAGTATACGTTGTTATCATAATCTCTATCCGTACCAACTTTGACAGCCGATCGTGATGATCTAAGTAATAAATAGCAGCCAGGCCATACCCGATTGCTACAAGCAGCAATGTTGGTTGGGCCATAAAGCCATAAAAGAGCAGCCAGTGGCCAAGCACCCAGGTGAGTGCACCGCCAAAGTAGGCCCATAAGTAGGCCAATAGTTTTGCGTAGGGTTCGTCGAAGCTATCAAAGAAATGGCGGGCAGCCAGATAGCAAATAAACGATGCACCTACAACCAGTATGTACAGTGCTCCGCCGCCAAAGTTTAAGAACAAAGCCGTGAGGCCAGCCAGCAAGCCAACCATAGCCTGTACCGATATCATTAGGGCTGTCGATGCCGGTTTAAGGACAAGTAGCCAAATTGCATAGGTAGCAGTCCAGATTACCTGTGCCAGCTGGTTGTCGCTTTGCACCATAAATACTAGCAACGATACGCTGACTATAATGTCTACAGCATTAGCCCTGATATTTGCCGGCCAAAACCTTGGGCGCACTGCAAACATACGCCATTTACTTAACAGTATTACCAGCAAGGCTAGCTGGACAAAATCGATTCTAACCAACACAAACACTAGTAGTGCTAAAAAGATATTTAGCCCAATATGTATAAGCCGCGAGAAACCGCTGGCCGGCTTAATTTTAGTTATGAGTGCGCGCATTTTATGTCTTGACGCGGTTAATTAGCGTCATCCTGCCCTAAGATTATCACAAAATCTGCCCCTTGGGCCTGTATTGTGCTATCTGGCAGCTTGGTAGTCGTTTGCAGGCCAAAGCGTTTTTGTAGGTAGTTCTTGGTAAAGGGCTTTTTGCCCTTAGTCATGTCGACAATAACGGTGTGCGCATAGGCCTGGGTTGGCGCGTCACCTACTTTGCTTACTTTGTAGCCAAATGACTTGAGCTCGTCGGACTTGGCAGTCGCCAGGCCGGCAGTCGTCGTGCCATTAAGGACGGCGAGCGAAGCGTTTTCTTTAGCCAAGTATGGATCGCGGAGCGTGTTACGGATGTAATTGTGAATATCGTCGTAATCGCCTATCCCAGCCGTTGGACGCACGATAGATGCACCGCCTAAGTTATCGGTACGTACAAAGTTGTTGGGTGGATCTGCCAGACCCACCGACTTGAAAGCGGACGCCTTAACGTCCTTGCCAATTTGGGCCAACCGGATGGCGTTGCCGACACTAAAGTCGGTAGCAATATGGTCGCCAAAGTCGCTCATAAGTTTAGATACTTTAACTGGGTTTGTGAACGTTCCGGCGGACAGTAGTTTTTGGCTGAGAGCCTGAATAAACAGACGCTGGCGCTCCGCACGGTCGAAATCGCCGCGAATGCTCGTGTGGCGGGTGCGCGTAAAGAAGAGAGCGCGCTGGCCATCAAAATGCTGATTGCCTGCTGGCACGTTAAGGTTGTAGTTCTTGCCGGTTGTTTCGTCCCAAAGCCGTTCGCTTACCGCTAGTTCTGTAGGGACGTTCATATCGACGCCGCCAACGGTGTCTACTGCCTGCTTAAATGCCTGAAAATCCACAATACCGTAGTAATGGATAGGAATGCCCAGCACATCGCTGACTGTACTTTCTATGGCTTTGGCCCCAGCTGCATCTGATTTGGCTTTATCTTTGGGATTATTGTTAAGTGCTTTGTACTTGGCGTTGGCGAATACAGCGTTAATCTTAGATGAACCGGCGCCAGGAACGGTTACCCAGAGGTCGCGCGGAATACTTACAAGACTGGCAGTTTTATTAACCGGGTCAATACTGGCAACCAAAATAGTGTCAGTAAGGTCTGGGCCGGCGTGTTCCCCGCCCCCACGACCGAGCATCAGCACATTAATGCGGCCATCGCCTTCGCCCTTTAATAACTCTGGTCTCACATCACTTTGCAACGCAGCAGCAGTGCCACCGCCCTTAAATACTTTATTGACTTTAGTCAGCGCCTTAACACCAAGGTACCCACCAAGGAGTAAGGCTATAGCAGCAATAACAATACCTGAGCGCAAACTCCATTTGCGCAACTTTTGAAGACGCCCTTGTTTTTTGGGCTTACCTTTGCGGCCACGGCTATTTTTGGGAGTCGTTAACTCGCCACCTGGTAATGTCATATGTAATAGTGAAGCACCCTGAGCTGCGCGTTGGCTGTGGGCCGGTGGCACATGTGTACGCACAGTGCTTGGCTGCGAGGGGTGTAAGCCTTCCGGGCGGTTAAATCCATCCAACCGGCGGCCCGACGAACGTAAACCATCCATCGACGGCGAGCGGCGACCCAATGGGCGTTCCAGAGGTCTGGAGCGTTGTGGTCCATTAAGTATGCTGTCGATGCTGCGGGGTTTATTATCGCGTGAGGGCTTCCGAAAATTATCCATAAGCAATGCCCTTCAGTATAGCTTTTTTACGCTTATGCGTAAACCCCGCCTACGGTGTTATACTCCGTACTTTTGCAGCATTATTGCAGGGTTATAAGGAGTAGTACCTTGCCATTATTATCTGGCGTACCAATTACCTTACCTACGAGTTCACCCCATCCTGGACTGCTGGCAACCGATGCATGACCTTCGCTGGCGTCGGCCCGGAGTAATTGGCCAGGGGCTACCGTACCTTCGACCGATACCTTAGCCGTACCGCCGATAGCGAC
The DNA here is from genome assembly GCA_964432725.1 of uncultured Candidatus Saccharibacteria bacterium. GTDB lineage: Bacteria > Patescibacteriota > Saccharimonadia > Saccharimonadales > UBA4665 > PMNU01. The sequence continues at coordinate 31,682 of CAYSOP010000004.1, read as the reverse complement.
TTCTATAACCTGCCCTGCGCTGGTTGCACCAGTGGTGGCTACGCCTACAACGCGCGTGTCGCCAGCAGATGTAGTGGTGGTTACCCAACCCGGTAATGTGTCTACAATTACTACGCTGCCTGCAACGATTGGCTTGCTGGCTTTAAAGCGCTGCGTAATTGGATGTGCGGCTTGGGCAGTCGGGTCTTCGGTACTACTGCCTAGTACCAGGCTGCCGCCAACATAGAGGTCTTGGACATGAGCAGTGCCGCTGACGGTCAGTTCTTCGGTAACTAATGCGCCGACAGTGGCCGTGCCAACTACGGTTAGATCTCCGTCTATAGTTGCATCGCCATGGACTAACAAGCTGGATACGTCGCCCGTACCTTGCAAGCCGCCAGCGGCGCCATAGAAGTTAGGGTTAACAAATACCGTAATCATGCCTTCGCCTTGGCCGTCGTACGATTCCATAGCCATACCAACAATGCGGCCGGTTGCGGTTGCCTTCATAGCAACACCAGGTACGCTGGATGCGGCCAATGGGTCACCTGGCTTAATAGCGCCGTTTTCTGTCGAAACCTTAAGCGGTACGCGGCCAGCAAGTGCAATTGGTACTGCGCGGCCGCCGTTAATAGTTGCATCGGCTTGACCAATGCGTAGTGCTGGCTTCGCTGAATAGACACCCACTATACCGGGGTCATAGGCGCCAGTAGCTTTGCGTACAAAACCACGCTCGTTAGGGTCGACACTTACTAGATCGCCCGCTACCAACGAATCGTCACGAGTCGGGTAGTCTTCGGCAAGGTCGTAGGCACCGGCAGTTACCGTTATGCCGTGCGAGAAGACGAATGTACCGGTAGCTGCGCCCTGCAGATTTGCTCCAGTACTAGCTTCGGCAGCAAAGAAGATCGAACCTTCGTTCGGGAATCCAGCTTGTTCGGTGCTACCGGCATTGTCGCTTGAGGCAGCAAAACGTAAGGTGCGCGATTGGCCCTCGACTGCATTATAGGTGTACAACTGGGCACTGTTGGATTCGTTAGTGCCAACAAACAACAAGTCGTTAAATGCAGCCATCGTTGTTACGCCATCGATACTAGCGGTACCACTCGCTTTAATAGTACCGGCGGTTGTCTGCGATACTTTGCTAACGGTTGCACCATCGTATTTGTACACTTCTGCGCCGTTAGATTCTTGAGTACCAAGGTATAGATTGCCATTGTACGCGGTCATAGTAGCAATTGATTCAATACTGCCTGTACCGCCGGATACAAGCGTACCGGCACTCGTGTGCATGGCCGTAAAGCTAGTTGTCGCATTACCCGCATTGTTGTAGCGATACCAACGCGCACTGTTTACTCCGTCGCTTGTCGACAAGTACAAAGCGTTGCCGTATACAGACATCGAAGGTATATCATCCATACCGCTCGAGACACCATCAACATTACCGGCTGCGCCGCCGTTCCTTAGCTGCCAACCAACTGACTCGCCACCATACATATACAGCCCAGCAGCATTGCCCGCCGTACCACCAAGACCAATAACCAGCATACCGTCGTAAGAAGCCATAGACGAAACTTGGTCTTGGCCTGATGTGCCAAATGGTGCCACCATATCAATAAAGGTTGATCCCCCAGCATACCGGTACACTTCGGTATTAGCGGGTTCTGCAGTACCAAGATAGAGCCCGCCACGGTAGACAACCATAGAGCTAATGCCGTTAATATTGGCGCTGACGAGCGTTCCCTGTGTCGTGTTGACGCGGGTAAAGGTAGTGCCGCCGTCGTAACGGTACAACGATGCGGCGTTGGTATCGGTACCCGTACCAGCAGCACCGCCGCCGGTGGCGACATACAGATAACCGTTGTAGACTATCATGCTAGTTACGGTGTCGGTATTGTTGTTGGAACCAAAGGTACCGGCTGCAGAGTTCACGCGTGTCCAGGTAGTGCCGCCGTCGAAGCGGCAGACTTCAGCCTTATCGGCTTCGCTGGTACCAATGTACAAGCTACCGTTAAAGGTTGCCGACGATTTAACGCTGTCGACACTGGCCTGCGTACATGGTGTACCGGTTGTGCCATAGGCGTTTGTCCAGTCAGCTGTAGTCCCACCTGCGTCTGTACGCTTTGCAAGCACCAGGTCACCATCGATGTTAAGGCGGAGACTTGCGGTGTCTGCACTTAACAGCGTAGTAGTACCTGCTGCGTTCTGAATTTGGAAGGCGCCTGCCGAGTCGCTAACATTACGGAATGTTGTTGCACCACCATCTGCAATGGTAGCCACCGCAGTTGCATTGTCTTTAAATACGGCGATACTGCCGGTGCTCGTAGAATTGCTAACAGTAAGGGTTGCGCCGCTGCCCGACGTTGGTGCCGTTAGGGTTGTTAGACCGCTACTAACATTAATAGCCGTGCCAGTATTAGCCGCAATATTAAGCGCCGTGCCGCTGGTAAGCGCCGTGCCCTGGATGTTCATGATAGTACCAGCAGTTGTGCTGTTGGCTAGTACATTCACCAAACCGTTGTTAGACGTGGAGGTATAGTTACCTGTTGCCTGGAACGAGACGATACCATTGGTATTAACCGCGCTCGTAGTGGCCGAACTGACATGTAGCAGTGAACCTGTCGTCAGGCCTGTGCCGCTGCTAGCGACACTAATACCCTTGCCTGTTGTCAGAGCGTTTGCAGTTATCGCCAGCGCTGTCTCGCCGTCAATGGCGTTGGCGGTTACATTAACAGCGTTAGAGTTGTTAGAAGCCTGAATAATATCTACTGCAGATACCGCTGCGGTGGTGTTTTGCTGATTCAGCTGCAATAAGAATGCGCTGTCAGTACCAGCTGAGGCAGGATTGCTAAACACGAGACTATCGTCGTTGGCAGAAAGTGTGATTGTCGTATCGCTACCGTTCACGTCGTCGTCGTAGGCATTTTGGAGGGTAGTTGTAGCACCGGCGCCACAAGATAAGTCAGTCTTGTTACACAACACCTTAACGACGCCGTTTTCTACGATGCTGACTTTATTGGTGTTCGAATTGTAGAACAAACCACCGTTTAGCGATGCAAGGTTGGTTGTTGGATCAGCGCTGACGCCGTCTAACTGCAGTACGGTCAGGTCAGTGTCGGTACCGGTAGAATTGCCGACCTTCAGCAAGTTACCTGCCACACCACCAGTACGTGTAAGGGTGTTGGCGCTTAGCAGAGGAGCTGCAGCACTGTCCTGAATCTGGAATGCGGTTGCGGAGTTAGTAGAGTTCTTAAAGGTAGTCGCACCGCCATCTGCAATTGTAGCGACAGCCGTACTGTTATCGCTAAAGACTGCAATATTCCCTGTAGACGTAGAATTGGACACGTTTAGTGCATCGCCAGTGGTATTGCCCGTTAGGGCGGTAAGGCCGCTCGTAACAGTGAGCGTCTTGCTGGCCGCAAGCGTAGTATTCTGCCCCAGCGTGACGGCGGTAGTAGAGAATGTAGCTGCGTCTACTTCGTTGGGGCTAATAGTAATACTGGAACTACCAACAGTCTTTAGGTAACCGATAGTACTGGTGCTCCCTTCCCATGAGAGGCCGAATACTTTTCCCTCATCAGGCGAAACAACGGCTATAGAAGGCGAATGTTGAAGGTTGCGCTCATCGAACACCGATATACCGCGTGAAGTGACGTGTGACGTATCGTCTACGCCAACGACGATTCCTGAAGCTAAACCGCTGAATTGTGTATACGGGATATTGAGTTTGGCACCCACATTACCAGTGTTGGCCGCAAACAGATCAGACATACCGGCCCCGGCCCCACCACTTAGACGCAGTGCACCTTGTATCTCTAAGCCCGCTACACCAGTAGCCAGTGTCGGAGTATTACTGCCTCCTAGGTTAATGCCCACCCGGGAGTTGGAAGTGTCAACGGTAAGTAGATTACCGGCACTCATGTTTTTGACGTTAAACGCCTGGGTGGAGTCAGTTGTATTCTGGAAGCTTGCCGAACCGTTGGCACCCTGCAGGCTAAAGACGGTTGCAAGAGTGTTAAGGCCAGAACCCGTACTGCCTGGGTTGGCTATCTGGAAGTTAACACTACCGCCATTACCGGTGCCTGTACCCCGGCCGCCGGCAATAGTGACACTAGCGCCAGCGACGTTACTGCCACTACCGCTTGTGCCTTGCAGCGTGAAGCCACTTGGGGCGACATTGGTAACACCATTACCGATGACTGCTTGGGTGATTGCGTTGCCACTCGCCCCTATTACCAGTTGGCCTGCTGCCGTAGTAGTAGCGCCGCTACCAATGGCTATGCTGCCGGCGTGAGCACCAACAGTAGCACCGTTACCAATGGCGAGTGCATTGGCACCCCCAACTGTAGCGTTCAAGCCGAATGCTTCGCTAGCGGTTTGGCCCTGTGCATTACTTATGTAGGCACTAGAACCCTGCAACAGAATGTCGACATTAGTGTCGATAGTTAGACTAGAGGCATCGTCTACAACGCTAGAATTACCAACCGTGCCGGTACCGGTAAACTTGGTCATACGGTTCGTGGTGCCGCTTCCCGTTACGCCACTACCCGTACAGTTGGCCAGCGTTAAGAGACAGATAGTGTCAGATACCCCTACGCCTGTTGGTATAGCAAGTGCGGTATTAGCAGCCAGTGCACTGCCGACAGATATAGTGGCGGTTTGGCCGTTGCCGTCGTGGAGTACGAGCGAACCTTGTTGGCTAGTGGTACCTAACGTGACCGCACCGCCCTGGAGAATTCCACTGCCTGCACTCGTAAAGTTGCCGGTGGAGCCAAAAATATTAAAGTTGCTACCCGATATGTCATTCGCTCCGAATAGCAAGGCGGCACCTATATCGGAATCGGATACATCGATTGCGTTGGTAATGCCTCCTGCCGAAGAGATAATCGTCAAGCCACCGCTCACTGCCGTGTCAGTATCGGTATTGTCAAGTACTAGCAAGTTTTCAGTTGTACCGCTCCCGGCAAGATTTTGCAACAGCATAACATTTTGGTTACCACTTGTAGTATTGTTGGTAATTACCCCGTTAATCAAGTTAGTGGCCGTTGTGCCGGTCACGGTACCAGTAACTGCCAAATTTTCGGCACCGGATAGCGTCAGGTCGACATCGCTATTAAAGGCTACCGTGCCATCGAATACAGATGCATCCTGGACAATAAATTCGTCAGCGCCATCAATGTATATGTCATTACCAGCCCCAGTAGAAGCAATGGTCATCCCGCCATTACCAGTAATGCTGCCGATATTTACCAGGTTGCCGCTGTTGTCTACACGGGTTGTACTGTTGGTTTGCAGGGCGCCGCCGGTGGTATTGATGTTACCAGAGCCACTGTATGATGTTCCACCGGATATAGAGCCCGATAGGCTGACGTTGCCTATATTAGTTGCGTTACCGCTGTTGTCTATACGAGTTACGCTGTTGGTTTGGAGCACACCACCAGAAGTGTTTACGTCACCGCTCACGGTGGCCGTGCCGGTAACAACTAGCCCACTGACAGTGACAGCCAAGTACGTGGTACTGCCAGTGTTATTTTGAACCTCTAGTAAGTTTGCGCCGATTGCGCTTGCATTGTCGCGTACAGTTAAAGCGCCGCGGGTGGCATCGACGATAAGCTCCGGGTTGGACGAATTATTGTAGACAGACTGCAGTGTAGCTGCCGCGCCTGAACAGTTACCCAAGGTTTGTAGACAGAATGTATCGCTAGCGCTTACGGTAGTAGGTATAGCCAAACTGGTATTTGTTGCTAGTGCGCTACCCACAGATATACTGGCGGTTTGGCCGTTGCCGTCGTGGAGTACGAGCGAACCTTGTTGGCTAGTGGTACCGATAGTGGCCGACGCCCCCTGTATAGTCGCAGTACCGCTTGCCACAAAGTTGCCGGTTACGTTGGTGTTGTCCTGTAGTTCTATGGTGTCTGCAGAGTTAAGAATAATGTCGTTGCCTGGGCCGGTTGATGCGATGGTAATGGCGCCCGTACCTGTTATGTTGCCAATGTTCGTCAGGTTGCCCGAGTTATCGACACGGGTTGTACTTGCTGTCTGCAATGCCCCGCCGGTAGAGTTAATGTTACCCGAACCACTGTATGATGTACCGCCAGATATAGCACCGGATAGCGTCAGGTTGCCTATGTTTGTCAGGTTGCCACTATTGTCGATGCGGGTTGTACTGTTGGTCTGTAATACGCCGCCGCTGGTATTAATATTGCCGCTGGTAGTAGAGGTGCCAGTCGTGCTGGTGCCGCTGGCCGTTACACCAAAGTATGTAGTGCCACCATTGTTGCTTTGCACTTCAAACAAGTTCGCGGCGATTGGGGTAGCATTGTCGCGTACCGTAAGAGCACCGCGAGTAGCGTCTACGACAATCTCTGGATTGGTTGAGTTATTGTAGGCGGACTGCAATGTTACCGCTGTTCCGGTACAATTTCCGGCAGTAGTACAGATGTCGTAGTTGCCGGCAGCGGCGGTTGCAAAGCGGTAGTTAACGTTGGCTGTTGGCGACTGGAAGCTAAGAGTTGTAGTGTTGCCGCCGTTGGTAGCGGTAATCGTAGTACTAGCGTTGCCCTGCAATGTTGCACTCTGGCCGGTAGCACCGACTACTAATGCGCCACCAGGCGTTATGTTCAGCGCACCGCTAGCTGTAATGTCGCCGCCGTTTACCGCGATGTCGCCGGTTAACGTGGTGTTGCCCGCGACCGCAAGCGTACCAGTAAGACTAGCAGCACTGGATATGGTCTGGCCGTTGTAGGTACCAGCAGTTACCACACCCGTAGCGCCTACAACATCGAAGTTAGTGAAGTCTAGGTTGCCGGTCGTGCCGATAATATTGTTGGCACCAACGTTTAGGGCGTCTACGATGTCTGAGTCGCTCAGGTCGACTGCAGTCTGTATGCTACCCGCTGCTGATGTAATTTGTAGTCCGGCTGTTACCGCAGTGTCGGTGTCGGCGTTATCAAGCACTAACAGTGCTTCGGTTACGCCGGTGCCCGCAGTGTTCTGGATAAAGCCGGCGCGTTGTGTACCGCTCGTGGTGTTATTAGTCAGGGCTACGCTGAGTAAGTCCAGGCTGTTAGTGCCGGTAACGGTGTTGGTTACCACAATGTTCTCGGCGTCTGCCAGGGCAAAGTTTGCGCTGGTATTAAAGGTTGCGACACCATTAAAGCTAGTGGTGCTAGCGAATGTCGTAGCATCCTGGACATCTAAAATATCTGCGCCGTTAATGATAATGTCGTTGCCGGCACCGGTAGAAGCAATCGTAATGGCACCAGAAGCAGTTAAGTTACCGACATTGGTTAAGTTACCGCTGTTGTCGACGCGAGTGATGCTGTTGGTCTGTAACGCTCCACCGGTGGTATTAATGTTGCCCGAACCTGCATATGTGGTGCCACCCGATATAGCACCAGATAGCGTTAAGTTACCTATGTTTACCAAGTTGCCACTGTTGTCGATACGGTTTGTGCTGTTGGTTTGGATGGTACCGCCCGTGGTATTAATGTTGCCAGTAGCCGTGGCCGTACCTGTAACGCTAATACCAGTGGCAGTCACCACGAAGTAGTTAGTACCCCCGCCGTTGTTCTGTACCTCTAACAGGTTGCCGCCAAGTGGCGTAGCATTGTCACGGATAGTCAGGCCACCGCGGGTGGCATCCAGGACGATTTCGGGGTTAGTAGAAGAATTGTAGGCGCTTTGCAGTGTTACCCCTGCCCCGTTACAGTTACCGCTGGTAGTACAGATGTCGTAACTGCCGGCAGTTGCCGTGGGCAAGCGGTAGTTTACGTTAGCCGTGGGGGTTTGGAAGCTAATAGTAGTGGTGCTACCGGCGTTAGTAGCGTTAATAGTAGTGGCGGCATTGCCCTGCATAGTTGTTGTTTGCGCCGTAGAGCCAACAACCAGTGTGCCGCCGCTTGCCGATACATTTAGGCCGCCAGTTGAGGTAATATCGCCACCATTAACGGCGATGTCGCCAGTAAGGGTGGTATTACCGGCAACCGCTACCGTACCGGTAAAGCTGGCCGACGACGAAATAGTTTGGCCATTGTACAGGCCGGCCGTAACGTCACCGGTGCTACCGTTTACGTCAAAGTTGGTAAAGTCTATGTTGCCTGTAGTGCCCTGTATATCGTTAATACCAACTGCTAATGCAGTGCCCAAGTCGCTGTCGGTTGCATCTATACCAGTAGTAATGCCACCGGCTGCAGCCTGAATCTTTATACCGGTTGGTATCGCCCGGTTAGTGTCGAGGTTGTCTATAAGTAAGAACTGCGCAGGATCAGTAGTGCCAGCGCCGTTTGCACGAGTAAACGATACATAGCCGGTGCTACCGTCGGCGATAACGAGGTCAAAGTTAGAATCGGTGGTGGTGTTAGCAAGCACGATGTCAATGTCGCGGTTGTCGCTAGTAGTAATGCTCTGCCCGGCGTCGTAAGCGCTTTGCAACGTACTGCTGCCACCGGCGCCACCGGTACAGTTATCCCAGAACAACTGGTTGCCCGTGCCGCTTTGCTTCAGACATTGGTTGGTGCCGCCCGCGCTGGTTGGGAAGATAAATGTCAGGTTGCTGCCAGAGTCGCCGGCCTGGATGGTTGTTGTTTGCCCATTGCCGTCGTGAAGTATCAGCGAACCGTTCTGGCTGGCTGTACCAACTGTTAGGTCACCGCCCTGAATAACCACGTCAACGCTGGTAGTTACCGATGTACCGTTGTCGGTTATAGTGGAGTCGCCAATGGTGCTACCAGTACTCGTGAACTTGCTGAGGCGATTGTTTGTACCGCTGCCAGTTACACCGCCGCCACTGCCTGCACAGTTGCCCGTGCTCAGACAAATAGTAGCTGTACCAGCACCTGGATCAGGCAAAGTGTACGTAGTGTTTTGGCCCAGTGCTGCGGTTTGGATGGTGCCGGTGTTGGATGAGCCATCACTAATGACTACGGTACCGGCCTGACTTGTAGTACCGAGTGTTATTACCCCGCCCTGCAAGGTGCCGCTACCAGCGCTTGTAAAGCTGCCTGTTGCACCAGTAATGTCGAAGCTTGCGCCGTCAATATCGTTTGCACCAAATGACAGTGCCGTTACGATGTCGCTGTCCGATACGTCGATTGCGGTGGTTATACCAGCTGCCGAGGAAGTAACAAGTATACCGCTAGCTAATGCAGTGTCGGGGTCAGCATTATCTAAAGCCGCCAATGCTTCGGTGCTGCCGCTGCCCGATGCGTTCTGCAAGAACAAGGCCTGCTGGACACCGCTGGTCGAGTTATTCGTCAGTACACCGCTGATCAGGTTTACGGCGCTACTGCCGGTAACCGTAGAGGTCACATTAACATTTTCGGTGTCGGCGAGCGTAAAGTCGACGTCAGTATTAAAGGTGCCCAATCCGTTAAATACGGCTGTGTCCTGAACAATAAATTGATCCGCTCCGTCAATAATGACGTCGTTACCAGCACCGACAGATGCAATAGTGATTGCACCCGTAGCGGTGAGGTTACCGATATTTACAAGGTTGCCGCTGTTGTCTATGCGGCTGGTACTGTTGGTCTGCAAAGCACCGCCAGTAGTATTAAAGTTACCCGATCCGGTAACACTGGTGCCGCCAGATATTGTGCCGCTGAGGCCAAGGTTACCAATGTTTGTAGCGTTACCGGCGTTGTCTATGCGTGTCGTGCTGTTTGTCTGGAGTGCGCCGCCGGTACTGTTAATGTTGCCACTAGCTGTGGCCGTGCCGGTAACTGCTACGCCGCTAGTAGTGACGGCAAAGTAGGTCGTACCGCCGCCGTTGTTTTGGACTTCTAATAGGTTAGCGGCGATTGGTGTGGCATTATCGCGGATGGTTACGGCGCCGCGGGTGGCATCGAGGATAATTTCAGGGTTGGTGGAGTTGTCGTAAGCAGACTGCAGGCTCACTGCGCTACCAGCACAGTTATTTAAGGTCTGTAAACAGAAGGTGTCGCTAACACCTACACCCGTAGGTATAGCAAGCGCCGTATTGCCAACCAAGGCACTGCCCACAGATATGGTAGCGGTTTGGCCGTTACCGTCGTGCAATACCAATGAACCTTGTTGGCCAGTAGTACCAATGGTGGTGTTACCACCCTGGATAGTGGCGTTGCCGGTTGTTGTAATGTCGCCGGTAGCGCCCACCTGGAAGGCGTTGGCCGTACCGGCCGTTAGCGTACCTGATGCGTCTAGATTGCCCGTTATATTAGTGCTGTCTTGCAGCTCTATGGTGTCTGCGGAATTTATGACAACGTCGTTACCGGCACCGGTAGAAGTAATCGTAGTCGTAGAACCCTGCAAGGTCGCGGTCTGGCTGGTAGAGCCAGCAGTAAAGGCGCCTGTTGGGGTAAGGGTGTTAACCGACAAAACACCAGCAATCGTCACTGTAGTGCCGTTGTCGGTAATAATTGAGTCGCCAATAGTCTGCGAGCCAGTAAACTTGGCAAGCGTGTTTGTGGTGCCACCAACAGTTGTTACACCACCACCGCTGCCTGCGCAGTTGCCAGTACTCAGACAAATAGTAGCCGAACCAGCACCAGGGTCTGGAAGCGTGTAGGTAGTGTTCTGGCCGAGTGCTGCGGTTTGGATGGTGCCAGTGTTAGACGACCCGTCACTTATAAGCAGCGTGCCAGCCTGGGCGTTTGTGCCAAGCGTCAGGCTGCCACCTTGCAGCGTTGCACTGCCGCTGGCGGTAATAGTGCCGATGTTGGTTAGGTTGCCGGCGTTGTCTATACGCGTCGTGCTGTTGGTTTGGATAACCCCGCCCGTGGTGTTGATGTTGCCCGAACCCGAGTAGGTTGTGCCGCCCGATATGGCACCAGATAGCGTGAGCGTACCGATATTGGTTAGGTTACCGCTGTTATCTACGCGTGTAGTCGAATTGGTTTGGAGTGCGCCACCGGTACTGTTAAAGTTACCCGATCCGGTAACACTGGTACCGCCAGATATTGTGCCGCTGAGGCCAAGGTTACCTATATTAGTGGCGTTACCGCTGTTGTCTACGCGAGTTGTGCCGTTCGTTTGCAAGGCACCACCCGTGGTGTTAATGTTGCCACTGATAGAGGCCGTGCCTGTAACGGCTACGCCAGTGGCAGTAACAGCCAAGTATGTGGTTGCGCCGTCGTTGCTTTGCACTTCTAGCAAGTTAGCGCCAAGTGCGCTCGATGCGTCACGGATGGTTACGGCGCCGCGGGTGGCATCAAGGATAATTTCGGGGTTGGTAGAGTTGTCGTAAGCAGACTGCAATGTGGCAGCGGCGCCTGAACAGTTACCGCTAGTAGTGCAAATGGTGTAGGTACCAGCGCTTAAGGCTGGGAAGTTAAGCGTAGTGTTAGCAGTTGGGCTGGTAAAGCCAACAATAGTGGTGTTGCCGCTCGCAGTCGCCCGCAGGCTGGTACTGCCATTACCCTGCAAGGTTAGGTTTTGTGCGCTAGCGCCTACACTTAATGCCCCACCAGTAGTAATGTTGAGTGCGCCTGTGCTAGTTAGGTCGCCGCCGTTTACCGCAATGTCGCCAGTTGCCGTTACGTTGCCGGTTACATTGGTATTGTCTTGTAGCTCGATGGTGTCTGCGGAGTTTAGAACGATGTCGTTGCCTGCCCCGCTGCTGGTAATAGTAGTGGTAGAACCTTGTAATAATGCTGTCTGTGCACTGATGCCAACGGTTAACGCGCCGCCCGGCGTTATGTTTAATGCACCACTGCTGGTTATGTCACCACCATTTACAGCCAGGTCTGCGGTAGTAGTCACGGTTACGCCGTCGTCAGTAATACTAGAGTCAGTGATTGTCTGCGAACCGTTAAATTTAGAAATACGGTTATTAGTACCGCCAGCAGTTGATACGCCGCCGCCGGATCCTACGCAGTTGCCGCTAGACAAACAAATCGAAACACTGGCTGAGCCAGGGTCTGGAAGCGTGTACTGAGTATTCTGGCCAAGCGCAGCCGACAACAACGTAGCCGTATTAGACGACCCGTCACTGATAACAACCGATCCAGCCTGGGCATTTGTGCCCAATGTAAGCCCGCCACCCTGCAGCGTTGCACTGCCGCTGGCGGTAATGGTGCCGATGTTGGTTAGGTTACCGCTGTTATCGATGCGAGTTGTACTGTTTGTCTGTAGTACGCCGCCAGTAGTGTTTATGGCGCCTGAACTTGTAATGCTCGTGCCGCCGGAAATAGTACCGGACAGTGTGAGTGCGCCAATATTGGTCAGGTTGCCGGTGTTGTCTACACGGGTGGTACCACCTGTTTGCAGTGCACCGCCGGTAGAGTTGATATTTCCGCTGGCGGTAGTCGTGCCAGTAACGGTAACACCGCTAGCGGTAACACCTAGGTATGTGGTTGCACCGTTGTTGCTTTGGACTTCTAGTAAGTTTGCCCCAATGGCACTGCCGGCATCGCGGATACTTACAGCGCCACGGGTAGCGTCTACGACAATCTCTGGATTGGTGGAGTTGTCGTAAGCAGACTGCAAAGTAGCGGCGGCTCCGGCACAGTTGCCGCTGGTCGTACAGATAGTATAGGTACCGGCGCTCAGCGCTGGGAAGTTAAGCGTGGTGTTGGCAGTGGGGCTGGTAAAGCCTACAACCGTCGTGTTAGCACCGTTGGTAGCACGTAGGCTGGTGCCGGCGTTACCTTGCATTGTCAGTGTTTGTGCGCTGGTGCCTGCAGTCAGCGTGCCGCCGGTGGTAATATTGAGCGCCCCGCTACTAGTAAGGTCGCCGCCGTTTACCGCTACATCGCCGGTAGTGCTTATGTTGCCGGTTACGTTGGTGTTATCTTGTAGCTCTATAGTGTCTGCGGAGTTTAGAACAATATCGTTACCCACACCGTTCGACGTAATGGTTGTTGTCGAACCTTGCAACAACGCAGTCTGGGCGCTGATGCCGATTGTCAGGGCTGCACTAGGGGTAATATTATTTGTGTTCACGCCTGCAAATGTTGGCGTCGCCGACGAGTCGAGGTCTTGGATAGTACTTACCGCACCGGCTGTAACCGTAAAATCGGTAGGATCAAAACTAGCTATACCCTTAGCGGCTGCCGTGGCGTCGTCTATGGTTACCGTGCTACCTGCAGCCGACGCGTTTGCAATGCTGAGGGCCCCGGTAAGACCGTTAAGCGACGTCACACTGCCACCGCCGCCACCTGGGCATGCAGCAAAGGCCGGCGCGCCTACGGTAGACATGAGGCACAAACCGCTACCTGCAGCTGTTACCGATGTAATCGCCCCTGCACCGTTGCCTACTAACACACCATTTGTGCTTAGGTTGGTCGCACCAGTACCGCCGTTGGCAACGCTTAATGCCGTACCAAGCGTTAACGCACCAGTTGTGCTTAGGTTACCGGCAACGGCTATGGCGCCGCCGGCTTGCGTAACAATTGAATTCTCGATGTTCTGGGCACCGGTAAATAGCGGGATAGTGCCATTCGCGCCGCCCCCACTGGTGATGGTACCAGTGCCAGCGCCGGTGTTGCTGACGGTAACGTTACCATTGCCGTCGTTGCTAACAGCGATGTTAGTACCCGCTAATACGTTTAAAATACCGCCGTTTACCAGCGTGTTACCTGCAAGTGTCAGCCCGCTGCCAACGGCAATAGCACCCGTTTGACCGCCAAAGCTCGATACTCCCACAGGATACGTGGCGGTAATTTGATTGCCCACTACCGTAAGGCCACCGCCCAATGTCAGCGCACCCGTTGCACCGCCAATGCTCTGCACCGATGATTGCTGAGCAGTAAGCGGCACAAAGGCGGTACCGTTGTAGTAGGCTAGCTGGTTGGTGTTTTGGTCAAAGTACAACTGGCCAGCAGTTGGCTTGTTTGGCTGCAATGACGGCGTAACAACGAGCCCGTTATTGAGGCTCAACGGTCCGTTAATCACTACCTTGCTGTTGCCAAAATTAACCCCTTGCTGGTTAGCAATAAAACCTTCTAGCGGCACCTCTTGGGTGCCATACTTGCCAGAGATATTTGCGGCGCTATTGTTAGCAGCCGGTTTTTTAGAGCTTGTATTAATAACAATACCGATAAGACCAATAACCAACAGCACCACAAGAGCAATGTCGGCCCGTTTGAGCACACGCCCCAGTACGGTACTTTTGTTTTCAGGCTGCGCAGCAGGTGCATATGGCTGTGTGGCGGGGTCGAGCGACAATGCGCCAAGCTCTTGAGCATCAGAACCCGCAGGCATACTAGACGAATACATATTCGCCTGATCTTCACTACCAACAGGGGTAGCGTTTACGCCTTGGTTTTTATTTTCCACAACCTTTTTGTTTGACTCTCTTTGTAAGAGAGTTCTCCCTGTAAATATCTTACTCCGCTTATGCTCAAAATGCGACGTAAAATATACTACGAATACTAGTACTTTCTGTGGATAAAGTTATCTGTTTTTAAGCGCTCAGGTTGTCAAGATGAGATAAATCACAATCGATGCAAACACTAGTACGCCCAAAATGCTTACACCCACCTGTAACAGGCTCTTATGCACCGCTGGTTCGGACAGCGGATTACGGCCAATAGAAATAATACTAGACCGCACCGCCGAGTACATAAGTACGGCTACAACCCCAAATATTACTATACCCAGCAAAGCCGCCAGCATAACGCGTACCGGCGACACTTGGTGGCCGGCGACACCGTTGGCAAAATCCTGCCAGGCGGCGGGCAAAAATGAACTTTGCTCATCGGGTGCCTGGTAATACACCTTGTCAATCTGCGCCTGCACTGCGCCAATTTGTACCGTTTTTTCTTTGCCTGACCTGTCTGTGATAGTCTGAGACTTACGTGCTGCCTTACTGAAGTCGGACTGCGCAATGGCAATAACAAAACCACTATTAGTGGCCTTCATGCCAATACCTGTAATGGGCGACGTCGTTATACGGTCACCCACTTTAATAGTGCCGTTAAGGTCGCTTACGAGCGTAGAGGTCGTGCCGCTCGTTACTACTTTTACACTATTATTGCCGTTAGACAGTTCTATGAGCGAGCTCTCCCCGACGACGCCAATAATCTGTGGCAAATTTGCCGGTGTGCTTAGCTCTACCGTATTAGGCGTACCCGCCATCAGGCTCACTAGTGTGCCCGTGCCTACATTGGAATCGCTCGTTCGAAAGCCTTGTGCAATAGACGATACACCCTGTGCACTCAACGAAGACATGCCAAGGGAAAGCATAAATAGCCCTACTCCCAGCACGACAACCCGTGCCTTTAGCCTGTTTTGTTCGCGGTGCGACATCAATAAAATCTACCGATTACTGGTTATGATTATAGCCTTCTACCGTACGCTAGCAAAACTTTACTTGAAGAACAGCCCCGCAAAAACTCCTCTTTACCCGTGACGCGCCGCCTTCTTTACGGTATAGTTGAAAGTTGTAATGTTAGAGAACCAGACACCGGTAATGCCGATCAGCACTCCACCCGAACGGTCGAAGCACGAAAGCCTACGCAGCGTTGCATCGACTATTTCGATTTTATTAATTGCGCCGCTTATCGCCGTACTGCTAACAGCCTTCGTATTCCAGTCATATCAAGTTGACGGTCCAAGCATGGAAACAACTCTGCACAACAACGACCGACTTATCGTATGGAAGGTTTCTAAAACCTGGTCACGCATAACTGGTCACCCCTACGTACCTGGCCGGGGCGACGTTATAGTGTTTACCGAGCCCAGCCTTGCCCAGTATGGCCAGGAACCAGGTAAACAGCTCATAAAACGCGTTATTGCCCTGCCCGGCGAACGCGTTGTCGTTAAAGATAAAAAAATGATGGTATATAACCAGGAACACCCGGAAGGCTTTTCGCCGGATGATGAATTACCCTATGGCGACTCGCTCAACAAAGAAACCAACATCGACGGCGAATGGAATGTTGGCAAAAACGAAATCTTTGTTTCTGGCGACAATCGCTACAATTCGTTAGATTCACGCATTTTTGGGCCAATTAATGCCGGTAACATCGTTGGCAAGCTAGCTATCCGGGTACTGCCCATCAATCAGATGAAGCGCTTCTAGTCGCTTATTATCCCTAAGATTGCCTCTAGTTCTTCGTCGGTTTTAAACGATATTTCAAGCTTGCCGCCTTTGGCCGAACGTCTAATATGCACGGGTGAACCCAGGCGTTTGCTAAGACGCTGGGTGGCGGGGGTCTCGCTACTCATACGCTCTTTGGTGGCTGTTGTCTCGCGGAAGCCTTCTTTAAGCGAGGTTACGAACTGCTCGGCTTGACGCACCGACCAGCCCTGCGAGGTAATGTGACGCAGTAGTTCTGCCTGCTTTTCGGGGGAATCTTTCAAGGCCAGTATGGCACGGGCATGACCTTCGGTAATACGCTGTTCTGCCAGGGCATTCCGGGCATCCTCGGGTAACTGTAGCAAACGCACAATGTTATTAACCGTCGAGCTTGCCTTGCCCAACCGCTTGGCAATGGAGTCGTAGGTCATACTAAACTGCTGGTGCAGCCGCTCGATAGACACGGCCTGTTCCAGGGGCGACAGGTCAACGCGCTGGACGTTTTCAACAATGGCAATCTCTAGACGCTCCAGCTCTTGGGTTGTACGCACTAATGCCGGTACCCTATCAAGTCCGGCCATCCGGGCGGCACGCCACCTGCGCTCGCCGGCTACTATCGAGAATTTGCCTTGTCCATCCGGGGTTACGACCAGTGGCTGCAGTATGCCATATCGCTTGATGGAATCAGCCATCTGGCCTAATGCTTCTTGGTCAAAATGGGTACGTGGCTGGCCCGCATTGGGCGATAAATCGCCCACGGCAATTTTTTGCACGCGCTCGTGCTCCTCGAATAACACAGCAGTATCGACCGCTGTTGGAATAAGTGCATCAAAACCGCGGCCTAAGGCCATCTTCTTACTTCCCGACACGTTTTTCCACCTCCTTGGCGAACTGTTTATATGCTCTGGCGCCCTTAGACCAGCGATCATGCTCGAATATGGTCTTACCAAAGCTAGGTGCCTCGGCTAACCGCACATTACGCGGAATAACCGTCTTAAATACCTTGTCATTAAAATGGTTCTCTAGTTCTTGCTTTACCTGTTCCGACAAGCTGGTACGTTTGTCGTACATGGTTAGTACCACACCTAATAGGTCTAGATTAGGATTAAGCGCCTGCTTAACACGTTGCACAGTGGCAAGCAGTTGGCCTAACCCCTCTAGGGCGTAATACTCAGACTGTACCGGTATAAGAATAGTGGTTGCGGCGGTAAGGGCGTTAATGGTCAAGAGCCCTAAGGCGGGGGGGCAATCAATAATAATGTAGTCGTATGCGGCTGTTTGCAGCGCTTGCTGCAAGGCAAATTCACGGCGCATAACACTTACCAGTTCCATTTCCGCGGCTGCCAGGTTGGCATTAGCCGGAATAATATACAGTCCGTCGCGGTCTGCAGGACGAACGGCTTGTTCGAGGGTGGCATGGCCAAACAACACTTCGTAACTGGTTGGCGTTAGCTGATCTTTCGCCAGACCTAACCCACTGGTAGCATTACCTTGCGGGTCAAGATCTACCAGCAGCACGGTTGCCCCACCTGTTGCCAGCTGGGCGGCCAGATTAGTCGCAGTAGTTGTTTTACCTACGCCGCCTTTCTGGTTAATGACTGCAATGGTTGTTTGTTTCATTAGTGCCCTCTTTTGTTCTCAAGTATACCACCGGTTACGTAGCAGACGCCACCGCTCGTGTTTTACTGAGGTAACTAGCATTATCCGGCTATAAATTAAAAACTAGCGTATAATACCCCCTAATGGAGGAGGACGCAGCACGTGCATCAAAGAAGGCTGGCAAAAAAATGCCCCTGCTTATTATTGGCATTGTACTTATAGCGTGCATTAGTAGTGCTACGGTCACATGGTTACTAACACGCCCAGGCGCAAAGCCACAGACGCAACCAACCAGCACACGCAGTGTTATACAGCGCACCGTAGCGCAGCATACTGTAGCGTCGCCGCTGTACTACCCCGCCTCTCTCCCGGCAGGTTTTAGTCTTACAGAAGGGTCTGTAGCTGTCTTCGAATCCAATGTCCTGACCTATTCGATTGCTGGCGTGGATGGCAAAACGATTAGCATTACCGAACAGCCCCGCCCCGCCCTTATAGAAGAAGTTAAAAAAACACGTTCTTTTAAGACTCCTATCGGTAGCGGCTACATTGCCGACCTAGAGGGTCGGACTGCGGGATTCCTACTGACTGACAAAACACTACTTATTGCCAGCCCAGCAAGCGGATCAATTAACGACAAACTGCTAAGCGACGTACTTAGTTCTATGACCGAACTTTAAGGTTCTTTCATGTCTACCACCATTCCAGCGTGCTGCCGGCTTTAACTGTTATTGCCGATGTATCGACTTCGGTGCCCATCCGAAGTTGCAACGTGCCGTTGGCTGAGGGGCGGATCATTCCTTCGAGTGTTGCTATATTTCCCTGAGAAGCTGTCGATGGGCTGTCGGTCGTACAAACCCCGCCGTCATCGCTATTCTCGTAACTAAACGATTCGGTAGTATTTGTAAGGCCTGAGCGATTGCTAAAGGCTAGCAGCGTGGGTGTATTGGGACCATCGACCGAGAATTTAGATCCGGTTGTTGTGGCCGCTGCGGTATACAAAATGCTGGCATGGAAATGATAGTCAGTGCCTGATGTCACTGCAAAACTAAGTCCAGTAACGTTTGTCATGGTGCATGTGTTACCGGTGCTATCAGCTACATCGCCGCTCAGCACAATCTTGTGCCGCGATAGGCAGTCGGTCCATGCACTATTCTCGTAGCACCTAAAGGTGTTTGTTGTTGCATTGTAATACATTGACCCATTTGTGGGTGAACCGGGATCACTAGTGCCATCGTGGTCGAGTATAAACGGTGTGGCAGCAGCATCCGTTGCCCCAACAACAACCGAGGAACCCTTTAGCGTAGTAGTGGCGCTCCCGTTACCGATCGTTACGCCACTTGCATTCGTCGTACCAATACTAATGGTGCCAGCGGTACCGCTGCCCGTCTTGCTGCCGGAATCTATAGTAACGTTGCCACTTGAAGTATTTAAGCCAGTGCCGTCACCGGACTGAATCGTCACACCGCCCGAGGCTATTGAAGTACCGGCAGTGTCACCAGATTGCAAGTTAAGGGTGGCGCTCACGGTGGCTGGCTTGTTGTCGGTTTGAAGACTGGCAACTGTGTTGGAGCCGTCCCATGTCATACCAATTACACTGTTTTCATCTGGCGAATAGACGCGCAGCGTTGGCGAATGAGCAAGCGTGCGGGCATCGAACAAAGACAACACTGCGCCTGTAAGCTGACTATCTGCGCCAGCAGTAAGCCCCATTTGGGCAACCGAACCATAGTAGCCAACAGAGTCATTTTCTGCCTGAACACAGAAGCGAGCCGGGTAATTACCGCCGGCAGGCGACAGACAGTTTTGATGGTAGTTGGCGCTAGAACCAGAGCCACTCAGATACAGTGCACCTGTCATTTGAATGCCGTTACCTGTAAGACTAGGAGTATTTGTACTACCCAGGTTAAAGCCCAGCAAACTATTGTTAGAGTCCAGCGTTAACAGATTTAATCCGCCAGCAGTATTAATATCGAGCAAGTCCGTGCGGTCAACAGCCGGTGTCATAGTAAGGTTACCCTGAATACCAAAACTAGCGACAATACTGCCTAAGCCGCCAGCATTGGCAGACCGCAGCGTAATAAAGTTCTGCCCAGACCCAATAGTAGTGTTCGCATCTTGGATATCAATGCCATTACGGGTTGTGTCCAGCTTGATCTCGGGGGTAGTACCACCAACAGAGTTAGCGTAGGTTGATTGTAGTGTCGCCGCAGCACCAGCGCAGTTACCTAGTGTTAGCAAACAGAAGGTATCATTTGCACTCACGCCAGTTGGTAAAGCAAGTACGGTGTTAGCGACTAAAGCGCTCCCCATCGATATAGTGGCGGTTTGGCCGTTACCGTCATGGAGTATGACTGAGCCTTGTTGAAGGGTGGTGCCGCTCGTAATGCTGGCTCCCTGAACTACAAGGGTGCCGTTAACGCTTGTGTTGCGGTTAAGGCTAATGTTAGTAGTGGGGCTAAAGGTGGCGAGCGTAGTAAGGGCATTTAAGCCAGAACCAGAACCGGCGGTCAACGAACTTTGCAGCACAATATCTCCGCCGGCACCCGTGCCTGTGCCCTGGCCCGCAGCCAATGTCATGGTCGCACCAGTTACGTTACTACCAGAACCACTCGTGCCTTGGAGCGTAAAGCCGGTAGGGGTTGCGTCGGTTACACCAGACCCAATTACCACGTGGTTAATATGGCTTGCCGAGCCGTTCCAGGTGTCGGAACCAATAACCAATTGGTTGCTGGCAGTAGTGGCGGCACCCGCACCAAGAGCAATGGAACGCGCCGAAGTGGCATTGGCATCAACACCAAGTGCCACTGTACCCGCATTCTGTGCCACTGCTCCAGAGCCCAACGAAGTTGAACCGGCGCTGTTCGATGTCGCGCCATTACCAACAGCCGTAGCGTTAGCGCCGGCTACTACCGCATTCAAACCAAGAGCTTCGCTGCCTGTTTGCGTTTGATTGTTACTTATGTACGCCGTGGCACCTTGTAACAGTACATCGACGTTGCTATCCAGCGTTAAGCTAGAACCATTATCTACGACGCTAGAACTACCGACAGTGCCGGTACCCGTAAACTTGGTCATTCGGTTAGTCGTACCGGAGCCCGTTATACCACCGCCGGCGCCCGCACAGTTAGCAAGAGACAAAAGACAGATCGTATCACTGGCACCCACTGCGGTGGGAATAGCAAGTGCAGTGTTAGCGGCAAGCGCGCTGCCAACCGATAACGTGGCAGTCTGACCGTTGCCATCGTGCAGCACAAACGAACCCTGCAGTGCAGCAGTACCGCTGGTGATGCTGGCACCTTGGACTGCCAGCGTACCGACAATCGTTGTAGTGCGGTTAAGAACAATATTTGTAGTGGGGCTAAAGCTTGCAAGTGTCGTAAGGCTGTTAAGGCTGGCGCCAGAGCCGCCTGCGGCGGAACTCTGTAGAATCACATCGCCGCCGACAGCGCTCCCGGTGCCTTGACCACCGGCGATTGTAACGTTAGCACCGGCAACATTGCTGCCCGAACCGGAAGTACCTTGCAAGGTAAAGCTTGTGGGGGCGGCATTGGTAACACCGTTGCCAATGACCGCTTGCGTGATTGCACTCCCGTCAGAACCGACCACCAGTTGATTATTGGCAGTTGTATCTGCGCCGCGTCCCAAAGCTATACTGCTGGTCGTACCCGATGAATTAGCACCTTCGCCGATAGATACCGAACTACTATCGCTCACGGCATTGTTGCCAATAGATACGCCATTTCCTTGTGTACTCGCGCTGGTACCGACTGCCACACCATTTACGCCTGCGGACGCACTTGTCCCCAATGCAACCGAATTACCGCTGGAATGCGTGGTAGCACCATTACCAACTGCTAGTGAATTAGAGCCGTTAACGACGGCATTCAAACCAAAAGCTTCGCTGCCTGTTTGGCTCTGGGGATTGCTAATGTACGCGCTAGCGCCTTGTAGCAAGATGTCGACGTTGCTATCAACAGTCAAGCTGGAGCCGTTGTCTACAACGCTAGAGTTGGCAATGGTGCCAGCTCCACTGAATTTAGTCATGCGGTTAGTAGTGCCACTGCCGGTTATGCCGCCACCACTGCCGGCGCAGTTAGCAAGGGTCTGCATACAGAACGTGTCAGTAGCGCCAACGGCAGTCGGCAACGATAATACCGTGTTCGCTGCGAGGGCACTCCCCATCGATATAGTGGCGGTTTGGCCATTACCATCGTGCAGCACAAACAAACCCTGCTGTGCGGTCGTGCCGAACGTACCGGTACCGCCCTGAATTACAAGATTAGCGCTCGTTGTAACCGTGGTGCCGTCGTCACTTATTGTAGAATCGCCTAGCGTACTGCCCGTGCTTGTAAACTTACTAATGCGGTTGTTAGTGCCACTGCCCGTTACACCGCCGCCACTGCCAGCGCAGTTACCGCTCGTAAGACATATAGTGGCACCAGCGCCACCGGGATCGGGTAGGGTGTACTGTGTGTTCTGACCCAACGCGGCGGTTACCAGTGTGCCGGTATTAGATGAACCGTCACTTATAATAATCGATCCAGCTTGCGCCGCAGTACCAACCGTAAGGCTTCCGCCTTGCAACGTGCCGTTACCGGTAACACCCAGTGAGCCGGTAATATTGGTATTGTCTTGTAGTTCGATAGTATCAGCCGAATTCAAGACAATATCGTTTCCGGCGCCGTTGCTGGCAATAGTAACAGTTGTACCGCGCAGTGTGGCAGCTTGACCAACAACTCCTAACGTAAGCGCCCCACCTGGTGTTACGTTTAGTGCGCCGCTACTGGTAATATCACCGCCGTTTACTGCCAAATCAACACTGGTCGTAACCGTTACACCATCGTCTGTGATGCTCGAGTCGGCTATGGCTTGTGCACCGCTAAACTTAGCCACTCGGTTAATGGTACCGCCGGCAGTCGCTACGCCCCCGCCCGATCCAACACAGTTGCCGGTAGATAAACAAATAGTAGCACTGGCGCCACCAGGATCCGGCAGCGTGTACTGCGTGTTCTGTCCAAGGGCAGCCGTGAGCAATGTGCCGGTATTTGAAGAGCCATCGTTAAGAATAAGAGAACCAGCCTGCGCAATCGTACCAACCGTAAGGCTTCCGCCTTGCAACGTGCCGTTACCGCTGGCAGTAAGACTACCGATATTGGTTAGATTGCCGCTATTATCTACTCGTGTAGTGCCGTTGGTTTGTAACCCGGCGCCCGTACTGTTTATATTCCCACTTGTCGTAAGCGTAGTGGCATTGACCCCTACGAACGTCGGGCTGGCACCAGTACCGATGTTTTGTGCTGTATTAACCGCACCGCCGGTAACCGTAAAGTTAGTACTGTTAAAACTGGCAATACCCTTACTGGAGGTGGTTGCATCGTCGATGGTAATAGTGCTGCCAAGTGCCGTGGCATTGGCCACGCTTAATGCGCCGCTCAGGCCATTCAATGACGACACACCACCACCACCTCCGCCAGGACACGCAGACCAAGATGGTGCACCGGCAGTAGATATAAGACAAAGCCCTGCACCGCCAGCAACTACCGACGAAACAGCCGATGCACCGTTACCTAGTAGTACACCATTCGCCCCCAGCGTCGTGGCGCCAGTACCGCCATTACTAACGCTTAAGGGCACACTTAGTGTGGTGTTACCCGTAACAGTCAAGTTGCCGCTAACTGTAATGGTGCCACTCGCCTGAGTAATAATTGAGTTCTCTATATTTTGTGTACTGGTAAACAGAGGCAGTATGCCGTTCGTGCCACCACCACTGGTTACCGTACCTGAACCAGCACCAACATTGCTTACCGTTACGGTACCATTACCATCGTTGCTAACCACAATGGTTGGACTACCCGATACAACACTAACAACACCGGTGTTACTAATAGTAGTACCGGCGATTGCTATACCGTTGCCAGCGCCTAACGTTACGTTGCCGGTCTGTCCTTGCAAAGCCAAAACGCCAGTATTATTCAGCCGGCCCGCTGCAGCATTGAGGCCGCCACCCAGTGCAACCTGGCCGCTCAAGCCACCGATGCTGTTTACACTACCAGCCGTAACAGTGGTAGGCGCGACAGCAGCCGTCAGCGGCACAAACTGAGTGCCACTGTAATAGGCAAGCTGATTAGTGTTTTGATCAAAATAGAGTTGGCCGGCAGTAGGGGTATTCGGCTGTACTGACGGTGCAATAACGACATTGTCGTTCAACTTAAGCGACCCATTTACGACAACCGTACCAAGTTTGATATTTAGCCCGTCTTCGGTATTTACAAAGTCGTTTAACGGTAGCTGTACTGCGCCAAAATCAGTGTTGGGATTTGTTGGGTCAACTTTTTTATTTCTGGTGGCGTTTGTTATAACCAAACTCAGCGCCCCAATAATCAATAGCGCTAGCAGTATAAGATCAACCCGTCGTATGAGTCGCTTCCACAGCGGCTCTTCTATGGGCAGCTGGGCAGCGGCCGCACCGCCGAACGCGCCCGCCGATATAGGGTCGTACGACAAAGCCTCGGGCTCATCGTCCAGAGGTGGGGGCTGCGCACCAATTATGAGGTTTTTATTGTTCACTTTTTTGTTTTTTGATTGTTTTTATCTTCGTTGTACTACATATAGTACGCCGTGCTTACATCTTACGCCGGTTATGGTTACCAGCACAATATGCCATTGTTCATTACGTCACAAAACTGTGGATAACTAGGTCGTTAAAATTAGATACACCATTATAACCGCAAAGGCAGAAACGCCCAGAGCAGCTACGCCAACCTCGAATAAACTGCGGTACACAGCCGACTTAGAGAGCGGATTGCGGCCTATCGCTACGACGCTAGCGCGTAAAGAGGTGTATATCAGTACGACTACTCCTGTAATTAAAACTAGAATTACAACACCAGCCACCAATACACGCACTGGCGATACCGTGTGGCCAGCTAAGTTGTCGGCAAACAATTGCAGCTGCGACGCCGCTGTTTTTGCAGCGCCATCTGTGCTTGCTTCGTAGTACGTGGGCGTTACAAACATGGGTATGGCGCCAATCTTGACAGTCTTTTTGTTTCCGGCCGTACCGGTTACCGTCCGCTCCTCAGTATGTGCAAGATCCAGGTCTTTCTGAGCCGTACCTACTACCATTGCAGCTTCGGTGGCCTTCATGCCCACCCCGGCAATAGGCGATGCGGTTATGCGGTCGCCGGCTTTTACATCGCCGTTAAATGTTGATACCAATGTTACGGCAGCCCCGTTCACTACAACACCCACTGTCTTGCTGCCTAGTTCGAGTGATGCCTGCTTGCTTACTACGCCTACCAGGCGCGACCTATTACTCAGGGTTGCCAGTACGGCCGAACTGCTGCCTTTGTCTGTCAGGCTTACAATAGCACCGCCCACTATACCTGACTCACCCGCATCAAAGCGCTGTGCAACCGAAGATGCATAGGCAGTACCTGCCAATGTTGCCAAAGACAAAATAGAGAATGTAGCCAAAAGCAGTATTTTATTGGTCATTACCGGTAATGATTATAGTGCATCCGCAGTAAACTGCCGAGCAGCAATAAATGCTAGTACTATATGGCTAGTACTATTCAGTCCCTACCCTTTAAGACTGCTAATGTACTTAACCCATTGATCGTTTGGTACTTTCGCCGACGACTTTATGAGTATGAGCAAGTCATTCTTACTAAACACCACCGACTGCGGCCCTTTAATAGACGTACCAATATAAGCGGTCGTATCACCCGCTGTTATTTTATCGTTAGCGGTAAACTGTTTAGCCACTTCTTCGATACGCGTAGCTGTTTCGGCTTTAAAGCTTTTAGGTAATTGCTGTTGGCTTACGATAACGCTAATATCCCCCACTTTGTCGGTATATGCATACACTGGCTCGACATTCGGGGGACTTACCAATGCCCAACCGCCCAAGTCGTCGATGCTCTTACCTTTGGGTAGCACGGTATCGTACTTGGGCTTGACGCCCTTTTTGATAGAGGGATGAGTTGTATCTTTTGCGGCCGTCTGTGCCTGCCCTTCTTGCGTATCGGCAGTATCGTGCGACTTTGGATACAAAGTAAAGCTAAACAAAAATAACACAACCACTACGCCTGCAATAATAAGGCGCTTTCTGCTTAACTTAAAGGGTAGTGGTACATCGCGCACAAAAGCCAGTGCACGGGCGATATATTCTTTAGGTAATCTAATCTTAGGTATGCTGAGCGACACAACCACTTCTTTCGTACCAGATTGTGGCGCTAGGGGCGCTTTGGGCGTCTTTGGTATGGCTGGTTTGACAGTAGTAATCGTAGCCTTGGGTAATGCCTTTGGTAGGCTTTTTTTAGCTTTTTTAAGGCCCAGCCAGCCATCTTGTTGGCGCTTTTTCTTCTTTTCGGCCTTACGCGTGTCGTCTTCTATTGCCTGGCGGAGTCGAATGCGTTCTTGCTCTGCCCATAAATCGCCAATGTCGGTGTCTTCGGACTTACGCAAACGTCCGTCGGCACCGCGGGCCAGATTAAGGCGCAGCGATGGGCGCTCTTTAGGTGTGCGCAAAGGAGCGGGCGTGGGTGCAGCCTCTACTACCTCCGGTTCAACCTTCTTTTTTTCTTCACGCTTATCGCCAAACATTCCCATATATAGTTCCTATAGTAACCAAACCTTACGGCAACGGACAGTTGGCCGCGTTCGGGTCGGGGTTAGATTGACGACATGGCGTATCCAGTGGTTGCTGCTCGCCGCCAGTAAAGGTCTTACCATGGCGCAGGCGCTTACTGGGGTCACTGGTAAAGAACAACGAAATGTCAGTTATGGTCGGACCGCGGTTTACATCCTCTGGGTAACCAAACGTCTGCGAGGCATCAATACTAATCGAAAAGTAATAGAACCGGGCACAGTTAATGTTACTGCCACTACTGTTTTTAGGCGTGTATGCCTCTACCTTGCCCAGCGTCGTGTCGCCAAAGTTAGTCTCTTGGCCCCAGGTGGTCATTACCGGCATAGTGGCAGATGTACCGCAGTCTTCGTTAGGGTTTTGCTGCAACACGCCGTTTACTGTGTCGGTGGTTGACGATGTATCGTGCATGCTGCGGTACTTAACCTGCCAGCGGGCCCCAATAGAGTTGTCTAGGCCGTTTACCAGCCAGGAGTTAGGGAATACATCGGTATCGGTGTCTATCATGCGCGAATACTTGGCAACTTGGGGCTGCGAATACACTGCAGTTTGCACGGCGCGGTTTGCTCCGTTAAGCGCTAGTGGTGGCCGGACAGCAACGGTATAGGCAACGTTTGGGCTGCTCGTTGTCATGGTAAATGCGCCCGGGTCTTCGCTCGAAGCAGAGTTCGTACGATACCCAACAGCCGTACTGGCGCCATTAGTAAGCGTGTTGCCGGCTATAAAGGTGCTGTTACCATATCCGGCGGGCAGCGTACTGGCCGTGTAAGTACTTCCTGCGTTATAAGCAAACCATAAGGTGTTTTCTACATCTCCAGGCGAAGGGTTAAGTGCGGCAGGGTTAGGCGCCGTACCGGTCGTAGCAGTCACGGCGGTACTTGCTGCAACTCCAGTCGTAAGATCTCCATACCAGTTGGCTGCCAGAATTCTATATACAGCCGCAGAGGCGCTCTGTGTTGATGAAGTTGTAAACGTAGCTGTTGCGCCATCCGAACCAGTAGCAACCTTTGCCCAGATCGACCCGGCTACGCCACCGGCCCCACTGGAGGCTTGCGTACCAATCTGAGTCCAACCGCCACCGGGGCCAGTCACCGTGGCATTATCGTCCGTGCTGAGGAACAAAAGCAATAAATCACCGGCAGCAGTAGTACCAGGTAAACCGACCGGGTGACTTAACGAATCAGTCGCGAATCCTGCCCCTGTGTTCGTCGTGGTCGCAGTCCCCGAAACGGCCGGAGCCGTCGTTGAATTGCAGGCCCCACCTAACGCGTACACCTTGCCGTTTGCATAACTTACCGCCGACCCATACCGGTCGCCGGTGTAGCGGCGGTTAGTTTCGTACCATTCCCCTAAACCGGTAGGATTATTGCCCGACGAAATGACGGTGTTGGCACTAATAGGTGCAACCAATGTCTTAGACGTACATTCGCTGTCATTTGAGCGGCCGCCTAAAATATACATGTAGCCGTTGGCGGCAAACGCATCTGCCTGGCGAAGTGCCGTGGGCAAACTTGTAGAGTACGTCCAAGGCCCTACCGAACCGTCTAGAATGGCGTATATACTACCGGCTGCTACCGTTTTACTCGCTGCTACCGTAATTGTAGTTGCGTTCGTAAAGCCAGTAATAGTAGACGTAGATCCGTCGCTATATTGCAGCGTGCTGCCGACCTGTCCGCTCGTCCAGGTCGTACCCGTACCGGTAACTGTATTGCTTGTCTGGGCTATGGTGCCGGTTTTATAGCCAAGCGAAGCGAATTGGACGTCGTTTAGATAGACCGATCCGGTATAACCACCCAGTATGTATAAGTTGTTCGCGTAGGCAACGCTGGCATGGCCACTGCGCGCTACGTTAAAGGAGGTCGCCACACCAATACTAGAGTTCCAGGCACTAGCAATGTCGCCACCACTACTCTGTCTAGGACTAACATATACCGTGCTTTGGGCTGTGCCACCGCTGTCGTTACCGCCCGTGACATATATACGATTATCCCACACCGTAGCACTGTGCTGTGTTCTGGCAGATGGCAAGCCATTGGTCGCCGTATTCCAGGTAGCCACGTTGCCCGAAGATGGCGTACCATAATAGACCGTTGTTTGGGCCGTACCGCCGTCATCCTGACCGCCGATATAATACAGCGTACCTCCGGCCACTTCTAATTGCCCCCAGGCTCTATCAGCTGGCAAGGTAGCACCGGTAGCACTCCAGCTACCGACCGCTCCGTATGCATCCAGGGAAGCATACTGCACGCTGTTAGTCGCATCGGTACAGTCTGCCGTACTCACACATCCGCCCGCAACATACAAGTAACCGTTTACTATGGCCGAACTACCACCGTAGCGGTCAGTGCCGAACTGGTTTGCAGACGCGCTATACGCTACGGGCGAACCGCTATCGTTGTTGTACACCTGGAATGTCTGAATCGTATCGGTCGGACCGCCGGCATTACACGTAGGGCTCGTACCCACTGTACAACCACCAATCACAAAGGCGTACGAGTTAGACACTGGTACCGTTAGGCCCCAACGCTGGTTAATAGTAACGTTCGATTGCTGGAATACGGCTAAACTGCCGTCACTTACGTTCACTTCTGCAAACTGAATATCCGACAGCACGCCACCGCCACTGGCATCGAATCCACCGACTACATATATATGGCCGTTATAGCCAAAGCTAGTGCCGCGCCTACGGCCGAACGACAGCTGATTGCAGGATTCTATCCACGCCGTACCAGTAGGCGTAGGGTCAGATGGGCAATTTGCTGGCGCCGCCGTCCCCGTTACCCCTACTACATTATTGCTGTTATCAAACCGTGCATAGCGCACTGTCTTAAGGTCGGATGCCCCTGGTGCAACACCACCAATTAAGTAGATGTAGTTGGCGTATACCGTTCCGGCATGCAATCCTAGCCCTGGGCCACTACCGCCCGTAACCGTACCAATCTGCAGCTGCCCGGTGGTTGTACAGTCGTTCGCATCTGCCTCTTCCAGTAGACCACTAGGCAAAATATTACACTTCAATACGTCTTCTGTATCAGACCCGGTCGTACAGCCAATACCGCCAGTACTTGCTGAGCAACCGCCAAAAATATACAAATTACCCGGATAAGTGGCTGCTTGTGCCGGGTTTGCCCGGGTATACGCAAAGGTGTACGACACCGATGTCGCCGCAATATTGACAAATGTTTGGGCAGTCCAGGCGGCGGCTAAGCTACCGTCGGCATTTATTTCTACGCTATATATATTCCCTTTGAGGCCACCACCCGTTGCCGTCTGCCCACCTATCAAATAAATCCGGTTGTTAAATATCGTTACTCCCGGCGCTACAATACCGCCGGTTACGGTACGCGTTGTGTCGACACACCACATACCACCCTGAATTGTGCCGCCCGGACAGGTAGAAGGCATGGTTAACAGCCCGTCACTACCAATTGCCACATAGGCAACATTGCTCGACGCAGCGCTGCAGCCGTTGTTTGTGCAGCCACCTATAAGATACAAATAACCGTTCATAATGGCACTGCCGGTCAGTATGTTGCCAATAAACCCAGTACCCGGCAAGTTACAGTTGCTTGGAGTACCGCCCGTACAGGTCCCGGCACCACTCGCCTGCGATGTCGCCACTGTGCTGGCGTCACCGTCTTCGTTAACAACGCCGTAATCTACATCGAATATCGTATCGGTACATATTCCGGTGCTCGTATCTTGTGCTCTACACCCTCCCAGGCGGTATAATCCACCTTGCCAGGCAATCAGGTTATACCCAACTCGAGCATTCTCGAGGTTTAAAATCTCGTTCCAGGCAGCCAAGCTGCCATCAGCATTAATGCTGGCAAGCTGTACATCATCTGCATACGACGTACAGCGACCGTTGGTATCCACTGCCGAACACCCGCCGCCGACATATATATAACCGCCCCATATAGTAGTAAAACTGCCACCCATCGTTTGCCTGCCGTTACCGCCGAATGTCAGTAAACTATTAGCCGTCTGCCAACTATTCATGGTGCCGTCGCTATTAAGCTTAGAATATTGGACGGTCGTAAGCGGCGTACCATTAAACGATGCATTGCCGCCAATAACGTACAAAAAGTCATTATAAATTTGTGCGGTCAAACCGTATCGAGAGGCCGTAAGTGCTTGCATACCGGTTGTAGACCATGTGCTGAGCGTGCCTGTAGGATTAATATCAGCATACTGGACGGTATTAGAAGCTAATAGCGTAGTGCTCGTCGTAAGCCCGCCCAATAGATACATCCGGTTGTTATATACAGCCGCACCAAAATAGCTGCGCGCGTTACTTAAAGCAGTGTCCGCATACCAGTAAGTAGGCGTCCCTCCCGAGGGATGCCACAGTTGCGGCTCGCCGTTAGCGCCAAGCTTGGCGATATACACAGTAGTCTGTGGTGTGCCGCCACTATCAGACCCTCCAATAGCGTATAGGTAGCCGTTGTATGCCAATAGAGACAACCCAGTTAATGCTGTTGGCAGATTATATACGCTGTCATTACACCAGCCAGTGCAAGCGCCCGTTCCAGGGTTAGGGCTCTCTATGGCATTAGTATTAGGATTAAACTTGGCCCAATACACCGAGTTACTCACAGAACCGGTCGTTACATACGATATGATCACAATGCCACTATCGCCTGCAGTAGATGCCGCGGCTGTGGCTGCGCCAGTACCGCCATCAGCAAGACCACCGCGATCGGAGTCACCGCTGTTACCTGGTGTTATTACGTTGCCCTGTGTCTGTACGGTACTTGTACCGGTTACCAAACTACTACCACCACCGCCGCCGCCAGCACCACGGTTAAGCGTACCTATACTGCCGCCACTACCGCCACCAAACCGGCCACCACCACCGCCGCCACCGTCGGCACAGCTCGTGTTAAAGGTACCGCCGAGGCCACCGCCACCGGTGCCACCCGCCCCTCCGGTACCGGTAGTCGTCGTAGCACAACTAGTAGCCACTGCCGGGGCATTACCACCGGCATTTGCTACGCCGGCAACGCCCGCGGCGCCGCCAGCACCACCACCACCATTACCGCCAGCGACAGTCGTGCCGCCAGTACCAGAACCAGGGCCCGAGGTCGGGTTATTCCCATCTTGGCCCGACGTGCCACCGCCAGCACCACCATCCGAGTCACCACCGCTAGCAGTACCCCTAGCGCCACCACCGCCGCCGCCACCACCAGCCTGGACTAAGAACGTTCCGCTGCGTCGAACAGCCGAATAACCACCACCGTTACCACCCCTACTGTTGGCTGCTGCCTTTGCGCCGCCTGTGCCTACATCTACGTTTAAGGTCTCCGTAGGCGTTACCGTAATAACCGCCTTCGCATAGCCACCACCGCCACCGTCGCCACCCAAAGCCGTGCTGGCGCTGCCTGCGCCCGCACCCCCGCCAGCCCCCCCAGGCTTAAAGGTTACAGATGTTAACCCAGCCCGGACGTTGTTTGT
>CAYSOP010000003.1:0-115607 GCA_964432725.1 uncultured Candidatus Saccharibacteria bacterium | reverse complement strand
ATTATTGACATAAACGTAATAATAATGTATAGTATGTGTCTATGATTACAGCACTCAAAACTATGCTTACAGAGTGGAACACCCGCTACAGCGAACGCGTTAAATTACAGCACGCCTATATCGTGCTGAGCCTGCTTGGTATTATTATTGCCGGCCTTGTTGGCTTGCTTAATTACGACGCCAGCCGTACCATTTTACGCATCTGTTTTTTTGGTCTTGGTATCTTTTTCGTTAATGCCATTGCCTGGGCTTTAGTGTACGGCTTGGTTGTTACCAAACTGCCTATTCGCCCCGTACCCGCCAGCCGCAAATAGAACCCTCTTGCCCTATTGCTTTAGTTCTCCTGTTACTATGAGTGCATGCAGCTGTATGCACACCACAAAGTTCTGTTTGTTATAGCCGTGCTTGTTGTAGCACTACTCAGCCTGGTTGTTATAGAGGCACTTATTATTAAGTACAACGGGACGCCGGTGCCTGCCCCGGATATACCCCGCAGCAAACAAACTATGGGCCGCGGCCAGCCCGCACCTTCGTTATTTTGGGCGACAGCACCAGTGTTAGCCAAGGCGGCGAGTATGCCCAAGGTTATGCAGTTAAATCTGCCGAATACTTGGCGCGCCGGTACAAGGTAACCTACCAAAACTTTGGCGTGTCCGGTTCCCGGGTCGTTGATGTACTTGCCACGCAACTACCGGAGGCAATGGCCTTGCGGCCAGACATCGTGCTTATTGGCATTGGCGCCAACGACGTAACGCATCTTACCGACCCCACAGACATTAACCGCGACATGCGTACAATTGTAGACGGACTGTATGCGGTTAATCCCAACGTCAAAATTATTATTACCGGGTCGCCGCAGATGGGGTCAGTCCCCCGCTTTCCACAGCCCGCCAAGTGGTTGGCAACACAGCGCACAACATTAGTTAACAAGGTCATGTACAAAGTTGCCGCCGATAAAAAGCTAGTTGTTGCGCCGATTGCCGAAAAAACCGGGCCTGTGTTTGCAGCCCACCCCGAACTATTTGCCAAAGATAAATTCCACCCTACAACCGACGGCTACAAACTGTGGGTAAAAGTAATTAACGACGCACTTACTGATCTTTAGGCTTTGCTAAACCTTCTACGACAACTGCATGAGGCAGTTTTTGGAGTTCTTTGGGGCTCAGCACGACTTTACTGGATCGATTGCCGCCGCCCATAACAACCCGTGCCGGTTGCAACACTGCAGCATCTACGTACATAGGCATGTCGGCCGGCAGGCCAAACGGGGTGACGCCGCCACTTTCCATACCAGTAATCTGGGCACTTTGTGCAAAGCCAGCAAACGATGCACGTTTAACACCCATTTGCTTGCACACGGCTTTGTTTACATCCAGTTTAGTGGTTGCCAGTACGATACAGCAGGCAAATGTAAGCGGGTCTGTTTTGCCCACCACAATAATGGCATTGGCGGCTTCGCCTAGCCTAAAGCCGTAGTACTGGCAGAAGGCAACGGTGTCGGCAAGTGCGGGGTCGCAGTCCATGGTATCGTACACAATACCGGCGTCTTGTAAGGCCGCTTTTACAGATGGTAGTAGGTCTGGCATACAAACGTCAGTATAAAGAAAAAGACCCTGCTTTCACAGGGTCCTTATCTTTAAGAGTTTTGACAGATATCTAGACTTTGCCTAGTAAGCTGTCGAAGGCCGATATCTTTTTATCGCTTGTTTTAGCGAACTCAAAGCTTAATCCGCTTTTAGTTTTCATGGCTGCCGCCTTTTTTGTTTTTTTATTTTTTGTAAATGTTTTTGTTTGTGATCACTAACACTAATTATTATACATGTTTTTTGTATTTTGTCAATTAGTGCAGCTTGCCACTTATGCTTAAGTGTACCAACATGTCAACAACATGCAACCAGAATCTTTTACGAACACCCCTGTTATCCACAGGCTGGTAATGGAATCTTTTAAAGTTGGAAGGCGGGTTCGTCGCGGCGAGGAATTTCTATAAAATTAACCTCTATGGCGCACTCGCGCGGACCGGCAAAGTCTATAAGCACAATGTGCTGCCATTCGCCTAAACGTATGCTGCCTTGGTTAACAGGGACGATTAAGCTGGGGCCAACAATAGAAGCCAATAAATGGTCGGGGGCATGGCCTGGATTGTGCGGGTGACGCCACTGCAACTGTGGCGTCATACCTGCTAAGGCGTCTAATAAGTCTAGGTCGGTACCGGGGTCGAGGTTAGCAGTAGTAATAGCGGCCGTGCTGTGCAAAACAAATAATGTCATGTGGCCATCCCTGCCACGGGCCTGTTCGGTTAATGCGTTGGTTAGGTCAACAACTTGGCGGCGGTTCTGGGTAGCAATAGTAATAATCATACGTCTATTATTGTACCGCTGTTATACGCTCACCCCAAAAATTAACAGCAACGCAGATATAACCATCAGGACAATCATTACATCCAGCACAAATTTGTTGCCCTTTTTAACTGCAATCTTTCCACCTATATACCCACCTACCATAGACGCCGGCACCAACACCAGCAGTATTTGCCACACAATCAAGCCAGAGAACAATACGCCCAGCACAATGGTGCTGTTAAGTATTAACTGTGACCAGCGCTTGGTAACGTTGGCTTCGGTGGCGGTCATACCTAACATACCCATAAGCACAACGTTTATTAGCGTACCTAAGCCGCCGCTAAATACGCCCTGTAAGAACATAGCTAGCGCCAACAAGCCCGACCCTACATATTTTTGCCAAGTTTTAGGTGTATATGCCTTAAGCCCAACCTTCTTTACGAGTAAAACCGGAATCATCAGCAAAAGTATTATGCCTAGCGTAATCCGGTAAGCGTCGCTGTCTAACGACTTAATAACAAAGGGCACAACCAACCCCACCAAAAAGGCCAAGGCCATAACAGGAATAATCCGCCACTTAGACAGCTGGCCATGTATAGACCGCATGCCGCTAAGTGTGCCAATAGCAAACGTAAGTCCGCTAATTTTGCCAGTAGAAACCGCTTGCGCCGGTGCAAGCCCTAGAAATATAAGTAGCGGTGTCATAACAAACCCGCCACCTCCACCAGCAATGCCGCTAAATATAGACACTGCCACCGAAGCGACACCAAGCACTACAAATTGCCACCATTCCATGACTAGACAATAGCCGTGCTTTTCATCTGCTTACTATAGCAAACGGCTAAGGGGCGACTTTCTTAGGTTATTGCTACTTTGCGCCAGGTTGCGGGCACTGGCATTACTTCGGTTTCAGGGTGTGTTTGCACACGCTGAGCAACCACAGCATCGGTAGTAACCGCTTTAAGTTCGGCATCTAATAGATGTTCGAACAGGTCAACGTTATCTGCCAGCCTGTCGTAAAAAGCCGTACGCACTTTTCCGGCATTTGCCATCACCCAACGCAAGCGGTGAGTAAACGGACCTGCGTGCCCCGCTTGCCGTACTGCCCCTTCGTACATATCTTTGCGCATAAGCCCCCAACTGGCGACTTGAGGTGCGGCCGGATCGATTAGCCAGCCAGCAAGAGGTAGACCGGTCTCCTGCGGGCTACTTGTAGCGAGCGCAACCGCCAATTCCGCAATCCGCTGCGAAGGTCCTACTTCGTTACGTGTACTATCGGCATATTCCTGAAATCGCTGAGGTGGCGCTGCTTTGTCACGGCTGTCTTTTTGCCTGGCCTCTGTGAGTGCTCTTCCCAATAAAGGTTCGCTTGGGGCTGAGCGTTCTGTTTGCATAATAGTTTCTACCCTAGCCAATGCGAACTTTCCGAATGCGCGCGCTGCCAAAGCTTCGTAAGGAGGTATCCCCCCAACCTCAAATTGGCGGACAGTGCGATGATCGGCCTTATAACGGTCTTCGTGTCGTTCTTGACCAAACTCGTACACATGGGTGAGTTGCATACTTCCCTTGGCATGAATGGGCTGCTCATGAGATGGCATAGAGTGCATAGGTACGGGTAGGCCATACGGCAAGGGACTGCAGGTACATACCGCCACTTTCAAAATCCCGAAGAGGTGGCGACCATTCCGGATCATTCCGCTTCCATGGCTGTCGGTATACTTGCCGGCGAATTAGGGTAGGTACCACCAGTCCTTCGGGTTGTACCTCTTGGGTTGCTGGCCCTATTACAGCGCGTACCCTTGTGGCGTAATCAATGCGGCCATCATCTATGCGGCTATCTATAGACCACATTATGGCCTCCTGGACATTAGCCTGTTCTTTACCTACGGGACGGACAATCTGAGCGCCCTGGCAGGTGTACCGCATGATAGCCTCCACCGCTTGCCCATGGCCTTTTGCTAACCTCTCGTGGTCACTGCTCCGGTTATCAACCGACACTTGTAAGATTTCGGAAATAGGCAGCGGGTTGCCGGCACTGTGTATCATTGGAAGTTAACTATAAACTATTTGTTCATAAATACAATGCGGTCTATCCCTGACAATTGACTACTTACCTCTGTTTTGGTAAGATAACTGAGTTCTACGTGTATATACGATGACGCGGGGTGGAGCAGCGGCAGCTCGCGTGGCTCATAACCACGAGGTCCCAGGTTCGAGTCCTGGCCCCGCAACCAAATTAGATAGATTAGGACGGTTTAGAACCGTCTTTTTTCTTGCATGGTAATAATTAAAACCATATGCTTAAAGCAAGTATGAAAATAAGTAACAAGCAAGATGGTTTCGGCGCTGTAGAGGCTCTGTTAATTCTCGTAATAGTTGGTGTTATTAGCGCTATCGGATGGTATTTATGGCATACAAAACACGGCACTGATAAATCAGTACCGACTGCAAGTCATTCTAGCGAAAAAACGAAAGCTCAACCCGCAACCATAAGCAGTCAAAAACTACCAGCAGGATGGCTAGAATACGACAATACTACATATGGTGTCAGATTTGGCTATCCTTCTGAATGGGGTCAATTCAAAGGTGTCACAGGCGACCAGTCAAAGGCTGTGCTGAGTCTTTATACTGACAGTATCAATGAAACCACTAAGGAGTTACAAGGTAATGTAAGTTTTGCTATCTACCCTGCAAATATTTACACTTTAGTTACTCAAAAGTACGGTGCTACCATAAAACCAACAGATAGTGGTGATTGGCAGATTGTGGATGTAAATCCAGCCAGTAAGGACAAGTATAAGGTGGGTGATACCTATGATCTGCAGACCAAAGAAAAGGTCAGTGGCGGCTTTGCTTATCTGCTCACATCCGAAGACGAAGGCTGTACGTTTAAGCGCTACATCTTTGAACTGAAGGATCACTATGGTGAGCTAAGTATTCCCGCTTTGTGTTCCCAAGATTCAGTTACAGCTACAAATCAAGCGGAGTACGACGCCATAGTAAGTAACATCACATCCAGCATAGTGATCCATTAATAAGATGACGGCATTGCGTGCATAATCTGTGCGGCGGCCATAAGTTCGCTCTTAAGTAGGTTCCAAGCAGTCATATCGGCTTCAACCAAAATAAGACACCCACGAAAGTGGGTGTTTTGTTTTGGTTATGGTGCTGGACTGGGTTCTGGGACAGCACGTGCCGCAGGCACGGGCGTAGTCCCAGGTTCGGTGAAATGAGGACGCGCACAGAAGCTTGCTTCGAGCACGCCGCAGTGCAAGAGCACAGCGATCCTGGCCCTTCTGCAATAAATTCACTTTTTAAACTCTGTTAAAGGTTAAACCTCTAGGTTCCCGCTCTGTAAGTTAGTTTCGAGTATTGTTTTGCGTTCTTGGTATGCTGAAGGGTATGGGCGAAATAAAGTCATCGAGTGAGGCAAATAATATGCAAATTACTGTAGAGCGTGCAACACCGGACGACGCCGAAGCAATATCCGAACTATTAAGAGTAACGTGGCAAGCAACCTATCCGAACGACAAGGCTGGCATAAGCCGGGAAGACATACGATTACGTACTGAGGGCAATAATGGTGAGCGTATACCTCAGAACATCGCTAATTGGCGTAAGCGTATCGAGACCGATGACGGCACGGTAGCTGTTTTTGTTGCTCGTGAGTCGGGTAAAGTCGTTGGTATGGCGGCACCAGGTATTATTGAAGGCAGGCGGCGTATTGGTGCTATGTACGTACTACCTGATGTTCAAGGTAAAGGTATTGGTAGCCAGCTCATGGAGAAGGCGCTTGCATGGCATGGTCGCGAAGAAGACATCTACTTATTGGTAGCCAGTTATAACGACAATGCAATCAAGTTCTATAGGCGATTTGGTTTTGTACAAACTGATACGGCAGTAGTGGATAACGGAAATGTGTATGGCAATACACATATTCCGGAGGTTGAAATGGTCCTAAAGGCTAAATGCTAGGTTATAGCCTGCTACGGCGAGCAGCGTAACATCGGACCAACCCATAAACCTCTAGCCTCGCTGAAATAAACCTGAGACAATAAAGCTTAAGCTTAACAATTTAATGGTGGTATACAATGCGCAAAGATCAAAGTGGCTTTCACGTTATCGGATTACTCTTTTTTATAGTTGTTGTAGGTGTAGTTGGGGCGATCGGCTATAGAGTAATACATAAGGATAAGAAAGACCCCGGCACTAATTCTGCCCAGTTCTCGAGCGATGCTGTGGAACGCGGCAAATACCTTTCTAAAAACAACTGCGATGGACAAGGCAGCAAAAAACTTGGTTCTGCGCCAATGCGTCCGGGCGACCTGAGCACTATTTTGCCGTATGGCCTTGTTGCCGGTGGGCATGTCACACCAGTCGACCACCAATATTTCTCTGGCAAAAATCAAAAGGCTGCGCCAAGCACGTATGATGTCTTAGCGCCAGCAAACGGCACACTCGTTACTGTCGAAGTTCGCCCCAAAGGCAACAGCACCTACGACGTCCGCGGTGTGATTAGCTATTCGTGCACGTTCTTTAGTTACTTTGACCTTGCAAACAGCTTATCGGAAGAAATTGCAGCCCAAATGCCAGCTGGCTGGAACACAAAGAACAACGGGCCAATGGCAGTCGACATTCCCGTAAAAGAAGGGCAGGTTATTGCACGCGTGGGCGGCCAAACGCTTGATTACGCAGTTTGGGACACCACCAAGAGTTTAGACAATCTTTTGGTTCAGAAGGCATACAGCAACTATGAACCATGGAAGACCAGCACCGTACCACCCACCGACTTTTACACCGACGAAGTAACAGCATCTCTTCTGCCCTACTACGTTCGCACGGCAGAACCACGCGACGGCAAACTTGCCTACGACATAGACGGCAAGGCAGTTGGCGGATGGTTTAAAGAAGGAACCAACGGCTATATCGGCGCGTTCAGCGAGAAAGACTTTAGCTCAATGAGCTACGCCGATGGACACCTGGCACTTATCCCTGACTTCTTAGATCCAGATGGCTGGGTATTCTCTACTGGAGCTATCAATCATGGTTCGCAGTACAGTATTAAATCGCCGTCTGTCGCCCCGGATACACTCGACACGAGCAGTGGCATCGTTAAGTACGAACTCGCCCAATACGAACACAAAGACGAAACCGGCGGCAAATGGTTGGGCACCTCGGTACCCAAGACGATCAAATTGAGCACGACCGGCCCTACCATGGCCACAGTACTGGTAGAGATGAAGGCTAAGCGCGAGCTTAAGGTGGAGGTCTTCGAAGGCAAGACAGCTTCTCAGGTTAATGGCTTTACTAGCAATGCCATTACTTACGACCGTGGCGACAAAGCAACCACAATGATGGCCGGCCAAAACTAGGACCGTTCGAAAGGCTAGAAATACTCCTTTCAAAAAGAGCATGTGTAACTACTAGTACGCGGTAATGAACAGCGCGTATTCACACCGTCCATGTCGTAAGGCTTTTACTAATGCTCCAACGGTGCGTTTAAAATCTGTACCCTTATGTGTTCCGGGATAATGTCTTCGCGCGTAGTCCTACCGGCAACGTCCTGCACGAAGCTACAAATAGCCCCCTCTCTCTCGACTTGCCTCGTTACAACTGCTCCCAGCGCCTGAGCAATTGTCTCTTGCGCTGGATTAGCTGCATACTCGTTAGTGGCCGATATCAAATAGTTAAGATCTTCCTTCATAAAAAATAGTGCACGAAGGCCACCAAACGATATCTTACCGCCCATAAATCGTTCCATAAGTTCCCGCTCGTCTGGCTGATCGCCCTCTAACCCGACCAAGTTGACTAACGATGCCGCAGTAAAAGGAGGCTCTATATCTTTATGAGCCTTTTTCATTGCTCGGTATACAGTAACTATCGGTAATTCTGGTTTATTTCTTGGCATACCAAAAACCATACCACCATATGGCAATATACAACAGCTACCTGCTGCTTAATTTTTGACTGCATACCTTTCTAGATACTCGTACCGTAAGTACTGTCACGAGTTGTAAGCAAAGGAGGTCAACGCCATGGCAACAAACGACCAATACACTATGCAGGACCCAACAAAGCAGTATCCACAGCCTAAGTTTAAAAAGCAGACACAGCCCGAACCCGGACTGGCCAAAGATATGGACCCAAAACCAGACCACGGCGAAACCAGCTACAGGGGCACCGGCAGGCTAAAAGGCCGTAAAGCCTTGGTAACCGGTGCAGATTCCGGCATAGGCCGGGCCACTGCCATTGCCTTTGCACGCGAGGGTGCCGACATAGTACTGAACTATCTGCCCGAAGAAGAGCCTGACGCCAAAGAAGTGGTTGCGCTTATTACCGAAGCCGGGCGCAAAGCAGTAGCCCTGCCAGGCGACATCAGCGACGAAACCTTTTGCACCGAACTCGTCCAAAAGGCAGTAGCCGAGCTAGGCGGATTAGATATTGTGGCCAACATAGCTGGCAAACAAATAGCCGTAGAAGACATTGCAGATATCTCGACCGAACAGTTCGACCAAACAATGAAGACCAATATATATGCCATGTTTTGGATCTGTAAGGCAGCCATACCCCACCTGCCTCCTGGCGCCACTATTATTAACACGACGTCAATCCAGGCCTACCAACCCTCGCCTACACTGCTAGATTACGCATCTACCAAAGCCGCCATTATGGCATTTACCAAAGCGCTGGCTAAACAAGTCGCCCAAAAGGGTATTAGAGTAAACGCCATCGCGCCAGGCCCGGTATGGACACCACTACAGCCTAGCCACGGCCAACCGCCAGAAGCGCTAGAAGAATTTGGCGCCAAGACGCCACTTGGCCGTGCCGGACAACCGGCAGAAGTCGCCCCTGCCTATGTATTCCTGGCCTCCCCGGAATCCAGCTTTGTTACCGCAGAAGTCATTGGTGTTACCGGCGGCCAGCATTTGCCATAATAAAAGGTCTGGATTATTTGCTATGCTGGGCATATAGTAAAAGTAAGAAAAGTAATACTTTTTACCTATGTCTGAACATGTATTTCCTAAAATTCTTGGTACGGCCACGCTGAACGATAAGGGTCAGCTGGTTATTCCTGTAGAAGCGCGCAACAGCCTGGGCTTAAAAGCCGGCAGCAAAGTAGTCATACTTAGCAGCCCGCACCGCCCTGCACTGGTGCTTATTAAGGCCGAAGAAGTAGAGGCTATGGTACAAGACTTAGCCAACGCCCTAAACCAGGAATCTGGCCCAGAAAAACAGTAAACGGAAGGAGTCGGCAATTAATAACGAAAACACCCCACCCGCGTACGACCATGGCCAAATTATGGTTATTATGAGTGCGCTTATGCTGGTAATGCTACTGGCTGCCCTAGACCAAACCATTGTGTCGACCGCCCTGCCCCGTATTGCCACCGAACTACAGGGTCTGAATAAGCTGTCGTGGGTAGCTACTGCGTACTTATTAACCAGCGCCATTACCACGCCGATTTACGGCAAAATAAGCGACTTATTTGGGCGCAAAAAGATATTTTTGTTTGCCATTGCCGTATTCTTGGCTGGGTCGGTACTGTGCGGCATATCGCAGACCATGAACGAGCTTGTGCTGGCGCGGGCGCTGCAAGGTGTTGGTGCCGGCGGCTTGATGTCGCTAGTACTGGCTATTGTGGGGGATATTATTCCGCCCCGCGAACGAGGCAAATATATGGGGTACTTCGGGGCGGTATTTGGCGTGTCCAGTGTAGCCGGGCCGCTGCTGGGCGGTTTTTTGACCGATTCGCTGAGCTGGCGCTGGGTATTTTTCGTCAATATCCCTTTGGGCGTTTTGGCTTTGTTTGCCGTTAGTACGAGGTTGCATTTACCTGTACACAAAAAGCAGCACAAAATAGATTATTTGGGCGCCACGTTACTGGCAGGCGCATCAGTATGCTTATTGCTAGCCACCGTATGGGGCGGCACCAGCTACCCGTGGGGTTCGACCGAGATTATCGGTCTGGTTACCTCAGGTATTGTATTAGCAGCATTATTTGTATGGTGCGAAAAGAAAGCCAGCGAACCAATTATTCCCCTCAGCCTATTTAAAAACGATATCTTTACCGTGTCGGTGCTGCTGTCGCTGCTGGCCGGCATAGCCATGTTTGCCTCTATTTTGTACATTCCCTTGTACCAGCAGATTGTGCGCGGCTATTCGCCCACAGAATCTGGGCTGTTAATGATACCCCTGGTTGCCGGGCTTTTGGGCGCTTCTATTATTTCTGGCAGGTTAACCAGCAAGCTTGGCAGGTACAAAATATTTCCTATTGTGGGCACATTAGTGCTGGCGTTTGGTTTGTGGCTAGCTAGCCATGTGACCCTTACTACCAGCGAATGGACACTTGGTTTATGGCTGTTTATTATTGGGGCTGGTATTGGGTCGTTTATGCAGATTATGACGTTGGCAATTCAAAATTCGGTTGACCACAAGGTGCTGGGTACGGCAACGTCTTCGGCTACCTTCTTTAGAAGCTTAGGCTCGTCGTTCGGCGGCGCTATTTTTGGAGCCGTTTTAACGGCCCGGCTGTCGTACCACTTATTGCAAGGACTCCCGCAGGGTGCCAATCTTGGCAACGTAAGCGTAGCCAGCATTCAAAGCGGCGCCGGATTGCAGCAGCTACCGCCCGGTGTTATGAACACGGTATTAGAAGCATTTGTGCGTTCATTCCACGATATGTTCTTATTGGCCGTACCCATTGCCTTGCTTGCATTTGTAGTTGCCTTGTTCTTGCGCGAGACGCCATTGCGCAGCCGCCTCCCCGTTGCCGAAGAATAAGCTTGTTGTATATCCTACACTCGGTGGGCTATAGTTTACTATATGAAACATAACCACAATGAAGCAGGCTTTGGCCATGTGCTGGCATTCTTACTTATTATTGTCGTCTTGGGTGTTATCGGCTATGCAGGCTGGGTAGTGCTGTCTAAAAAAACTCCGTTCAACAACATTATCATTAACCATTCAGGCAACAAAAAAGACGGCACCCTAAGCTGGGCGTTTATAAACGACGAATGGAAACCAAGCGCTACACCGCCCAGCTGCCCCGACCCGCTTCTGAGCCAAAGCCCAGTAGACCTTACCCAAGCCACCGCCATACTGTACCCAGGACAAACCCGTAATTTATATAAGCCCCATGGCGGCTTTCTATTTGGCAACAACACCGATAATGATGTAAACGTCGCCCTGGCAATGGACGCAAAAGTCATAGATGGCGTACGCTACCTCGAAGCTGGCGACGAACAATACATGTTTGACTTCGAAAACGCCTGCGGCGTACAAATGCGCTACGACCACCTGCTAACACTCACAGATACCATGCAACAGATAGCCGACCAGCTACCAGAAGCAACCGAATCGTCGCACACCACGCCGCTTACCAGCACCACCTTTAAAGCTGGCGAG
Organism: uncultured Candidatus Saccharibacteria bacterium; assembly: GCA_964432725.1. GTDB lineage: Bacteria > Patescibacteriota > Saccharimonadia > Saccharimonadales > UBA4665 > PMNU01. Next base: position 103,859 of record CAYSOP010000003.1, on the reverse strand, counting down.
CTGATTGCTACCGCTGTCGGCCACCCGGCACCCAAGCTAAATGTTGGTATGGACTTTGGCGTATACGACCTACGCAAGCCGAACGAGGCTTCCAAGAACGCTACATATGCAGCCGCCCACAACGATAGTAAATCCCAAGCATTCTACGCCACCTGTTGGCTTAACAGCCTCCCAAGCACCGACAAAACAGCCGCCTTGGCCTTGCCCGGCGGCGACGGCAAAGCTGGCAAAACCAGCGACTACTGCAAATAGTTAACTAGCTATAATTGGCTGCGCAATAATCCATAAGCTAGCCATGGTATAGACGACCATAAGCAGCAACATGGGGTATTGGCTGGTAAGCGCTTGTTTGGTTGTTGGATATAGGTTTAAGGCAATACGGTGCGCAATGTACACGGCAGCTATATGGCCAAGCACAATTATCGTTACCTGCGAATACCACACTGTGCCAGCCCCCACTATGCCGACATCTATTTTGTGGCCAGCTGTACCGAACGAATCCCAATTCCAGCCAAAGGGGTCGGACATCAGCGCAACAATCCGCTGGCCCTGTACTAAAAGCAGCGTCCAGTAATGGGCAATGTTGTAGGCAACCGCAATCGGTACAATACTCAGGCTAAAGGTTGCCGCCAGCTGCATAACGGATAATTTTGTACGCGACAAAGCCCGCATAATTGCCATGCATAATCCGTACAGCACCAAAAAGACGCACGGAATAATTATTAAAAACAAATCGTGCGGTACCGTAGTAATACGCGCAAACACCTTTGTATCGCGCAGCCCATCAAAAGCGGTCGACGACAACATAAACAGCACAAATAACACAATGCCCGGCCGCCAAGTTTGCTGCTGCAAAAGCCCGGCAAACGGCGTACGGGCGTACAGCTTACCTTGCTTAATAGTAGGTGGTGCAATCTTGCCAACAATCTTAAAAAACACGCTGAACAGGTCGCCATACCGGTACCAGTCGCGGCCGAATATAATCTGGCCTGCTGCGGAAACAGCCGTATAGCCTAAAAGTATCCACGATAAATTCTGCGGCACAACGCCATAACCAGAAGATAATAGTTCTAGCCAAATAAGCCCGCCATACGTAAGCAAGGCTGGATAATAACCAAGCCACTTTGGGTACTGCGCAATCGGCCCAAATGGCGTACCCGCCAGTCGCTCTAGCAGCGACACAATAGTGCTCGAGGGGCGGATATAGGGCCACCAGTTGCCTGCCAACAGCGTAATGTAGGTAAAACCCAACAAAAAGATAATCCAAAAAATAGTAACATTTAGGTTTTCGACTGCCACCTGGCTGCCGACTAGTCCGGTAAGCACCACAAAGCTAAATAATACCAAGCTTACTGCCGCAAGCATTGCGCGTACCCATTGCGGCACGGTACCCAACAACCGCAGTTTACTAGCGGTAATTCTCTTTTTATCTAAAAAATAGCCGACCACGGCAAACGACACAACCACGGCCGCAGCCCCGCCATATATGTACAGCCATAGCGGTAGTGGTAAGTCGTACCGTTGTCCAAAAGCGTGTGCAAAGAACGCTACGTCCATAGTTACGGCTGGACTTGCAGTGACCCAAGGTCTGTCTTGGAATGTTCTAGTTCGTACGGAAAATTACCAGTTTTATCGGCAACAAAGGTAATAGAGGCTTGTTTGTTCTTTTCTAGATTTAACGCTAGGTCGTAGCCATGTATGTGCAGTTCTTCGGGTTCGTCTACTTTTATCCTGATAGTAACGGTGTCGTTCTTCTTGACTAGTGGCGAATCGGTACCTTCTACTAGTTTTCTATTTTTTACGACGAGTACAAACTCTTTAATGGTAGAAGCCTCGCTGGTAGATTCGGGTTTTACGATGTCATCCTTAGGCTTAGCCAGCGTATACGCGCCAAACATCACCACTGCCGCCAACAATACCAGTCCAACAATTTTGAGCTTCATCGCACTATCCTTTGCCCTTGCTACGTTTATGCTTCAATACTACCACGCTGCTGCGCCGCTTATGGAGCAGACGAATACCCCCCATAACTACCAGCACCACGGCAATAGAGCCACCTAAGATAAGCATATTTGCCATGGTGCGCGGGGGCTGCTTAAGCGCCACTTCTACGGTGTCTAGCCTGGCAAAATCTGACTGGCCCGGCGCACGGAACTCCACCTGCACTATGTACGTACCGGCTTTGGCGTAACGGTGGCGGCCATGCAGCCCAATATGCGGTGTCGTACTGTCGCCCCATGTCCATTTAAATTCTGAATCTGCCGGAACCGATGCTGGTAACGCCCTTTTATTAATCGCAAATGTCATTGCCTGGTGCGGCTCGTACAGTTCTGGGCCTTGGTCGTTTATAGAGTACGGGTTGCTGCTTGGTACAACGTCCAGCCCATTTAGGTTAACAACAGCTTTACCGTTAATATGCGCTGATGCTGCCGCAGGCAGAAAAAGCACATAGAGCGCTACAAGCGGCAGAAAAATAGGCAGTAAACGCTTTAGCGTAATCATTATGTACTTATAATACCGCTTATTGCGGCTGATGACGATGGAACAAAAAATCTAACCAAGCCGTAAAGTTGCGTTGGTAGGCGGGCTTTTTAGCATTGTCCTCCGGCGCCTCAGCAGTAATGCCGGGCTGCTTAGGCAAATCTACCGTATGTGCCAGCGCTACATGCTTGGGCACAACCAGTACCGTCTCGCCTGCTGCCGCTAAACCAAAATCTTTACGGGCCGCAAGCTCTAGGTACTGCGGCGTTTTGTAATAATCGTTTTGTAGTTTTAGGTTTTGGTTGGCCAGTTTTTGCACGTTGTTTTGTTGATCTAGGGTAGATATCTGCTTTTGCAGGCCATAGTTTGTTTCTATGGCCTTAACACCGCTCCAGCTAACTAAAAGTACAATAACCAAAAACACCAATAAGCCCAAAACTCGCAGGTCTCTAAGCCCGGCAAGCGCCTGGAATAGTCTTTCTTGATGCATTTTAATTTTTGTTTGCATAGTACTTACATAACCATTATATAACAGAGACTAAATCTGCTATACTCACTCTGTTAGTTTACCCAAGCGCTTCCTAACCACCGACTGGGAAGAGCAGGATCGGTTTGCCCGCAGGGCAAATGCGAATTTACTTCGCAAGGTCCGATGAGAAACCCCTCTGGGGTGTCTCATTACCAAGGGGGTGTAGCTCAGTGGTTAGAGCAGAGGACTCATAATCCTTTGGTCGATGGTTCAAATCCATCCACCCCCACCAAAAAAGCACTGCCCTAAAAGCAGCGCTTTTTTATTTTGCATTTTTTGCTATCCGTTAGAGGACAGTCCTCGGTCATCCAATAGAATGCGACCAAGTAGTTAAGCTTCCTTTAAAGACGCTGGTTTGGGATATAACCGATTCAGATGAAGCCAAAACACCAGTTACAACGCATCAGGAATGGCTGCGCCATACAGATTATATTTATGATCAAATTAAACAAAACGTAAACGAGCTCGTACGTCAGTACGTTGCTTAGACTAAAGCTAGCCAAAAAGCACTGCCTGCGGGCAGTGCTTTTTATAAGGCAAATGCATACCAGCTACGACTTTGCAGATGTGGGCACTACCTCAGCCCTAGGTAGCGCCCACTTGCCGTCTACAACTTGCGGCCTAGGTACGCCACGCCTGTGGCGGCAAGGAGGATAAGCGCTGTGTGGTAGCCAACGGTCATGAGCCATACTTCTAGGTTATGCACAACCTCTAGCGGGCCGCCGCCAACGCCAACAAATTCGTGCGCAAATACCACTAGGGCTAATATGCTGCACAGTAGGGCAAGGCCCGTTGCTAGCAGTACCAATACTCTTGCTACTGACACTGCGGCGTTTCCTTTGCCTCGTACTTAATCATTACCGCCTCGACTGCAGGGTTGGATTCGTCTAGGTTAAATACCTGGGCACCGGTGCTGTCGGTACTGGCTACGCCAGCAATTGCAGCCAGTTCGCGGCTTTTTTGCATGCCCAGTGTGTGCTTGGCCGACCCGGGCATGGCATGGTTAAAGGTTCTGTCTTTTAGCTCTTTACCGCTAAGGGTTGTCTTTTTACCATTCCAGCAGGTATAGGGCACCTGCGTACTGTCTGGCATTTTTTTGTAATCTACTTTGCCGTCTGCGCTCAGCCAGCTTGGCCGCTGTTGGGGCGACGTAGCTGCGTTAACCGCAACCGTGCTAATTGTTGTGGCGCCTAATACGGCGATTCCGGCCAGTACAACATACATCTTTTTCATAGTGTTCTGTCCTTACTGTTACTGTTAGTAAATAACCTGGCGGTTAATAAATGTAATGGTAGCCCGACGACAATACGCCACCCTTCCAGGTGCCGTTTAGCATCAAACCAGTTAGTTCTGTGCGGTAATTCCATGACCCACAATTGCTTGTGTGGGTACGCGTTACCTGTACCTGAAAAGTGTTGCTGGTGTTGTATATGTCTCCAGTGTCGCGACAGTTGGCAATGCCCGGTGCAGCCTGGAACTGAAAGCGCTGCCGGTTTTTAAGGTAGCCTGCAGGCCGCTGAAAATCTTGGCCGCAAGGGTTGCCGTTATATTGATATTTTGATCCTACGGTTGTTTTGGAATACCCGTATCCGGTGCCATGGCTTACCTCGGAATACCCATCTACACAATCTTCGTTTGTTTGGTACATCATACCCAGTTCGTATACATAGTGCGCGTATGCCCGGCCGCCGCCCGCAACAAATACACTTGCAACGGCCAGAAAGGCAATGACACCCAGCTTTAGCCTCTTATTGCTCATATTGTTCCTTATGCTTTAGTGTTACTAATTACATACGTTACAAACAGTAGTTACATTGGCGCTCCTTTTTACGTGCGCCAACAATAAAGTGTTTTACCCCAAATTAACAATATACGAACAACAGAGGCGGGTGTTGTAAAATACGCTTATTTAATAATTTAATGCCTTTTTACGCATGACTTATCAGGCCCTTCAACTATGGCTGTAGCATTTTTCACTGAGGCTGAGCGCACGACTGAGGATACTGTTGCCATGGCTAGAACCTCGTATAAACGACGACTGATAGAGAACGAAATAGCCTTTAGGCAAAAGAACGAACAAATACAAAAAGGCTTTGACCTGCTGGCCGACATAGCAGCGGCAGATCGTCAACAAGAGCAGATAGATACAAATGCCGCTAAGCTACCTTTATTCTTTTACTGCGAATGTTCAGACGAAAACTGTAAACAAAGGATTAAAATTACACCCGAACAATATAACCAGCTACACAAGCAGCGCGATCACTTTGTGGTAGTGCCTGGGCATGAGGTGCCTTCTGTAGAGCACATTGTCTACAGAAAAACCGGATACAATGTCATACAAAAGCAGGCTATTCCCCCAGGCACCGTCGGCAGACTACATAAAACCGATATACATAATACCTAAGCGGCAGTTATCTAATTAGCGTCACGTCGTAGGAACAGCAGCCAAGCTATCAGCCAGCCGACTGCCAAATATATACATACAACAAGTGCTGCAGAAGCGTGGGTTAGTGCTACTTGGCCGGACCGTGGCACTTCTTGCGACAATATGCGTTGCAATGCAATGAAGGGCAGGTAGATACTGTTCGACCTAAGCAAAAACCCTAGTAGTTGTTCTACGACAATAGGCGTAATTAAAAACCCTACAATAGCCCCAACCTGGTTACGAATGAGGGCTGTAAACAGTAGGCCAATCATAGTGTTTCCCCAGCCGTAAAAACATACGCGCCACAGCGTATCCCACACTGCAAAGTCCTGGTGCACCGGAGTGTAGCCCTTAACAACAACCGCGCCTAAATACAGCATGCCAAGAGTTAGAGCAGTCATGGCTAAGGTGTACACAATGCTAAACGCACTCAGTACAGCTATTTTTGCCAGCAGTACCTTAGTGCGGCTACGCGATGCAGTGAGGGTGTAGGTAATGGTGTTGTACCGGTATTCGTGCGACAGCATCAGAATGGCAATAATAGCCGATAGGGTACCGCAAGTGAGGGCCGCATTAATGGCTATGTCCGAAAAAGCAGTACGAGAAGTTTCTACTGTTATGCCGGTACGTATGCCTTGTATATAAAATGCCATAAGTACAATCAGCAAAATGTTCAGGCCGATTATCATGTATGTAGAACGGATAGTAAGCAGTTTGCGCAGTTCTGATTTAATCGTGTCTAACATTACTGCTTCCCTTTCTGGGCTTTGTCGGTCGCTTTGTATTCGGCAGCACCAGCGGTTAGTTCCAAAAAGGCTTCTTCTAATGATGCATTGTGTTTAGACAGTTCGAGCACTGGCATACCTGCGTTAAAAATAATCTTACCAAGCTCATCGGTTGTAGTGCCGGTCACTTTAATGCCGCCATCTAACGGTTCAAATGCCAACTTGGCAGCCTGTAGTTTTTGCTGCAATTTTCGCTGGTCGGGTACACGGACATACACGCCTGCGTGTGTACTGCCCGCCACCAGCTCGGCCATCGGGGCGTTGGCAATTAATTTGCCCTTGCCAATAACTACTACATTATCAGCCATCTGCGACATTTCGCTTAACAAGTGGCTGGATATAAATACGGCGTTGCCTTGGTCAGCATAATCTTTAATAAACGTACGCAGCCAGGCAATGCCTTCTGGGTCTAAGCCGTTCGCAGGCTCGTCGAGTAATAAATATTTGGGCTTGCCAAGTATAGCGGCGGCAATGCCAAGACGCTGGCTCATGCCCAAGCTAAATTTGCCCGGACCTTTTTTTGCGACTTCGGTTAATCCGACAATATCTAATGCTTCGGCAACCCGGGCATCGGGTATACCGCCGGCAGCTGCCAGTACGCGCAAATGGTTACGGGCACTGCGGGTAGGATGAAAAGCCTTGGCTTCTAGTAAAATGCCCACTACCTGCGAAGGGCGTGCGTAATCGTGCAGTACCTTACCATCAAAAGTGGTGTGGCCGCTGCCGTTATCCAGGCCAAGCATAAGGCGCATGGTGGTAGATTTGCCGGCGCCGTTCGGGCCCAAGAAACCGGTTACCTTACCGGTTTCTACCTCGAACGATAAATCGTTGACGGCATTTTTTTTGCGATAGGTTTTTGTAAGATGTTCAGACTTAATCATTGTAGATATTATAGCCTAAAGTCTGTGCGCTAGCTGAAGCATAGCCAATAACTCGTCAGCCGTCTGTGCGGCCATTAGCTGTTCGCGCAATTCTTTAGCACCGTCAAAGCCATTTATATAAATCTTGCAAAACTTATTGAGGGTGGCTATCCGCCGTTGGTTATCCTGCCACGTGTCTGCAAAAAGCTTAACGTGTTTAGTGTACAATTCTACCTTTTGGGCACTGGTGTAATCTGCCCAGGGGCTTTCGGCAGCGAATACAAACGGGTCATGGAATACACCGCGGCCAATCATAATGCCGTCTAGCTTGTTCGTCGCAGCAAGTTTTCGGGCCTCAGCCATAGTCTCGACATCACCATTGCCGACAATAAGAGTCTGTGGGGCTATCCGGTCGCGTAATTCGCGCACCTGATTTACGCTGTCCCAATGTACGGGTGCCTCGCTCATTTCTTTGCGGGTGCGACCGTGCACAGTTAACATGCTAAGGTTTTGTTGCAGGAGCAGTTTGTGCCACGTAAGGTCAATCTCGTTAAATCCTAGGCGTGTCTTAACGCTTACCGGCGCACGGCCGGCTGCACCTTCTTGGGTTGCCTGAATAATCTCGACGGCTAGTTCGCGGTTATTAATAAGCGCACTGCAACAGCCGTTATTGGTAATAACTTTAATGGGGCAGCCCATGTTTATATCTATGCCGCTAAAGCCCATATCTACTAGTTCGGCCGCTGTTTTACGGTAATTGTCGGGGTCTTTACCCCATATTTGGGCAACAAGCGGCTGCTCTTTTGGCGTAAACTGCAGTTTTTTAAGCAAGCGGGGCCGGCCAGGGCTTTGCAGCCCATCTACATTGGTAAACTCGGTAAAAAATAAATCCGGGCGCGCACAATCTGCCACCACTTGCCGAAAGACCGTATCGGTCACATCGTCCATTGGGGCCAGCACAAAAAAGGGCCGGGGGAGACTTTTATATACATCCATTTTTAGTAATTATACAACATTTAGGCCTAGGTAGCCATGGAGGCAACCCATAGCAAGTACATGCTAATAAGGCCGCCTGCCAAATAGTTCATAAACGTTAGCATGCGCCACATACGCCGAAACACCGCGCTGTTAGTGCGCTTCCTAAACGGCACAGATCCTGCCATAAGCACCACGTACCACAACAGTACAATACTTACCGGTACGCCCATCCAACCGTAGTACAGTGTTGGCAAAACCACCGCTACAATGTAGCCGCTTAAGCAAAAGGCGATTGTTTTTTCGGCACCAAGTTTGGTGGCAATAGATTGTATACCGGCTTCGCGGTCGGGCGTAATGTCTTGAATTGCACCTAGGGCATGGTTGGCCATAGCCCATACAAAGAAGGCCAAAAATGCCGGCAGCCATAGGTATTCACCGCCTGCCAGCAAAATGCCAAAAATAAACGGCGAGGTGTAGTGAAAGCTAGAAGTAAACGAATCTAAAAATGGTACTTCTTTAAAACGCAGCCCCTTTACGCTGTAGGCAACCACCATAAACATCATAAGAATGAACCATCCGGTAGATGCCGCACTGCCCGCGACTACAAAGTACACCCAAAATGGTATGTTCAGTATTAAAATAATGCTTAGCAGCGGCAGGTGCTTGTGCTTGGCAAGCACGCCGGTTTTGCGGGGATTACGGATGTCTGATTCGTAATCAAAAATATCGTTAATGCCGTACATCAGCACGTTATAACAAACAGCAAAATACACCGTACCTATCCACAACATAGAAAAGTCTATTTTATTGCTGGCTACCAAGCACCCGGCCATAAATGGTACAGCTGTAGTAATCCACCACACCGGACGCGATGTCTTAAACACTTCCATTAAAGACAGTTTATTTGTGCTTTTCGCCATAGCGGACCAACATTCCCATACCTATTACTGCAACTATTGTATAGCTTAGGTCCTCTATTGGCATAGCGCCGATTAGCAAAAGCGATTTTGCCGGGTTTGGAATGTATATATAGCGTTCCATAAACTGATCGAACACCAGCGTTATAATAACCAGCACGCCAATAACCAGCCACGTGCGGCGCTCGAGCGTTACCTTTGTACGCAGCACCCATAGATCAAGCACCAATACAGCTGCAACAAACGGTATGCACATTAGCGCGTACGTAAACATGCAAACCTCCACGAGCACAACGCTAGGTAATTGAGGAACAGCAAAAAGATAATTTCTTCTATAGGCAGGTCGGGCGTTACTACATACAAACCCGTTACCCATACCTGGTTAGTCGAAAACACATCGAGTGCAACGCCGGTAACATCCCAGGCTAAAAAGAACACAAAACCAATGGCTATATACCACGCGGTACGGCCAGGCTGCCAAAACCAAGCCAGTTTAAAGCGCCGGTCCAGTAGCAGTACGCCAGTGGCCGCGCCAAGTAAACTCAGCAAATATACATAGTGCTGCATAAGCTATAGTATAGGGACAAATGAAGCAACAAAGGGTAGTAATTATTGGCGGAGGCTTTGGCGGCCTAGCTGCAGCTTGTTTACTAGGCAAAGCCGGTTACCACGTAACCGTGCTAGAAAAAAACGAGCAACTGGGCGGCCGGGCAGGACTGCTTAAGGCCGATGGCTTTACCTTCGACACTGGCCCCAGCTGGTACCTTATGCCCGACGTGTTCGAACATTTCTTTACGCTTATGGGCGAGAACATTACCGATCATTTAAAACTTACCCAGCTCTCACCCGCCTACCGCGTGTTTTACAAAGACACCAACCAACACCTGGACATTACTAGCAATATAGACAAAGACGCGGCAACATTCGAAGCTATAGAACCAGGCGCGGGCCAACAGCTAAAGCGTTATTTATCGCGGGCCGGCTACGCCTACAACGTGTCGATGGACCGGTTTTTATACAAAAACTACGACCGGCTCAGCGACTTTATGACCCCAGAGGTACTGCGGGCCGCCCCTAAACTATCGTTATTTTCTACCATGGACCGCTATGTAGGCCGCTTTTTTAAAGACCCGCGTTTGCAAAAAATTGTGCAGTACCCGCTAGTTTTTCTGGGAGCAAGCCCATACAATGCCCCTTCCCTCTATAGTCTTATGAGCCATACCGACTTCTCGCAAGGTGTGTTTTACCCAATGGGCGGTATGTCGCAACTTGTTACATCGCTCGTACGCATAGGTACCAAGCACGGCGTACAATACCAAACCCACGCCACCGTGGAACAAATTACCACCATCGGCCGTCAGGTAAGTGGCGTTATGGTAAACGGTAAACCGCTGGCTGCTGATGTGATTATCAGCGATGCCGACCCATGGCACACCGAGACTGCCCTACTGCCCGCCAATCTACGTGACCACAGCGATCGCTACTGGCGCACCCGCACTTTAGCCCCCTCTGCCTTATTGCTATACCTGGGGGTTAATAAGCAGTACAGCAGCATCGTGCACCACAACTTGCTGTTTAGTGACGATTGGCGCAAGAACTTTGCCGAGCTTGCATCGCCTCAGCACTTTCCAGGCGACCCATCACTGTACGTGTGCGCTCCAAGCAAGACGGACCCAAGCGTAGCGCCGAAAGGCCACGAAAACTTGTTTGTACTGGTACCAGTTGCGGCTGGTCTTCAGTATTCACAAAACGAACTACACACCTTTAGCGAACGCGTACTCGAAACAATAGAGCAAGAGATGCAACTCCCTGGTTTGCGCAAGCATTTGATATACCAAAAAAGCTTTTGCGTAGACGACTTTGCAAAAACCTTTAACAGCCTGCGAGGCACAGGCCTGGGTCTGAGCCACACATTTACGCAAACGGCTATTTTTAGACCCAGCAATAAAAGCAAAAAAGTACGCGGACTGTACTATGTAGGCGCAAATGTAAACCCAGGCATTGGGCTGCCCACCACACTTATTAGCGCAGAACTTGCCTACAAACGCATCACAAACGACCGCTCATCGGGACCGTTAATTAGCCTTTAGACACATCTTGTCCGTTTACTAAAACGCTAATCGACCTTATGAAGATGATCTAGCACTCTAAACGCACGTAAACGATTGTAGCGCTGTACCATAATGGGATAAACATTTGTTATAAGTTGCACGCCTGCAAGCGCAGCGTCCGTATACTTATTGTAGCCCGGCATCAGGTGCACTCCTGCCTGTATAACGCCAGTTAGAGCCGTAGTTCCAAGATGTATCTTTTCTAGAATTTTTGTATTATCGACTAATTTTTCTAATCGTGACTCCCGGCTACCTTCGACGCCGCTAGGCAGAATGGATAAACTGGGAAACCTGCGCACCATTAGATCACCCGAGGTAGGCATATACTTTTTAAATACGACCACACCTAATGCGGCGTACAACTCCGGGCTTTCGCCCGGCAGACGCCAATAGTTATACCCAGCGCCTGCCTCAGGGACAAACGGCGCCGGTACGGGTTCAGGCTGCGAATGATTTCCAGAATTCATCGCAATACTATAATATATTTAAATTGTTTAAGCAATGTCAGCGTGACGGCTCGCGACGTTAACCGTGGCCGGTAAGCCAGCGGATTGTAAGAAACGCCGGCTAGGCTTCTGGCTCGTTTGTACCACGAGGTAAACGAATAAGTTTGACGATACCCCAGGCGACTAAAGCGTACACCGCCATGGCAACCAAGGTGCCCATTTCTAACTGTGCGCTGCCGTAGCTAGGCTGGTAACCAAACAGGCCAAAGAACGGGGCAGCAAACGGATAACTTATACTAAATATAAAGTCGGCAAAGGCATTAGCGCGGTTCGCGCCCAGCAGGGCTAATATAAAACGGAAAGCCAAGATAACTTCTATTACGCCCAATATGTAATAGATTACTCGAGCAGCTAAAACACTGCCAGATGTAGTTGCTTGTACGTCCCGGGTAGTTCGGGTTGTCGTAGCTTGGCCACCCTGGGGCAAATTGTCTGTTGTATGAGCAGTGGTTTGTGTAACGCTTGTGTGTGCAGGGGCAGCCATATAGTAGGTCCTCTATTACTTAGTACGTAATAGTATGGACATACACGCAATAGAAAGCTGTGGATTATCTTACTGTTGTTATTCCCAGCGGAATACACGGAAGGCGATAATGTAGATAACTACCATCCAGCCGAACAACAAGGCAATCTGTGGGCCAAGGTCTAGGAAAGTTTTGCCCTCGGTGGCAATCAGCCGAATACCGTCAATAACCGGTGTTAGCGGCAAAAAGTTAGATACAGTCTGCAGCCATTCCGGCATTAGAAACCTTGGAAAGAACGTACCGCTTAAGAACATCATCGGAAACACTATGAGGTTACCGAGTGGTGCCGCCTGCCGTTCGTTGTGCGCCCAGCCACCGATAGATAATCCTATGCCTAAGATCATAACGATACTGGCGCTTACCCACGCAATAATTGCCAGCCAATTACCTACTACGTTCAAATGGAATACGCCGATAGCAACGGCAAAGAATACTGCCAGCGACACTAATCCCACAATTGTTTGGCTTAAAGCTGTAGACACAAAGTACTGCCAGACGCGTATAGGCGTAGTGTGCAGGCGGCGCAGAATTCCCTGCTTTTTAAGTTCGGGGAATACGTTAATTGGGCCAAAAATGCCGAGACCGATAATAGAGAATCCCAGCAAGCCTGCAAACGTGTAATCAAACGACGATAGACTTTTGTTAGCCAGACGTACCGGTTCTGCAGAGAAAGGCTTTTCGGTAGACACAAACTTGGCATTTATGCCGGTTAGTGCGCCGTTTAACACCGACGTTAGCGTTTGGCCGGCTTGATCACTATTCTGAGTGTAGACAACCTGCACCTTACCTGATGGATATGGCTGATTATCCTTTACCGCACCAAAGCTTTTAGGCAACACAATGGTAGCATCGAGCTGATTACGGTTCATTTTTTCTTTGGCGGCAGCTTCGGTAGTTAATGCTTTGTCTATTTCGAATATTTTATTGTGCTGCAGTTGGGTTACAAACGCTTTGGCCGTTGGCGTGTCAGACTGGTTAATTAAGGCGATCTTAAATGACGTGTCGTTATTGCCGCTGGTCATAAAACCAAACACGAACAAAAAGATTACCGGAAAGGCAATGCCAAAAAATAGCGCAAGCTTATCCCTAAAAAAACGCCGTGTGTTTAGCTTGGCAAATACCCATACTGTAAAAAATTGTTGTTTCATTCTCGTAGTCCCTTGCCCGTGAAGTCAATAAACACGTCTTCTAGGTCAGCCTGTTCGACATGTTGCTTTTTGGTAAACCCTTTTTTAAGTAACTGCTTAATAAGATTGTTCGGCGAATCGAGGGCGATAATTTGGCCTTCGTCCATAATAGCCACGCGGTCGCATAGCAGCTGCGCTTCATCCATATAGTGGGTGGTTAGAATAACGGTCACGCCTTTGTCGCGGATATGTTGTACAAGTTCCCATAAATTGCGGCGTGCCTGCGGATCTAGGCCAGTTGTAGGTTCGTCCATAAAAAAGACTTTAGGGCGATGCACAAGGGCCGCTGCAATGCTCAGGCGCTGGCGCTGGCCGCCAGATAAGCTTTCGGCAAAACTACTGGCTTTATCTTCTAGCTGAACGTCCTTTAAAAACTCCATGGGGTCGATTTTTTCGCCGTACGCGGCAGCAAAAAGTTCTATAAGTTCGCTTAATTTAGTTTTGTCCTGAAAGGCGGGCGACTGGGGCTGCACCCCAATAATGCGCCGGATACTCCAGGGCTGCGATGCTACATCTATACCGTCAATAGTGGCACTGCCGCCATCTATGGGACGCATAGATTCAATCATTTCTAGGGTCGTGGTTTTACCTGCGCCGTTGGGGCCCAATATTCCGAATATCTCACCCTTTTCGACGGTAAAACTTATACCCTTAACGACCTCTTTATCGCCGTAGCGCTTGCGGAGGTCTTGTACTGTAAGGATAGGTTTTTTTGACATACATAAAAGTATACTATGTAAACGCTCTCTGTAGTACCCTGAAAAATAAACGCCCGCGGAGTTTCCGGCGGGCGTTTATTGTCAGATGCTTTAGTAAAAACTAATTACTTCTTGCGCTTGACGGTCATAAAGCCGTTGCGTGGGTTGACGTTGACTTCCATACCTTCTGGCAGTTCATCGACGGCGGTGTCTGGGCGTAGGTCCTTACTGAAGTAGTAGATAGTCTGCTGCTTGCCGCCGCGGAGTGTTACAACTTTAGAATTCAGATAGTACTGCACACCCTTTGGATTCGTTTGTGTAAATGCCATTTGCTTAATATCCCCTTCTAGCATTAGTGATGGTATCCCTAACATACTCTGTAACTTTTTTGTTTGTCAATACAGATAGGCTCACTGTTAAGCACTAACACTTTACGTGATGGCCAATCAGAGTCGAGATTACTTGTATACCACTGGCATACTCTAGTGAAAATTGTAATGGTTTTTTGCACAGGGTTGGTGGCGCTCAGGTCTTGCGGCAGATAACGCTTATGTATTACACTAGGACGTATATAAATTAGAGATTAAACAGGGGGAAATCCATGGAGTTTAATGTACAGCGTGGTGCAGCTCAGCCGGCAGCGCCGGCACGTACTGCTTCTAACGGCGGCAGTGCACCAGGTCACACTAACGGTGGCAGCAAAAAAAACGTGAGCTGGAAGTCTAGCCCAGCTTGGTTACGTGCCGTATGGATTATACTGCTCTTCTCGGCAACCGGCCTTGTCGTTGCTCTCGCAGCATTGTTTTACTTTGGCGGTACTAAAGAGACCGACTACGTCGACAGCAGCAAACAGCAAGCAGTATTCCTAACCAATGGTCAGGTATACTTTGGCAAAATTAAAGAGATCAACAGGCAGTACGTTGACTTGCGCGGTATCTACTACCTGAACGTAAACCAGCAAGTACAGCCTGACCAGAAAGACGCTAACAGCAAGACTACTACAACTGCCGCTGCACAGCAGAGCCAGATTTCGCTCGTAAAGCTTGGCTGTGAACTACACGGTCCTAACGACCAAATGCTTATTAACCGTGACCAAGTCACCTTCTGGGAAAACCTGAAGACCGACGGCCAGGTTGCCAAAGCAGTTGACAAGTGGGTAAGCGAAAACCCGAACGGTCAAAAGTGTAGCTAATAGTTACACAGTGAAGCCACATCAATTGTGGCCTAACTACCAAAAAGGCGTCTGCCAGCAGACGCCTTTTTGGTAGTTGTTCATTTTAAAAGGCGGCCCGTGCGATAATAAATATAATCATCATGAACAAACGTTATCTCCACCACTTATGGACCGTTATCCGACCTATTAAGACGTGGTACTTACTGGCGGTTTGCGCTGTGTTTGCAATTATATGCATGGCTTCGTTGCGTACGAATTACCAACACATGGCACGCTTGCGCCAGAATGTATACACTGCCGATTCGACCGCAGACGGACAAAATGGCAACGTCGAACAAGCCCTACAGCAACTGCGGGCATATGTTGGCAACCATATGAATACCAACCTCGCCACCGACGACGGTGTATACCCGCCTATTCAGCTTGTACATACCTATGAACGGCTAGTAGCGGCCGAACAAGCCCGAATAAACACCGCGAATTCGCAGGTATATACCGAAGCACAAGCGCAGTGCGAGGCATTATTTCCGGCCGGGCTGTCAGGTCGCACACGTATTCCGTGCATCGAGCAATACGTTAAAGAACATGGCGTAACCGCAAAACCGATTCCTGCTGCAGTGTATATGTTTGACTTCGTGTCGCCCCGTTGGTCTCCAGACATAGCCGGCCTTAGCATGCTGACAAGCATACTGTTTTTGGGACTGGCAATACTGCGGTTTGCGGGCGGCCTATTGCTGCGGCGACTGACAAAATAGACTGAGCCATTTCCTATCTCCCCGCAAAAGCGAAAAGCCAGCTGATGAGTAGCAAATATTCGTTCTTGCGAAAAAGCGTAACCGTAGTCACGCTGACGAGCAAAACGAGTATTTGATGCCGCCAGATGGGTTTGGAGCGGCGGGGAGTACAGTAAATGGGCTCATGGTACACTGAGGATTATGCATGTATACCTATCTGGCATTGGCGGCGCGGCTATTAGTGCGGCGGCGCGGCTAGGCTACCAAGCAGGCTTTACTATTTCGGGTTCGGACAAACAAGATGGCGCATACATCCACACGCTTAAAGACTTGGGCGTTACCGATATTCATCTGGACCAAACGTACGACACTATTGCCAGTGTCCATAAAAAACAGCCTATTGACTGGTTCGTCTATTCATCGGCAATTACCATGGAACAAGCAGACCCAGCCGAACTAAAATTTTGCCGCGAGCAGGGCATACGCACAAGTAAACGTGACGAATTCTTAAACATGCTCCTAGATAAGAAACACCAAAAGCTTATTGCCATTGCCGGTACCCATGGCAAAAGCACCACAACCGCTATGGTCATTTGGCTGTTTAAGGAACTAAACATACCTATCAGCTATGCAACGGGAGCCAAAATACCCTTTGGGCCGCTGGCCGATTTTAACCAGCAAGGTCAATATTTTGTATACGAATGCGATGAGTTTGACCGAAACTTTCTAGCCTTTAAGCCAACACTCAGCGCCATTACCGGACTGGCCTGGGACCACCACGAGATCTTTCCCACGCGCGATAATTACAACCAAGCATTTCGCGACTTTATCGCCCAAAGCGCCCACACCATTATGTGGCAGCACGATGCCGAATACGCAGGCATGACTCCTTCGCCCACGGTTCAAATCCTACAACGTACCCAGCCAGACATGCAGTCGCTTACTCTGCCAGGGCAATTTACCCGCGAAGATGCCTGGTTGGCAGTACAGACCGTACAAGTAGCCACAGGCGCGCCAATAGAGCAGCTTATCGGTACCATTAACCGCTTTCCCGGCCTTACACAACGCATGGAACTGCTGGCACCAAACTTATATACAAACTATGCCCACACTCCAGAAAAAATAAAGGGCGGCTTGAGCACCGCTTTCGAAATTGCGGGCGCACATAACCAACAAGTTGTCGTCGTATACGAACCGCTCACAAACCGACGCCAACACTACATAAAAGACGAATACGCCAATGTGTTTGCCAATGTGGCCAAACTATATTGGGTGCCCTCGTATTTAGCACGCGAAGACCCTAACCTGCCAGTTTTAACACCCGCAGAACTTATTACCTATATGCACAATAAAGACATCGCCGAGCCAGCCGCGCTAGACGATACGCTGCTGTCAAACATCAAGAATCACTTACGGCAGGGCGACTTAGTGGTTGCCATGGGCGCGAGCGGTACAGGTAGCCTTGACCAATGGTTGCGCAGCCATTTTGACAGCCAACACACGCACTAAAGTAATGCGGCAATAAAGTAAGCGATTACCAGCAAAGCAAATGCCAGCCACAGCACGGGGTTTGATAGAGTCGCTATAATGGGATTTTGGCGCTGCGATAAACGGTGTTGCAAATCGGCACCCTTGGAGTCTAAGGAATGCGACGGGTCAGCCTGACCGCTGCTTAGCAGACTACTGGGGTTTATTGCGGGACCATAGCTGCCGCCAGCGTAGCTGGCCGGGGCGCTACCGCCACCGCCCAATGATGCGCCCGCCGTGTCTGCTGCTTGTGCCTGCTGCTGACGCTGGGCTGGATCTTGGTCACTTGCCGCATCTACTGCAGTAAAGGCTGCGAGGCCCTGTTCTTGCCGCTGCTCTGCATGCATGGCGCCGCCATACTTAATAGCACCCTGCACTTCGCGGCCATGCTCATCAACAACAACACTGTACCAGCCGCGACGCTCCAGGCGCTGGCCGGGTTCTAACACCACTTGCTGGCCGTCCTCGCCGACAACTTGAGGCATTTGCTCGGCCATTTGTTGCGGCTGTGCAATCTCTGCCGGGCCAGACGACGGTGCGGGCGGTCGTTCAAACTGCTGTTGTAAGGGCTGTTCGTAGTGTACTGGTTGACCGGTTGCAGCTATTTGTTCCGAACGGGGCGTACTAAATGTGGCGGTTAAAGGATATTGCTCCTGTAACGGCTGCTGAGGATACGCCGGCTGCTCGTACTGGGCCGTGGGTGCAGGAATAGGTACCTGGTTGTAGCCATATGGCTGTTGCTGTTCATATTGCGTGGGCGCTACGGCAGCTGGCATGCGGTCCATGCGCTGCTGCAACAGAGCATTATCGCTGCTAACTTCTGCAAAACGCTGATTTGCTTCTTGCATGCGCTTATCGGCCTCAGCCTCAAAGCGTTGCTGACGGCGGCGGGCAAGATAATTGCCGACAACAAAACCGGTTACGCCCCAGGTAATTTTGGCACGCAGCTCGGCTTCGTCCGACTTAGGGCGAGTGCGAACCTCGGCATAATTGGCGGGCAAGGCGTTCGCATACGTCTCGGTACGTGGTGATAAAGGCTGTTCAGATGCCGGTTGGTAGTAACGGTTAAAAGAGGGCTGCGGCGCACTCGGTGGTGGAGTAGGCTCAAAGTCAGGGAATGAAGATGCGGCTTCTGACGGTGGAACTGGCGGACGCGTGCCACCCCCACCTGCACTGCTCGCTACAGGCGGAGCGGGCTCTTGCTCGGCGTAGGTTGCCGCTTCGGCCGCACCTTCTGGCTCTGATTCTAGGGGCATAAATGGGCCGGTGCTGCGTGCCTCTGCTACAACGGGCTCGGCAGTATCTTCGGCTATGGGCCGTATGTCGCCTTGCGCTTCGGAAATTGCGGTCTCGTCCTCTAGGAGATCAATGAGCCGCTCCACCGCGTCGGCCTGCTTGGTGGGTATAGAGCCCTCGTGCGCTTCATCTAACGGTACGGCAATAGTTTCGTCGGCGTCGTGGGCCGTTGCTTCGCGGCGCTCTGCTTTCTTCTCGTCGTCTTCGTCGTCGTCTTCATCTTCGTCTGCTTCGGCGTCATGCTCGAATTCGGAAACGGGCTTGGTTTGGTGGGCGGCTTGCTCAGCTTGGAATGGGTCGTACACAGGGTGTTCAGCACGAGCGGCGGGCGGTGCGACTTGCTCTACGGGAATAGGCACATGAGCCATTGCCTTGGCATGCTCTTTGTCGGCTTCGGTCTCGTGTTCGTGCTTTTTAACGCCTTCGCCATTTATAAGTTGGTTAAACAGCGTGTCTGGCAAGACCCGCTCCTCCATTTTCATAGAAACTTCTCGGCCTTTGTGCAATGGCAGGTCGTGTTCAACCATCCCTTTAATAGGAGGGTTAGAAAACCTTGACTCAGACGGTTCCTTCTTCTTTTTGTCGGGCTTATCGGACTGAGACCAATCTAACTGTTCGGTGGCGGCCATTATATTCCAGGTTTAACTCGTAATTTTACATTTGTATTATACTCTGTCAGATATGACAAGCGGAATTTCTCTTTTCATTTCGCCTACATAGATAAATTCGGCACTACTTCTAGGCTATATGGGTCGGCAGCTTTCGCATTATGCGCCGCCTTAAAACACCCTAATGTTGCCACCATAGCGCCGTTATCGCCGCATAGTTTACTGTCAGGGTATTCGATAGGTATAGGCAAACGTTCAGCCAGTAGGCGGCGTAGCTGTGTATTGGCTGCGACCCCACCGCCAATAATAACTTCTGATGGATGGAATTCAGTAAAGGCAGTTACCGCTTTATCGACAATAGTTTCGCAGGCAGTCTGTACAAAGCTAGCGGCAATGTCAATTTTCTGCTGTTCACTCAGTAGCCCCGGTAATTCTATAGAAGGCAGTGAATAGTCCTTGCCCACCGCTTCTTGGGCGGTACGTAACACCGCCGTCTTAACACCAGAAAAACTAAAGTCGTACTTATGGGTCATGCGAGCCTTGGGTAATTTGTAAGCATTCGCATCGCCTTGTTCGGCCATACGGCTGACGTTTACGCCGCCCGGGTAGGGGATGCCTAATATTCTCGCCACTTTATCGAAGGCTTCGCCAATGGCATCGTCTTGGGTTTGACCCAGCAGGGTGTATGTAAAATGGTCCGTGAACACCACCAGCTGGCTGTGGTTGCCGCTGACAATAATGCCCAACATAGGAAACTTGGGCTGGGCCGCGCGTGGTTGGATGTCTAGTACCGCGCTCTTAGTAATAAAGTTTGCATATAAGTGTGCTTCTACATGATTTACGGCGTAAAGCGGCTTGTTCTTAACAATCGCCAATGTCCGCGCCGTTAACACGCCAATCAGCACACTGCCCAGTAATCCGGCACCATACGTTACCGCAATGGCATCAATATCGTCCCAGGTACAGCTGGCGTCCTGCAGTGCTTGTTCTACTACCGGTATTACGGCTTCTATATGACTGCGAGCGGCAATCTCTGGAATAACCCCGCCGTACTGGGCATGTATGTCCATACTGCTGGCAACCACATTGCTGAGTAGTTCATTGCCATCACGTACAATCGCTACTCCGGTTTCGTCACAGCTGGATTCTATACCTAGTACTGTCATCCGGGCTGGTCCTCGCGTACGGCGACTGCCCCCTGCCTTAGTACCACCAGACCCGTATCGGTTGCACGGGCAACTGTTGAGGCTATCCGGCCAGATAGGTCGCCGCCATCCACATAAAAATCGACTGCGTCACCAAAGTAGCCCGTCGCCTCTGCGAGGTTATTTGCCGGGGGCTTGCCCGGATCGTTGGCGCTGGTGGTAACAATAACGCCGACGGTTTCTATCAGCTTCCGTAGCGCTTCGTCTTTGGGTATGCGAACTGCTAATCCGCCCAGTTCCAGATCCAAATAGGCAAGGCTTGGCGGGCTGGGAATAATAATACTTATGGGATTAGGCCAATTATCGGCCACAGAGCGCAGCGTTGGTTCGTCGATACCTAACGCAATTAATTGATCTACTGAGGCAGCAATAAGCGTACCCGGTTTTTGCTCGCGATTTTTAAGCGCATACATCCGCGCTACTGCGTTATGGTTACTGGCCAGGGTGCAAAGACCATAAATAGTATCGGTTGGAATAACGCCAACCGACCCTTTGCGCAGTAGTTCCGCAAGCTGCGGATCTTGTATAGAACTAATAGTAAGCATAGTGCTAAGACGATTGCGAGGTCAGATACATGGCCACAGCAATACCGGATAAGACTACCATAAAGAGCACCGTGACAACAACAAAGGCTACCGGAGATTTTGGCCCGGGGGGCGCGGCCTTCTTTTTGGTGGCTGCAGCAGCTTTTTTGGTTTCGCCGTCTTTTACCTCTTTGGTTGCTTCGGCTAGTTCCGCACCGGACATTGGTGCGGATTGTGATGGCGTATTGTTTTCTTCTATTTCTAGATTTGCCAAAGGAGCTTGCTTAACAGTCATAGCTTCAGATGCTGGTTTTTCTTGTGGTGACGGCGCAGGTACAGGAGTTGGCATTGGGGCTGGAGCTGGCGGCGATACGTGGCCCGGCGAGGGTGCAGGCAAATCAGGCACAGGTGGCGGCCCGGCTACGGGCGCAGGCAGTACCGGCGGCCTAGGCGGCGATACATCCATGACTGGCCTTTGGGGACTATGTGACTGTGGGTGCATTACGCTCAGTATACAGTGGGCGACTAATAAGCGTAAAGGGAATAGCGTATGCCCTCTTGAGAGATTAAGTTTTCTTGTACTAAATCGTCTAGGACCCCGGGCAACCGCTCATCGCTTATTTGGGCCTGTAATTCGGCCAGTGCTGCCGGGCTTTGTCCTAACAGCCTTAACACCTGCCCCCTAATTTGCCGGCGCGACCCATTAAAGGCCGATTGTTTTGTGTAATGTTTACTTAACACGTTAAGGTTGCCGACTGTCTGTTTGAGGTGCGTGCCGTAGTCCATAAGTGCCCAGTACCAGATGCGAGCGTCGTCCGGCAACGTGCGCGCCACCAAATCTGCAATCTCTTTGTCGGCAATGCCCTCTTTATCTGCAAAAAAGTGATGAATAAATACCGTACGGATGTTGGTTTCTATAAAAACTACTGGCTTGTTATAGGCATACGCCAATACGGCACCGGCGGTGTTTGGGCCAATGCCAGGCAGCTTTACCAGTCGGGCAGAGATATCCGGCACGTCGCCGTTGTACTCTTTCGCAATAACGCCCGCCGCTTGCCACAAAAACTTTGCCCGGCGGTTATACCCCAGCCCACTCCAGGCCTGCAACACTGCAGCCAGCGGACTGGCCGCTAGCTCCGTTACTGTCGGGAACCGCTTGGTAAAACTAGTAAACTTAGGCAATACGCGCGGCACCTGGGTTTGTTGCAGCATAATCTCTGACACCATAACAAAGTACGGATCTATCGTCCCATCCGCCCGCACCTGCCGCCACGGCAAATCATGCCGCCCATGCTGCCGGTAATAATCCAGAACAACCTTTTGAAACTCGTGTATCCGCTTTGGATCCATCTATCCAGCCTAGCACAACCCCTCATTCCAGACCCGCCCCGGAACATGCCAGTGGCATGTGAGCAATCCCTGCTCCGATTGACCTTGCAGTACAGACTATTCGTCGCCATCGTCATTCCGGGTTACTTCTTTTGCGGTCAAAAGAAGTAACATTGCAGTTTGATGTGAATCGGAGAGGCTATCTCTCTAGCGTAAATATATGAGGACTTTTTTATTTACTCGACTGGGTCCCCGCCTTCGCGGGGATGACGAGTGCCCATTGCAGTATAAGGGAGTGATTTAAGATGACGGAGGTTATTGGCCGGAGGCGAAGCCGTAGGTGTTAGTTACATCTGCGATTTTCTGGGCTGTGCCGCCGTCTAGGTTTAAAACATAATTAGCAACTTCGGTGCCCAGTACCACGCGGTACACAACCACACTGTCGGTCAGCCAATATACCGGATAGGTGAGCCCACCCTGAGCAACCGCAGTAATATCTTTACCAGACTTTATATTGTGCACTTGCAACCTGCCCTGACCGTCGTGTGTATCTACCCATAAGCTTTTGGTACGGCTGCTGTTATCTGCGTATAAGCGATTGGCAAAACTAGACGCGCCGTCAGTAACAGCACCGTCATTGTTTGGAATATTAAACTCTACCCAACTCGCATCGGCAGTCTGCAAGCTGAATGTGTCGTAGGTTACCCGCTGACCACTCCAAATTTCGGTCTCGAGTAACGTTTGGCGACCGCCACCATCCGGATTAATTTTGTAAAAGAAGGGTTTTACCGTGGCGTTATCGGGATCGGCTGCTACCGCATAGTAAACGGTGCCCTGTGCACTAAACACGACATTCAGGCGCTTAGCAGCGGCAAGCTGCACTCGTGTATTATCGGCAGTATTATAGCCGACAACGGTATATTTATTAGCAGCCGGCGTTGCTGGGTCGGATGACACTTGTTCAAAAATAACCCGCGGGCCTATCCAATCTATTAGCTGAATCTGTGCAGACCTGCTTACTACGGCAGCATCACCATCGCTCACGTTAACCACAATCAGGGCGTTCAATAGTAAACCCTCTGCATCGCGCTTGTTGTCGCGGGTGGCTACGACTGCAACCTTAGACCCATCGGGGCTAACGACCAAGCTGATATTACTGGTTTCGCTGCCGGTGCCTTTTAGCAACACTTGCGGATTTTTACCGTCTACATCACTTTTCCACACATCATACGTACCGTTTTGTTTGCTTACGTACACCGTCTTTTTATTTAAAACCAGCAATGCATCGGTTGGTTGCTTGGGATCGGGCACTAGCGTAATATCGTCGCTCCGGTAACCATCCGCAGTCAGGCGTACGGTATCGGTTGGCTTAGCAACAGCAGGCAAGTTAAGGGTAATCTTGCCGTTTTTGTCAGATACGGCGTTAGAATCGCCGCTTTCAGCCTGAACGCCCTTTAGGGGCTTACCAGACAAATAATCGCGGGCTTCAATGACGTAGCTCACCCCAGCAACCTGCAATTTGTAGGACCCGAGCGGATTACTTCCCCAGCCAAGCGTTACCCGCTTTTTAATCGTTGCGTAGCCCGGCTGCTCTATGGTCATGTCTACCGGCCCTAAACGGAGGCCCGTCAGGGCGGCCTTACCTGATTCGTCTGTCTCGGCCGTTTTACCCCCAATACTCAATTGCACTGCCTTAACCGGCAATCCAGTTGTATCGTCTAAGGCCACAATCGAAGCACCGGCAGTTACACCCGCCGCATTAAGCGTCCAATACCGGCTAACCGGTAACGCAGCAGCCACACCTGCACCGCCCAAAAGCACCAGTGCAAACAACCACCAAAACACTTTGCTGTGCATGAGTACCGAAAACCAGCCGCCGTGCGCACGGCGCGGGCTTGCAATAGTGCTGCTTCCGTTCTTTTCGTCTTCGGCCTGCAAGACGGTATCGCCTTCTTTGGCGACGATCTCGTCTATTGCCCTAGAGGTTACCGCGTCGTCAAAGGCCGTACTGTCGTCGGGGGTGTCTTGGTTATCCGCCATAACCGTAACCATAGCCACGGATGAGGTAATTCGGTTTGTAGTAATCGCCCACTTTGGCTGCCGATTCTAATTGAGGCAGGCCGTCCACAGGCAAAATACGCATCTCGCTGCTTTTCTTTGTTACTAATAAGTAGTCGTCGCTATACCAGCCATAGGCAACATATTCGTCGGACGTCTTACCAATCTCTTTGCCATGCTCACCCTTGCCGTCACCGACAAAGAAGGTGTTCTTGCCGTCCCGGAATTCCGTCCACAAGGTCTTTTTGCCGGATGGGGACACGATATACGTATGGTACGATTCGCTGTCGTAAAATTGGTTATCTGTAAAGTCAGAGGCCGTTACCTTGCCGTCTTCGTATTCGTCGTACTTCTTGCCGGCATTGTCGTAGCGGATATATAGCTCGTTTAAATCGCCTGGCTGCGTCTCCAGCGCCGCATAAAAGCCATTACCTTGGCCGGGGTAGGCTTTTACTACTTTCTTTTCAGTGCCATCCGACCGAATGCTCATTAGGTTTACTTGGCGCAGGACGCCTAGGTACGAATCTTCGCGCTGTGCCTGTAACGACTTGGTAAATATAACGTCTTGGTCAAAGATATACACGCCCGCATAACTCTCTTTCAAGAAATTATATTGACTCGATCCCTCTGCAGTAGTCTCGTCCAGCAATGTTAGCTTTTTAGTAGAGGCCTGGTAGCTTTTTAGGGCTTGGCCTTTTGGCTGCCATGCTTCTACCTTGTTACGGTTAACAACAAATACAAATCGGTCGCCGCTCCAGCCGTATGGTGTAAAGCTAGCGTCGCCTTCGTCCATAGTTGTCAACTTGTCGGTGGCCGTTTCTAGTAAGAATAGCTTGGCGCTTTCGCCGCCGTCACGCTTAGAAAGTAAGGCAACATATTTCCAGTCGCGCGAGGCCAAGAGTACAGTATTGGGTTTATCTTCTTTGCCCGTGCCCGCTACTACTACCTTGCGTTCAGTGCCATCTAAGTTAGACCGTACAACATCCAGCTTGCCCGATTGGTTAGACAAAAAGTATACCTTGCCCGCCGGCGTGGCCTTAAAGGTGTTGCCGGCAACAACATCGCTGGTAACGGTAAGCTGCACATTTACATCGTTATACCCCTGAGCCTTAACAACAGCCTTAAGCTGCGCGCTGCCTACTGGCACGACAACAGTTGCCATACCTTTGCTGTCGGTACGGACCTTGGTATTGGCAACACTTAACACGGCGTTATTAACCGGTTTGCCGCTGACTGTATTAACAATACGTATCGGCACTTGGCGGCCTGTTGCTTTTAAGGTCACTGTCGTTGCCTGCTTTGGCTTGCCTATAGGTACGACAACCGTAGTTGAGGCACTTTCGTAATATTCCTTGGTTACCGCCAGTGTCGTGCTGCCAACCGGCACCTTAATAGCTGCCCTGCCCTTGCTGTCGGTTACGGCGCTAATGCCATGTAGCATCACTTTTGCATTAGATACCGGTACGTTGGTTTGCGTATCGATGACTACCAAGGGGAATGATTGTTTAAGCGCCAGCCCAAGCACCGCGTAACGCGTAATAGGTACGGCCATAATAATAGCCAGCACCAAAACAACCGCCAATGGCAGGCTCAGCTTTTTATGGGATAGCGCCCAGCGCCACAGATCTTTGTGTTTTGTCGCTAATTTGCTGGATGACGTATCCTTGTGCGCTGCCGAAGAGTCCGGAGTTGTGGTCTCGACTGCCTCTTCTGACTCAATTTTTTCTTTTTCTTCTATTTTTTCTTCTTTAGCCATAAAGACCCTTATATATACAGCTAGTGTATCAGAGCGGGCCCTGGTGTGCGATACAATATAATCCTATGATTGCTACCAATAAAACACTTGCCGAAGCAACCGCATATCTTGCCAAGCACGACCCTGCGCTGGCATCGGTTATTACCAGCGTCGGCCCCTGTACCATCAGGCCGCACAAACAGTATTACCAGGAATTAGTCGACAGTATTATTAGCCAGCAGCTAAGTATAAAGGCGGCCGCCACCATAGAGCGACGTTTTCGCGAGCTGTTTGGTGCTAGCGATACGTTTCCACCGCCCGAGGCCATACTTACCAAAAATATAGATGAACTGCGTAGCGTCGGACTGAGCCGTGGCAAAGCGGCATACATACGCGACCTGGCGCAGCATGTTGTAGACGGCCGCCTCCGCTTTGATCATCTGGACGACCTACCCAACGATCAAATTATTACCGAACTAACGGCCGTCAAAGGCATAGGCGAATGGACCGCCCATATGTTTCTAATGTTTTGTATGGGACGTATGGACGTGCTGGCATATGGCGACTTGGGCATTAAGAACGGCATACAAAAGCTGTACGGTCTTGATCATGCGCCAACTCCACAAGAGATTACTGACATTGCAGCAACCCACAATTGGCACCCCTACGAAACGGTCGCCTGCTGGTACGTCTGGGCGTCTATAGACACAAAACCAGTCGTTTGACTATAGTGTTCGTATATTTACTTTTCCGGGCTCTATTGTCGCCAGTACGGTTTGTATGGTTTTCAGCATATTAACATAGGTAGGGCTATTCGATTTATCGTTTAGCGTAACACCGCTAATAGGTACAAAAACATCCGGTTCGCTGGGTGGAATGGCATAGTCCATTCTGCCTAGCGCCAAGTACAAATTATCCCAATTCGGTTTGTTGGCAGTACGGCCATACGTAATTCCTACCGCAGGGCGCGGATTAGCACCGCGGCGTACAGCAGTGCGGCCAATAAGTATCGCCGACAGCCTTCGCTGCCCTTGCCATTCACCTTCACCAGCATAGCGCACCTGAGCGGCTACAATCTGGCCGCTTATCCAGTTCCATGACCGAAGCGCTGGCTCATCGAGACCGCTGTTGGACGACTGTTCGCGCAGTGCTTTAATAAGCTCAGTATCTACAGAACCAATAGTCTTGCCTGAAGGTGCAGAAAACAACTTACCGGCACCGGCAATTTTTGGAGTCGCAGGGTGTATAGCGAGTAATCGCGTAACTTCTTCGTCAACCCCACGTATCGCTTCGCCTAAATGCGGCTGTACCATATTACGGCGTGAGCCGGTTGATGTCGCGGGGGAACAGAATGGCTTCTTTGATGTTGTTGAGGCCAATGGTCTTTTCGACAAACCGGTCTAAGCCAAAGCCAAAGCCGCCGTGCTTGGGCAGCCCGTGTTTAAAGGCCAGTAGGTAGTGGCTGAAGCCGGGGTGGTTAGGGTCTACGCCGGCTGCCTTCATTTGTTCTAACAGCTTATCGTAGCGGTGTTCGCGCTGGGGTACGGTAGAGATTTCGACACCCCTAAATAGTAGGTCGGCAGACTTTGCGGTTTCGTCGTCTTTGGCCATGTGGTAGAACTTCATTTTAGACTTAGGCAGGTCGGTGGCAAACACGGCTTCGCAGCCATTCTGCTTTTTGCTGTATTCGCAGATCCACTTTTCTTCTTCGGGGGTTAGGTCTATTTCTTTAGTAGTGTCTTTGCCGGTTTCTTTACTGAACAACTGATGAATCTCGGCCATGCTGTAGCGGGGGAATTCCGGCTTAAGGGTAAGCTCGGGTGCGTTCAGTTTTTTGAGGGCTTCGCCTTGTTCTTCGTAGGTGCGAGTTAATACACCGTATACGAGGTCTTGCAACAGGTTAAGTACGTCGTTGTGGTCTTCTATAAAACCCATTTCAACATCAAGCATGGTTACTTCGGATACGTGCCGGGTAGTGGCGCTTAGCTCTGCACGGAATGCCGGGGCAATTTCGAATACGCGCTCGAATACGCCTACCATTATTTGCTTATACAGCTGGGGGCTTTGGGCAAGCGTTGCCTCTTGGCCAAAATAATCGAGCTTAAATACTTCTGCGCCACCCTCGGCGGCACCAGATACTAACTTTGGCGTGTTAATTTCTACAAAGTCGTTCTTGTACAAAAATTCGCGGATATAGCGCGTAGTCTCGCTGCGGATCTTAAAAATGGATGTCTCTTGCAGGTTACGCAAGCCAACTACACGGTTATCGAATAGCGTGTCTAGGTTGTCAGACTTGTGGCTGAGCGGTTTGTCTATTTCGATTGGTGGTTCGTCGGTTACCGGTACCATTACCGTAACAACCGCGTCATGCAGTTCTACACCGCCGGGGGCACGAGGCTCGTCGATTGCATTGCCTTGCACCTCGAGTACGGTACCAATCTGCATACCGCGCAGCTTTTCGACTTCGTTTTTATCTTTAATAACCACCTGGGTTACGCCACTGCGGTCACGTACATTAATAAACGTCAGGCCGCCAAGCAAACGCTTTTTGTGCAGCCAGCCTTGTATGGTTACTGGTTCTTTACCGATGTGTTCTTTCAGTTCTTTGTGCAAAGTACGCATATGTCTCCTAAGTTTAGATCAAACAGCTGACACAGGGTCACTTGCAACCGCGCTCGCCTTATAAGCTGCGGCTGCTGACCCGGAGATTCATATTGCGTTTGACCAAATACATTAGAAAACAGTATATCACCCCTGATACAAAAACACATGTCCTTAGATTTTACGGCTGCTGCCCGGCAAACCTCCCGACACAACATGTACCGCATTGAAGCTTGCTAGGCGTGAGGCATGGTTCACGTATTCCGTGCCTTGCACGCCCGTTGGCCTGCGGAGCATGAGTGCCACTGCAGATTGCCCCGTGCTCCCTGCATTTCGCCGGACGTACAGTAAAGCATCAAGCATATTGGTAACGGGTGGCTTGCCGCTACTTTGCAAGTCGGCTGCCACACACAACCGTGCCACATACTTAGTGTCAATGCGCTTCAGATCATCATTTTTAAAATATTCGCTCAGATACGTCTCTTCAACTGGTAACACTGCGAACCATGCACTTTCACGTTTGCCGAAATGACTGCCTGCCAATAATTCTGGAATAGATATTTTGTGGCGAGCAAAACCATTGTGGTTCGACATTTTAGGATGGGCGTTGTCCGGGTCGGCAAGCGCTTGTTTTCGGAGTGTAAGCGCAACCAGGTCTACGTGCTTGGTAATAATTCGGTCAAACCGGTCACGAGGTATGGTCTCGCCTTCGCTGCCAATACGGATAACGCTATCAACTGTTAAATTTGCTAGCTCTGGTTGCACTTCAGGGTCTTTCAGTAGCTCCTGCAACCGTTCTTCTTGCGGATCGAGGGGCGGACGTGCCTTCTCTCGGGCAAGAATTGTAGCTTTTCTAGTGGCTAACTCCGCCGCACTTCTAGCAATAGCTGCCTTTTGGCTGGCTTGTTGTTTTAGCCGATACTCGGTAGCCGCTTGGCCTCCATGCAAAATAAATCTATCTATCACATCGGTTGGCCGCACCCTTGGTTCGCTTTCGATATCTGCACGCAAGCCTTCGACGGTACCATTAAATAACGATAGGGCCAGACCAGCGCCACCATGAGGCCAACCATAAGGCTTCGTTAAATAGGTCGAACGATATTCCATGAGCAAACGGCTAAATGCCGCAACATTCCCTGCATAGTGTTGGCCAATTGCCTCACGCCATGATGGCGGCATTCGTGCATAATCAGCGACTGGTAGTTCGTAAAACATTTGTTCGTTCAGGCTCGTTTGTAATTCCGACAGTACATTTGGTGCAACTGTCGAGTGCGAATCCAACAGGCGCCGCCATTGCTTGCCCATTACTTGGGCAAATATTGCATCACGGCGTTGTTCATACACGTCTAAGGCACGCAGACGTGGGAGCTGAGTAACACGCATCAGCACGCCTTGCAGCATAGCCACTGCCTGTTGGTGCGCAAGGCTTGCATTTTGCAAAACGTATTCTTCGGTTCGGGTTGGAAAACGCTTGACGTATATATCGCCTAGGTCCTGATTAAGTGCCGGGCCAAGCAACTGTACCGCATCTTGCCATAGCAGTTCATGCTCGGAAGAACTAACCGCCAAATGCGTCTTGTCGGTTTCGTCCCACTTTCTGTCATTATACCGTTCGTGCAACTGTTGAATTTCTTGGCCGTATACCCGAACATCTGGTTGTGTTTCCAGGGAAACATACTCAGGGTAGAGTTGAGGTAGCACGGGGTAAAAATTGTGGAGTGCAGCCACTTTATTTGCACGGTCTTCGTGCAACCGCGTAATATCATACGACCCAGATTTGTATTCCGACATCTACAGCATTAAAAGGCTTGCAGTAGTATCAGTCAACACCTTCGGTTGCGGGCTGTTCGGCGGGTTCCGGCAACGGGTCGTCTGCGACTACCGGCACTAACACTGGCCGCCAAGCAGCCACTGCCTTGCGGTCTTCATAGGCATCAAAGCTATCGTCGCTTGTCTCGCCAACAAGCTGTGCAAGCAAATGTTTAAGGCTGATAATGCCAGTAGGCTCTTCGAACGAATTAATAACCACTACTACCAGCTGGCCGGTTTGCACAAAGGCGTCCAGCACTTGATGCAAACTAAAATCTTCGTGTACGTAGCAAACCTTAGGCTGCATAACATCGCGCACCAGCCCGCCCTCGCGCGCGGCCATAGCGTCACGTAAAAATAACGTGCCAACCACTTTGTCCGGCCGTTCATCGTACACCAAAAAACTGGTTTGGCCGCTTTCGTGCAGTTCGCCTAGTAGCACTGGACCAATATGGTCACTCAGGCTAACCGCCCGGCTTCGGGACATAGGCAGCACAATCTCTTCTGCTTTACGGTCATCAAACTGGGCGGCACGGGCTACCAGCTGCAGTTCTTGCTCGGCCATACGGTTATCTGCCTGATTGTGCTGCTGCTTCAGTAGGTTGAGCAAGTCTTCTTTTTCGTATAAACCGCTGTGCACGGCGTGTGTCCGAAAACGATTTACGTTACGAGCCAATGCATCGAATGGACGATGAACATAGGCCAGCATCCAGCTCAGCGCAGGCGCGGTCTTTACCACAAAATGTGCGCTACGCACCGTAAGCCGTAGCGACTGCAACAGCACAATAGCCGCTACACTAGCGCCAACAATGGCAAAGCCGGCTACCGCTACAAAACTAGTAATGACCAAAAAGAACCCAGCCGCCAGGCTCAGGCAAAATACAACCCAAAGTAACAAACGCATACTGGTGCCATATGCAACCGGCGTATACAGCGAAACAGCCAGCGGGTCTTGCCGTGCGGCCAGCCGCTTCAGTTCTTTCGCAGGTATAGAACTATAAAACCGTTGCAATACCAACGCAAACAGCCCTAACACAATTAAAATGAGTCCGCATATACTAGAGACCATTCCCGTAATCCTTTCGAGTTAGAAACCGAGTATTTTCCGAGCGAAACATTTGTAGCGGGAGGAACTGTACCGGGCAGTACAGTGACGAGTGATACGAATGTTGCAGCCGGAAAATGCCGGTTTTTAGACCGGGAGGATTGTGGGAATGGTCTCTAATGATCATGAATGTATCTTACGCCTTCTAGCGACCAGCCGCCTATAGCCTTCTTGCTCGCCAATCCAAAAACTAAGCACCATTAATATAACCAATATATAAACCGGCCAGATAATCCATAGCCACTGCCGCATCTCTTGCAACACGCCCGAGATACCACCTGGCGCAGCCACCCCAGCCACACCCTTAACTACCGCGCTTAACTGCAATAATGCGCTCTGTTTGCTAGAGTCTGATCCACGCACTAACACCACGTATGTGCCTGCTTTTGCATAGGCGTGGGCAATTTTTAGACTGGATTGGTCATACTGGGTTAGGCCTGTCTCGTTGCCATCGCCCCAGTCAACTGTTAGATGGTATGGTGCCGCACCACCCGCAACACGTATGTCAAAGACAAAAGACTGGTTAGTCAACTTGGTGCCGTATAAATAATCGCCGGTAATAACGAACGGGCTCTTCGGCGCTGGCTTTTTAAGGCTGGCCATGGTGCGTATAACACGGATTTTAAAGCTCGGCAGCGACAACCGGCGGCCATCGGGCGTTACAGCCAGTATGTCCACAGTATGCACACCAACATCTAGGTTGCTATCGAGCGTACAGCTCCAGTAACCCACGTTATCAGCCTTAGTATGGCAATAGGTAACCACAGAGTGGAAGGTAAGGGTAACGTCGGAAAACGGTGGGGCGAAACCAGTAATTGTCGGGTTAATACTTGATGGGTTAACATCAGTTTTCTTATAGTCGTACATTTCGACGTTATCAATAAATAGCTCAGCAGGTGGATATTGTGGTGATGACCCTGCGGGATAATCCTGTGGTTCGGGTGGCGGTAGGTTTATGACATCGTAATAAACGGTTATAGGAGTGCCGGCCGGGCCTTCCAGACCAGTTAAATTAAACACTTTAGGGTCTAATACGTTAGCATCCTGCGACAAGCTGGTAGTTATTTGCCATGTAAGGCCAGCATCGCACTGTGCCACACCACTAAATACACCGTTGCGGTACAGTTTTACATACGAGTTAGCCGGGCAAGTACCGCTCACAATAATTGGCTCGCTATTTACATGCTCTTCGTCTACATGACTGGTAATAATCGCCGGGCTGGTTAACGGGTCCGCATGTATAACAGCCGTTACGTCTAAAGTATCGGCAAAACTCCTATAAGTAGAGCCAGCCAAAAGCACACCAACACACAACAGCACCATAAGACTTACCGGATGCAACACTACCCGCTTGTGTAGTGGTCGGGCTAACTTTTTCTTGGCAGTCTTTTTAATTTTAGCTAACCCAAAAAGTCCGAGACCCTTCTTGGCCCCCTTTTTCGCTGGGCTACGCTTCTTTGTTTTCATCTGTTTGTTTGTGCTTTTATGCTTAAGATTATCTTAACACATCTACAATCCGTCACACAGTGCCTGCTATACTATTGGAATGAATAAAACATTTTGGGCGATAGTTGGAATAATTGTTATTGTTTTCGGTGGCATTTTACTGCTAAAAGACGAAAAGCCAGCTGCATCCAACGCTAGCGACGCCAAACCAACCAACCACCTTATCGGTAACAATACAACCAACGTCACACTGGTAGAATACGGCGACTACCAATGTCCCTTCTGCGGCACGTTCTACCCTACGGTTAAGCAGGTACAAGAAAAATATGCCGATAAAATTGCTTTCCAGTTCCGAAACTTACCGCTGCTGCAAATACACAAGAATGCCTTCGCAGCTGCCCGGGCCGCCGAAGCCGCCAGCCTGCAAAACAAGTTTTGGGAAATGCACGACCTTTTGTACACCAACCAAAATGTCTGGTCTGCCGCCCCTAACCCCAATTCTGTCTTTGAACAATACGCCAACCAGCTTGGTTTAAACGTTGCTCAGTTTAAAACAGATGCCGCCGGCGATAAGGTAAACGACACCATTAATGCCGACGTAGCCGAATTTAATAAAACAAAAGAGCGAACATCTACGCCAACCTTCTTTATTAATGGCAAAAAAGCTAACGTCGAAAACACTGTAGATTCATTCAGTAAAGCTATCGACGCCGAAATTAAAAAGCAAGCCGAAGCCAAGAAGCCCTAACGCGGACAGTACTCCGTCATTCCCGCGAAGGCGGGAATCCAATCACTATAATTCCTTTTCTTCTCTAATCTACATCAAACTCCCAATGTTACTTCTTTTGTCCCGCCAAAAGAAGTAACCAAGAAAACCTCTCGGTACTCCATCTCAAACTCAACTGCTTCCGTTGTCGTAAGAACGGCGCGGCAATAACTCCCTCCGCTTTGCTCCGGTCGACCTCTCCCTTTTATCTCCATAGGATTATTCCGAGGGACGATTGCCGCTTGACTCCGTTCTTACGACAACTCCACCAATCGGGTTTGAGCTGAGGTACCGAACCTCGGCTGCAAACTCAGTGCGTCATTCCAAACTCGATTTGGAATCCAGTAAGAATAAGAATTCCTTATTACTGTATCCATAACCCAAGTTCAGGATGACAAGGGATGGCTCTCGTCGGAATAGCCACCGGCTTAAGGGTGCTGCACTTGAGTACACAGCGCGTATTTGGACGAGGAGCGGACGGAGGCGTACTAAAGTACGACGGAGGAGCACCACAGAGCAAAGACGTGCTGGGTGCCAAGAGCCTTACTGCAAGGCGGGCTTTGCCCGGCTGGAAGTAAGGTGGTGCAGTGGCCTAGTAGTTGAGGAACTCGCGCCAGGTGGGTTTGCGTACTACTACAGGTACGCGCGACGGCCGCGAATTCATAATTTTTATTTTGACACCCATTTTATTTTTTTTGCTCCTGAGGTATATCGCTATACATAGCGACACATAATACCTCATTTTTTTATTTATTCACACATTTTTGTCTTACAGTAGTCTCCCTACCGAAGTTACTATACTAAAATACCAGACGTTGCTTATGCTTGTCAAGAAAGTTGCGTAGTATCGTCCTGGTCTTGACGCTTGCCGTCTTTTTCTACCGCCTTACAGCTAATGCAGCATTTATTAACCTTGCTTGCGTTAGATACGTAGTAGACCGTACCAGTGGTACCGCAGTTACGACAGGGCCTTTCGTCGTCGCGCACCATTGCATCACCCGGCTTCATGTCTAATAATTGGCCGACCAGCATGCCCTCCTTACTCGTAGGGTCAATCTCACTTAAGCCACACGACCCGCCGCCGCAACCACTGGTCGTCGCGACCTCCAGTGCTGCCCCCATCCATTCATCTCGACCTGCAGTGTCACCCGTTGCATGTGCCTCGCGGGCCTTACTAAGATGCACGGCGGCTAATGGCCCAAAGGCAATTGCGTCTATGGCTTCGTTACTGACGGCATCCTTAACGGCATGATCGCGCACTAATTCCCACAATAAGCGATTGGCATCTTCTGGCATTGCGAATGTACCGGCGGCGGCTAACAATTCTTGGCGTATCCCCGTCCTCACATCCTGCAACGTGGCATCTCGGGCAGCAGACCGATCGAACAAATCTAAATATTCAGCTATATCTCTGGGGTTCATGACGTCTTGTAATACATCGGTGGCAATATCGCAGTGGCGCAGTACATCTAAAATGCCATTTGGAAATTCGCTTTTTTTAAGCAGTAGTGGGCGCTGCAAAAACTCTAGGGCGGTTTTCGGCGCCTCAAAACCTAACGATTCGTACACCATACCAATTGCCTCTAGGTCGTAGCGCTGGGCTTGGCGGTCTTGATACAATGCGTTTTCGTCAGCTGCGGTGCCGTGCCGAAAGGTGGTTTCGGTTACCAATCCACTTTTCGCGGCCGTAGTCGTTTGCAGGCTAAAGCTCATGCTATAGGTAAAGTAGCCTTCACCGCGGTAATCAAGTTCTTGTTCGGGCATATCCTCGGGCACACAAGAGGCCGTCAGCATAAAATAATCTTCGAACAAACCTGAACGGGCATATTCTTGTTCGCGGTATCCGTTTAACGCCTCGGCAAGGGTGAATGCCTTAAGTTTGTCCGGCCTATCCGGACGCAGCATATAAGAGTTGTAGTGCATCTGGTGGCCAGTAAGCCCAAACTGAACAACCTCTCCATCGTCCGCAATGTCTTTGAATATACGCGTAGCGTAATTATCCTTAAAACAAGCCTCGGCTGCCGCAGTGGCAATATTAATATCTACTAGATTGGCGGCTTCAACGTCACCCTCTGCGGCCAACCCAATAGCATTAGCTAACGTCGGGTTATGCTCGGGCGTTACACTCGCCTCGACTGTTGGCCCTACACCAACTGCACCTAGAAATCGCCGTTTAAACCTTGCCTGTACCCATTCTTCGACAGGCAAGGCGGCAGCCTCTACCGCCGTGGGCGGTGGCAGTGGCGCTTCGGGCACTGCATATAGATGGCGTTCTGTGGTTGGCGCAAAATGTAGTGCTTCCGGGGCTAGGCCCATAAAAAATACCCTCAGCCGAGGAGGCGAGGGTGGGTAGACAGACGTACCACTTCCTGCTCGGGAAATCTTGGTTAAAACGCTGTATCGGACTTCGTAATAGAGACAAACTACGTTTTTCTCATTGCGCGGGGCTCTGGCTAAGCCAAAGTCTCCGGCTGCTCTTTTCCTCGAGCTACGTTTACCGTTGCGGCACAGTGTTGGATTCTCACCAACTTCCAGCTTTTTGGTTGTTAAGTATCTGTAGTATAACAAGCAAAAGCGCTACATGCGTGGTGTAGATTCAGCAACGAAACGCTACTTATCTGCGTTCTTAGGCAAGCGCTCTTTTAAGGCAGTTAAACGCGGCACAAAGCTTTGGGCGGCACCGTCCAGATCTAGTACCTTTAGCGCACCAACGAGCACATATAAATGATCCAGCTGGTCGGCTGCCACATCTTTAGCGTTCTCTAGCTCGGCAAATAAATACTCTACTTTATCTACCAGCCACTTTTCCTCACCAGGAGAAATTTCGTTGTTAGCCGGCTTGGCGGCGTCGCTTGGCGTTACGACCTCTAAAGACCTGGCCGAATGATCACGCTTCCGAATATGCCCCCGGCGGATAAGGTTATTAATGTGCAAAGCCACCGTTGCTACCGAAGTGTAGTTAAGGCCTGACATTATTTCGCGGTAGCTGGGGCTATAGCCGTGCTCACCTATAAACTGTTCTATAAAAGTTAATAACTCACGCTGCTTTTTCGTGGGTCGCACCGTTTCACTCATACCACCTCCCGATGAACCTTTGGTTTACTAATAGGGGTTCTAAATACCCAAAATCGGTACCATACATAATTCCAAACCGTAAAGAAGCCTGCAGCCACAAAGAAACCAATATATGGACTTATGCCAATTGCTACCAGCGCCCAAATAATGACGTAATCAATAAGAAACGTTACTGCGGTAATAAGCCCGTATTTTTTTACCGCGTCGCTACCCCGGCCGTTCAAAGCGTGGTCGGCAAACGCCCAGTACCGTTGGACAACGTATGCTAAGCTAGCTCCCACAATATCTGACACAATTTTGGCAGGTAGCCACCCCCAACTCGCACCTGTGTACAGCGCCGCGAACGTACCATACCCAGCCCAAAAATACACGCCGCCGCCCACCATATATTCAAGAAATTGAATAACGTTACGTCTACTGGGGCGAAAATCGGCGAGCTTCATCCTCGTTTAGTATAACAAGATGCCGTGCGCGTGCGCTGCCCATCTAGATTTACGCCTTACAGTCGGAGGGAATAACACCTTCACCGAGCCGCGGAATTATACTGTCGACAATATGCTCCTGCAGCTGGTTTGCAACAGCAGCCGAAGCACCAAGCCCCCGCGCTAGCTTTTCTGTTTGTCGTAGGGCCAGACACGTCGTCTGCGCCTCGTCGCTTACATTATCTTTATAATGCTCGGTTTCGTGGGCAACAATCAAAAGCGATAAACCGGAGCGATCAAGTAATTCGGAATCACTCACCGGCGCCAATATATCGCCGACTGCTACCGCCTCTGCACACACTGCTTCTCTTATTCGCGTATACGGCAAATTATGGATATGTGGCAACTGGTACGTTATACCGGCAAAACCGTCGCCCCGTTCTTGCATTGACCACGGCTGTGCGCAGCGAACATTCATATTTACCTCCATGCCTTCGTGAATCCCAGCCTGCAGTGCTCTTTCTTGAGGCGTCTGAGAAAAAGCCATATGTATTACATCTTGGGGCATTGCGGGCTGATAAATGGCAGTGTTGATGCCGTACCCCATTAGCGCCCCTATAGCCGCAGCTCTGGCGAACTTCTTGGGAGTCAATTTATGCGATTCAGGGGATGACGTGCTTGATTCAGGAGACATAAATATTATATTATAAACTTTTTATATAAAATTAGCAAACATAACCTAATGGTACAATCTAAACAGCAATGAAAAGCAACTCCTCTCTGATTTACAGCCTTTGTCTCGTAGCTGGAGATTTTTTGGCCTTGGTTGCGGCGTTCGTAGTAGCCTATGTGGTGCGCGTTAAGTTTGCCGTTGGTATTGACCCCACGCCTATTGTGTCTAACGGCCGGTTGTTTTTGAGTGTCTTTTTAGCCGTATTACCCTTTTGGATTCTTATTTTTGCCTTCATGGGGCTGTACAACCACAATATTTACGAAAAACGCTTTAAAGAATTGGGGCGGCTATTCGTGGGGTCGTTCTTTGGGCTACTGCTAGTTATTTTTTGGGACTTTTTATCTACACAACCAATATTCCCGGCCCGGCTGGTACCAATTTATGGGTTTGTATTTGCATTCGTATTCCTTGTAGTTTTCCGTAATTTGTCACGGTTTATACGGGTACAGATGTTTAAACACAATGCTGGGCTAACCCGTGTGCTGCTTGTCGGCAACACCGCCATGACCTTAGAACTACTGGACTGGTTATCCAACAGCCGCAAGTCAGGCTATAAAGTCGTGGGTGTGGTGGGTGGCAAGAAATCCATAGGCACACACGAAAACATTGATTTGTACCGGTCGTTCCATGAATTCTCTACAACCTACAAAGGTACACTACACGGTATTATCCAAACCGAACTGTATGCCGACGAAGCCCGGAATGCCGAAATACTAACATCTGCCCAAGAAAACCACATAAGCTACCGGTTCGTTCCCGGCAATACCGAACTATTTGTAGGCAACATTGAAGTCGAGCTATTTAGGTCGAGTATTCCGGTTATTGCCGTACATCAAACGGCGCTCTTTGGCTGGGGACGCGTAGTCAAACGCCTGTTTGACCTGATTGTCGGGACAATACTACTCGTACTATCACTGCCGCTTATGGCCATTATCTGGTTTATTATTCTGTTCGATCACGGCGACCCGATATGGCGCAATTTGCGCTTATCGCGCTACGGCACAAAGATCCAAATGTATAAGTTCCGCACCCAACTACACGCCTACCACCGGATGACACCAGAAGCAGGCTTTGCCAAAATGGGTCGCCCGGAACTAGCCAAAAAATACCGCGAAAATGGCGACTTTTTAGAAGACGACCCGCGTATTTCCAAAATCGGCCACTTCTTACGCAAGACCAGCCTAGACGAGCTCCCGCAATTATTCAATGTGCTAAAGGGCGACATGAGCCTGGTAGGCCCGCGCCCGCTTGAGCCATTCGAACTAAGCGGCTTTGATAAGAAAAACTTAATGCTGAGCGTAAAAACAGGCGTCACTGGCCTTGCGGCAGTATCTGGTAGGCGCGATATTAGCTTTGAAGAGCGCCGTGCACTTGACTTGTACTATGTACAAAACTGGAGCCTGTGGCTTGACCTGGTTATTCTGGCAAAAACCGTGCGCACCGTAGTAAAGGCGCGTGGAGCAAAGTAGTGGCTAAAAACGTAGCCATTGTCCATGATTGGCTGGTAGGCGGTGGCGCCGAACGCGTTGTGCAGGAACTACATAAGATGTACCCTGACGCCCCCATTTACACGTCCTATGCGACCGACGAATGGAAGCAACGTCTGGACGGCAAGGTAGTAACCGGCTACCTGCAGCACTGGCCGTTTTCTAAACTGCGCAAATACCTTACAGTCTTACGCATATGGTGGTTTGGCAGCCTGGATCTATCTGCATACGACCTAGTCATCAGCAGCACCGGTAACGGCGAAGCTAAGGGCATACGCGTACCGAACGGCACGCACGTCTGCTATTGCCACAGCCCTACGCACTTTTACTGGCGGCACTATAATCAATATCTTAAAAATCCTGGGTTTGGCTTGTTCAACCCGCTGGTACGTGTAAGCCTGCGCCTACTAGTTGGCCCCTTACGCAAATGGGACTTACGCGCCAGCAAACGCCCGGACTACTTTGTAGCTAACTCTACCCATATACAAAAAGACATTCAGACTTACTACGGCCGTGATTCTGTAGTCGTGCACCCGCCGGTAGATATAAGCCGTTTTACACCCGCGCCGGCAAAAGACCGTAAAGGATTTATTAGCACCAGCCGTCTTGTACCAGCTAAACGAGTAGACGTGCTCGTACAAGCAGCCACTACGCTAGGTGTGCCGCTTACCGTAATTAGCACCGGCCCCGAGATGGCGCGGCTTACACGAATGGCTGGGCCAACGGTCACATTTACCGGGTATGTATCAGATGAAGCTGTTGCAGACCAGGTGGCCCACGCGGCGGCATTCTTATTTGCCAGCTTTGACGATTTTGGCATTGTGCCCGTAGAAGCCATGGCCGCCGGCACCCCAGTTATTGCATACAAGGCCGGTGGTGCGCTAGACTACGTCGTACCGGGTAAAACCGGTTTGTTTTTTGAGGAGCAAACGCCCGAATCGCTGATTAAAGCGCTCCGCTCGTTTGACCCGCATTCATTCAAACCGGACGTTGTACGCGCCGGGGCCGAAAAGTTCTCGCCCCAGGTGTTTACCCATAGCATGAGCCAGCTCATTGCAGCTGCACTAAAGAACAACAAGTAGCGTTCTAAAGGGTCGGGAGATCAGGGAGACTGTATGTGTGGAATTGTAGGCTATATTGGTAATCGCGACGGCAGCGAAGTCGTATTAGCCGGCCTTCGGGGGCTGGAATACCGGGGTTATGACTCAGCCGGCATTGCAATACTAGACAAAGACAACAAGCCAAAGCTGCTGCGCCAAGTAGGCCGAGTAAACGGCCTAGAACGCTTAGTAGAAGAGGCAGCTGTCGTTAATACTCCTGCCGCCATCGGCCACACCCGCTGGGCAACCCATGGCAAGCCCTCTGTCCTTAATGCCCACCCCCACGCTAACACCGACGAAACCATTTTTGTTGTCCACAACGGCATTATCGAAAACTACATGGAACTACGAAAATTCCTACAGGCCCAAGGATATGAATTTAAGTCAGACACAGACACCGAGGTCTTACCGCAACTTATTGACTACTACTTTAAAAAGGACGGTTCGTTCGAGGAAGCCTTTGTAAAAACATTAGCCGAAGTTCGGGGTGCCTACGCGATTTTGGCCATGAGCGCCGCCGAACCCGACAAACTGTACGCAGCCCGTCTGAGTAGCCCTATGGTTATTGGCGTCGGTAAAGACGAATGTATTGTTGCCAGCGACCCATCAGCCATCTTGGCCCACACCAAAGAGGTTATTTACGTGCACGACA
This sequence comes from uncultured Candidatus Saccharibacteria bacterium, assembly GCA_964432725.1. GTDB lineage: Bacteria > Patescibacteriota > Saccharimonadia > Saccharimonadales > UBA4665 > PMNU01. The sequence goes on along the minus strand of CAYSOP010000003.1, from coordinate 62,472 downwards.
ACGAAATGGTTGTGGTTACCCGCGGCGAATACAAAATTACCGATCTTAAAAACGATGTAACCGTTAAGCGCGAAACCGAACACCTAGACTTTGACGTTAACGAATCCGAACTAGGCGACTACCCGCACTTTATGCTTAAGGAAATCTTCGAAGCGCCGCAGACCATTCGCCTGGCAACGCTTGGCCGCACCAATGCCGAAACCGGCACCGTTAAGCTTGGCGGCCTAGAAAGCGTACGCGGACAGCTGGAATACATTGACCGCATTCTAATTGTGTCGTGTGGCACCTCGTACTACGCCAGCCTAGTCGGCGAATACCTTATAGAAGAAATTGCTGGTATACCGGTAGAAGTGCAACTTGCCAGCGAATTTAAGTACCGCAACGAACCGTTTTCGCGCAGCACCGCCATACTGGCCGTATCGCAATCCGGTGAAACTGCCGATACTATTGCCGCGCTTAAGAAAGTTGAAGATTACGGCGTGCTGCGCCTTGGCATCGTGAATGCCGTAGGCAGCACCATTGCCCGCATGACCGACGCTGGTGTGTATTGCCACGCCGGACCAGAGCTTGCCGTTGCCAGCACGAAAGCTTTTATTGCCCAGGTAACCGTGCTGCTGCAGATCGCCCTAAACCTAGCCAAAGAACGCAACCAATTGTACAAGCCACTTCTAGAAGAAATCGAAGCACTGCCCGCTAAAGCAGAAGCAATCCTTAAGCAGGCCGACACCATTAAGGCGTTGGCCGAAAAATACAAAGATTACCGTGACTTCTTATTCATTGGCCGGCGCTATTCGTACCCCGGTGCGCTAGAGGGTGCGCTAAAACTTAAAGAAGTCAGCTACATTCACGCCGAAGGCTACGCTGCCGGCGAAATGAAGCACGGCCCGCTGGCAATGATTGACGAGAACTTCCCTACCTTTGCCCTCGCTACCGAATCGCCTTTGCTGGAAAAAACCTGCAGCAACATCCAGGAAATCAAAGCCCGCAGCGGTAAGGTTGTAGCCGTGGCAACAGAGGGCGATACGCTGGTTACCAAGCATGCCGACGACGTCATTTACGTTCCAAAAACTCTTGAACAAACCAGCCCTATTTTAGAAGCAATTGTTATGCAATTGTTCTCGTACTACGTTGCCGTTGCCAAGGGCTTTAACGTCGACCGCCCCCGCAACCTGGCAAAATCAGTCACTGTCGAATAGTTATCTTAGAAGTCTTTGCTAGGGTCGTTATTTTCTAGCCACTCAACCAGCTGTTTGTAGCTTTTGAGGTCGTTTACCTGAATCCAGTCGCCGCGGGTCAATCCGGCAGACCACAGCTTCTTTTCTGCTGCAAGCAGCGGGAATAATACTTGTTCAAAGTCGGTCCGTTTACTGAGGTCGAATAATTCCCGAAACTTCGGGAAGATTGCCGGCGAAAATACCGTAATGCCAACGTGCGCAGGCACTGGTAAGTATGGATACATCTGCGTATCCATAACTTGGTTATCTACCACCATCATACCGGTGTAAGTGGCATTCTTACCAAGCGTAAGTATGGGCGTTGCCAGCATACCTTTGGCTTCACCTTCCAAATGGGCCGTGCCAATATAACGGGCAAAATCTGGAAAATCAACAATAATATCGTCTGGATTGGCAACAATCAGATATGCGTCTTCGGGTATAGACCCGTTGTCTAACGCATTGCGGACGGCGCCGCCTTTGCCTACCGGATGCTCCGGATCATGGCTGTAGGTAATCTGTACCCCAAGCTTAGACCCGTCGCCTAATAATTCTTTAATACTATCTGCATTGTGATACACCAATGCCACAAATTTAGTAATACCGGCCCGTTTGTACTGCCGGATAGTCATCTCCATCATGGTGTCGCCGTTTGGCAGTTCGTACGCATTCTTGTGCACCGCTTGGCCTGCCAGCACGCTACTAAAACGACTGCTTTCGCCGCCGGCCATCAAAGCAACGACAGCTTTCTCGGCAAACACCTGCCAGGTGGCGTCGTCTACCGGCTGCGGGTCGCTAAAGCTAGCGACCCGGGCCGCGAGCGTGTCTAGTTCGGTTTGTAATGTCATTGTTACCCCTTTCATCCAATCATCATAGCAAACCATACTGGACGGCACGTCCAGGAGCAGGCTATGCTGTCGACACGGAGGCAATAATTAGTATGGATACAGTTGCTCATATTTTTAAGGCGTACGATATTCGGGGCAAGGTAGGCCTAGAGCTAACCCCGGAACTTGTAGAAAAAGTTGGTAAGGCATTTGCCGATTGGCTACCAGCCGAAGGCCCGGTTGCCATTGGGCACGACATGCGCCCAGATTCTGCAGATTTGGCGGCCGCCTTTATAAGAGGTTTGGTTTGCCAAGGCCGCGACGTCCTAGAGATTGGGCAAGTTACGTCCGACATGATCTACTTTGCAGTTGGCAAGTTTGATCTTGCCGGGGGTGCCGTAATTACTGCCAGTCACAACCCAGGCGCCGACAACGGCATAAAGCTATACCGCGACAAAGTAACTCCCGTAGGGCTAGATGCCGGGCTATCGGACATCCGCGACGCTGCATTATCAGATACATTCAAACCCGCTGCCAGCACACCGGGTTCTGTGACGCAGCGCAGCATTACAGACGACTGGATCACCCACTGCATGGGCTTTATTACCGGACTCAAACCGTACCACATTGCCATCGACACCGGTAACGGCATGGCCGGCGCTATTCTGCCCCACATTCTGCCTAAGCTGCCCCTTACGGTAGAAAAGATGTATTTTGAACCCGACGGCACCTTTCCTAACCACGAAGCCAACCCGCAAGTTATAGAAAACCTACACAACCTTATGGAAAAAGTTAAAACCCTAGGGCTCGACTTTGGCGTTGCCTTCGACGGCGATGGCGACCGCTCGGCATTTATAGACGATAAAGGACGGCCGGTACTAGGCACCGACCTTTTGACCATTCTCGCCAAATACTACCTAGATAAATATCCGGGTGACACCATTGTGCACGATGTACGCACCTCTCGCGCAACGACAGAACTCATTAAAAAATGGGGCGGCAAGCCATACCGTGTCAAAGCCGGCCGGGTATACATAGGCAAGGCCGTACGCGAACAAGGCGCTGCATTCGGCGGCGAAACTACTGGACACATGTTCTTTAAGGACAACTACGACGCTGATTCCGGACTTATTACCGCCCTTGTAGGCATGCAGGCACTGTCCGACTCTGGCCGTAAGCTATCCGAACTGGTAGACGAATATCGTTTGTACGTTATGACTCCCGAACAAAACTTTAAGGTTACAGATGTAGATACCGCTTTTGCCAAACTCCGCGAAACCTTTAAAGACGGCGAGCAAGACCAACTAGACGGTCTCACCGTCAACTACCCCACAAAATGGTTTAACATGCGGGCCAGCAACACCGAACCAGTTATGCGCTTAAACGCCGAAGCGGCCACCCAGGCCGAATTAGACGAATTAATCGCCACTATTAAAACTACTATTAACAGTAATTAAACTGTTGTAGAACACACAGTACTTTGCTTTGTCGTAATCTACAGCAGACAAGTGCACAGTAAAGGGCATACAATATAATCACATGAAAAATATGCTAGTCACCGGTGGTGCAGGGTTTATTGGGGCAAACTTTGTGCATTACACCGTCAAAAACCACCCCGATTACCACGTAACTGTTGTAGACAAATTAACGTATGCCGGTAATCCCGACAACCTTGCACCGGTACTCGATAAAATAGAGTTTATCACCGGCGACATTTGCGACCCAGAACTTATGGACCGCCTAGTAGCCGCCACCGACGTCGTGGTGCACTTTGCCGCCGAAAGCCACAACGACAACTCATTAAAAGACCCTTGGCCATTTGTGAACACCAACATTATTGGCACTTACCAGATTTTAGAAGCTGTACGCAAGCACGATAAACGCCTGCACCACATATCTACCGACGAAGTATTCGGCGACCTAGAACTAGACGACCCCAACCGCTTTACAGAATCTACGCCCTACAACCCATCCAGCCCCTACTCGGCCAGTAAAGCCGGGTCTGACCACCTGGTACGCGCCTGGATCCGCAGTTTTGGCATTAAGGCAACTATTTCTAACTGTGCCAATAACTACGGCCCCTACCAGCACATCGAAAAGTTTATTCCCCGCCAGATTACTAATATTCTGCAAGGCGAACAGCCCCGTTTGTACGGCGAAGGCCTGAACGTACGCGACTGGATACATGTAGACGACCACAATAACGCTGTGCACTGCATTCTAGAAAAGGGCAAAATGGGCGACACCTACATTATTGGCGCCGACAACGATCACACCAACAACAAGCAAGTCATCGAGATGATTTTAGAACTTATGGGCAAGCCCAAAGATTGGTACGTGCACGTTACCGACCGCCCAGGACACGATATGCGCTACGCTATGGATTCTACGAAGCTGCGTACCGAGCTTGGCTGGCAGCCACAGTACACCGACAACAACGGCATGCGGCAGGGCCTAACCCAAACCATAGATTGGTACAAAAATAACGAAGCCTGGTGGAAGCGCGAAAAAGAAACCACCGAAGCCAAATACCGCGAAGCCGGCGAAAAAACACTGTAATATGGCATACAATCTTCCTGGCGACCTGAAGCGATTTAATAATATGTTCGAATACGCACGCGGCAAAAATCTGCCACACGAGCCAGGTGCGCTCGTTGTCTTTGGGCGCGACGATGCACGGATTGCGCACCGAGCAGGCCAGCTCGTGCAAGCGAATCTTGCGGAAGTGGCCGTGTTTACAAGCGAAGCGCAAGGCAGTGATGCCGGCACGTTGGCAGCCCGCGGTTTTCGTAACGCAGCGCACTTTTCTAGCCATGAGTTTGATGCATATTGTCGCACCAATGATGTAATGCCTCCTACTGTACTCCAGGAGGAGAACGCAACAAACGATAGAGAAAACGCTCGCTTTAGCCTAGACGTCTTAGCCCAAAAACACTGGACCGGCAACCTTGCTATCACCGGCGTTACGCATGCAACATTCGGTCGCCGCCTAGGCGCGATACTCGAACAAATCGTGGCCGAACATCCCGCGGTTGGCGCCGACAATGTGTGCGTCGCCCCTTCGCATTACGGTTTTAGTCCCATAAACCTCTTTGACCGCGAAGATGTAAGTCACGAGATTTTAGATATAGCCGGCTTTTCGGCAGACGGACGTGGCGTAGTACAACACGACTTGCCAATTGAATATGTCGATTTTGCTGGGGACTACATTGCACACCTCGCCCGCACAACCTAGCCTGGCAAACTGTATAGTTTATAATAATGTACGGTAGCTTAAAGGAGATATAAAGTATGGCGGTAGCGACCACCGAATTTACCACGCATAAAACCGATATACCGGGTCTGCTTATTTTTGACGTAACCTATGCTGGCGACGAGCGCGGCTATTTTCAGGAGAAGTTTCAGAAGGCCAAGCTTGTAGCTGCCGGATTACCAGAAGATTTTAATGTTATTCAAAACAGCCTGTCATACAACAAAGAAAAAGGTGTTATACGCGGCTTTCATGCCGAACCATGGGAAAAGTACATTTCGATCGTTACCGGCAAGGTCTTTGCCGCCTATGTAGACCTGCGTAAGGGCGACAGCTTCGGCAAAGTAGTAACTGTAGAAATCGGCCCAAATACTACCGTCTTTTTGCCCCGCGGCGTTGGTAACTCGTTCCAAACGCTAGAACCTGACACGTACTATTTGTACAGCGTCAACGCACACTGGAGTGCAGACAACTACGACCAATACTGCTTCGCTAACCTGGCCGACCCTGACATTGGCGTTACCTGGCCTATACCACTCGATCAATCGGTAATGTCCGACCGCGACAAAAATCACCCAATGCTTAAAGACGTAACACCGCTGGAGGTTTCATGAATCCATCAATGGACGAATCACGCATACTTATCGTGGGCGCCTATGGCCAGCTGGGCAAAGCGCTCCAGGCCAAGTACCCTAAAGCCATCGCCGTAGACCGTGACACCTTTGATATGACCGAGTGGGACATGCTAAGCAAGTATGATTGGTCAACGGTAGATGTTATTCTAAACGCCGCTGCGTACACCAACGTAGACGGCGCTGAGTCTGCCGAAGGGCGCGAAGCCGCCTGGAAAATAAACGCCGTAGCCGTTAGCTATCTAAGCCGCCTTGCTACCGAACACGACAAGACCTTAGTACATGTATCGAGCGATTACGTATTCGACGGCACTAAAAATCCGCATACCGAGGACGAGCCCTACACCCCCTTGGGCGTCTACGGCCAAACCAAAGCAGCTGGCGACATTGCCGCTTCTATGACGCCCAAGCATTACATTTTGCGTGCCACGTGGGTTATAGGCGAGGGACACAACTTTGTACGTATTATGATGGGGCTCGCGGCCAAAAACATTTCGCCAAGCGTGGTCAACGACCAGGTTGGTCGGCTCACTTTTACACCGCAACTTGTATCTGTTATTGATCATGCCTTGCAAAAGCAGATCCCCTACGGTACGTACAACACAACCAACGGCGGCGAACCCGCCAGCTGGGCCGATATTACACGGACCATTTTTAAAGAGTTGGGCCGCGATGACCTATCGGTAACCGACACATCTACTGCCGAATACTTTAAAGACAAGCCAGAAGTCTCTCCGCGTCCGCTAAACAGCATAATGGACCTATCTAAACTTGAAGGCACCGGCATTACCTTACGCGACTGGCGCGACGAACTGCACGAGTACATTGCTGCCGAACAAGCCAAACCAAAGGAGCAAGCATAATGAAGGGCATTATTCTAGCGGGCGGGTCAGGCACCCGGCTCTACCCCATTACCAAAGGTATTTCTAAACAACTCATGCCCATCTACGATAAGCCAATGATCTACTACCCCCTGTCTACGCTTATGATGGCCGGCATTCAAGATATCTTAATTATTACTACCCCCGAAGACCAACCACAGTTCCAGCGCTTACTGGGCGACGGCACGCAGCTTGGTTGTAACTTTGAATACGCTGTACAGCCCAAGCCCGAAGGCCTGGCCCAGGCATTTATTATTGCCGAATCATTTATTGGCGACGACAAGGTAGCCCTAGTACTCGGCGACAACATCTTTTACGGCCACGGTTTTGGCGACAGCCTTAAAAGCTGCACCGATCCAGACGGCGGTATTGTGTTCGCCTACCCTGTTCGCGACCCAGAACGCTACGGCGTCGTTGAATTCGACGAAAATAAAACAGCAGTATCCATAGAAGAAAAACCAGAGAACCCTAAAAGCAACTATGCCGTGGTTGGCCTGTACTTTTACGACAACGAAGTTATAAACATTGCCAAAAACATTCAGCCCAGTGAGCGCGGCGAACTAGAAATTACTACTGTTAACGAAGAATACCTAAAACGCGGTAAACTGCACGTCCAAACCATGGACCGCGGCACGGCTTGGCTGGACACCGGCACCTTTGGCTCCATGAACGACGCCTCGCAGTTTGTAGAAGTTATCGAAAAACGTACCGGCCTTAAGGTTGGCTGTGTCGAAGAAGTTGCCTGGCAAGAAGGCTACATTGACGACGGCCAACTCGTGCAGCTTGCCGAAGACCTACACAAGAGCGGTTACGGCAAGTACCTACTGAATCTACTCGTACAAAAAAACAGCTAAGCATAAGGCGTGTATAATACCAGTAAGTATTTACGTTTTAGGGACAGTAAAAAACACGTATGGAAAAGGTAAAACAAGTCGGCGGGTTCCTGTATAGGCACTCATTTGTACGGTACGTGCTTATTGGCGGTACAACGTTTGCAATAGACTTCTTTTTGCTGGTGCTATTGCACGGTGTGCTTAACGTAAATGTTATTGTGGCCGCAACCATATCGTACTGGACCTCTATAGCCTTCAACTTTGTAGCCAACCGCTTCTGGACATTTGGCGCAACCGAAACCCACATAGCAAAACATGCCGCGTCATACGGCATGCTGCTTGGTTTTAACTACCTATTTACTATTGGGTTTATCGCCGGTGCCACGCACCTGGGTATGCACTACACCATAGCTAAGGTTATATCGGTCGCCATTCAAATGGCCTGGACCTACTTGGCCTACAAAAAGCTTATTTTTAAGTAAGCATTATGTTTATACGGCAAACTACTTGCAGCACATGCATTTTTATTCTAAAATAATAAATACTAACGTAAATTATGATTGTTTTTCATGAATAAAGACCCTGGAAAAATCGAGCCAATCGATTACACCTCCCTTGCCATCCGGCGTGCAACCGAACTAGGCAAAGTAGGCCTCGTGAGCGTTTTGCAGGGCGAAGATTCTGCCGACCCCAAGGATACATTTGTTAAAGGTATGCTTGCGGAGATAGCTAATGCGGCTTCTCTCCCGAACAAAAGTTTCGGGGTGGTACAGCGCAACCGTGACGAGTTTACTAAAGGCGTCGTCGTCGAACTATACGACGTCCTAGGCGCCGATGCTCCCGAATTCACGGTTACGGACGATGATGGCACAGAACGCCATGAACGAATAGTAACTATTCCAGGCGGAAGCCTTGAAGAGGTCGTGTTCGACAGCCCCTTTGGTGGCTATCACGGCTTAACATTCATACGAACAGAAGCCACTCCACCGCCTGCGCCCAGTGCTTAAGCAGCGGCTGGCATTTCTGCCAAAATTTCTTGCTTGATCTGGTTGTCGATAATAACTGGCAAGTCTAGCGGGTTAAGCTCGACGCCCGTGTTGGCAGTAATAAGCGTAGCTAAGCGATCTTCTACCTGGTGGCCAGAACGGCGCTGGGCTTGGTAGGCAGTTTCGCCGTTAAAGTGCTGGCGGCCTGTCTCGTTAAGCGCCTTGTAGCGTTCGTTGTTTTCGTTCTTGGTCATGCGGCGGTCAAGGTCGTTACCTTCGGCATCAGTCGGCTCTGCCCAATAGTATTCTACGGTGTAGTCATCTAGATAGTGCATGGCCAGGCGGGCTTTATCGAAGGCGGTTAGATCTTCGTCTGGCTTAGCCAGTATTGCTTCCATGTCATGAATAGACTCGTGGGCAACCGAACCAGCAATGTCCATAACACGGGTAGAGTGGCGGCCGGTGCGCTCCCATGATTTACGGGCTTCGGCTTGGGCTTCGTCATAGCTGTCCCAGCTTGGGCCTTTTTCTTTCATAATCTTTACTTCATGAGCCTTAAATGAATCGTGTAATACAGCAGCTTCTTGCAATTCTGCAATTTCGTCTGGTTGCAGGCCAAGCATGTTACCAATCACTTCGGCGCGTGCACCCTGTACTAAACAGTGCTGCACGGCAGGCTTAGCCTTAATATTCATTACGTTGTTTGGGTCGCCGTCTACATGCGCGATAACTGTTCCAAACTGGTCGTTATCTACTTGTGTACGCATTGCACCAAAGTTTTTAAGGGCTATACCGCCAAAGTAACCAGCACGAGCACGCTGGTACGCTAGAGTGGATTCAACTTCATCAATAGGGATCGGGGTCGCTTCTGCGCCAAACTGATATGTCATGAGCATTATTATAGCATAATCATTATGCTTATGCAACATACTGTGCGTCTATTGCGTTATTGCTTATAAAGTGTTACAATATAGTTATGAAACAGCTCATTCCTACGATCCGTAAAAAACTAGGCTTGCGGCCCAGTACCGAAGTCGCCCTGACACCCGAAGCAGTCGACAACTCGGAAACACTCCCCCGTGAAAACCGTGTAGTTATATTCGGAACCAACAGGGGTGGCGTATTCCAACTCCAGGAAGACCTGACTAAGTTCTTTACAGAGCAAGGCATCGAAGACAGCGAAGTAGTAGCGCTGCGACAAATAGACAACATAGAGGATGGTTTTTTCGGCCTACTGCCTAAGGACGGTGACCCTGTTGCACCACCGTCGCTGCCGATGGGCGTCATTGCCTTACCTAGCATGCGTTATACCGACGGCATGGGCCACGGCATGACCGTAGACACGCCTGTCGAGTATATTGCCGATATGTGCAAAAAGCACGAGATACCCTTTGTCGCTATCGAACGTGGAGTATCGACCGAACAATCTGTAGCCGCCTTGGCGCTTACGCAACAAATGCAGCGCGAGCAGCTTCCACCCGCTAGCTAAAAGTGCTGGCTTAAAGGTAAACCATCATGTCGTCATATCGCGCCAACTCCATCCATCACCCTAACCAACCTGCTGGCGGGCGTGATTTAAGCACCTACGAAGGTCAGCTACAGGTTGACCGAAGCGCCCTACTTGGCAAGAAAATACTCGATCTTGGTAGCGGCCCTCATGTTAAGCTAGCGCAACAACTACATGATCTCGATAGCCGTACAACTGTCGTATCGCTTAGCCCCGACTTTTCAGATACAGAGCACCGTACAGTGGCACAAGAAAAAGGGCTAAGCCTGGGTGTGGCAGCGTTAGGACAGGCACTCCCCTTTAAGAACAATTCATTTGACGGCGTACTAGCACTACACGTACAAGAGCACTTAAGCCGCGATGGGGTACCCGCAGTGGTAGCTGAAATAGCCCGAGTACTCAAACCAGGCGGGGTTGGCAAACTTGGCCCCGTGCCTGACGTACCATACGATTGGGGATCTTTTGAGGACGCCTCTGCTTACCCGGCAATAGATGCCCTAAATGCCCAAGGTGTACACGTTAGCAAGCAACCAATTCCTACAGACGTCATCCCCTTTATAACGTTCAAAGACGCGCACGATTTCCGCCACTATGATGTTCCTAGCTTTGTGTTTTCAATAGAGAAGCAGCCCTAGCTTTAGAGCTGTGTTCTAAAATACTCGATTGTTTTAGTAAGGCCCTCTTCAAGCTCTACTTTTGGTTCCCAACCTAGGCGTTCTTTAGCCTTGGTAATGTCTGGCTTGCGCTGCGTGGGGTCGTCTGGTGGTAATGGTTTGTGCACTAGTTCTGACTTGCTGCCGGTTAGCTTTAACACCTTGTCGGCCAGTTCGGCCATAGTAAATTCGTGCGGATTGCCAACATTTATCGGCCCCTCTTCGTTGCCGTCCAGTAGTGCCAGCATGCCAGCAATTTGGTCGCTGGCATAGCAAAAACTACGGGTCTGTTCGCCGTTGCCGTAGATGGTAATCGGCTCGTTTTTTAATGCCTGCATAATAAAGTTAGAGACAACCCGGCCGTCTTTAGGATCCATGTGCGGACCATAGGTATTAAATATGCGCAGCACAGCAGTGTTTACGTTATGTTGGTTGTGGTATACCCAAATCATGGCTTCGCCGAACCGTTTGGATTCGTCGTACATGCTGCGCGCACCGTACGAGTTTACGTTGCCCCAATATGTTTCGGGCTGCGGATGTATGGCAGGGTCGCCGTATACCTCGCTGGTGCTCGCCTGCATAAAGCGGGCGTGGTCGCGCTTGGCAAGGTCTAGCAAGTTTTTAGTGCCGAGCGCGCCAACTAACAATGTTTCTATGGCTAGTTCGACGTAACGCGGTGGGCTAGCGGGTGACGCCAAGTTAGCAATCATGTCGTAGGTTTTGTCTATAACATTGCCGGGCAAGTCTAGCGTAATATCGTGTTCTACAAACAGAAACTTTGGATTCTTCTGCAAGTCTGCAACATTCTGGCGGCGGCCGGTACACAGGTTATCTACGCACACTACCTCGTCGCCGCGATCGAGCAGGGCTGCACATAAATGCGAACCCAAAAAGCCGGAACCACCGGCAACTAATACCCTACCCACGAATGCTCTCCCGGCCAATGCTTGCGTAGGTAAGTCCAGCGTCTTTCATAGCTTTTGGTTCAAATATATTCCGGCCGTCAAAGACAACCTTGTCGGCAAGTTTGTTAGCAATTTCGGTGGGTTCTACTGCCGCAAATTCTTTCCATTCGGTTACCACGACTAGTGCGTCCGCGCCGGTCAGTGCATCGTGAGCACTCTTAGCGTAGGCAATGCCCTCAACGTCACCTAGGGCGCGCCGCGTGTTAGCTATAGCTTCTGGGTCATATGCCTGCACCTTGGCTCCTGCGGCTACCAGTTCTTTAATAATGTACTGGGCAGGCGCTTCGCGAATATCGTCGGTGTCGGGTTTAAAGGCTAAGCCCCATACGGCAAGCGTCTTGCCTGTCAGGTCGGGATATTGTTTTTTAATTTTACCGACAAAAAGTTCACGCTGACGGGCATTGACCGCCATAACCGACTTTAGAATTTTAAAGTCGTACCCATTTTTGCCAGCTACCTTTTCGAGTGCCATGATGTCTTTCGGGAAACAACTGCCGCCGTACCCAAGCCCTGGGTAAAAGAAACGAGGCCCAATGCGGTCGTCAAGGCCAACCCCGTGGCGTACGCTGTCTACGTTTGCGCCCACTAACTCGCACAAATTGGCAACTTCGTTCATAAAGCTAATTTTGGTAGCCAAGAACGAATTGGCCGCGTATTTGGTCATCTCGCTGCTGGCTTCGTCCATAAACAGTAGCGTCGTAATGTCTTCGGACACAAACGGATGATAAACCTCTTCCATAACTTTGCGGGCCTTGTCGGACGATGTGCCTACGACAATTCGGTCGGGGTTCAAAAAGTCGGATACGGCAAAGCCTTCGCGCAGAAATTCTGGGTTAGACACAACGTCAAACGGTACCCGCGTATGCTTCGCGGCTGCTTCGCGTACTTTTTGGGCGGTGCCTACAGGGACGGTGCTTTTATTAACAAACACGGTGTAATCTTTAATAATTTTGGCCACACCTTCTGCGGCAGTCATTACAAAGCTTAGATCGGCTTCGCCGTCGGCGCCGGGTGGGGTTGGCAGTGCAAAAAATACTACCTCGGGCGTGCCGAACTTTTCGGCATTATCTACAAAGTCTAAGCGCCTTGCTTCTTTGTTCTTGCGAACCAACTCGGACAAGCCCGGTTCGTAAATAGGAATGTCACCCTGTTGCAAACGTGCTACTTTAGCGGCGTCGATATCCACGCATATTACGTCGTGTCCAATCTCGGCCAAGCAGGTTCCGGTTACTAATCCAACGTAGCCTGTGCCTATAATTGCAATCTTCATGACTCTCCAAGAAAGGTGTTAGTTTACTCGATACAGCCATTATAGCGCATCTGAACATAAGGGGTTCCATCCTTGACTGTCGTAAGGAAAACTACTTATACTACCTACGAAATAATAAGCAAGTAAGTGAGGGTGTATGCGAGCGCTGGTTACTGGTTCGGCCGGTCTAATTGGATCTGAAGCCGTTAAGTTTTTTGCTGAAAAAGGTTTTGACATTGTCGGCGTAGACAACAACATGCGCAGTTACTTTTTTGGCGACGAAGCCAGCACTGACTGGAACCGCAAAAAGCTAGAAGACTTATTAAAAGACAAATATACGCACGTTAAGGCCGATATCCGCGAAGACGAAGCCATCGACGCCGTATTTAAACAACACGGCCCATTCGACATTATTATTCACACCGCCGCCCAACCCTCGCACGACTGGGCTGCCCGCGAACCCTACACCGACTTTACGGTTAATGCTAACGGCACACTGGTAATGCTCGAAAACATGCGCAAGCACTGCCCCAAGGCGGTGTTTATTTTTACCAGCACCAACAAAGTATATGGCGACACTCCTAACCGCTTGCCGGTGGTAGAGCTAGAAAAGCGTTGGGAACTACCCGAAGACCACGCCTTTTATAAGGGCATCGACGAAAGCATGAGCATCGACCAAACCAAACACTCCATTTTTGGTGCCAGCAAAGTTGCCGCAGACGTTATGGTGCAAGAATACGGCCGCTACTTTAACTTTAAAACTGCCGTCTTCCGTGGCGGCTGTTTAACTGGCCCATCACACTCCGGCGCCGAACTGCACGGCTTTTTGGCCTACCTTATTAAGTGCATTTACTCTGGCAAAAAGTACACTATTTTTGGTTACAAGGGCAAACAAGTACGCGACAATATTCATTCGCACGACCTCGTTAACGCCTTTTGGCACTTTTACCAGAATCCGCGCGAGGGCGAAGTGTACAACATGGGTGGCGCCCGCAACTCCAACATCTCTATGCTCGAAGCCATAGAAAAGATCGAGAAGTTGCTCGGCAAAAAAGCCAACTACGAACTGTCCGACGAAAACCGCATTGGCGACCACATCTGGTACGTCTCGGACGTTTCTAAATTTAAAGAACACTACCCTGGCTGGGACTTCGAATACGACATCGATGCCATTCTTAAAGAAATGTGCGCAGCTGTCCAAAAGGGCTAACCCATCATGAGCATAGCTAAATACAAACGCATTTTAATAACCGGCGGCGCGGGATTTGTTGGGTCTAACCTAGCAGTGCGACTGCGGCAAGACCTGCCAAAAGCAGAGATTGTTTGTTTGGACAATTTAAAGCGGCGCGGATCAGAATTGGCTTTAAAACGCCTTAAAGCTGCTGACATTGAGTTTATTCATGGCGACATTCGCAACCGCGAAGACTTAGTGATGCCGCGTATAGATTTACTTATCGAGTGTGCCGCAGAGCCGTCGGTAATGGCAGGCATTGAATCTTCGCCGGATTACCTTATTAATACCAACCTTACCGGCACCCTTAACTGCCTGGAGCTTGCGCGCAAAGACGACGCCGATGTCGTGTTTTTGTCTACCAGCCGCGTCTACCCCATGCAGCATATAAATAATCTTAAGTTCAAAGAAACCGACACTCGGTTCGAACTTGTAGAAACACAAGATATGTCCGGCGCAAGCAAACACGGTATTGCCGAACACTTTCCACTAGACAAACCGCGGTCTCTATACGGCGCCACCAAGCTTATCTCCGAGATTATGATTGGCGAATATGTCGACACATTCAAGCTACGTGCCATTGTGAACCGCTGCGGCGTTATTACCGGCCCTTGGCAAATGGGCAAGGTAGACCAAGGCGTTGTTGTGTTATGGGTTGCCCGGCATTACTTTAAGAAACCGTTAAGCTACATTGGCTACGGCGGCACTGGCAAGCAGGTGCGCGATTTTATACATATTCATGATTTGTACCGGGCTGTTAAGCTACAACTCGATAACTTCAATGATTACAGCGGCGAGGTATACAACGTAGGCGGCGGCTTAGAAAACAGTGTATCGCTGCAAGAATTAACCCGATTATGCGAAGAGGTCACCGGCAACACCATAGATATTGCATCTGTCATAGACGAACGCCAAGCCGACCTTATCAGCTTTATTACTGATAGCCGTAAATTCAAGCAAAAATCTAAGCTAAAGTGGGAGAAAGGCCCCAAAGAGACAGTTCAGGACATCTACGAATGGATCAAACAAAACGAAGACGACCTGCGGCCAATCTTAGGGTAAAGTAAAACCATGAAACTATCTGTAGTAATACCAGGCCACAACGAAGAGGCATCCATAGAAGAAACCGTACGCGCTTTCCATAACGAACTATACAAAGAAAACATTAACCACGAAATTGTCGTCGTAAACGACAATAGTAAAGACCGCACCGAAGAGATCTTACGGCGCCTGCACAAAGAGATTCCGCAAGTTCGCTACGTAAACAACACACCGCCCAACGGCTTTGGCTTTGCAGTACGCAAAGGACTGGAGTCATTCCAGGGCGACTGCGTTGCTATTGTTATGGCAGACATGTCCGACCGGCCAGTTGACCTGGTTAAATACTTTAGAGCCATGGAAGAAAACGATTACGACGCCGTATTTGGTTCTCGTTTTATTAAAGGCGGCAAGGTTATAGACTACCCAAAAAACAAGATTTTTCTTAACCGCTTTACTAACGGCCTTATTAAGTTATTATTTGGCATTCGCTATAACGACGTTACCAATGCGTTCAAGTTATATAAGCGCGAGACCATAGAAGGCGTACGGCCCCTTTTAAGCCACCACTTTAACCTCACAGTCGAGTTACCGTTAAAAGCAATCGTGCGCGGCTACTCGTACACCGTCGTACCCAACTGGTGGACCAACCGCAAAGACGGCGAATCTAACCTTAAAATCAAAGAGATGGGCAGCCGCTACTTTTACGTTATTTTGTACTGTCTAATCGAAAAATGGCTCTCGCGGGGTGACTACCAAAAGGGCAAGCCGCGCGCTAACAACTAAACCGAAAGGGTGGCATGTCGTTTATAAAACAGCTCTTTAATACCTACCGGTGGTGGCTGCTGGTTATTGCCGTGCCCGTTTTATACTTATTGTTCCTACTGTTTAAGTATGGGGTAAACGTACCCTTCTGGGATGAATGGGAAGTGGTAACTTTACTACAGAAACACGACGCCGGAACATTGAGCCTGTACGACTTTTGGGCCCAGCATAACGAACATCGCTTGCTGTTTCCGCAGCTTATAATGGTGTACCTCGGGTTTATTACCGGTTGGAATCTTAACGCCGAGCTACTGGTAAGCTTTGCCTTTGCAACCGCCTGCCTACTGTTAGTACTACACATGCTGTACCGCAGTTTTGGCGCAACACAGCGCCCGGTGATGATTGCGCTAGGCATCTTTGCCGCCGTACTGTTCTTTTCGCCCATGCAGTGGGAAAACTGGTTATGGGGCTGGCAAATAGAATGGTACATGGTTATTTTTGGCGCAATCGCCACCGTATGGGCTATTACCAGCTGGCCTAGAAGCTGGCCTGAGCGGTTCAGTCTGCCCGCCGCCATACTCGCTGCCTTTTTTGCCACCTATTCGCTTGGCAATGGGCCGTTTACCTGGATAGTCGGCGCAGTACTGTTGTTCTTTATGGGCGCCGGCAAACGCAAGCTCTTGTACTGGGCGGGTGCGGCGGCAGTTGTCCTAGCCAGCCACTATTACCATTACAGCGGTAGCGCAGGGCAGCCACCTAAAAGTTTACTGTTGCAAGAACCAGTTAAATACATAGAATACGTACTTATTTATATGGGCAGGCCGCTGGCCTTTAATATTCATACTTCGTTTGTATTTGGCGGTCTTATTGCCCTGGCCTGTGCCTGGGCATTATGGCGCTTTATAAAAAACCGGGGTATTCCAGCCAAAGCCCTACCCTGGACCGGCCTGGTATTGTTTGGCGCGATGAGCGCCCTATCTACCGGTGTGTCGCGGCTTGCTTATGGCAGGCAGCAAGCGTTTTCTAACCGTTACATGACGGTGTCTATGTTGCTTACTATGGGCATCGTTGCATTAGTAATCGCCCTGTGGCCAGTCGCCAAAAAGCCTAAAAAGGCAGCACTTAAAAAGGTCCAGCAGTACATGGTTATTGGGGTGGCCGTTCTTACCCTTATGCTGGCAGTAAATTACCCTAAGGGAGTGGCTTCGTTTGCGTCACAAAGCCAGTACTTAAAAGACATCCAACGCTGTACCAAAATGGACGAACCATCTGACATATGCTTAACGTCTGCATATCCGGACAAAGTAAAAGTCAGTAAGTTCTTAGAGTTTCTAAAGGAAAAACACCTTTCAAGTTACTAGCTTGACAGCCAGGCACTGTACTTGCCTAAAACCATAAGTAATATTGAAGTTGGCGCTCTGTCGGGGTACACTACCTCTACTACATATGCGCAAAACCAGTAGTCACAACCGGTCAAAAAACACTCGCCGCCGAGGCCTGCTTATTGGCGCTTTAGCGCTACTACTAGGGGTAGCCGGTGCGGGCGCCTACTACTTTGCACAATCAGATAATGTTGCCAGCAATCAGCCCGTCAAACCCACAAACACCGTAGACTATGGCCCGCCCACCGAAGAAGAAAAGGCCGAAACCGAACGCCGCAAAGAAGAAATTACCAAAGACGACGGTTCACTGCCACAATCTACCGACCTGAGTGTTTCTATTATTCGCGCCAACCAACCAAGTGCCGGACAGCCGGTTAGTGTACGTGCGTTGGTTACCGGCACCTCAACGGGTACTTGTACTGTTACGCTTACTAAATCCGGGCAACCAGCTGTTACAAAAACTGTTCCGGTTGTCTTTGAAGTTAACTCCGCTTCTTGCCAAGGTGCCGATATTCCGGCTGCCGATTTTAAACAAAGTGGCGACTACGACCTGAAACTAACCGTACAAACCGAAACCGCCGTGTCACCGCCCGCAACACAAACGGTAACGGTTCAAAAATGATAAAACGCCTGTTTACTCTTTTTATAGTTCTTGGATTTACCAGCGCGTCTATGGCCGCATTGGTACTACCTACCCCTGCTGCCCACGCAGTCAGTGGCGGCGACTGGAAAGCCGGCCGGATTATAGATGACAGCGTGTTCTATAACAGTAATTCAATGACGGTCGACCAAATTCAGCAATTCCTGAATGCCAAAATGCCCGTTTGCGATAACTGGGGCACCCAAATGCGTGGCAACCAAACCCGCAGGGCATACTCCGAAGAGAGAGGCGTCGTCTTTCCTTTAACTTGTGTTAAAGATTACTACGAGAATACCAGCACGCATGCCAATAACCTCAGTGGGCAGCCCGTACCTGCTGGTGCTAAAAGTGCGGCCCAAATTATTTGGGATGCATCGCAGACATACGGCATTAACCCGCAGGCCCTAATTGTGCTGCTACAAAAAGAACAAAGCCTCATTACCGACGATTGGCCGTGGCCAATACAGTTCCAAAAAGCTACGGGTTACGCCTGTCCCGACACAGCCGACTGCGATGCCAAATACAGCGGTTTCTATAACCAAATAGACAATGCTGCCTGGCAATTTAGACGCTACGCACAAGTACCTAACTCGTTTAACTACGTGGCGGGCACTATTAACAATGTTCGCTACAACCCTAATGCCGCCTGCGGATCTACATCTGTATACATAGAAAACCAAGCCACCGCCAGCCTATATAACTACACTCCCTACCAGCCTAATGCTTCTGCCCTTGGCAATCTATATGGCACTGGCGATAGCTGCGGCGCCTATGGCAACCGTAACTTCTGGCGAATGTTTAGCGATTGGTTTGGATCGACGTTTGGCGATCCAATTAGTGGTGCTGTGTATCGTTTGCATAACCCAATCACTGGCGACTGGTTACTTACCTTAAGCCCTACCGAACGCGACATGGCAGCGACCTTTAACAATTACTGGATGAACGACGGCGTAGCCTTCCAGGGATTCCCTTCGTACGAGGCCGGCACCGTTCCCGTCTACCGCCTCAGCCGTGCTAATACCCATTTATATACCACTACCGACAGCGAGCGCGAAGCCGCGATCACACAGTACGGTTTTATAAACGAAGGTGTTAAGTTTTATGCCAAACCCACCCAAACCGCTAACAGCCGGCCCGTGTATCGGCTAACCAAGAATGGAAAATACTTTTATACGGTCAACGTGTTCGAAAAGCAAGATATGCTAGACAGAGGCTACACACTAGAGGGCATACCTTTCTATGCGTATTCGGAAGGCACACGACTGCCGGTGTATCGGCTGAGCAAGAATGGGCAGCATTTCTATACGCAGAACGGTTCGGAAAAACTTTTGGCAGAACAAAGCGGCTATTCATACGAAGGCGTAGCATTCGATGCGCCCACAGCCGTAACCGCCGACTCTTTGCCTATCTACAGGCTGGTACGGGGCGGTAAATACCTCTACACGATTAACCGCGGCGAACGTGACGCTGCCATCTTACTGTATGGCTATAAGAGCCAGGGCGTAGCGTTTTATGGTTACCCCGTTGGCTACGCTTCTACCGGGCCTGTATCCCGTCTTGCCCGGCCTAATCCCGAAGATCACCTGTATACGATGAGTCCGGACGAAGTAACCGCGGCTGCCGGAACCTATGGCTACAATAGCGAAGGAATGGGCTTTAGCCGGTAAGAGGGTTTCGGCCCCTTCTGCTTATTGCTATAATCGACATATATGCTCAAAGACTCTGTGCTAGATATGTCCGTTATTGTGCCTTTTAAGGACCACTCAGACCTTACCATCCCCTGTCTCGATTCACTCCAGAAGTATGCAGACCCTGTTAAAGAGGTTATCCTCATTAGCAACAACTCATCTGACGAAGAACTTGCTAAGGTGCAAGCCGCTGCTAAGCAGTACAAAAACACCGAGGTACTCATATACGACCATCCGTTTAACTTCCATAAGATCAACAATTACGGCGCCCGCCACGCTACCGGCAAAGTCTTATTTATGCTCAACAACGACATAGAGCTCATTCCCAAAACCGGTTCGCTACTAACAACTATGTACCATAAAGCCCTGCAAAAAGATGTTGGGGGCGTTGGCTGTGTATTAGTCTTCGAAGACGCTGTTACAGTACAGCATGCGGGCGTGTACTTAATACCTGGTGGCACGGCAGACCACCTCTATACCGGCAAAAAGCTCACTGACGTCATCAGTAAAATTAAAAGCGGTGAATATAAGTACGACACTACCCAAGATCTTAACGTAGGTGCCGTCACCGCTGCCGCCGTCATGATCGAAAAACGTAAGTTTGACGAAATACATGGCTTTAACGAAGATTTTATTATATGCGGCGGTGACGTAGACATCTGTTTTAGACTGCAAGAAAAAGGCTACGAAAACTGGCTGGTTGGCAGCGACGCAGGCCACATGATCCACAAAGAAAGCCGGTCACGTTCACTGCTTGCCATTCCCTACCAAGACTTTATTGAATCGCACCGTATTTATGTGCGGCATTTTGACACTAAAGTGGGCGATCCATACTTACACTGGCAGGAGATTCCACGATGAGCAAAAAACCCGACGTTATAGCACTGCGCGCTCTGCGTAAAAGCAGCCACCTAGCCAACCGGTTTATGGCAAAAAGCAGCCACTTTTTTGGTCGCGTAGAAAACAAGACAAGCCGGATTATTACAAATAAAACCAGTGGGTCAGATACCGGCAACAGCATTAATATTAACGAATACTTCTACCGTCAGTTTCCGCAATTAAGTCCTGTGTATCCAGTCTTACCAACCCTTGGCCAGCGGCCCAGTGTTACGGTCTTTGCCTTTTTAGATCCACGCGGCTTTTACGGTGGTATTGCTACGCTGTTATGCGTTGGCGCAGCGCTGGCTAACCGCTTAGGCTACGATTTCCGCGTTGCCCAAACGACAGGCTTTTCTAAAAGTACTGACGTCCTGAAGTTTTTGGAAAGCAACGGCATTGTTATTCCCGAAGAGCGTTTTTCTACAATAGACCTGTCCAAACGCGACTACGCGCACATTGCGTTTTTGCCCATCCACAAAGACGACGTTGTGCTCGTAAGCGCCTGGTGGGACGCCCATGTTGCAGCTCAGCTACCGCTGCAAAAGAAGTTTCTGTACTTAATCCAAGACTACGAACCAATCTTCTATAACAATAGCGATTCTTCTGTTCTGGCCGAACAGACCTACCACACTAAAAAATTCATCCCTATCTGCAATACCGAAATCCTATATAAGTACTTTGCCAAAAATGACTATAAGTATATTAAAGACAATGCCGTTTGGTTTGAGCCCGCTCCAGCACCTAAGGTAGAAAAACTTACACCACACCAGCAGGGCAAGCCCCGCCGTCTGTTTTTATACGGCCGGCCGCATGTTCACCGAAACCTGTACTACAACGCTTTGCGCGCCCTGGATATAGCCTTTAGCGACGAACGGCTGCGTGGCCAGCGGTGGGAGCTGTTCTGCGCCGGTTCGCCAGACATTCCAAGCGTCCGCCTAAGTTCTGGGCATGTTATTAACAACAAGGGCAAGATGAGCCTAGAAGATTATTACGATTGGGCGCAGACCGTCGATGTCGCCGTATCGCCCATGCTTGCCCCACATCCTAACTATCCTACGCTAGAGTTATCCAGCCTGGGTGCAATGGTAGTGTCCACCAAATGGGAAACAAAGCAGGACTTAAGCTCTTATTCGCCGAACATTCTTATGGCCGAGCCAACCGCCCAGGACATGGCCGAGAAGATCATTGCAGCCGCGACGACCGATGACAAAACACGGGTGCAAGGCACTAAGCACAACAGCATTAACACCGACTGGCCGACTGCCCTTAAAGGCCCAATCAATCAAGTCGCTAAACTGTACGAATAGCCGGCTACTTCTTTAGACGTCGTTTGACGTGCCCGGGAATACCCTGAGGATGCAATAAGTGGTAACCAACCCTAAACGATTTAGAGTGCAGTATTTCCCTTATTTGTTCGTTTAGCTTACTAACTTCCTGGGCTTTTTCTTTATCTTTTTCTTTTAGTGCCCACTGCCGGTATTGGTCAACTTTTTGCAGTTCGTGTAGTTCGTGCTCGCTGTTCTGCAGCGCTTCCTGCATGCTCGTCATAAACAGCTCAGCTGTCTGGGTATCGGCAGTTATGGCGTCATGGACTAGGTGTGTGCCTTGCTTTGCGTCAACATCGGCAATGGTACCGAATAGTTCGCTAATCTTTTTGGCAATAATTATTCGGCTGCTTTTAGTGTCGCCATAGCGCTTCAGCATCTCGCTGTACAAACGCAAATGCGGCGCGCCGTACTTCTTCCAAAAGTCCTGCTTATTTTGATTGGCATTCCACCACATACCGCCAGAATGGCGCCGATACACCCCCATTACCCTGTCCATAAAGCCAATTTTGCCAACTTCTGCATGCAGCAAGTGCAACATCCAGTCGCCGGGAATAACATTTTTTGGAAAGACTTTTTTTACGTCCTCTTTGATAAACCGCCAGCGATACATTACCGAGTTTGTCTGTATAAAGTTGTAGGCCAGTAGGTCGTCTAGTTTTAACACTTTTTTATAGGCGCGCTGTTCAACCGAAGGGAATATTTCTTCTTCTTTAGAACCATCTTCGTACACTACGCGTACCGGGTGGAAGCAGAGTGCAAAATCGGGGTGGGATTCTAAAAAGTCTACCTGCTTTTGTAGCTTAGTGTTGTCTGTAAAGTAATCGTCCCCTTCCATGTACAGAAGGTACTTTGTTTTTGGGTAGGCAATAAGGTCCAGCCAGTTCTGTTCTGCCCCCACGTTGTTTTTTTGCAAGATTAGGTGGATACGCTCAGGAAATCTTTTCTTGTAATCAAGCAGGATGTCGCGGGTGCCGTCGGTCGAACAATCGTCGGCAACAATTAACTGCCATTCAAAATTGACCTCTTGGGCAAGAATGTTATCAAGCGCTTCTTGTATGTACCGGGCGTGGTTGTAAGTTATAACGCATACCGATAGCAACGGCTTTTTCACTATGTTTTACCCCTTTTCGCAAAGTAGGAACAGGCTCGAACAAAGGTCTGGGTATTGCTGGCCAAGCTGGTAGCAACCTTCTAGGTATTCGGGCGTTATAATGTCTGTCTGTAAAATCTTATCCCACTGGAAGTTCGCTAGGGCTTTGAAGAAGATTCCTGAGCGGTTTACAACTTTAAGGCCGCCCAAACGCGCATCACGCTCTAACGTGTCTAACGTGTACGTAATCGTGTGTCCATGGGCCTTTTCGGCTTCAGTTATAGCGGTATTGTGCGAGATTAAACCCATTTTTACGGCAATCTGCCGCGAAGGGGCATTAGCGTTTGGTACTACCAAAAAGAAACGGCCGCCATCTGCAAGCCATTCATCGTTAATACGCTTTAAGACTGCTATTGGGTCGTCCAGGTGCTCGAGCGCATGGGTCATAACAATGTTGTCGTACTTTTTGGGCAGGTCTACTTCCTCAAAAAGTCCGTTATGCATTGTTAGCTTCTTACCTGCTTTCGCTACTTTTTCTACGGCTTCGGCAGCGGCTACATCAGAGGCTTCTACGGCGCTAATGTCGTCAAAAAACGGTGCCAGGCGCTTGGTAACATCGCCCTTAAAACAACCAAGTTCAAGTACGCTACCCTCTTTAAAGAAAGGCGTAAAGGACTTGATCATGTACGGGTGCATTACATCGTAGTCAAATCCGTAGGCATACTTGCGGCCAACATTATCGTCAAATTCTTCGTTATAGTTTCGCTTGTTCTGCATACCCTCAACTCTTGTTAGCTTTGTTCAAAGTATACAATAGAAAAGCAGAATAGCTACAGAACAATAGAGCCAGATTACTAAAATCTGGCTCTAGGAAAAGTTTGTTATGAGGTTTGGAACACTACTGTTCGCGCTCAATAGCTTGGAGCGCTAATGCTGCCCGCTCAATAAAGTAGGCATGACCATGTACGAGGTTTTCGGGTGGATCATTAATAATTCTCTCCGTGTCGTAGAATGCGCCGCCGATAACTTCTTGATGACCGGGAGCCAAGTCTACTTGGGTCCATGAGGTTATTTTATGCTCTGATATCTTTCTGTCAGGTACATCTACCCAATAAGTCATTAACTCTCGCACTGGAGCAACCCGCTGGACACTGCCTTGCAGTTCTACTCTGAGTATACGGTCTGCGGGCGTAGTAATATCCTGCGAAACGCGTGCACCGTTAAGGTCTACAGGACGTCCATCAGCCATTCTTAGCTCTATGGGTTCCAAGCCTTCTTCGGTAGGGAGAACAAGCGAACCGGTTATATTTCGTCTACCAGCCCACCAACGGTCTCCAGGCTCAGCGCCGCGCTGACCAATTAGAACACGTTCACCATGGGTGCCAGCATGGAAGCCGATCACATCCAATGTACTGGGTCGTGTCAGTTCCCGTATAGGCATAAAAACTGCAGGTGGTAACCGACCTCTTTGCAGCCGCTCTAGCGCTGGGCCAGCGTATTCAGCGAGCTCCTCATTAGAGGCAGCAGCAAGTTGCTCGGGAGTTGCTTTAGGAAGTGGCATAATTGCTCCATTATAAACTATAGCGCTTTATAAGTCAATACTCTCGCTGGGTATACTCTAATCGGCTAATACAGCTAGCCCAAAGCCGCCCTGGCCAAAGGTATTGCCGTTATATAGCAAGTACACCTTGCCATCACATTCAAAAATGTTAGGGTAGCACATCATTTCTGAATCCCAGCCGTCGTCCGAAAGACCAATGCCTGCGTCGTCGTCATCCCGTGTCCAGGTAGTTAGGTCGTCTGAGTACGCGTAGCCCAGCTGGTATCCCTTGCCTTTTTCGGTCCTAAAGCCGGTCATGTGGCGGTAACAAAAGTACATGTGGTAGCGGCTACCGATTTTAATAACCGTCGGTAGGGCCTGACATTCGTTTTCGTCTATTTTGTCTGGAATAATCTGCTTGTTGGTTTTAACCCAATTAATGCCGTCTTTCGAACGGGCATGGCCAATCTTGTAGACGCGTTCAGATGCGTGTTCGTCTGTTGCTTCGCTCCATTTTTTGCCAAACAGGTAGTACATATGAAATTCGTTTTCAAAGAAGCGCACAAACGGGTCACCAACCAGGAACGGTTCGTAGGTAGTGGCGCTCAGTACCGGCCCGTCGCTGTCTTTCTGGAAGGTTCGGCCGTTATCGTGGCTGACGGCAAAGCCTACGCCTGTTTCTACTGCCACCGAAACACGGCGGGCAATGCCGTTGGTGTAGCCATACACTTTGTCGCCCACCTGCACTGGGCTGAGCGGAAAAATACCATGCTCATCAAACGTACCAAGTGTGCCCAGTGGTATGACTTCGTGGTCGGAATGGCCGAGCGTTTCTTTGAAGTCTTTGCTGTAGTCTACGTATTGCACGTGGCTTAAAAAGTTGCCGGGGCTATCAATAAGCCGTGTCGAAAAATACACTCGCACGCGGTCTTCCAGCACCAACGCCTGCGGCGACTGTGCGTGGCTAACAAAGCGTTCAGCAAAGGGCGACGCTTTAAAATCAAAGATCTGTCCTAGTTTTTGCCACTTCATTACAGTTCCCCTTCTAGTTCGGCCAACCCAAATCCGTACCGGCCAACCGAGTTGCCCAAGTACATCATGTATGTCTTGCCGTCTAATTCGAACACATGCGGGTAGGCGATCATTTCGTTGTCAAACGCTTCTGGGTCGTCTGAGGTTGCAATACCAGCCTTAGAGTCGTCCCGCGTCCAGTGCAACAAATCGTCTGAGTAAGCATAGCCGACCTTACGGTTTTTGGTGTCGCGGAAGTTCTTAGGCACCCAACCACAAAAGAACATGTGGTACTTGCCGTTTGCGTAAAACACGTCGGGACTGGCCTGTGATTCGTGCTCGTCCCACGCATTCGGTACAAGATCGCGGTTTTCGCGTGTCCAGTTTATGCCATCATCAGACACCGCAACCCGAATACGATGCGAAATTTCGGACCTGCCTTCAATTTTCAGCCAGGCGTTACCTGCAATATAGAACAGGTAATATTTGTCGTTAAAACGCCGGACTTTAGGTCCGCTAATAGTAAACGGTTCCTCGGGCGTATACGGCAGAATGGGGCCGTCACCGAGTCGCGTAAATGTCTCGCCATTATCGGTACTTTTAGCCATGCCGACACCAACGTTAAACGGTACCGACACACAACGTGTCCAGCCAGCATAGTAGGCCCATACTTCGTCGCCAACACGAATGACCGAAGCAGGGTAGGTGCCGAATTCATCAAAACAACCCCGCTTGCCAAGATCCATAATTGGCTGTTTGGCAATGTTTACAATTTTAAACAGGTCTTTACGGTCAAGGTCTACGAACGCGGTATAGCTTACGAACATGCCGTTTTCGTCCCGGGGCGGGCGACAAGAGAAATATACGCGTACAAAATCGTCAAACACCAAGGTGGCAGGTGCCTGGGCGTACTCGTCCAGCCACGGCCTATCCGGGCTATGGTGATCGCGCGGGTCAAAGACCTTACCTAATTTAGACCACTTTGCCATTCCAAATGTGTTCCTTTCCGTCGTACCAGCCGTTATCTTTGGCTCCAATAGACAAACGTTGATAAAAATAACCGCTAAAGCCAGCCGCTTCCATGAGTTCGCCGACTTTATCAAAGTCGTAGGGCACACGGTGCAGTTCAAACTTTGACCCATCCCACGTAGCAAAAGCCGCCTGGTTGTTGCCGTCGCGCGGCTGGCCAACCGAACCGGGGTTACAGTATACTTTGTCACCGTAATCTTCCAGGCGCTGCACATGCTTGTGCCCCGAAGCAAAGTATTTGCCGCCTACTTTGGCAAAATATTCGTGGCTGGGTTCGAGGTAGTGGTCTATGGGATTATTCCAACTGCCATGGACCATAGAAAGTCCTTTGTATTCACGATATACCGGCAGTTTCTTGAGCCATTCCAAATTCTCTTTGGTAATTATCTTCTTTTGGTAGGCGAGTGTGTCGTTGACTGTTTGGGAACGATCACAAAAACTATCGGCAATCATGTACCAGTCGTGGTTGCCTAAAATACATTGTACGTCTCGCCGGCGCAGCTCGTCACAAACTTCATTCACTTGCGAATAATAGCCGACTATATCGCCCAAGCAATAGATTTCTGTAATTCCCAGTTCATCAATCGCTTTTAGCACCTGTTCTAGGGCTACATAATTACCGTGTATGTCAGACAATATGGCTATCATAAAAAATGTGGTCCTCTGCGTATCTTACCGCATAGCCCTGCCGAATTTTGGGTTGCGTTGGTGTAATGTTATGCAAAAAATATTCGACGGCCATAACGCTTTCATTATAGCCAAAGGCAGTCCTAATTGAAGTAGCCGACGAAATGCGCGGGTTTATTTCTAAAAGCTTTAGTTGACCCGCGTGTACACGGAACTGAAAGTTCGTAGGGCCAACGGGCTTCAGAACAGCAGCCATCTCTTGCATGGCTTCTTTTACACCAGGCAAGTCTACTACCTCTGCGACGCCGGTAAAGCCTTCGTTGGCTAGTTTTCGGCGCATCCCCATAAAACAGCACAACGTACTGTCCGCATTAAAGAAGGCCGATACCGTATATTCAGTTTCTGCATCACCTACAATTGGCTGGGCCATGAGCACGGGGCCTATATCTTTTTTGTGCCGATCAAATACTTCCTCTGAATCAACAATAACGATACCTTTTGACCCAAAACCGCGCTTTGGCTTCATTATGAATGGCAACCCAAAGGCGTCACGCAGTTCCGTAAATGTTCCTTCAACTCTTGATTCGATCAAATACTGAGAGTCAGCTGCCTGCATCTTTTTATAAAAATCCCATTTGTCGCCGCACAGATGTATAAGGTCGGGATTATTAAGCAGCAACTTAGTACCCGTTTTGGCTATGCGTTCCCGGTGTTCGTTCCACGTATACATATCAATATCGATGCAGGGGATAATCATGTCTACTTTGTGTTTTTCTATAACGCCGCAGAGCCAGTCTACATAGCCGTCGCTGGTTGTCAGTGGTGCTTGCTCAAAAATATCGCAGAATGCGGGAGCAACTGAATCGTTGTAAATGGTTGTTCCAATTAGCTTATATTCGGGGTTGCCTGTGCGCAGTGACCGTAGTGTGCCGTAGCCGATGATTCCCGAAGCTCCAGAGACAAGAATGGTGGTCATACTGTTTTCCTTTCTCTGTATTCCTTTATTCTTTGCATGCCTACGTCCATAGAAACAGTGGGCCGGTAATCTATTTTGTCGTATAGGTCGTGCTCTAGAGTAAAGACGTCGTTGGGTATATCTGGCTTGTCGTGTGCAAATTCTACGTTGCCACCTTTGCCAAAAGCTTTAAAAGCCGCAGCTACAATTTGTGAATACGTACTGTTTTGCGGGAAGGTACAGGCAAACGTCCCCTCCACCTGACGTTCAATAACACGGCTCGTAATCTCTGCCAGGTCCGCGCTGTGCAGGTAATTTCGGCTTGCGTCGTTTGTGCCGTATAGCAGTATGTCTTCTCCGCGCCCAGCTTTGTCTGCAATTTGGTACAAGAATGGCTGGTTCTTGGCAAAGGTATCGCTATCGCCGTAAATACGTGAAGGCCGCAAAATAGTCAGGGGAATTTTGTTGAGCTTGCAATAGTAAGTAGCCAGCTCGTCGGCATGTTTCTTGGTAAGGGCGTACACCGAATACGAATGAGACGTTTCATCGAGCATGGCAAAAATTGAAGAGATGTTTACCAGCTGTTGTACGCCAGCCTTTTGTGCGGCCTGGCATATATGCAGCATACCCACTACATTTGTCTGGACTGCCGCTAAAATTGCTTCGTCGGTCGTACCCCCAAAATTGGCGGCAAAGTTGACCACAACATCCACATTGTCAGGAATATCAATCGGCTTGGTTACGTCACAGTAGACATCGCAGTCTTTTCGGCCAGCGGTAATCACGGTGTTTTCTTTTGCAAGCACCGGTATAACATCCGCAGCCAGGGCTGAATGTGCACCTATAATTAAGATTGTTTTTTTCATACCAGATCGTACTCGTGTAGCATCTGTTTTACCTGCTCTTTATTGTTAAACATTAAAACATCAATGATAGAAAGCCAGGGAACGAAAGGCTTATCAAACTGCTTATATTCAATGGGGCGGGACTTAATAAAATTGAGCGCTACACCTTCTGCTTTAAATGCATCCTTATCGTACAGTTCCATGCCACCAATTGCGTTAATGTAAGTGTCGGCACCAGTTGCCTTAGCAATAGCTAGTACCTTTTGTGCCCCCTTTAACGAATGGTCCGCATCTACATGCGAGGAAACCACAATGCTTGTAGTCATATCCAGATATTCACAGACTAACTTAATAGAATTATGAATATAGCCAAACAAATTTTTGTCGGGGTGTAAAAAGCAGGTTTCGATTACAGGATAAGCCTCTGCAAAATTCGGGGACTTGCGGTATGTATTTTTGATAATAGTTAGCAGACGACTTATTTCTTTGTCGCTATCTTCACTGCGGTAGCGCTCAACGACATTCAGATAGTCCGAATCTTTTTTGATGGGTATGCTAAACAATCGGTCGTGATCGCCGTCCAAAATTCTGTTGCGGTTAAACCAGCCTTTTTTTGTGTACTGTATGTTGTCGTACACCACAAACGTATCGACACTCGCAATAAGCTGCCAGTAGCCAATATACGGCATAAAGTACGGCTGCATTATGGCTGTTTTCATCGAACGCCCAACACTACCATCATTTGGTAACTTCCGCTATAAGGTTCGACTCTTCGCGGATCTCTAAGTTACGGAGTTCGGGGTAAGTACTTTCACGCAGCTTACAAAATGCAATCTTTTTATAGCCTGCTTCCTCGATCCGTCTCTGTAGTTCTTCGGTATCGTACAGCCACTTGTGTCCCCATTCCCTGAACGCAATATTAATGCGTTCTGCGCGTGTCTTAATGTAGGTAAGTTTAAATCGTTTAATGGTTGGGTCTTTGTCGATTGGCAGGCTACCGTATTGCTCGACAACTTCGGCGAGGTTTGGCGTTGCCATCCTGAGCACGCCGCCGGGTTTTAACACGCGCATTAAATCCTTAATAACTACTTGCCCTTCCTCGGGCGTCAGGTGCTCTATTAGGTGCTCGTTAAAAATAAAATCCACACTGCCTTCATCGTAGGGTAGTGGGTTTCTAAGGTCCCAGTTAAGATCAAGCTTTTTAATATTATTATCGGAATTATTATCGATGTTTATCCAGCCCTTTTTGTAGTCGGTACCGCAACCGACATTGAGCATAACTTTGCCCTTGGAACGTCCTAGTAATTTTTTTGCCGTTTTTTTAATACGATTTTTTATCATTTGTTTAGCACCTCGCAGATCTCATTAACTTTTTCTTCTTCCAGGTCGGCGTACAACGGCAAACATAGAATTCTCTTCGAAATGTCTTCGGATACCGGGCACTTTTGATCGCTCCCCACATATTTGATGGTGTTCAGCGAAGGGTAGAAATACCGCCGGGGATGAATATTAAGCTCCTTAAGCTGGTCTACTTTATTAAGCAGTTCCTCTTCGGTTCGCAGCAGTACCGGGTAGTAAATGTAGTTGTACTTTGTGCCTTTCCGTATAGTCGGCCTCTCAAATTTTGAACCCTGGAGCAGGGCATCGTACTGGGCCGATACTTTCTTACGCCCCTTAATCTGTTCGTCTACATATTTGAGGTTACATAGTCCCATTGCCGCCTGGAATTCTGACGCTTTCGCATTCATACCTAAGCGGTGGTGCACATCGCCGTTATGTCCAAACCGTTTAGTAAGTTCTATTTTGGCGCTAATGCTTTTATCGCGGGCAATAACCAGCCCGCCCTCTATGGTGTGAAACAGTTTGGTGGCATGCAGACTGCACATCGAAACATCGCCGTAATCTAGTAAGGACTTACCCTTATACTCCACCCCGAACCCATGTGCGGCGTCGTAGATTACCGGAAGATTATGCTTCTTGGCAATAGCATCAATTGCCTCAATATCGCATGGGTTACCAAACACATGCACGGGCATAATGGCTTTTGTATTTTCGGTAATGAGTGCTTCTATTTTTCTAGGGTCAATACATAGTGTTTTAGGGTCAATATCGGCAAACACCGGCGTGCATCGTTCCCAAAGAATGGAAGACGTTGTGGCTACATAGGTAAACGGGGTAGTAATAACCTCACCCTCGGTTATGCCCAGCGACCGCAAGACTATTTGCAGGCCCAGCGTCCCATTGGTAACAAAGTGAAGATTTTCTGCATGCAAATATGATTCAAGCTTTTCCTCAAACTCTTGCAACAATGGCCCATGATTGGTAAGCCAATCCTTTTTCCATATTCGTTGCAAGTACTCCTGATACTCTTCAATAGGCGGCAGAAATGATTTAGTAACATTGATTCGTTTCATTTATCCCATTCTTTCATGTGTCAGCACAAAGTTAGACATACCCGTCGCTCTGTTAAATTATATGATAAAACCTTGTATAATTGTGAGAGATGTTTAAAAAGAAAAAAATCCTCTGCTATGTATTGGTTTTTGACCAAGTCGACATAGTAAAAAAATGCTTAACGTTTCTGACGAAGTACTCTGATAGGCTCGACATTATTGTCTTAGAAAACCCTAGCGCTAACACGCCCGTAATTAAAAAATTCGTAGAAGGCCTTGGCGAGAAAGGTCTCATTAAACGCTATTACCTGTTTGACGAGAACATTACCAGCATCGCCATGGTGACGGTATTAGACAAAGAACAAGACCTCATTAAAAAAAGTGCCTACACCATTATTTCTGACGGCGACCTGGTGTCCAGCGACACCAACTGGCTTGACGAAGAAGTGGGCATTCTAAAAAATAACCCCGAAGTGCTGGCATGCGGTATAAGCTTAGACATGTCGAACCTTCCACTCAAGACCTACCCCGAAGCTTCCGGCTGGATCCCTCCGGACATTAGCGAAACTCCAGACTATTACGAGGCAGTAACGGGGGGACACTTACTGATGCTTAGGGGTCGGGACTTTTCTGATTATATGGACTGGAAAAACTCCAGCGGCAGCGACCACATCGACAGCATTATGCATAAGTACTGCTACGAAACGCTGCACAAAAAATGGGCACGCACAAAAAAATCTACCGCATACCACTTAACCTGGGATCTGTACGCCGACAAAAACCATCCCTACACAAAATTCAGGTCAAAGAAAACCTTTAAAGAAACCTGGCACCATACTAAAACGGCAACCTATACGTTAACCGATTATTCGGCCTAATTAATATTCCCAGTTGTCGGGCATTCGCAGGGCACCGCCGCGTGTATCGTCTTTTTCGCCGCTCACCGTAAAACTGATTGGTTTTTTGCTAAGGCCCAACAGCGCCCGAGTGTCTTTTCTAGAAAGTACTGAATTTAATTGGTACACACCAACATTCAATACCGACGTGTTAATAGTAAAGTGAGCAATACCGTTGCCAACAAGCGGTTTCTCGAGCGATGACGACATTTCGGCAATGGTTACGCCGTCTTTTATAAGCGAAAACGCAATATACATTTCGTCTGTGGTTTTAGAGGTATACTTAAACGCCAGTTTCACCTCGTTATCGGTCTGGCCAACCTTAGAAGCAACAAGTGCATGTTGCTTAGAAAGTTCAACACCTGGGTCAGCAGATTGCTTAATGGACTCGATGTTTTCGGTCATGTATAGTTCTGCAACCTCTTCTGGTGTACCATCAAGGACCAGATCGCCGTCTTTTATATACACCGCCCGGGTACAAAACCGTCGTACAGCACCCATGTCGTGCGACACAAATACAACTGTTTGACCACGCTTTTTTAGTTCTTCAAAGTAGTCATAGCACTTTTGCTGAAAAGCCGCGTCACCAACAGCCAGAACTTCGTCTAGCAGCAGTATGTCGCTTTTGGCACGGATAGCAATAGAGAACGCCAAACGGACTTGCATACCAGACGAATAATTCTTAAGCTTTTGGTCCATAAACCGTTCCAGTTCGGCGAATTCCACGATGCCCGGGTACATGACTTTCATTTCTTTGTGACTAAAGCCCAGCAGGGCGCCATTCAAATACACATTCTCGCGCCCGGTTAGCTCTGGGTTGAAACCCACGCCAAGTTCGATAAATGGTGTTAGCTTGCCGTTAACATGTATGTGGCCTTTGGTCGGCGAATAGATACCGGCCAGCAGCTTAAGCAACGTACTCTTGCCGCTACCGTTGCGGCCGGCAATAGCAAAGAAATCACCTTCCTTAATATCGAGCGACACGCCCTTAAGCGCTTGTTGCAGTTCGTAGCCGCGGTTGCCGCGTTTGTAGAAATTAAGAAACAGCTGCTTAATGCCGTTGTAATTCTCGTGCGGCAGCTTAAAGACTTTCGTAACGTCTTTAACGACAATGGCGCTTCGCTTATCTTCTTGTTCCATCTATAGATTCTCCGCAAAGTTTTTAGCTTCTTTTCGGAAGTACAAAATACCAATAATAAGTATGACGAATGTTATAGCTAACGGAAGCAAACGAGCCATAGGGTTACCAAAGACCTCGGCTATAGTCAGCGTCTCTTTGGTAATCAGAACGTTTCTACCATCCTGGATAGCCTGGGCTGCCGGATTAAGAAGAATTAACTTCTGGAACGTGGCGTTGGTTATAAGCGACAACGGGTACAGTATGGGCGTCAGGTAAAACAGACCTTGCGTAGTAATCTCCCATATATGACTAACGTCGCGGTACTTCACGAACAACGCCGACAGCAGCAAAGATACACCAAGGGCAAGAAGATATAGTTCTAGAAGAATAACAGGGAACCAGACGATCTCCGGCGAAAAATCTACGCCGTTTATAACTAAGAACACTCCTACCACTATCATGTTAAGAATAAAGTTGATAAGCGCTGATGTGCTGCTCGTAAGCACTATAATCCAGCGCGGGATACGAATTTTACGGATGATTCCGCCTCGGTCAACAATAGAAGTAAGACTTTGGCTGGTTGTCTCGGTAAACAAGCTCCACATAACAATGCCAAGTAACAGGTACACCGGAAAATGCGGAACCGATGCGCCTAAGCGTAAAAACTTAACAAAGACGACGTACATGATAAGAAAGAGCAAGAGTGGTTTAAGCAAAGACCAGGCGTAGCCTAGGACTGAACCCTGGTAGCGCAGCTTAAAGTCAGTAATGACCAGCTCGCGGAGCAGGGCCCGGTTTTGCTTATTAAAAACATTGCGAATAACAGGAACAAGTGACATATACTATCAACAGATTATAGAGTACTCATAGCCTAATGAAAAATCGTATCGTTGTAATAATTCCCAACCTAAACGGGGCAGACCGCTTGGAAGCATCAATAGAATCGGTGCTAAGCCAAAGCTATTCCAGTCTTACGCTTGTTATTGTAGATAACGGTTCTACAGACAGCTCTGCAAGCATCATCGACCGCTACTGCAAAAAAGACGCGCGCGTGCGCGCAATCTACCGCGACAAGAACTACGGCTTTACCGGCGGCGTTAACCCTGGCTTAGACTTTGCGATAAGCGAAGGCGCCATATATGCCGCGCCGTTTAACAACGACGCCATTGCCGATAAAGACTGGGCAAAACACTTAGTGCACTTTTTAGATACGCATGACGATTTTGGCATTGCCGCCAGCACCATATTGCATGCCGATGGCAAAACCATAGACAGCACTGCCGACCAATACACCACCTGGGGTATTCCGTTTCCGCGTGGCCGCGACGAATTAGCCAGTAACCGCTACGACCAATCTACCGTCATCTTTGGCGCTTCGGGTGGCGCCAGCATGTACCGCGTATCCATGCTGAAAGAAATCGGTGGCTTCGACCAAGACTTTTTTGCCTACTACGAAGACATAGACCTGAGCTTTCGGGCCCAGCTAAGCGGGTGGAAGGTAGGTTTTGTACCAAAAGCAGTCGTATACCACGAGCAGGGAAAGACCAGCGCCCAATTGTCCAAGCGCCAGACCTCTGGACGGGTGGCAACCGAATTTACCACCAAGCAGTACATGAAAAACCTACCGTATATTTTAGTAAAAGACATGCCGCTGGGCTTGCTAGTACGGGTGCTGCCCCGTTTTATACTCGCCTATACCCTGTTCTTCCTTAAGGCTTTTCCCGAAGGACGCGGGGGAGGGGCACTGAAAGGCGTTGGGCTATTTTGGCTGCATGTGCCCAAAAAACTCATCGAACGGCGCAGCATCCAGTCGAACCGTAAAGTAACCAATGCCTACATGTGGCAGCTGTTCGTACACGACCTGCCCCCAAACGCCCACAAACTCAGGCGCTTGCGTAGCGTCTGGTGGCGATTAGTAGGTAGAAGCTCTTAGCCAACTGCGTCATTCCCGACCCGATCGGGAATCCAACCAATAATCATTCCTTTAGCGTAAATATAATAGGAATTTTTATTTATTCGACTGGGTCCCCGCCTTCGCGGGGATGACGGGCTTTGTGAGTTGAAGATGCCAGTGGTAAACCGATAGCTAAACCAGCCAGCAGCCACCACTGAGCTGCCACCGCTTCGTTACTCCAGGTATGCAATAGCATACTAGTAACAACATAGCCCCAAAATGCAGCCAACAATACTATGCTCCATTCATCCCTGCGTTTGTACAAACGTATGTATATAAACACCTGCAGGGCAATAAACAGAGCCAGACCTACAACGCCTACTTCGTAGCCTATCTGCACGTAATAATTCTCTGTTAATATGCCGGTGCCGTACGGATTTTGTATAGAGGCCAGGCCAGCCGTACCTGGGCCGTGGCCTAAAGGCTGCTGGACAATCCCGCTAATACCACGCCGTACAAACAGCCAATGGTACTCGTTAGAATCTATAGGGCCTGACTGCGCAGCAGTGGAGTGGGTGAGGACGCCATCTATATGCGGGTTATTGCGTAGCATGTAGACGCTGACACCGACGATTACAACTGCGGCTACCCCTACTATCCAGTACCTTCTTATAACATGCACAAAAAGCGAACTGAATTGCCACCAAATAACCAGGGCCACCACAATAATCGCCGCCAACCAGGCGCTACGCGAAAATGTTAAGTACAACGCCACTATATGGAGGCCTAGTAATCCATATATGAGCAGCTGACGGCTGCGTACATAATTCCGGGCCCGCAGTGCGTACATAGTCAGCACAGCTAATGGCACCAACAAATACGCACCCAGCGAATTAGGATCGCGCAAGGTGGACATAATACGAGGGAAGGCCGGGTTATCGTCTATAAAAAACATGGGGCGTACGCCGCGGTCCAGGGAATAGCCCGCATGAGTTAACAAGTCTTTGGGCAAAAAGTACTGAAGTACACCAAGTAAGGCAATAACAGAGGCGACCCCTGTTATTATTTTGATTATAGAACGAAATGCGAACACTCTAGCGTATAGACTGGCCGCCGAAGCGCCAAGCACCAAATAACAGACAACGCGGAGGTTGTATATAATGCCAATATAAGCGCTTTCTGCGTATAACTTGTGTTTAAAAATGACAAACAGCAGCACATGCAGCACCGCATAAGCAGCGGCTATACCCAGCAGGGTGGTGTACCACCGCTCTGCCCTACCCCTCCAAAAAACCAAACAAACGGCAAACACAGTCAGCAGCGCCAGCGCCACATCTTTGGCAGCTTTCCATACCTCTAACCCCCCTGTTAGCAGTGATAATGATTGGCTTAAAAACACATGAAACGGCATGTACACCAACAGCGCAATAACACCGATACGCAGTATTCTTCTGGATAATTGCATCTACCCCAGTATAATGTTAGCAATGCCCAAACACATAGTGATTGATGCACGCGTTCGGCGCTCCAGCACTGGCCGATACGCCGACCAGTTAGTTGAACACCTGCAAGATATAGACCACGAAAACCGCTATACCGTTCTTGTTGCACCAGACGACAATTGGAAGATGCACTCCCCTACCTTTACCACCGTTCCTTTCCCTTTCCCTCAGTTTTCGTTTAACCCGCTGAACGAACTCCGGTTTGCTATGCAGTTGTACCGCCTTAAGCCCGACCTTGTGCACTTTACAATGACCCAACAGCCCCTACTCTACTTTGGCAAAATTGTTACCATGACCCACGACCTAACCATGCTGCATTTTATTCGGCGAGGCACCACACCGCTGCCGCTGTACTGGCTTAAGAAACGTCTGTACCGTTTTTTAATGTGGTGGAGCCACCGTAAGTCGCAGCGCATTATTGTGCCGGCT
Source organism: uncultured Candidatus Saccharibacteria bacterium (assembly GCA_964432725.1). Classification (GTDB taxonomy): domain Bacteria; phylum Patescibacteriota; class Saccharimonadia; order Saccharimonadales; family UBA4665; genus PMNU01. The sequence goes on along the minus strand of CAYSOP010000003.1, from coordinate 25,193 downwards.
AAAACAATCCAAAAAGAACTGAACGACTATCAGCCATTCACTAAAGAACGCACCATTGTTATCTACGAATCTATAGGCGTACTGCCGACGGTAAAACCTAAAAAGCCAACAGGCGTAGACGGCGACTACATAATGTACCAGGGCACGTTTTTCCCCCATAAAAACCTAGACCGCCTCGTAGAAGCCTTTGACATTGTGCACCAAAAAAAGCCTAACCTGTCGCTGGTTATGGTGGGCAAAGCCGAAATAAACCAGCAAGAGCTTGCAGCGCGTATTAAAACCCATCCTTCAAAAGACAAAATAATTCTAACCGGCTTTTTACCCGACGAAGCGTCCCGCTGGACGTTTGAACACGCGCAGCTGTACGTCTTTCCTTCGCTTATGGAAGGGTTTAGCATGACCGCTCTAGAGGCCATGGCCTACGGCTGCCCGGTCGTATCGTCGAACGCGAGCGTACTGCCAGAAGTGTACGGCAATGGCGCTCACTACTTTGACCCTCTTGACCCTACCGATATGGCCAGCAAAGTATTAGAAGTACTTGATAACCCTAAGTTACAAAAAGAGCTTATCGCCCGAGGCCACAAGCAAGTTAAAAAGTACTCCTGGAAGAAATTGGCAGTAGAGACCTACGGCGTTTACCAGGCTGTTCTGCGCTAAATCACATTTTTGCTATCTGTTAGAGGTTTAACCTCTCGGCCACTTAGTCGGTGGATGGTTTTAGGACGATGTAGCGGTCGCGGCCTTCGCCCTCGGAATCGCTGGTAATACCCCACTCTTGAGCAAGCTTGTGTATGGTACGACGGTCGGCAGCATTCATGGGCTTTAATTCCATGGGCTTGCCGGTGTCTTTAACCTTCTTCATCCATTCTTCGGCGCGCTCGCTCAGGCGGTTGGCGCGCTGCTTTTTATACTCAGCAACATCGACGTTTACTCGAGTAAACGAATAGCCCTGATTCTTGAGCGCATTACTAACTAAAAACTGCATTGAGCGCATGTTCTCGCCTTTTTGGCCAATTAAAAAGCCATTGAGATGGGTACTTGGTACCTCAAGTTCAATGACATCATCTTCGCTCGTTGCATGCACGTCGGTGTTTAAGCCAAAAAACGACAGCAGGTCCTCTAGGTATTTCTTTGCATAGCGGATCGCGTCTTCCATAGATTCCATTACTTTCGCCTCCGGCTGATCGCCCATTACTTCTTCCTCCGTTTACCAACCTTACTGCCTTTACGCCGTCTAGTCGCAGCCGGCTTAGCGGCTTCCTTAGGAGATTCTACAACTTCGCCTTCTATAACATCAGATTTGGTACTCGTCTTTGTAGAAGAAACTGCCGCTTCCATTTCGGCCGTATCGTCTTTAAGAATAATACTCTGCTGCACAATCGCTACGATACCGCTCACAAACCAATACAGTGCTAAAGCTGATGGCAGGTTTACGGTAAATACAAAAATCATGGCTGGCAGCAGGTACCGGGTACTACGGGTAATAGATGCGTTCACTTCGCTTTGGTCGGCCTGCTTGCCGCTGCTAGCTTCTTTTAGGATAGTGCGCAAAGACCGGGCGTCTTTCGTGTCGGGACTTAGCTGCTTACTCTGGAAGAACTGAGCAAGCGCACTACCGAGCACTAGTAACATGGCCGGCCAGTACACTCCCTGAGGGCCAAGGGCTGCACGGGTAAGGTCCATCAGCCCGAATAGCGTGGCATCAAATTGCTTAATATTGTTGGCCAGCTGTTCCATCCAGTGCAAGTGCTGGAGTGGCGGGTACGCAAACGTAATAAGCGCACTTGGATCTTTTAATACTTTTTGCAGGCCAATATACAAACCAATAAGAATAGGTATTTGCAGCAGCAATATGCCGATAGAACCAAATGGGCTAATGCCCCGCTCTTTGTACAGTTCCATCATCATCAGCGATTCTTGCTGACGATTACCTTTGGCAGCCTTTTTAATGCGCTTAAGGTCGGGCTGAATTTGGCGCATAACCTTTACTTGGTGTAGCTGCTTCTTTATAAGCGGCCACATAAGCAGGCGGACAATAATCGTAAAGATAATAATAGACAAACCGAAGTTATGACCAGGCAGCAAGGCGTATATAAGCACCAACAGGTTAAAAATCGGCTGTACGATCAATAGATCAAACATTAACTACGTATTCTCCTTTTCCTCTATGATAACACGCTGGTAATGAGAGGGGTTGAGGACAGCCGCGCGCTCTAGGCAACCTAGCACGCTTCGCTTGAGCTGCTGGTGCGAACTAACAGCGGCTACTTCGTCGTACACGGTAAAGATAAGGTCGTACGGTTCGGTTATGGCGTCGGCGTGTGTACGGACGATTTCATATATGCGGCGGCGAATGCGGTTACGTACAACCGCCGACTTACTAACCTTACGACTCACTACTACCGCTAAACGGTAGCTTTTGCAGCGGTTGTTATGCGCAAAGCGTAAGGCAAGCTCCGGACCACGCACCGTTTTACCACGCTGGTAGACGTACCGCAAAGAATTTCGCCCGTGAAAGCGATGCGTACCGGAGATCATATAAGTCCTCTAATTATTTAGATAGAACGACACGGCCCTTAGAACGGCGACGTGCCAAGATGGCGCGGCCGGCCCGCGACGTCATGCGCTTCATAAAGCCACTTACTTTAGAACGCTTGCGTTTCTTTGGTTGGTAGGTTCGTTTTGGCATATGCTCTCACTTTAACTTAATCTGTCATCTTATGCCAGATACTGTGAGGTTTGCATTTGAGTTCACAATCGGTGCAGCAGCGAGGAGGCACCGGAGTCGTACCTAAGTACGATGAGGAGCCCCCGGAGCTGATAAGCCGATTGTGGGCCAAAAGCATTCTTGGAAGGCGGGCTTTGCCCGACTGTAGAGAATGCGGTGCAAACCTCACAGGTAGATTTGACAATATTTAACCCCCTAATCCTAGCATCTTTTCCACACTTCTCCAAGTCTTTTCCACAATTTAACAGAGAGAGTCGTAGCCTGTGTATAATTCACCTCTCGAACGCAATTTATTGTCTCGTATCGCTGTTAACGCTAGAAAGCGTGTGGAAAAGTCCCTAGCTGTGGGTTATAGTCATGTATATAAATTGTGAGCGAGGGTAATGGATTCTAATTTATGGCAGGCAGTGCTGGGCGAGATTGAATTGTCAATTTCGCGTGGCAACTTTGTGACCTGGTTTAAAAATACTGTGCTCTTAAAAAGAGACGACGAACGCATTGTTATTGGTGTGCCCAATGTCTTTATAAAGCAGCAGTTAGAACGCAAGTATAACGACCTGGTTATAGATACACTGCGCAAGAATGGTGTCAGTGCCTCGACTGTTGAATATAAAATCCATACTTCGCTGACCCCTACCCAACGCGAAGAAGACCCTATGGTGTTAAAGCCTTCCCCCGGTAGTAACAGAGCGCCCATACACCTTAAACCGCAGACTACCGCCCTTACCCATACCTACCGGCAGGGTATAAACGACCGGTACATCTTTGATAACTTTATTGTCGGCAGTGGCAACGAACTCGCCTATGCTGCCTGCCAGGCAATTGCCGCCCAGCCAGGCACTAAATATAACCCGCTATTTTTGTATGGTGGCGTAGGCATTGGCAAAACCCACCTTATTCAGGCTGTCGGTAATGCCGTACTGGCCGCTAACCCTCAGGCACGCGTCGTATACGTGAGCAGCGAACAGTTCGTACAAGAGTTCGTAGACGCACTGCGTTTTAGAAAGAACACTGACTTTGCCGACTTTTACCGCGGCGCCGACGTACTCATTGTTGACGACGTACAATTTATTGCCGGCAAAGAAAAGATACAGGAAGAATTCTTTCATACCTTTAATGCCCTGCACCAGGCTAACAAGCAGATCATTATTAGCAGCGACAAGCCGCCGCGCGACATTCCAACCCTCGAAGAACGCCTTCGTTCCCGGTTCGTATGGGGCATGAGCATCGATATGCAGATTCCGGACTTCGAGACTCGCTGCGCCATTCTGCAGACCAAAGCCGGCGCACATGGCATTGGTCTTGCGCACGACATTGTTGAATACCTAGCGACTAATGTACAGACAAACATCCGCGAACTAGAGGGCGCACTGAACCAGCTGCTCGCCTTCTGCGAAATGCGCGGGCTAGAACCGAGCATGAGCATTGTCAGTAGCCTGATGGGCGCCAGCCAATCACGACCTAAGCATCTGAGCGCTCGCCAGATTATTGAACGCACTGCCCGCCACTTCCAGATTCCCATGGAAGACATTTTAGGCCCGAAGCGCGACAAAGATATCGTCGTACCAAGGCAGGTTGCTATGTATATGCTGCGTAGCGAGCTTCATTTAAGCTTCCCTAAAATTGCCCGCGAATTAGGACGCAAAGACCATACAACTGCTATTCACTCTATAGAAAAAATCGAACGTGAAGCCATAAACGATGCCGATATCCGCTCGGCTATTAGTAGCATTAAGGGCAAGCTATATGCGTAATTATATGTACTCGCAGCTGTTAACAACCTGTGGAAAGCCTGCGGAAATACTGCGTACGCACAGTACCCATGCATACATTTTGTGCACGGGCTACGGCCACTCGCACCTATGCCCGTGTGTACAAGCTACAGTTGTACACCAAAACAACCACAACCAACCCACTGTTTTTACACACCCATTTTTAGCAATAGTACGTCTGTTACAGGCCAGGTTTTCCCCACTATCCACTGTGCCTATAACTACTACAACTATTAATAATTAATTAGTTACTTAGTAAATGAGGATAAATCCATGAACCTACAAGTCACACAAGAAAACCTGAATAAAGCACTCAGTACTGTCGCACGTGTTGCTAACACACGAGGCACCTTGCCCGTACTTGCCAATGTACTTATCAAGACCGTCAATAATCGTTTAAGTATTGCAGCAACTAACTTAGACATTGCCATTACCCACTACATTGGGGCCAAGGTTGCCGACGAAGGTGCTATTACCGTACCCGCCCGTTTAATGCAGGACTTTGTGAGTAGTTTGCCAGCGGGGATCATAGACCTTAAGCTGGACGACTATAAATTAAATATATCGACCAACCAGTACCAGTCGGTTATTAACGGTGTATCGGCCGAAGAGTTTCCGGTTATGCCGGCTATTACCGAAGGCAAAACCCTAACGGTACCGGCGGCTGTGCTCAAAAAGAGTTTGCAGCAAGTGGTGATTGCCGCCTCTGGCGACGAAGCACGGCCAGTGCTGACTGGCGTGTATTTACATACCAGTAACGGGTCGCTGTACATGGCAGCTACCGACAGTTACCGCTTGGCCGAGAAAGAACTACTCAAAACCGAAGAGACCGTTAACCTGCTAGTGCCGGTATCGGCTATGCAAGACTTGCTACGCATTGTCAGCGACGCCGAAGATGACGTGCGTATTACCAGCGACGACCAGCAAGTATTGTTTACAGTTGGCGACGTAGAACTGGTTGCCCGCCTGATTGAGGGTAAATATCCTGACTACCGCAAGCTCATACCCGAAAAGTTTGCTACTGGTGCGACGTTAAAACGGGCCGATCTTTTGAACGCAGCTAAGATATCTAGTCTGTTTGCCCGCGAGAGCGCCGGCAGTATTACGTTGAATATCGACGAGGAAAGCCAAGAGCTAAGTATTCGTTCTGTAGCTTCGCAGCTGGGCGAAAATACCGCTACCGCCACGGCTAAGGTTACCGGTGCGGGATCGATCACCCTAAACTCGCGCTACCTGCTGGACGCGCTACACGTGTTAAGCGGCGACGAAGTTGCCTTTCAGTTTAATGGCAAGCTAGAGCCGTCTGTACTGCGCGACCCGGGCGCCAGCGATTACACGCACATCATCATGCCGCTGAAGAGCTAATAGTCTTGCCGTCATTCCGAACGTGATCCGAACCGCCCACTGTCATTCCGAACTTGATTCGAATCCAGTAAAGATAAAGTTCCTTATTAACTGGATCCATAACCCTCGTTCAGGATGACGTGGTAGCTATGAATCAAGTCCGGAATGACGTTGGCAAGGTAGAATAAAACAATGATTACTGATCTGCGTTTGCAGCATTTTAGGTCGTATACCGACGCCTCGTTCGAGCTGGATGCAGGCGTTAATATTATTGTCGGCCCCAATGCCAGCGGTAAAACCAATCTGTTAGAAGCGGTGTTGGTTATTGCCCGTGGCAGTTCGTACCGGGCAGGCGATGCGGAGCTTGTGCAGTTTGACGCATCCTGGGCCCGTCTGGACGCCGATACGCCCAATGGCAAGCGCACGGTCAAGTTACAGCAACAAACCGGCGAGAAATGGTTAAAAACGTTCGACATAGACGGTCAGGCCCTAGCCCGCCTAATGCCTGCCAAGAAAATGCCGGTTGTGTTGTTCGAGCCCAATCATTTGCTGCTGTTGCATGGTTCGCCCGAACTGCGCCGGACATTTATGGACGACCTTATTGAACAAATGAATCCGCGATACGGTGCGGTGCGAAGGCACTACAAGCGCGTGCTCGCGCAGCGTAATGCCCTGTTAAAGAATCCACCGAGAGGGTTGCACGAGCAGTTATTTGTGTGGAATGTTCGCTTAAGCGAACTGGGCGGCCAAATGGCCCGCGAACGCTGCTTGCTGGTGCGGCAGTTTAACGAACGGGTCAGCGAGCTGTACGGCAGCATCAGCAGCCAAACGAACGATATAGCCCTGGCCTACTTGTCGCAGTTTACTGAAGACACCTACGAAACCCGGCTGCTGCAAAAGTTAGAGTCGTCGACCGACCTAGATGTACTGCGTGGCTTTACGGCTTATGGACCGCACCGAGATGACCTTGGCGTGCAAATAGACGGCCACGCAGCCTCACAGGCCGCCTCACGCGGCGAAACGCGCACCATTGTGCTGACGCTCAAAATACTCGAAGCCCGGCTGCTAGAAAGTGTGCATGGCGCCAGCCCGCTACTACTGCTAGACGACGTATTCAGCGAACTAGACGGCAAACGGCGCCAGGCGCTTACTCATTTTGTGTCTGACCACCAGACCTTTATTACCACTACTGATGCCGACGTGGTGGTGCAGCATTTTACATCTAGTAATATTATTCCAACCGCAATGTAAGAACGCTACGGGGTTTGCGCGTCGGGGTCTGGAGTAATGCTTATTTTTTCTTTGGCAGTATCTACGCCTTGCTTTTGTAGCCAATCAAGGGCCTCTGCCTTAAAGGTCTTGAGCTGTTCTATGTATAAGCTAGAGCCGGGTTTTGTACCTGCGGACGATAGTGTAACCTGGAAGCTAACATTCTTTTGTTCGTCTACGGTGTAGTCAACAGTGTAGTCGATGTTGTCAATGGGTAGCTGGGCTAGCACGGGATACTTCTGGTAGTTGCGGTCTATGGTCTCGTTATATTCTTGGCCCCCCACTCGTCCTCGTATGGCGCCTTCTTCTTCGTGAGTCTGAATGTATTTGTCGCCTTCAGCGTCGGTTGATTGGAGTACTAAGTATACTTTGTTGTCTTCCTGGAGGTTTGTAGTATCGATCTCTTTGGTGACATCGGCAAAATGTTGGCGGGTAGCTTTTACAGTATGCTTACCTTTGCTTACATAGACAGTACCGCTATTCACACCATTGCCGTTTATGGTTATCTTAGCGTCGGCCGGTGAAACGATGATGTCTATCGGTTGCTTGCCCGAGCGGCTGATCATGAGTGCAAAAAACCACACAATACCGAGCACAACAATGCCAACAAGGACTATAAGTAGGGTTCGTAGCTTTGGTTGCTGCACGTCATGCTCCTTAATTTAAATGATACCATTCGTAGTCGCCAAAGGTGTCCATGCCGCCGGCCATAGGCGCGCGGCCACATTGCGATGCCGATGCAGCGTCGCCTTCGAAGCCGGCATCCTTTAATGCATTGCCGGTGTAAAAGAACGTGTGTCCATCTTTTACTGCAATGTCACCTGGTTTTAGGTCGCCCTTAGTTGCTACTTTGGTGTACTTTTTGCCCGATCCGGAATTAGCACGCAAGTAATCACGCTGACAAGATGTATTACAGTATTTGTTGTTATAGGTTGGGTCGGCACCGCTGTCGCGCATAACACGAGTTACAAAGCCGCCGCAGTCTATGCCCACACGATTGCGTCCGCTGTCTATTTCTTGCGATAAGTTGTAGCCGCAAGGGTCACCGACATAATCTGCCTTGCCGTCGCTCATGCGCTTTACGGCCGCCTCTATAGCTTTAGCGTACTCGGTTTTTGCCTTTAATGGGTCCCGTCCGCAGTCTTTGCCGTTTGTACCGCGGCCACTTGTACTGCAATATGTAGGCCAGGCATATAACTTAATGTAGTTTAGGATGGCCGTACTGCCGCCAGCGGTAGCCAGCTGTGCGCAGTTTTGATTAGCTGCAACGTCAGTGGATGGCGTACCGGCCGTTCCCCCACCTTTGAGCGGTACGGGTAATGGCTTAGGGTCGGTGCCGTCGTAGAGCCGGGCAATGTACTGTTCGGCTAATTTCCGTTTTGTATTATAAGCGTCCGGGAATGCAGAACCTTGTACGGCCTGGGCTGCTCTGCCCGGGTCCATTGTTTGCCAACCCTTTACATTTACTAAGGCTTTTTGCTCTTTCTTGCCATCGGGCATTGCAAAGAATGCTTCGGCGGAATACGACGGGGTCATCAGCCACTTAATGTTGTCGGGTAGATTCTTTTTAGGGTCAACCGGTCCCCAGTTGCCGTCTACGGCACGCTGCTGGAACAAACCAACCGAGTCGTGGTCGTTACCAACGGCTTCGTGCGGCAGACTTATTGAATATGGCCCTAAAATTGTGTTTTGGTAGCCGTCGGTACCGTCGTTGGCGTAGTTTTTAAGGCCACTTTCGGTAAGCGCTGTCATAAGGCCGATTAACGCACCGCGTTGCCCTAGGCCCAATGTTTTAGCGATACCAATAATAATGGCTGCGTTGGCATCGCGGTCTAGGGTGCCCGGTACATCGGGCGCGTCACCCGATTGTGGAATATTTGTGGTACATTCGTCGTCTACAAACGATATGCCCTTTTCTAACATGTCGCGGCGTTCTTGAGGAGTGAACGCGAAGGCACTGCTTTGGACAGTTAGCAGTAGCACTGCGAATACTAGGGATGTAGTTTTTAATGCCCGGCGAACATTGTGCCGCCAGTTGTGCTTTGGTTTTTGTGTGCCGATCATGAACTGTAATCTCCTACGTCTACATGGAAGTGGTTGCAGCCGTCGCCGGTAAACATTTCTACACCGGCGGGCCAGTTGTTAACGGGTACAAGTACGGTGCAGTCGCTTTGGCCCATGCCGCCCCTGCCTTTTGGCATGCTGCCGGCTACAAACAAGGCAAATTCTCGGGCCAGGGTGGCGTCCATAAGTGGCCTAAAGCCGCCGCCTAAGTTGGCGGCCTCGCCATTAACCGCGCCAATGTCGCTTGCCATGCCCTTGGGATGGAAATGGTGGGGAGCATAGTTGCAGCCGTGACCGGTTACGATATTCCACATAGTAAACTTGTACTTCGAGGCAATTCTAATCAACAAATTCAGTAAGGCTGCGTCTAGGTCCTGAACGCCACAGCTGCCAATTGGGTCGCCGTTTTTTGTCTTTGTCAGGTCTTGCACGACTTCGGGGTTCATCTTTATTTGGCCGCTGTCATGTAATGCTAATAGCTTTGCAGCTAGCGCTTTGATGTCGCCGGTTGTAGCCACTGGGCCGGTGCCAGTGTCTGGGGCTTCTATAGGTGCGCTGGAGCTTTCCACAAACTGTGGGCAGTTGGTGGAGTGGCAAAAGGCAACAGTCATTACTTCTTTGTCTGTCTGGCACTCGTTAATTTTACTCTTATCGTTATCAGGGCATACTGGATCTGCTTCTTCCCTAACTTTACTATTAACATCTCGGTCTAGCTGTGCGTCAGTACTAACGCCAAACTGCTCAACGCCATCTACTGCTGCATCTTGGTTGGGTGTCTCGGCTGCAAACGCCCTACCCGTCATTACACCCAGCAGACGTGTAGGTAACTGGGTTACCTGCGACACAATGACACCAAAAGTACTGCCAGGGCTCATAGTATCGGGCATCTCACGGACGACAGCGTTCGCAAGCGACCCGGGTTCGTCAAACGAAAACAGCCGTTCTTGTATGGATAGCGACGAATTATATAGTTCCCTATCTTCTTGCAACATTTGGTTTGTACCAAATATGCCAGATTTGATAGCGGTACTTAAGGCCATGCAGCCCAGATTGGTTTGGCAGTATTTGTTCATAATGACGTCACCGCCAACGTATAGGTTGTTAAACAGTTGCGCACCAGTTGCCAGCGGGTCTACGACAAGACCAAGTATTTGCATCAGGCTGTCGGCACTCCATTTTGCCAAATCTTCTTGCCAGTTTTCGCCGAACATCGCCGACATGGCGTTGGTAAAGAGTGCGAACGCCCCAAGGGCACCTATGAATTTAAATAGTAAGCCAAATCCCCAATCTTCGAGTGCGTTCAGTGGACGGCTTACGGTCTGGTACCAAATATTGAGTATCTCGTGGCTAATCCGGCGGCCAGTCTTTTTATATATAAAGTCCTGGGCCGAAGCCAGTGAGTTGTCTACGTTACTGTCTATTCGCGGGTCTACTACTTCGCCTACCGTGGCCACGCCCTTAAATAGGTAGTTATACGTAGCAGCGCCTTCTACCCCAATGACAGAGGCATTCAGTACGTTAACTTGTTCTATATCAAGGTCGCCCAGCTTCATATTGTCGCCAAAAGCACGCCACACTGCCGACATACTGGCATAGGCCTGTTCTTTTAAGAATATGGGTAGCTTCTGGCCTATTTTGTTCTCGTTTATTGTCCATGCCAGGTGGTCGAGTTCAGCCATCAGGTTTATTTGCCCGACAATAGGCACCAGGTCGGCCGTTAGTCTGGAGGTAAGAATTTTACTGAACGTTTCGGTGAGGTTCGCCAAAAATTTAGCGTAATAACTTTCGCCTGTCTTGGCTACTTGCCCTTCTGTTGTTTTTGCGGCTTTGTCTATCTCGTCGCTGACTGCCTGGGCGTCGCTATCTTTGGGGTCAACCGTAGCGGCTCTGCCGCCGGGGCTTTCGGTGGCAGTATCGACAGGTTTATTTTTATCAAATTCTTTCCAGGGGTCGCAGTCGCTTTCTAGGGCACACAATAAGGCACTGCGCACCATAGACAATGGTCCCTCGGTAGTCTGCTGGATTTGCCACAGCCGCATTTTTTCTAGGTTTTGTTCACGGGTCAGTTTTTTGTCCCATTTGGGCGGCCTGAACCTGACGCCGTATCTGTTAATAATCCAACGTCTGAGTGTCGAACTAAAGCTATATCTGGCAATTGGTATGGTATGGGTTACGATGCGCTTTGACGCTTTAGCGAACTGTTTATCTGTTTTCTCTAGCGCTTTATAACCTGCGAAGTCGTCGGCTATGCCTATATCTTTGCCGTAGTGGAATACATGCACATGGTTGTTCTGATAAACAAATTTAATGCCGTTTTCTTGCTCGATAACTTTATTGAGCTTGATGGCATCAAACGATTTGTATAGTTTGTCCATCATGCTGCCTTCTCTGTAGTAGTTTGCCCTAGCTGCTGGTCCGAGAGCGGTGCGGATTTGGTATTCGGCAAGTATGCGTTTAAAACGGCGTTCGACGATAAGCCGCACAATACGGCTGGAGTTTTGGTCGTTGTCTATGCCGCCAAGCAGCGACGGTATGCGGTACGTAGACGTTAACAACGATGCAAAAACCAGCACGCCACCAATAGCGCCGCCGCCAATTCCGAACGCTGCTTTCTTACGGTTGCTGAGCCCCTTAAATTTTTCGCGGGCTTTTTTAAGAAAGTTATCTTGCTGTTTTTGGTCGGTGTCGTTGGCAGCTGCTGCTTCTTGCTTGCCTATGCTGCCGCCTGCTGCCTGCCGGTCCGCGATACGTTGCTGTTTACGGGCACGTGCATCACTATTAGACGAATCATAGTTGTTCTTAGCGCCAGTGTTACGATCTTTGTCGTCAATCGCTGGCTCATTAAATTGATCCTCAAGACTGCGTATCTCGTCACGCGCACTAGCATTTGCTACGCGGTCGTTCTCGGTCTGTTCACTATCGTAGACCTTTTGTGCCATGTTGGTCTATACCCCCGGATATAGCTGATTGTTTAAGTCTATTGTACCTTGTGGCTGATTGATTTCGCCAGCCTGCATTTGGGCAACTTGCTGTGGATTAGTGGTAATAAGGCCGGTCTCGGTGGGGCTGGCAACAACCTGAATATGTACGTGGTTTTGGCCGGCAAAGAATAATCCCTGCCCTACCGGGAATTGGCTGAGGCGTTTCTTTTCCTCGACAGTTAATTTAAATACATCGGCTAACACATCGACTGCCGATGGTGATTGTTTTAGCAAAAATTGCATGCTGGCGTTGGCTACAACTGCCCGGCCCATGCGCGAACCCATAAAGTCTTCGACGTCTTGGGTAATGGTGGTAATACCCAAGTTGTACTTACGAGCACGCTTGGCAAGGCTAAATAAGAAGTTTGCCGAATCTTCGTACTTCATAAGCTGCCAGGCTTCGTCGACGATCAGAATACGCTTTTTGCGGTCGGTCTTTGTCTTGTTCCAAATGTAATTAAGCACAATGTACATGGCAACCGGACGCAGTTCGTCCTCTAGGTCGCGGATGTTAAACACCACCAAATTGTTGTTAATGTCTATATTAGACTGTTGGCTGAATATACCAGCAAACGTACCAGTGGTGTATTTGCGCAAGCGTTGCGATAGCTGCGGGCCGGTGCCGCCCATGTGTAGCAGCGTGTCGTATAGGTCGGCAATGGTTGGCGGTAAACTGGTGTGTGTGAGCGGGTCGTTGGTAATACCAGCTTTGGCGTAGGTTTCTATAAGTGCGGCATCAAGGTCTGATTCTTCTACGGGGTTTAATGCCGGCGCCATAACTTGCGATCCGCCTAGTATTTGCGCCTGAGCGCCACCCATCATAAGACGCAGCAGTCCGTGCAGTGTAATAAGGTTAGACCGCAGGGCGTTATCGGCCTCTTCGGAGTCGACGACGCGTGGCAAATCGAATGGGTTAATGCGTGTGGACGAGTTAAGGCTGAGGCGTACATAAGCGCCGGCTACAGCGTCGCACATGCGTTCGTATTCGTTTTCTGGGTCGATAATAAATATCTCGGTACCCATCATCATACTGCGCAAGGCTTCGAGCTTTACGGTGAATGATTTACCGGCACCAGACTTGGCAAACACGACTGAGTTGCCGTTTTCTAGGGTAAACCGGTCAAAAATGACCAGCCCAGAGTTGTGCATGTTTATGCCGTACAGAATACCGTTGTCTTGGCTTAAGTCGGCCGATGTAAACGGGAAGCTGGTACTAATGGCACCGGTAGACATGTTGCGCCTAATTTGCAGCTGATCGGTAAACTGCGGAATAACGCTGTTAAAGCCCTGCTCTTGCTGGCTGGAGGCGGCTTTACTGTATACCAATTGCTGGCCAAGCATGGATTCGATTTTGTGGCTTACAAATTCTAGCTCTTCCATGGACTGCCCATAAATGGTGAAGTACATGCCAAAACGGAAGAAGCGTTCCTCGCCTACCTGTAGTTTGTCGCGCATTTCTTCGGCGTCCAAAATAGCGGCTTGCTTTTGCGGGTCACGCACACGGCCTTTATCGGCATCGATTTGAATACCGGCTTCTAGCTGGGTTACCTTTTTGCGCAGGTTATCTAATACTACTTGGCTTTCGACGGGGTAAATAAACAGCGACAGGTCTAGTACTTCGTCGATGTTAATAAGGCTGCTCATCCAGCCGGTATATAGCTGGCGTGGATAACCGTACACATAATAGGTACGTGCTAGCCGGGTGCCTAAGCGGAAGTAACTGCTGTTAAGTTCTATGGAACTCGGTGCGATAAAGTCGCGGAGTGCGGTAATACCCTTCTGAAACGCAACAGCAACTTCTTGTGCTTCGCGCATTTGCTGGGCTTGGGCTAGTGCGACTGGATCCATTTTCTGACGGCGTGCCATTATCCAAGCTCCCTACGTAAATGCGGCTGGGTAGCGTTACCTTGGCCCTTAGTAATTATGTCTGCATCCATCTGGTTAAAGTTCTTGAGTTGTTGACGGGTGGCGGTATCTGGGTTGTAGGTGTCGTAGTACAGTTCTATAAGTTCTTGGGTGTCGAGCGGTAAGCCTTGAATACTGCATTGTAATAGCCCTGATAGTACGGCCTGTACGCGGTTACGAAGCTCGCTCTTGGCCTTTTCTAGGTCAGTTTCGTTTACTACGACGTGTTGTTCTTTGGTGTCAAAAAGCCCAAACAAACCACTAAAGAAGTTCTTGCTTTGCGTCAGGGCCTTTTGCACATCTACATGGGGGAAGTACGGAATAACAATGTAAAACTTTTTATCCATAATATTGGTTACTTGGCTGAGCTCGTCGATGTACGCAATATAATCTTCCATAAGCATGGCCAGCAGCATGTTGTCGTGTTCGGTGCGTATTTTGTCGAGCTTGCTAATGTAGGGCTGCAAGTCTACTTTTTGCGAACGGATAAAGATCTGTACCGGAAAGTACAGTGAGTTTAAGAACCCTTGGTAGGCGTATTCTACGGCCTCTTGTTCTTGGGGGCTCATAAGGTCAAAGTTGACCGACTTAACCATGACGACCGACCGAAACGAGCCGTCGCTCATAATGACGATACCATCCCTGATTTCTGCAATGAGTAACGAATTCTGTGTGCTGTTTGGGTTGCTTGGTGCGGTTGCTTGATGTGCTTGCACGGGCTGGCCGTCCGGTCCAACGGCTGTAGGTGCGCCTGTCATGGGCGCTTGCATCGGTACGTTAGGTGGCATAGGCGCCCCAGCGCCGGGTAATGGTGCGCCAGCTACATTAGCTGCATTTTGGGGTTGGTATTGCCCTGCCCCAGGTAGAGCTAAATTAGCCTGATGTGTCAGGTCGCTTGGGATTGGCGGATGCGCACCAGCCATTTGGGTGGGCATAGGGCCGCCTTGCCGCGGAGAAAAATTTGTATTAGGGTTCATTGACGTACTACCTACAAGTCCTCTTAGTGCAGCTTGATAACAACCTCATCTTGTGGCCCTGAGCGCTGCGCCTCGCGGGCGATAGTGGCTACATTGAGATCGTTCCTAGTTGATAATTGTAGTATAGCAGCCTGCTGTTCAGGTGTCACTGGCAGAGCTTCGGGTGGAGCTTGAGCAGCTGGCATTGCTGGGGGTGCGGCAGGTCCGGGCGAGGCAGTTTGCGTGGCTGGCGTGTGGGGCTGCCAAGGGGCGCGTGGGCTATTAAAGGCAGGTGCTGCTGGGTTAGGAGCCGGTACCATTCCCTGCCGATTGTCTGGTATGTTGTTTTGGCTATTTAGGGAATCCTGCTGCTGTTCCGACAATGGCTTAATGGTGTGCAGGTGCCCGTAGTACGAGCTTGTAGGGGCAGTTGCCTTGCGGGCTTCAAGCTCTGCGACCAGCCTGGCTTCTTCCTCTTCGGGCGTGAGGCCTGATGCATTGGTAATAGGCGGCAGGTCATCGGTATCGTCGCCGGCCATACTGGGAGTAACAACTTGGGTATTAAAAGTAACCATGTCGTTCGGAATAGTAGCCGCTTGGTCGGGCTGGTTCAAAAACCAGTAATTGTTAGGCCGGTTGTTGGCGGCCTTATTTCTAACACCATTTCTAGTGCCCTCTGGACCATTAGCATCGGGTTCTTCTAGGCCGGGTTCCTGCTTTAGTGACTCCACAATCTTTTTGCGGTGCGCACTAGAGGCGGCGTTAATAAGGCTGTCAACACGTCCGGCGGTGGCATTATTTTTTTCATCCAGAATATCGTCGGCAGCGGATACTTCGACGTTTTCTTGTGCTTTAGGTAAAGATGAACCGGCAATCAGACGGTCGGATGCAGGCTCTGCCATAGTGAGCGGGGTTTGGTCGGCAAGGTTTAGGTTAGAATTTTTAATTGCCCAGCCACGGCTGTCAATGGTGTCTGCCAGCGCCCGCAAACGATGCTGTACCTCGTTTTGGGTCAGGTTTTTTGTGTAGTCTACATGCACGTGTTTTGGCGCGGTAATGGTAACCAGTTGTTTTACGCCGCCTTGGTCCCATATGCGCCGCCGGGGTTTGACCATGAATCTAATCTTAGCCAGCGCCCATATTTCGGTAGGCTGATCCCTGCCCCAAGGGAACGCAAAAAAGCCAGTTACAATAATAACCGGCAAAAATATAACCGCAAAAAAGCCCAAACCTTTTGAGCTTGTAAAGTATGCAAGATACATACTAATAGCACAAACGCCTGCGTATAAAAATTGCCGCGGCGATAGTGGCCCAATTAGCTTATCTTCCGCCTCAACATCCTGAATAACCTTGTACGTCGCCATACTCTATAAGTATCGGCTACTTGGCGGCTGCTTGCAAGGTTTTATACGTTACAACGAGAGGGTTTTAGGAGCCCGGGTGGGTAAAGTCCCAGCCCTTGTGAGCAGCATATACAATGGCACCAGCGGCTGCTACGTCGCCAAGGCGGTAAGCAATGCGTCGCATGCGTGGCTTTGCTTCGTACATTTCATGAACTTTCTGAGATCGTACGGCCTGTGCCGTTGAAAGCTTGGCGTGCGCGTAACGTCCGGCATCGCCAGTTTGTTTTAATCTGCTTTTAACAAAGGCTGTTACTGGCCCGGTTGGAATGGGACGCCGCGTTTTAGGTATCGGGTGGGCTGCACTGTGGTTCGCAGCTGCCTCCTGCTCTGCTCCTATGACTAACTTTCTTTCCGCGCCGTCACCGCTGACTAGCGATGCTGCGTTTACGGCGCCAAGCTCGGATGTATCTATAGGAGGTAAAGCACCTCCGGTCTGCTGCCTGCCACCGCCGAACTGAGTGTATATGCCATGCAAGAGTCGGTTTGAAAGTTCGGCTCGTGTATTCAATTCGCCGAGCTGCCGTGCTATCTCATCCGGATTTGGTGGTGGAGGAGGAGTTTCTGCCATGCTTATATATAAGCATATAAATGGTTAAAAGTCAATTTACAAACAAGTGCTGTACTAAGGTTGAGTACTGCCACCTTGTCCTTGCCCTTGATCCCGTTGTGCAGCGTTGCTGTATTCACGGCGGTATTCCTGGAACGCGGCTTGTTCTTGGGGAGTTGCGGCATTGCTGCGGAAATGCTCTTCCCACTGCGAAATAGTTCTGCCGTTTATCGTTTTGCCTTCTACGCCCGATGCATAAATAAGGTTGTTCTTTTCGGGTAGTTGGCCTGCCATGTCGCGCCTGCTGGCGTTGACAGCAATTTGTTGAATGAACCGTGCGCCGTAATTTCCAGTCTCTTGCATGTCCTTGTTAAAGGCTTGCTCGGCGCGTTTAACCATCTTAGGGGCCATCATGGTTACGGCTTCGTGCCTTTGGCCAATAAGTTGGCCGGGGCCGGTGCCTGTCAGTACTTCTTCGCTCATTGCATCCAGTTGCTCGGGCGTAAGGTCTATGTTCCTGGCTTTTTGATCAAGCATTTGAATCGCTGTGCCATAGCCGACGCCTGCCCGGTCGGCGCGAGCACCGTTTGATTTAATCATGCCAGCACCATCTGCCACCGTAATAACACCCTGCTGTACTAGTTTAGCAACGTCACCGTATACTTCTTGGGTCATATTATCGAAGTTCTTAGTTGGATCCGGATCGTTATAGTCCCTGTATGACGTATTGGATTTTAGTAGTGCCTTTTGGGCAGCCAATTGCATTGGCACCGTACCCACTTGCGCACCAAAGCTAGACTGGGTTAAGCCTAAGGCAGCTTGAGCACGTTCTGTGGCAATTTGGTTTGCTTTGTCTGTTGTCATGCCTTTTTCTTTCATAAGACCGGGCATTTGCTCTGCCGCATAAGCACTTAAGAATCGTTTTTCGGTCATGCCTTCCTGCCTCAGTAGCTTCATTGCGGTGTCGTCGCCACCAGCGCGGTCGCCGTCCTGTTTCATGAGTTGCTCAGCCCTGCCAGCGTTCATAGTGCGTACAGCTTCTGCGTATTTAGCTCTCGACTTGCCCCGCAAGCTAAATGCTGCCGCACCCATACCTGGTTGACTAGCCACGCGTGCTCGGCGCCCTAATCCTACGGCAGCCCCGCGAACACCACCGAAGTTACGGGTGCCTTCCATACCCTCAGTGTAGCGCTTACTCATGCTTTTACTGGCGTAGTTATTAAGCCGTCCGCGTAACTTGCCGGTAGCTTGCGATGTAACATTGCCCAGACTGCCCCATACGGCATCGAGCTTTTTAATGATGACAAATATGAATCCATAGGCAGCAACCAGAATAATAAATGCTACCACCGCGCCTGTCTTGCCGCCGCCAATATAGGTGACTAAGGCCGCCACGTGAGATATCTGCAGAAACCCAGCTACGGCCGGAACAGAAAGCAATATGGTGGCCGATACGGTTTTCCATATATTGTATACCTTTTTGCCCGGTTCGAACGCATATAAAGCCAACGGTACGGGCGAGGCGACAATAAGTAATGTTGCGATCGTGTTCCGGGTAATAAGAATAATCCATGCAGAGAATACGACTAGCGCACCAGATACTATGAGCGCCCCAATAGCGCCTGGCCCGGCAAAGGTTAACGCCACCAAGCCAGCGCCGGCACCTACAAGTAGCAACGCGCCAACAAGAACACTTAGGGTTAGATCTCCTGCTTGGGTACCAATGTCGGCCTTCATGTTAGCAAACGGTGCTTTAATAAGTGCCTGTATCGCGCTTGCCGCAGCGTTACTGCCATTATATAAGAACTCCATTAACCGCCACGATACAGCCACAAGAATTATAGATAGCAACAATTTAGGTAGCATTTTACGTATGGTGTAGGCATCAAACCATTCAAAGCCCAGTACCTGCGAAGCCACCATGACCAGGCCAATAATAACGATTAAGGCATAGGCTATATTACGGAAGGCCGACCAAGCGCTAAAGTATGCTGCCGAACTGGCAGCCTCGTTTTTTTCGGCGGCACCGGTACCTTTGTTGGTATTAAAGATTTGCTCGGTACGGATAAGTAATAGGTCAATAATACCGGCGTCTAGGCTTTCTACGATGTCTGACGCGCCGTTAATAAGCGGGCACATCCAAAAGTTGAGTTCTTTCCAGGCCTGGGGGCGGTCGCACAGTGTGTCTTCTTCTGCTGCACGTGGACCGCCATCGGTTCCACCGGCTCCTGCGCCAGCGAGCGTAACGTTGCTAGGGTTTTTTATCTTAATAGGGCCTGTTATTTGTCCAGCTGCGCAGTCCCCTGCGGTAGCGATGGTGCCGGTGTACTCAGTACCGGCTTTTGTTAGTCCGGTGATTTTCCAGCTGAGGGTACAGCTTTCAGCACCTTGATATACGTGCCGAAACGTAAATGAGCCGTCGGTCTGGTGCGCAAACTTAACGGTACCAATGTCAGAGAATTCGCCGCCGCTTGCGGAAATAGTGTTGGCGTCGGTAATGGTCCAGTTTTCGCCTGCTGCGTAAACGGTCTGTGGAACGAACGCAATCAGGCCGGCTACGGTTATAAGTAGGGCTGTCCCTGCCAGGCTGAGCCGTGAAATCAAAGCGTTACGCATAGTGATAGTGCTCTATAGACTTCGTTGTCATTTTTTATATTGTAGCAGGAGCCGCATACGCACGCCAGGCTTTGTTGCCTTTGTATTTTGCCGGGGGCGGAGCTATAATCATAACCAAATGAACACAGTCAAAAAGATTGTTGTATGCGTAGCAGCACTATCCATAATAAGTGGTGTACTACCGTTTATCGCCCCGCCTGTGCAGGTAGCTGCTGTAGTAACCTGCGATGATACCTCTGCTACTTGTCCTACCCCTCCCCCGGCTACCGCCCCGCAAGTATGTAAGTCGGCCACTGACGCCTGCTCGACTTTTATCAAAAAGTACATAGACCCCTTCGTTAAACTGTTGACCGCAGTCGTTGGCGTTGGTGCGGCAATATCGATTGTTACCGCGGGCATAACCTATGCGTCTTCTGCGGACGACCCTTCTAAGGTGTCTAAGGCCAAGACCAGGATTGTACAGACGCTCATTGGGCTGCTGGCCTATTTATTCCTATTCGCCTTCCTTAACTACGTAATTCCAGGTGGTTTGATATGATACATTCCCTGATGCAACTGGTGGCTGCTACCGGCTGCGATCAGCATGCTTTTTTTGGCTTGCCTACATGGTATAAGTATCTTGTTGCTGCCGGCAAAATGGCTGCGGACACGGGTGGCGGTTGCTCTTTTGTAGCTGGTGTGGGCCCCGCAGATTTTGCCCTTATTGGTTTGGCTCTATTAGACATCGCTTTACGTATTGCGGGCATGGTTACCTTTGCGTATGTAATTTGGGGTGGCATTCAGTACGTGACCAGCCAGGGCGAGCCTGATCGCGCTGCCCGCGCCCGCGGTACATTAATAAACGCGTTTATTGGTTTGGCGATCGCTTTAGTAGCAACTGGTGTCGTAGCCTTTGTTGGTACGCAGGTAGGAAAATAGTATGTGGCACGATCTTCTTAATCATTTGCAAGTAGTGGCACAGAGTATAGACATCAGTACTCTCCCTAAGCCAAACGCCGATAACGACCGCATCCAGACTCTTTTTAATATTGTCCTTACTATTATGGGCGCAGTAGGCGTACTTATATTAAGCCTTGCTGGCATTCGTTTTATGACCTCGCGCGGCAACCCCCAAGAAGCAGCCAAAGCAAAGAATGCTATTTTGTATACGGTTATTGGCCTCGTTGTAGTCGCTATGTCCCTAGTAATGGTTAACTTTGTTGTCACGAGGATTACCTAGTATGAAACGCTTAGTGATGCTGGCAGTTATGGCGCTGAGCACCGTTGTTGTTGCATGGTGCATGCAGACGGGCGTTGCGAGTGCGACCGACGTGTTTAGTGATGTATGCAAGGCCGGTGGCAAAGGCTCGGCTGCCTGCGATAAAACCAATGACGATATCGTAACCAATACAGTGTCTAAGGTTACGAATTTTGTTACCTTTTTGTCCGGTATTATAGCGGTCATCATGATTATGGTGGGCGGATATATGTACCTTACATCCAATGGCGACACCGGTAAGGCGACGGAAGCCAGAAACACTATTACCTTTACCCTTATAGGTATTGCGGTTGTCATGCTGGCTCGGTACATTATTTTGTTTGTGTTGCAACGAGTATAATAAGGAGCATGATGAAAAAAATAATATACACAACACTTGCAGTGCTAACGCTTTTGGTCGGCATAGCTTTACTGCAAACACCAGAAGCCCTCGCGGCTCCTAAAGACCAAATCTGTGCCGGCGTTAACGTCGTGTCCGGTGGCAGCGGTTGTACTGCGGGTGACGCGCAGGTTAACAAAATCGTTGACGCTATCATTAACGTCTTTTCTATTGTGGTCGGTATTACCGCGGTCATCATGATTATGGTGGGCGGTTTTAAATTCGTTACAGCCAATGGTGACGCTGGTGCGGTGGCCAGTGCCAGAAAGACAATTGCCTACGCCATCGTCGGATTAGTCGTCGTGGCCATGGCTCAGTTTATAGTCCAGTTTGTACTGAATAAGCTCTAGCCAAAGTGGTTGTGCTTACCTGTCCGGCTGTGCTATAAAATAAACAATACGCTTTAAGAAAGGAAACAGTATGCTTTCATCGCTTCGTAAGAAAATCGCCACCATTAGTGTGAGCTTGGCGCTGGCATTAGTGCCGGTACTTGTACCTGTAGCAGTACACGCTCAGGCCGCCGCAGACGACCCAATTGGAGGCCACCTTGCTTGTGGTTCTACCCTATCGGTCGACGAGGCTGCAGATTGTGACGTAACTACCGGTGCTGGCCGTATCCAGAGCATCGTTACGACTATCATTAACATTTTCTCGATTGTAGTCGGTATCGTTGCGGTTATCATGATCATCGTTGGTGGCTTTAAGTACATCACCTCTGGTGGTGACTCTGGTAACATTACTAGCGCCAAGAACACAATTGTCTACGCCGTTATTGGTTTGGTTATTGTTGCTCTAGCACAGTTCGTAGTCCAATTCGTTTTGACACGCGTTAACCAGGGCGCAGCAGCTTAGTTAGCTTTGCGCGATTCGCACCAAAGAACCTCGGATTACCGGGGTTCTTTTTTTAGGCACATTGCGATTCGGAGCATGCCGGTGGGGAGTGTGCCAGTGGCACACGAGTACTTGCAATGATAGTTAACCTCAAACATACAACGGTAACCCCACGCCTGAACATTGCTTAACGCACTAGTATTCTCGGCTCTGATTGGCCGTGCAGTACAAACTGTTTTGCTAATAATCCGTCATTCCGGACTCGATCCGGAATCCAGTAATTAAGGAATTCTTTTAACAACTGGATCCTGAATCAAGTTCAGGATGACGGACAGTGACAAACAGCTTATACTGCATGGCCAACCTAAAAAGACCCCTGCTCTTTGGCGGGGGTCTTTTTAGGTTTAAGACTCGGTCTATAAGACTTGGATCTTTTTGACGGTGTCTTGTTTGACCTTGGCGAAGCTGATGGTTAGGACGCCATCTTTTAGCATGGCCTCTATCTCTTCTTCTTTAACTGGTACTGGTAGTGCGATACTACGTGAGAATTCGCCCCAGTAACATTCCTGTACGAAGTAGTTCTCTACATCGTCTTCGTTGCCTGCAGACAGTGTGCCGCGAATGCTCAGGGTGTTGTCAGAAATACTGACATCAAGATCGCTCTTGTTTACGCCTGCGGTGCGGGCTTTAACGACTAGTTTTTCTCTAGTTTCGTATACATCAACAGCAAGCTGCCCTGGCAAATCTTCGTTTTCGTCCCACTCGTCTGGTGCGGCTGCGGGACCAGCATTAACGGCTGGTTCAACGGGCTGAACTGCGGTATCGTCATCACCTAAGAAAGCAGCAGTCAGCTCATCTTCTTCCATCAGCAGGTCGTCGTCGCCACTTGTGCGTCGCGCCATAGTTGTTACCCTCCACGTGGTTAATTATCAACGTTTCATGTGTTTGTTTAATGGTAGTATAGCTTAGGTAATAATTGTCTTGCAACCGCAAACAGATCTATTTACAACAGTAGGAATTACAACATGACAATCGTGGAGCGTTTAATTGGGCTTATTGCACCGCATACTTGCAGAGGTTGCGGTGTCGAGGGTGCCCTGCTGTGTACTGTGTGCGCGTATGGTCTCCAATCTGTACCGCCTCGTTGTTACCGCTGTCAGCGTATTACAGACGCATTTCGAGTATGCCGGTCTTGTCGCACAAACAGCCACTTATATACGGTATACGCTCGTACCGCCTATACGCCTTTGCCGAAGGCGGTCGTTCATAGTCTTAAGTTTGGCCGCGCCCAGGCAGCTGCTAAGGATATAGCCGCCGCTATGGCGGCTAGCCTAGAGACGGCAACCTTTACGGCTATCGTACCGGTGCCAACGGTATCCGCGCGCGTTCGCAAACGAGGGTACGATCAAGCTGCGCTGATTGCCCGGGAATTGGCACGATTAACGGGCCTACCGTACGCTTCCCTACTCATACGTACTGGTGGTAGCCGCCAAGTAGGCCATACGCGCATAGAGCGACGACAACAGATGGAGCGCGCTTTTCGGGCAGTTGACCCAGCAGCGCAGTACAGCCACGTATTGCTTATTGATGACGTTATTACAACGGGGGCAACATGTGAGGCGGCGGCTCGTACATTGCGGCAGGCTGGAGTGGCTAGTGTTAGTGCGGCGGTATTTGCAGCAGCTTAACTAGACCATTTCCCTCGCTACCCTTCTGTCATATAGTGTTACGCATGAGGGTGAGAATTTCTGCTACTGATCGTGATGGTCTATTTGATAAGCTACGCTATTCGGGTATAGATATTGGGGAGATAGCAACAATATGTAGCGTGAGCAGCAGAACTGTCAGAAATTGGAAGAACGGTACATATACAATGCCTTTTGAATGCGCTGAGCGTCTTGCTGTGCTCGTCGGCATTGAACTTACTGCTCAGGAGACTGCCTTTTTCTCTGACTGGTGGAATAATCAATCAGCTGGCAAGAAAGGCATGTTGGCGCAGAGGGATAAGTATGGTCCCTTGGGGACTACAGAGGGACGTATCCGTGGCGGAACCCATTCTTATTTAAAGCGTAAAGGCATTAGTGGGGATATCTTTACCCCTAAGAGTATTCGTACACCTATAAAATCAATAGAACTAGCAGAGTGCTTAGGCCTGTTAATTGGTGACGGGTGTATTACAGGCTATCAAGTTTCGGTTAGTCTTAGCTCATTGGTCGATACCGAGTACGCAAGATTTGTTGAAAATTTTTTCATTCGACTTTTTGGGATATGTCCTCGTGTGTCTATAAGAGATAACGCCAACTGTATTACTGTGACTACGTCGTCAGTTAGACTGGTAGAGTTTCTGAAAAGTTTAGGCCTACCGCAAGGCCATAAGATAAGACATAACCTTAAAATTCCTGACTGGGTTTTAGAAGATAGCGCGTACAGCGCTGCCTGTGTAAGAGGCATTTTTGACACTGATGGATGTATTTTTATGGAGAAACACCACATTAATGGGCGATCATACGCTTACCCACGGATGTCTTTTGTGAGTGCTTCGAATTATCTTAGGACTGATATCTATAACGTTCTAAAAGGTTTAGGTTTTGAGCCAAGAATTCGAAATAATCGGAGTGTTACTCTCGAAAAGCTTGCAGATATAGCAGGATACTTTAAAATAGTCGGCAGTAGCAACCCGAAGCATCTTGAACGTTTCTACTCAAATGGAAGGGTCGCATAGTTGGTCTAGTGCGTCTGTCTTGAAAACAGATGTAGGGCAACCTACCGTGGGTTCGAATCCCACCCCTTCCGCCAAATAGAAAAGACTCCACCGAGGTGGGGTCTTTTCTATTTGGTTGAGGCATTGGATTTGGGCCCACGGTGCAGCTGCGCAGCAGATGCGAACCGTGGGTTCGTTGGAGCTAAGACTCGCGCAGGAACTTGTTCCGAGAAAGCCTTAGCGTATAAAGGACGAAGTCCGCTATCCCACCCCCTTGCAGGTGCTTGCACTGAGCACGCCGGAGTGTAAAAGCGAGGGCGAAGCCGTAGCGCATCCCACCCCTTCCCCAACAGAGGCCAAATGTAGTACAATACGCTGGTTACCTGGAGAGGTACCCAAGTGGCTGAAGGGGTCGGTTTGCTAAATCGATAGGGGGGAG
>CAYSOP010000002.1:21401-116000 GCA_964432725.1 uncultured Candidatus Saccharibacteria bacterium | reverse complement strand
GAAATGCAGTATAGGGGCAACTCTATCGAGGGTTCGAATCCCTCCCTCTCCGCCATACTCATTAGCTCGGCTTGGCTAAAAGTGCATCATGCATGGCCAACCCCAGCCGAGAATACTCGCATGCCACTGGCATGCTCCGGTTCGAATCCTGCCCTGGTACACCAAAACAAAAACCCTAGCTTGCTAGGGTTTTTGTTTTGGTAATAATGTTACCCTGCCCGTTATTGTACGAGTCTCTTATTGTTCTGAGATCTGCTTATATCGATCGAGCACTTGTGCGACAGATACAAACCCCAGCCCGGCTAGAAGGTTTTTATCGCCATCCGAAGGCGTTTCGGGTGCGGCAACTATCATGGCATAATCAATCTTGCGAATCGTTCCGAACAGTTTTATAGAAGGCAGCATATAACCCATTAGGCTGCCGTCGGCCTGGCGTCTTTTACTAAACTGCACGGAGTACTGCACCGGTTCCGGTACTCTAGCTGCGTGTGCACTTTCATGGTTGTATTGGTTGAGTGCGGCGGCCTCGACTTTGTCGGGGCCTGGTTGAGTGGCTGGCAGTCCGTAAGACTGCCTAATTAACTGGCGAAAGTCATTTGGATCTTCAGTGACAATTTCTCCAGGGTATACTTTCCTATTACCCAGATCAAGTATTCCATAGTCTGGGGCGGCATATGCTTGTTCCCACCAGGCATTATGAGCAGCCAGTTCATCGCTGTTCGGTTGTGCATTGGGTTCAACTACAGGACTATTTGCAAAAGCATCTGCAATGACAGGGCCAAAATCCGTTATAGATTGTGATATTTCAGAAGATTCAAAGAAAGATAAGCTCTCGGACATACCAATATACCTTATAATAATTGTATAATGTAATAATACTTATGTCAATAGATGCTAAGGAGAGGTTTTATTATTTCTTATGCGTATTTTTTGGGAGTGGCTGTTCTGCTGCTACTTCGGTAAGTGCGTCTTTTTGTTCAGGTGCTTTAGAGATACTGTCTTGGTTTCCGATAGCTTTCGGACGCGTGCGGTGTGTGACGACGAGCGTCACAATACCAGCCACGGTAAGCCCTAATCCTAAGCTTATCCACCAAGTGCGAGCTTCTGAAGCCATACTCTGCACCACCTTAAGGAGGGACTGCTGGAATGGCTCGCTAAAGCTGGGGTTAGAAGTTGCGGCGCTAAGACCGACAGCAGTTGCCCAGCCGATGACGGCCGAGGTAACGCCAATTATGATGCTAATGACCGCAACTTTGCGCAGGCCTTCACGTTTGCTACTGCTTAAGACGACAATCAATACGGCAAGTACAACTACGAGTACACCCATTGAGTACACGCCTTGTTCAACCTGCTTATAGACCTTAGGTGCTTCTTTAAGCTGCTCACCGAGCGGTTGGCCTTTATCGTTCTTAATAGTATCGGCAGAGATCTTGGTGTCTTTTAGGAACTCACCTGTCAGCAGTTGGTTGCGAGCTTGTTCGGCGGCAGCGTTGGCGTCGACACCAGGTGGCAAACAGGTAGCGGTAAAGGCATCAAAGTCTTTGCCCTGCTGCTGTTGCAGGTCTGCTAGCGTACATGGGGGCAGTGTGGTCGCCTTGTCGTGGACATATCCGGCCAATCCATTAGCTAGGCGAGCTTTGGCGTCTTGGAGGTCGATGGTAAAAGCCAGTACGGGGGTGTCGCCTTTAAGCCAAGCGTAGGAACTGTCTAGGGTCTTTTCCACGTTGGCTTGCAAGTACTTGGGTGGAAGCGCGTCGCTAATAATCGCCCGTACTTTAGGGTCAGACAACGGTATATCCATTTCCTTTTGGCCTGGTTGCTTGTCTTGTTCTTTTTGAGCCTGGGTGAGTGCATTGTTTACGACGGTTTTATATATACCGCTACTAGCGAGGGCGCGTTTAAGCTCCCCTGCCGAGCCTACCGTATGGTACAGGCCCATAAGGATGACAAAACTAAAGAGGGTGAAGCTAAAGAGTGACGCTGCCAACACCAAAGCAGCTTTTCTGAGTATATTCATAAGCTTAATTGTACAGTTGACATAAGCACTGTACTAATCTAAATCAGGCCTGGGCTTTAGCTGGTGGGCGCATGGCCGTTTAATACTAGTTATTGAGAATAGTTGCTGGTATTATAGGGCTATGAACGAGGAGAAGTTAGGGCACCGATTGCAGGCGGCCCGGGTGCAGGCAGGTCTGACGCAGCAAGCGTTATGCCATAAGGCAGACCTTAGCTATTCGACGCTTACTAAAATAGAGCGCGGTGCTATTAAATCACCCTCTATATTTACTATCCAAAGCGTAGCGAGCGCACTGGGCTTGGGTCTCGACGAGCTTATGGGCAATACGCCGGTACGTTTGCAAAAAAGCCGCTCTAAAAGCGGGGTATCGTTTGTGTACTTCGATATTAATGGTTGTTTGGTGCGCTTTTTCCACCGCGCCTTTACGGTACTGGAAGCACAAACCGGCGCACCGGCCGACATGATCGAAACTACCTTTTGGCACTACAACGACCAAGTCTGCCGCGGCGAAATGGACCTGACCACCTTTAACCGCAAACTCGCCCACGCCTTAGGATCTAATCACGAAGTCGACTGGGAAGCCTGTTACATGGAAGCTATCGAACCTATCAAAGCCATGCAAGAGTTGGTAGCATGGGTTTCCGCGCAGTACCGGGTTGGTCTGCTTACCAATATCATGCCTGGTTTTATAGATGCCATGCTCGAAAAAGGATTGCTGCCCAAACTGGCCTATGACGCCATTATTGATTCGTCGGTCGTTAAGGCTATTAAGCCAGAGTCGAAGATATATAACGTTGCAACCGACAAAGCTGGCTGCCCTGCCAACGAAATTTTGCTTATAGATGATTCGCGTATTAACCTTATGGCTGCCGAAAAACAAGGGTGGCACGTGTTATGGATTGATTCGTACCGTCCGGAAGAATCAGTTAAGCGCATCAAGAGCGCTTTAGAAACAGCTGTATAGCTACCTGCGGCACGTCTCGCATACACCTTGTATCTCTATCTGGTGAGTACTAGGCGCAAAGCCATGGCTGATTGCTAGTTTCTTAATTGTTTTCTCTAGGTCGTCTTCGTTAATAGCGATTGCTTGTCCACACTGTGTACAGGTTAGATGGTGGTGATGGGCGGCAAATTTATCGGTAAGTTCCAGCTTATACTTCCAGCCGGTATTCACGCGCTGCACGATACCCAGGCGTTCAAACAAATCTACTGCCCGGTAGACGCTGGCGCGGTCTACCCCGCTCACCTGCTCTGTTAGCTCGTGCATAGATAGCGCCTCTTTGCCAGACAATGCCGTAAACACGGCCAGGCGGGCCTGAGTAACACTTTGGCCGTTCGCTTTTAACAGTTCTTTGAATGCATCCATGTTGCAACTATAGTATTTATTGCGACAAATTTGCAAATATATAGTAGCTGCACGTATTGTAGGGGCATGTTAGCGATATTCTTTACGATATTCATGTTTATATCAACGTTGGCTGGCGGCTGGTTTGCTGTTCAGCATAGGCGGCATCTGCGGCATATATTGGGCTTTACGGCCGGTATAATTGTGGGCGTTTTGGCCTTTGATGTGCTGCCGGAAATGTTTGAGATTATTAACAAATTTGGCATTGACCCGGTATGGCCCATGGTTGCCTTGGTTGTTGGCTTTTTAGGGTTTCATATTATTGAAAAAACGGTGCTTATGCACCACGAGCACGAGACGCAATACGGCCACCACCGCCATCCGCAAGTGGGCGTGTTATCGTCGCTGGCGCTTGGCGGTCATAGCTTGTTAGACGGCGTGGGCATTGGATTGGCCTTTCAGGTAAATGTAAGTGTGGGTGTGGCCGTGTCGTTAGCACTTGTTGCCCATAAGTTTGCCGACGGCCTTAATGCTGCCAGTCTGATGCTCGCCCATAAAAACAGCGTTAAGCGCACTATGTATATGGTGCTGCTGAATGCGGTATTGCCTATTGTTGGTGCGCTGTCTACCCTGCTCATTACCGTGCCAGAGCAATACTTGTCGTATTACCTGGCGTTCTTTGCCGGCTTCTTACTGTACATCGGGGCCAGCGATATTTTGCCGCAGGCCCACGACGAAAAATCCGACAAGCTGACTATTGTACTGACTGTTGCCGGTGTAACCTTTATGTTTGTGGCGCTTCGGTTTGTTGCCGGTTTACAGGGCTAGCTTTTAAAACGGGATAGTTCTTGTGCAATAGCCGCTTGCTTGGCTGTAGCTTCTTCTAGCTGGCTGCGCGTTTGGGCCACAACAGCCTCTGGTGCGTTGGCGACGTATTGTTTGTTACCAAGGCGCTCGTTAAGGCGTTTAACGGCTGTAGCGGCTTCTACGGCTTGCTCGGACAGTTTTTGAGCATAGGCTTTGGTTTTGTCTTCGCTAATATCCAGACGCACGTCGTAGCGGGTGCCGGTAAGCTTAATGCCAGGTATCATGTCGTCCTCGGCAATATCCGTAAGGTGTGCAAGGCGGCCAATAAGTTCGCGGTTATCCTTAATAACCGGCGCACTAGTAAAGTACAGTACGGTAGTGTTAACACCTACGGCCTTCATGATGGCCCGGGTTTCGGAAACGATCTGCTTTATGTCATCAAAAGCGGCGGCACGCTTTTTGTCCGCTGCAGGCACATTGGGCCATTTGCTTTTAGCGAGTATTGGTTCGTCTGCCCAAGCTAAGGTTTGCCAGATAGTTTCGGTCACAAAGGGCGCAAACGGGTGGGCAATCTGTAGGATTGCCTGAAGCATGTAGGCGAGCAGCGACCGGTTCTCTTCCGCCTTACTAGCCTCTATGTACCAGTCGGCAAAATCATCCCATACAAAGTGGTATAGCGTATCGTATGCCTCGGCAAAACGGTAATTGTCTAGGTGGACAGCGATAGCGTCGGCCGTTTCGGCTACACGCTTAAGAGCCCAATGATCGGCGTCGTTTTGTGGGGTGGGTATGCCTGTTCCGTGTTCGTCCCCTACTCTGTCTTCTATATATCGAGCAACGTTCCAAAGCTTATTGGCAAAATTGCGGGCGTCCTCCACTTTACGGTTATCATAGCCGCGGTTAATTGCGGGTGCTCTCGAGGCAATAATACCCATGCGCAACGCGTCTGACCCATACTTGTCTATTACTTCCACGGGATTGATGACGTTGCCAATGCTTTTGCTCATTTTGGCGCCGTCTTCTGCTAACACATACCCGTGGATGTACACAGCCTCAAAGGGAATCTCGCCGGTAACGTACAGCCCCAGCATGAGCATCCGCGATACCCAGGGGTACAGTATCTCGCCACCGGTCTCCATAAGGCTCAGGGGGTAAAAGGTTTTAAAATCGTCGCTATCTGGATAGCGGAGCGTTGCATACGGCCACGAGCTGCTAGAAAACCAGGTGTCAAAAACATCGGGGTCACGGCGATATGTCTTGCCGTCCACCTCAATAATCTCTTGATCTACACGCTCTTCGTATATCCAATCGTCATGGTCATCTACATTTTGAAAGGCTGGGATGGGAATGCCCCACGCTATTTGGCGGCTAATGTTCCAGTCTTTTAGATGTTCCAGGTAGTTAATAAGCTGTTCGCGCTTGCTGTCTGGGTAAAAGGTAATCTTTCCTGCCTTGAGCGCCTCTATGGCGGGTTTGGCCAGGGGCTGCATGTCTACGAACCACTGTTCCATGAGCATGGGCTCGATGATAGTGCCGCACTTGTAGCATTGGCCCATACGGTTAGTGTAGTTTTCGTCAATCTTAACAAGAAGCCCTTTCTCTTTTAGGGCCTTCACTACTGCCTTGCGCGCCTCCATTACTGTCATGCCCTCAAAGCGACCTGCTAGGTGGTTCATGGTGCCATCGTGGTTAATAACGCGCTTTACGGGCAGGTTATGTCGCTGTGCGACTTCCCAATCGTCAAACGAATGCGCTGGTGTTATCTTTACAACGCCTGTACCGAAGTTAATGTCAACCATTTCGTCGGCAATAACCTGCACGGTAAACGGCCCGTTAACGCCCTCGACTTCTATTACCTTCCCTACGTACTTCTGGTATCGTTTGTCGTCTGGGTGCACGGCTACGGCTGTGTCGCCAAATTTGGTTTCTGGCCGGGTGGTGGCTAGAGTGAATGGACCATACTTCATGTAATACAAAGGTGTTTTAGCTTCTTTATAGACTACTTCGATATCGGCAAATCCAGTACGGTGGAAGGTGCAGTAATTGACGAGCCGTTCACCTCTGTATATAAGCTTCTCGTCCCACATTTTTTTAAAAGTGGCATAGGCCTGCTTAACAATATGCTCGTCCAGTGTAAAGGTGTAGCGCGTCCAATCCACCCCTGCTCCCAGGCGGCGGAATTGCTGTTCGAAATTGCTACGGTTTGCCGCTACAAAGTCCCACATGCCCTGGTACAGTTCCTCGCGAGTAAAATCAAAGCGGCTTTTACCTTCTTTTGCCAGGTGTTTTTCGTACACAGCCTGGGTCTCGAAGCCGGCATGGTCCGCACCAGGCAAAAGCAAGGCCCTCTCCCCTTTTAGACGATGGTAGCGTACAGATATATCCTGTAAAGCATTGGTGAGTGCATGCCCGATGTGTAGACTGCCGTTGGCATTAGGGGGCGGGACGACGATTGCGTAGCTCTTGCCTGTTTTACGTGGCAGAAAAGCCTGGGATTGTTCCCAGATTGCGTACATGTCGGCCTCGTACAGAGCGGGCTCGTACACTTTTGGTAGCTTCATAGTCGTCCCTTAGTTTTTAGTTGCTAACAGATACAGCATAGCACTTTACAGAGTGTTTTACCACCTCTGTTAATGGCACAGCAAATGGCTTGATGGAGTTTCATACGAAAATCTAGCTCAACGCAAATTAGAGCTTCACATGAAAGCCCACCAAAACTAAACCTCTAAATTGTAATACTTGTTTTAACCGTTTTTTGTTTGGTTTCCGCAAGGTGCAATCCATCTAAGCAACCTTAGTGGATATTTTTAGTACAATTTTTGTTTTTGCGTTATAAGCATAAGCGATGTTACCTCGTGATACAAGCCCCGGGTAACGGAGTAGGGCGTTGTAGAATTGTGAAACTTAGACATGAACCCGGTACAAACGTATACTGCTAGGTATGCGCACACTCGTTAAAAAAGTTATTCCAAGAAGTGTATTTAAAAAGATCGAACCGTATGGCCACTTAGGTGAGGCCATGCTTATGCAGGCCAAACATGGGTTTCCAGGCAAGGGGCTTAAAATAATTGGCGTTACCGGCACAGACGGTAAAACCAGCACCTGTACGCTCATTACCCAAATGCTGCGCAAAAACGGTTACAAGGTGGCAATGATGACGACTATCTCCGTAGACTACGGCGATGGCCGCGGGCCGCAGCCCAACCCGACACGTCTTACCACTATGGGAGTAGGCTCGCTGCTTTCGCGTATTAAAAAGGTAAAGGCCAGCGGGGCAGAGTGGTTAGTGCTAGAGGTAACAAGCCATGCGCTTGCTCAGCATCGTGTATGGGCGCTGCCGTTTACCATAGGTGTATTTACCAACCTAGGACATGAACACCTGGACTACCACGGTACATTCGAAAACTACCGCAAAGCCAAGCGCATGTTATTTACCCAAGTAAACCGTAATAAAAAAGGTTTGCGAGTGGGTGTTGCCAATGCCGACGACCCCAGCGGCGAAGTGTTCGCGACCTCTGTCGAGCACCCTGTCCGCTACGGCATAAAAAATGGTGACCTGCGTGCCTATAATATTAAGCTAACGCCAGGTGGCAGTACCTATGTGGCCGAGTTTAACGGGCAGACATACAATATTACCTGCCATTTGCCCGGCAGCTTTAATGTGTACAATTCGCTGGCCGCAGTTGCCGTAGGGCAGGCCGTAGGGCTTACCAAGTTACAAATAGAGCAGGGGATTGCCAGCCTTACGAGCGTCGAGGGCCGCATGACCCACATAGACGAAGGCCAG
Organism: uncultured Candidatus Saccharibacteria bacterium; assembly: GCA_964432725.1. GTDB lineage: Bacteria > Patescibacteriota > Saccharimonadia > Saccharimonadales > UBA4665 > PMNU01. Next base: position 108,044 of record CAYSOP010000002.1, on the reverse strand, counting down.
GACTTTACCGTTATTGTAGATTACGCCCACACCCCCGAAAGCTTTGCCAAGGTCTTTAAAGAGGTGCGCCCGCTGGCTAAAGGCCGCCTGATTGCGTTGTTTGGCTCTGCCGGCCGCCGCGACGAGGCTAAACGGGCGCAGCAGGGCGCCATTGCCGGCCGTGACTGCAACATTGTAATTGTTACCGAAGAAGACGACCGCGACATAGACGGCCAAGAAATTATGGAACAAATTGCCAAAGGTGCCATAAAAGCCGGCAAAAAGAAGGGTAGGGACCTCTTTTTGGTACACCAGCGCGAGCAAGCGGTGCAGCGCGCCATAGACATGGCTAAAAAGGGCGACATTGTGGTTATGCTAGGCAAGGGACACGAGAAATCTATCCTGTACAACGGCCCTAAAGCCGCCGAACTACGCCACTTGCAACAAGACGACACCGACCCAAAGCGTGTATTAAAGCGCGAATACGACGAAATAGCCGCTGCCCATCAAGCCCTCAAGAAGCGTAAGTAAGTCCGAGCAATATAATTGCAAAAAGCGCACCATTGTGCTAATGTATGTTTGTATACTAATACCAAAAAACAAATATGCATACAGCCGAAGTCGTCCCACACACAGCCAATATGGACACCTCAACAGAGGGTGCCCGCGAAGCCGTACTGCGCAAACTATTACCGCTGGACTATGACTACGCAAAGCAGTCAGGGCTTATTGATATGTTCACTTATGACCCAGAAAGGGGCGAAGATGGTTTGCTGCATACGCTGGCCGGAAACCTTCGGACAGGAAAGGACGGTGGTGTTATACCAGGTGGGTATCACCACGAAGCGTCTGCCGACGCCGCTTGGCCTGCAGTAAAAAACGAGCAGACAGGCGAAGCGCAGCCTAGTACCTACGTTGACCGCAGTCATATGAAAGGTGCTAATTCTGACAGGCGTCGCCGTTATAAAGAGTGGCCGCTAGAGCCGTACGCTACGCAGGTGGTATTGAATGGCTTGGTGAAGTATGAGGAAAGGCAAGACCCGAATACTGGAGCCATAGTAGCCGCACCGGCGCGCAACGCCATGTTTCCAAAGGAATACGATGCGCTGGCGGTGATGCAGACTATTAGATCGGCCATGGAGAATCGTGACCCGGTTAACGATAGAAAGAGTGTCAGCGATATAGGTGAGCAAGTGCTGGTTAACGACAGTGGCGCGTTGCTTATGGATGGCAAGACCGTTATGCCGGTTAGGCTTGTAATGGATGGAGACGGCAAGAGGGTAAAAACTGCTATGCCAATCTTGCCCCGTAAACCAGGCTTCATGAAGCTGGATCCCGAACAAGCTCAGCAGCATGTAGTAAGCGGACAGTGGTAATAAGGCTATTGATTATATAGTATTTCGATACTATAATATGTTTATGAGTAATGGCGCAGAGCAACCTCGTGTACATGAAGCGACATTAATAGGCTTAACCGAACATTTGGGTATCGGTGGGCTAGCGTCGGTATTGCATGCAGCTGCTTGTCGTCAGCGAAGCGGCCTTGAGGGCGTAACTCTGTCGCAGCAAGGCGATGAGGGTCGTCCGGCCTATGCTTTGGCAATACGAAGAGATACGTCAGATATTGCCTTTAACGGTGACGGTCCACACCCCGTACCGACTCAAGCTTTGTACGAACGTTTGGCGGCCATGGCCGCACCCGAACTAGAGGATTAATCGCGTAGTAAAAGCGTCATACATTTGACGCCGCCGCCTGATTTGCGGAATTCTAGAATTGGTGTACCGATGACGGTAAAACCGGCGTCGGCATATTTTTTTAGTAGGCTAGGGGATTCGTCGCTGGTAACAATTGTCTTGCCGTCGCTGACGGCATTTAGGCCAAAGCCTTGGGCTTCTTCTAGGGTTGCCTCAATAACGTTAGGTACGGCAGCCCGTAACCGTGCTTGGCTGGCTTCGTCTAGGGCAGGGGGGTAAAAGGCTACGGTGTCACTGCTTAAGACGGCTACTGATGTGTCCAGGTGGTAAAAGAACGGGTCAACAATTTTAAGCGGTACAACCTCTAGGCCAAAGAAGTCGCGCATTTCGTCTGCGGCCTCTGGGTCGGACCGAAAGCCGTACCCGGCCAGTATTTTGTTACCACACAGCAGGTTGTCGCCGCCACCTTCAAAACGGTGCGTAGCCTGGCGCATGTTGGTGTAGCCGTGGGCCTGTAGCCACTCTTTAAAATGAGCAGTTTCGGGTTGGCGCTCGGCGTAGCGGAAGTTACTAAGTAAAATTTTGCCGTCTATCATCAGGCAGCAATCGGTGGCAAACACCATATCGGGCAAATGCTCTACTGGGTCGGCCAGTACGACCTTTCGTCCGAGCTGTTTAGTATAAATGTCGTATAGCTTCTGCCACTCTTGTTTGGCAATGGCCCGGTTGGCATGGTCTTCTTGGTGCATCCAGGCATTAATTTCGTATTCAATAGCGTAGTGGTCGGCGGGGACCATAAGGATTGTGTGTTGCATCAATCTATTATACGACGCTTTTGTATTCATTTTTTCAAATAGCCCGGATCTATATCTGTTGGTGTATGGGGCAGCGCTTGACAGTAAAGTTGGCGCCTGGGTATAGTGAGTGCTGACGCGTTAGCACTCACAACATGTAAGTGCCAACGTCTAACCCATAGAACGTAACGAGGAGGATAGTACTGCATGAGTGCAAACATACAACCGTTAGGCGACTACGTCGTAGCCGAGCCCGAAGAGGCGCCAACTAAAACTGCCAGCGGACTTTACTTACCTGAAAAATCTACCGAAAAACCAAAGATTGCTAAAGTTGTTGTTGTCGGCCCGGGCGTTGCCCAAGTTAAAGTCGGCAGCCGTATCTTATACAAGAGCTACAGCCCCACAGAGGTAAAAGTAGATGGCAAAGACTATCTGCTTGTAAAAGAAGAAGATATATTAGCAACACTTAAGTAATAGTTCGTCATCCTGAGGACGGACTCAGGATTCAGTTAATTAAGAAGGAACATCATTTTATGGCAAAGAAAGTATTTTATGACGACGACGCCCGCAAGCGTGTGCTTGGCGGTGCAGCGATTTTATATAACGCAGTTAAGACGACTATGGGGCCTAAGGGACGCAACGTCGTTATTGGCAAAGGCTACGGTGCGCCTACTGTTACCCACGATGGTGTAACCGTTGCTAAGGGTGTCGAGATTGCAGACGTTGACGACGAAACACTGGGTTACAAAGTTGGCGCCGAGCTTATCAAGCAAGCCGCTTCTAAAATGAATGACGTTGCCGGTGATGGCACTACAACCGTTACGGTTTTGACCTACCACATCCTAAACGAAGCCAATAAGCTTATTGCTGCCGGTCACAACCCCATGCTACTACGAAAGGGCCTCGAGGCCGCTTCGCAGGACGTATTGGCTAAGCTAGAAGGCATGCGCGAAGAAATTCAAGGCAAGAAGAACCGGATCGCCGAAGTTGCAACTATTAGCGCCGGCGACCAGCAAATTGGTGACCTGATTGCAGAAGTTATGGACAAAGTGGGCCGCGAGGGCGTGGTAACCGTAGAAGAAGGCCAGGGCCTAACTCTTGAAAGCGAAGTAGTAGAGGGCTTTACCTTTGACCGCGGCTTTGTAAGTCCGTTTATGGTAACCGATACTGCCCGCATGGAAGCGGTGTACAACAAGCCAGCTATCTTGGTAACCGACAAAAAGATTGGTTCTATCCAAGAGATCTTGCCAATCCTCGAAAAGCTGGCACAGGCTGGTAAGAAAGACCTTGTTATTGTTGCCGAGGACGTAGAGGGCGAAGCACTGGGTACGTTAATTCTTAACCGTCTAAAGGGCGTATTTAATACGGTTGCTGTTAAGGCGCCTGCATACGGCGATCGCCGCCGCGAAATACTAGACGACATTGCTGTACTAACTGGCGCTACGGTTATTAGCGAAGACCTAGGCTACACCTTCGACAATGCCGAGCTGAGCATGATTGGTTCTGCCCGCAAGGTGCTTGTACAAAAAGACAGCACTACTATTATCGAGGGTGGCGGCGCGCCGTCTGAACTAGCGGCTCGTATTAAGCAAATAAATGCCCAAATTGATGCTGCCAGCAGCGAGTACGACCGTGAACAACTAGAAAAGCGGCGTGCAGCCCTTAGTGGTAAAGTTGCCGTTATTAAAGTGGGCGGTGCTACCGAAACCGAAATTGAAGAAAAGAAGTTTAGGGTAGACGACGCCGTTGCTGCCGTTAAGGCCGCATTAAGCGAGGGTGTAGTGCCTGGCGGCGGCGTAACCCTATTAAACTTGCAGCCCGTTAAGGCAACTGCCCAGGCCGCTGACGATTCTGTAGCTGCCGGCCAAGGTATTTTGTACCGGGCCTTGGAACAGCCATTCCGGATCCTTATGGATAACTCTGGCCTTAACGCCGACGAGTGGTTGCCGCAAATCCGTGCTGCCAAGCCTGGGTTTGGTGTAGATGTTAACAGTCCTACTAAGTTAGTCGATCTAAAGGCTGTTGGTGTTGTTGACCCAGCTCGGGTAACCAAAGAGGCGCTATTGAACGCCGTATCTATTGCTGGCACCAGTATTACTATGGGTGCGCTGGTTGTAGAGGTGCCCGAAAAGAAAGACGCTGGTGGCGGTGGCATGCCAGATATGTCTGCTATGGGCGGGATGGGGATGTAACTTCCTTAGCTAAAGTCGAACCGCATTATTAGCGGAACAGATACCAAAAAGGCGCCCGCCAGCGAGCGCCTTTTTGGTATCTGTGCTTTTTTATGCGGTCATTTTTATGTTGGTCTTCCCGGTCCGTGGTAGGTCTGTATAAGCGTATAGCGTACGGGAGCCGGGAAAAGTAATAGTTGTAGCGCTTGCATGGGCATCTAATGGGTCTGGTACAATAAGATCAAACAAACATGCATGGAAAAAAGACCGGGTGTGTGAGCCCGGTCTTTTTGCCCTCTGTATCTAACTTATTATCTCGAGAGTTGTGCAACGTAACTGTTGCGCCGACTAAAGTCGTTTGCATAGGTGCCACGTCCACGCGAAACGTTGTTAGCGATTGTGGGTGAGGGGGCTGACGGCATTATTGGAGTTTGCGGGCTTGCCGGCATGGCCGATTCTGGCTGTGAATACGCTGGTGTAGGCATAGCACGCTGCGGCGTAGATTGTGTGACCGGCGTAGTTATTTTTGGCGGTGTGGGTGTATGAAGTGGGGCGGCAGTACGTGCTAAGTGCGTACTATGCGGCGGACGGGTATGCATTGTTTGGTGGTGTATTGGTTTACTAGTCAGGTGGGTAGATTTTACGACCGTAGAAGGGCGTGCTGCTGCGCGTTTAGCGGCCAGCCGTGCACGGCGTGCGGCCTGCAATTTAGCATCTTCGGCACGTAGTTGTGCCACTTGCTCTAGCCGGCGGCGACGAATTGGCCCCACAGGGATAAAACGAGGAAGGCTAGGTAAATGCATTACGAAACGCTGTCAGTAGACGTTGTGTTATTTTGACCTTGCTGGGTAAAGTAGTTAATTTCGTTGATGATGTCTAGTAAGGCCTGGGCGCGCACTTTTTCGTCGCTAATTTGTCCTGCGGCAGCGTAGGCATCTTTGATAAGTGCTTGGTTGTCGGAGGCTTGGATCATCATCATGGTTGTGCGAAATTTGTCTTCGGGGGTTTGGTCTAGGTGGCCAACAAGTGGCGAAAGTTGCTGCAATGCTTGTTGCTTAATACCAAGTAGGTCGTCATCGCTAGCGGCGGCCACGACAGGTGCGCTGGCAGAGGGGGCTGCTGGTGCGGCTACGTCGGCGTCGGTAGGGGCGGGTAAGAACGCGGGGCTGTCCATGACCGGTGGCGCAGCGGCTGCCGGTGCGGGATCGGACGGAGCATCAATAGACGGGCTTACCGTATTTACGCTCGTGTCATCCCCTGGTTGAGTGGCTTCTGTGCGCCCTCCAAACATATCTTTCCCCCTAAAATACTATAGTATTATGATATGACCCAATTATAGCACAAGCTTTTTAAGGGAAGGTGAGTAGAATCATTTTATGTTGGACGATTTAAAAAATATACACGAACTTGATGCGCAAGACGCGCTGGGAATTATTGCCAAACAAGCAGAACAATTACGGATGGATTTGCCGGTACGCGGTACGATTGCATTCGGCCAGATAGATACTATTGTCTATGCCGGTATGGGCGGGTCGGCGCTTGCCGGACAGCTTGTGCATACGTGGCCGACGCTGCCGAAGCCGTTCGAACTAGTCCGCGACTATACGTTGCCAAGCTATGTAAATGGCAACACGCTGGTTGTGGTGTCTAGTTACTCGGGCAATACAGAGGAGACGGTCAGCGCACTAGAAGACGCGGCTAAAAAAGGCGCCCAAATAGCCGTTATTGCCAGCGGTGGCAAGCTGCAAGAAATTGCTACCCAAAAGAACTATCCGTTTATTCAAGTGCCAAAAGTGGACCAGCCCCGCTACGCCATGTTTGCTAACTTTAAGGCGCTTTTAATTATTTTGCAGCAAGCGGGCGTTTTACAGGGCGACCAGTTATTTGCAGAACTTACCACGGCAGCTAATTTTGTCGACAAAGCCAGCGAGGCCTGGCTGCCTACGGTGCCAACTGCCAATAATCCAGCCAAGCAATTAGCCCAAGAGTTGCTGGGTAAATCGGTTGTTGTGTATGGTGGCCCTCATCAATTTGCCGCTGCTTATAAATGGAAAATTAGCATCAACGAAAACGCCAAGCAGGTAGCTTGGGCCGGGCAATTGCCAGAATTTGACCACAATGAATTACCGGGTTGGAGCGAACAACCTCGTGATAAGCCGTATGCAGTTATAGACCTGCGCAGTGACCTCGAGCACCCCCGTGTACAACGGCGTTTTGAGGTAGGTGCCCGTATGCTGTCTGGCAAACGTCCCGAACCAATTGTGGTGCAGGCCGAGGGCGAGACTGTCCTGGAACACTTACTATGGACTATTGCGTATGGCGACTTCGTAAGCGTGTACCTTGGGCTGTTAAACGGCCTTAATCCTGCGCCGGTGGTGTTAATAGAAGCCTTCAAGAAAGAGCTCGGCTAGGCATTCTATTTATCATATGCAAATATGATAAATAGTTAATGATTCCCCAGCAAACCTTACGATATAGTACGGGTAAACAAGGGGAGTACCTATGCTGCGCAGACCGTCGGGGCTTACATTAAATATAAAAATCCAAATAAACATACTGCTACGGCGCATCCTGGCGCTGTCTTTTTTGACTGTATTTGTAGCCAGTATGTTGGTGCCACCGGCATCGGCGTATGCCGCTAGCCAGGCAGTTAAGATAAATCCGCACGTCAAAGGTACGCCACCCGATACGACAACACCTATGCAGCAGAACTACCCTGGCGCTACGCCCATAGTAACGTCTAACGAACAAGCTGCAGCCGATGCTCAACCCACCAATCCAACGACAGTAGATCAGATAGGAAAAAGGTCAGTGTCTAGTGAGACCCTGAACGAGCTTAAGCAAAAGCCAAAGGTACAAGCCCATGAATTGACTAATAAGCGGACTGCCACCACTACAACTTCGGTTAATGCCGACGGTACGCTCACTACAAAGCAGTACTTTGCACCTAAGTTTTTCCAAAAGGGTGGTGTGTGGACAGATATCGATACATTACTTGTAGAAGATAAAAATGCCGGAGACGCCGGCACGGTATTTGGCAGGGCATTTGGAGCGGCGCAATCTTGGGTATCGTCGACGACAAACTTTATGGTTAAAGACAATGATTGGCAGGCAAGGTTTTCGCCTAGCGACTCTAGCCGGGGAATGGTGCGTATAAAGCAGGGAAATGACCAAGTTGGCTTTGTGCCTGTCGGGGCTTCCGAAGTTGCGCCAGTCATTACGCGCACAGAGGACGGGCGGCAGATTGTGCATTATTACGACTTATGGCCTGGTGTTAATGTTGAATACTTGGTAGGCACGGGATCAATTAAAGAGAACATTATTCTTAAAAATAAAACAGCAACTAATCAGATAGCATTTGATGTTGTTGGCGCGACTTTAGAAAAGCAATCACTAGGTGAGTATTTGGCACCTTCTTTGGTACTGAAGGGTGTATTTAATAATGAATTTGCTATCGCCCCACCAAACTTAATTTTGAATGAATTTGGCCAGGTGACTCAATCGGGCATACTTACCCAGTCGCATACATCGAATAGGGTAGCAGTAAGCGTAGCTCGTGACTATTTACAGGGTTTGCCAGCTAAAGCATTCCCGGCCGTAATCGACCCGACGACCTTTAATAGTCGGTTTGGTACGCGAGCTGGCGGTAATTACATGTCATTTAAAAACGACGGATATATTTGTTATTCCAACGTATGTAATCCTTACGCAGGTACGTTGTACGATCCAGGCCCCACACTTCGCTCTTGGCGCTCTGCGTTTTTTGCGCCATATGATCAGTTTCGTGTGGGCGGTACTAGCTTAATCCAGGCCAAATTGCATTTAGTACAGCGCAGTAATGAGAGTTTCTGGACTGGCGATTGGGGAACGCATACGTTTTATGCGGGGCATGCTTCGTGCTTGAATAGCTATAACTGTTTGGACGGCGGTGCATTTAATGACTCGGGCAGTGTAACGTCGTCTGGCGATATTGACGTTACAGATATTTATAGTTCACGGCTAGCACTTGGCGACTACGGTGCCTGGCTTATGATTGGCGGCAACGATGGCACCGACCATTCGTTTAAGAATTTTGATCCGGGTACAGAGCAAACGCCTGCCAGCTATGTAACATTCACGTATGGTGGGCCACCGGTTGCGCCTAGCATGAAGACGCCTACGTCAGGCCAGGTGTATGTGGATCCACAACCCTCGTTTAGTGTTAATACGGTAGATAACCCCAATGGTAGTACGCCGCTTAAGTACGAGATTTTAGTTACAAGTGGGTCAAGTGCTACAGGCGTAGTAGTGCCTTCCGGCTTACTGGACTCAACCCAGTGGACTATACCTGACCATATGTTACAAGACGGGGCGACGTACTATGTTCAGGCGCGCAGCTACGACCCTATTACAGCGACTTACAGTGGGTGGGGTGCCTCAGTTCCATTCCGGATTGATATGCGTACCGGAAAAGATAAAACACAAACTTACGACACGCTCGGGCCGGTAAGTGTTGATCTGGCATCAGGCAATGTGACAACTGGTGCTGCAAGTCATACGTCGGCGGCAAGTGGCGGCAGTTTAGGTGTAAATCTTGATTACAATTCGCCGCTGCGGTCGCGTAACGGCCTGGTGGGCGAGTACTGGAATGTAGCTACTAATTATTCAGGGGGCGCGCCAACCGCTACGCCCGACCTTACGCGTGTAGATCAAAAGGTAGATTTTGACTGGGGAATGGGTTCGCCGGGCATAGCAAACAGCGATTGGTTTTATGCTAGGTGGCAAGGCTACTTTGTTGCGCCAACTACTGGCACGTATTACTTTGGCGGTAATCACGACGACTACATGGCTATTTATCTTAACGACACACAGCTATACACAAGTGGTGGATGCTACACGGGCGTGTGCTACGGGTCGTCCATAACACTGCAAGAAGGGCAGGTGATTAAATTTAGAACTGAATTTAGAGAACACACTTCACCAGCCTATGTACACCTGTATGTTAAAGGCCCGGTAACAGAGCAGGTAATACCGGCCGAATGGCTGCAGACGGGCGTGCGACCAGTAGAGGACCCTTATGGCCTGGTGGGTAGCTACTATGGTAAGTTCGATGGCACTAATACGTTCTCATCTGGCAATACGCTTATGATGAAGCGCACTGATCCTTACCTTAACTTTGATTGGGGTACGGCTGCGCCTACTCCAAATGGTCCTGACGGTTTCTTAGTCCGTTGGACCGGATTCGTTAAGGTGCCGGCCACCGGTAACTATACATTCGGCGTAAAAAGCGATGACGGCGTAAAGATCATGCTCGGTAACTCAAACACGGTTGTATATAACGAGTGGGTGGATAGGGGTGCGACCGAAAGCTACGGTACGGCTTACTCTCTGACGGCAGATACGCCAACCAAGATTACCATCGAGTATTATGACAACACCGGAGCGGCTAGCTTTGTGCTGAAAGTGCAGGGTGCGGTGCCACAGCAGATTGTTCCTAGGTCGTGGTTAACGCCAGGAGTGCAATCAATGCCGGACGGCTGGAACCTAGGCGTCGACCCTAGTGGTGCTGCGGCATACGACCACTTAACAGTCACTCCTTCTACTGCTGTGTTAAGCGACGCGAGTGGTGCGACCCATGAGTATGTCTATACAGCAGGTAGCGTATATAAACCACCAGCTAATGAAGACGGCCAGCTTACTCGCAATACCGACGGTACTCATACATTGCTAGATAAAGACGGGCGAACATATATATTTGACGTAGATGGCACTCTAAAAAGTTTGACCACTCCCAAAGATGACCGTAGGCCAGCTGCGCTAAACTACACTTACGAAGGAACTCCAGCACGCATTAGCCAAATTACTGACGGAGTGGATAATACACGATGGGCAAAGGTGTTTTACTATGGCAGCACCGAGTGCGCCACGCCACCAAGCGGTTTTGACACTGCAATATTTGCCGCAGACTTACTCTGTGCGGTAAAAACAAATGATGGACGTGCAACGTACTTTTACTACACCAATAAGCAGCTGGCGCGTATGGTTGCGCCGGGGAGCGAGACGTTCGATTACGGTTACGAAGCAGTGCAGAGCGGCGGCGTAACCATCGGCTATAGGCTTAATTGGTTGCGAGATGCGCTTGCCAACGATGCAGTAGCCGCAGGCGTTCGCACAAACGACGCTACGGTAAAAACTGAACTTACCTACGATGATTTAGGGCGCGCAACAAGCGTTAAACAGCCAGGGGCAACAGCAACCGCTACGCGCGTGGAACACACTATAGAATATCTGCCAGGCGTTAAGGGGTACGTGGACTCAGGCGGCAACAATGTTCCAGGCTACGCAGGTATTACAAAACAACACGTAGTTGGCTTAACCGAACCAAATGGTTTTGTGCAGCGCATTAAGTACGATAATTTATTACGCGTAGTCGAGCATACCGACATCACTAACCTGACTACTGCAACAGAGTGGAATCCAGACAAAGATTTGGTACTTTCCGTAACCGACCCGGCAAGTTTTAAAACGACCACAATTTATGACGACGAAGACAGGCCAATAGAAGGTTACGGGCTAGCACCCGCAAGTTGGTTTGGCCCCGACCGCAAGCCAACATCGACATATGTCGCACAAGTGCCACGCGCAGATAGTGCCTACGACGAAAATATAGTAGGCCCAGAAGTTACTTACTTCGACTACAAAGCAACAAACAAAGTGCTGTTTGGCGCACCAAAGCTGCGAACTACCGGCATAGATACCACGTCGCCTGGCACGATGCATAAGGCATGGAATACAACGCCGCCCGTTACTATCGGTAGCGGCTTTGACGGCTGGGGTCTACGGGCATCCGGCAAGCTACGTGTACCTACTACCGGCAACTACACCTTCCACCTTTACCACGACGACGGCGCTCGGCTGTACATAGACGACCAGCTTATTGCAGGCGATTGGAACAATGGCGTGTGGCGGAGCCATGCTGGCTCGAAACAGCTAGAAGCGGGTAAGGCATACAGGTTTTACCTGGAGTATTACGACGCGTCGGCAAGTAATACAAACGCAGAACTTCAGCTGTATATGTCTGCGGTTAACGCTAATCCAGGAACCGGCGATGACGCCCTTGGCGTTAAGCTAAAGCCTGGCTATGGCTTGAATACTACCGCGAAGTCGTACGACGGGACGCTAGGCGACAATACAGTAACTACAAACTATGGCACCAGCCCAGAATTAGGCTTAGCCCAAAGCACGAGTGCTGATCCTACAGGTCTAAACCTCACCACATCTGCAACCTACGAAACGCCGGGCGCTACGGGCAGCTATATTCGCCAACTCACCAAAAGTTTGCCCGGTGGCGGTACGACAAATTACGCCTACTATGGCGCTACCGACACCAAAGACAATCCCTGTACGACAGGTACGACCGAAGCTTACAAACAGGGCGGATTCGTAAAGACTAAAACCGAGGCAGATCCAGACGGCGCAAGCTCGCAAACCGGCCGAACCAGCGAAGTCATTTACGACGACGCTGGCAGGGTAGTGGCTGCCCGTTACAATGCAGATAGCTGGACATGTACCGCGTACGATACTCGTGGCCGCGTGACTCAGACTACTATTCCTGCGTTCAACGGCGCAGCAGCACGTACTATTCAAAACGACTACGCTGTCGGCGGCAGTCCACTCGTAACAACCACATGGGATGGCAGTGGCTGGATTGTAGTTTGGAAAGATTTACTGGGCCGTACAACAAAGTACCGCGATGTATACGACGACGAAACGACCACAACCTACGACACCTACGGACGTGTAACTCAACGCGTCAGCCCAATGGGCACGGAGGCGTTTACCTACGACACCTACGGCAGGCTAGTAGACCAAAAACTAGACACGGTTACCTACGCAACCGTTCACTACGACTCATATAGTCGTGCCGACTACATAGATTACCCAAGTGCTGGCCAGCAGCGGATTACATATGGCCGCGATAACCTGGGCCGGCTTAGCTCTAAGACATACCGTATGGGCAACGGCACCACAACAATAAGCAATACCGTAAACCGTACGCAGTCCGGACGTATCCAGAACGACATCGTCGCCAGCGCCGGCGGCGACCTGTGGTCTACGTACAGTTACGACGGTATCGACCGCCTAACCAGCACAACAATTGGCGGTAACAGCTTTGCATATGGCTTTGGCGCGCAAGATACAACTACCTGCGGCACCGGTAACAACAAAAATCCCAACTCCGGTAAAAACAGCAATCGCACCAGCCAAACAATAAACGGCGTCACTACGTACTTTTGCTACGACTATGCCGACAAGTTAATAGATAGCAGTAATGCGCTGTACGACAACCCAACCTACGACGCCCACGGCAACATGACCCAGATTGGTACCGGCACCACACCGCTGCATTTATTCTATGACAGTTCAGACCGCAACTCTGGCTACGAACAGTACAACTCCAGTAACACAGGCGTTGGCATGTACTACGACCGCGATGTGCAGGGCCGCGTTATTGGCCGCTACAAGAACACTATAACCAACGGCAGTTGGGCCGGGGCAGGCAGCTGGTTTTACCACTACACGGGCAGTGGCGATAGTGCCGACTACGTCCGCGATAGCAGTTGGGCAATAGTCGAAAAGAACATATCGTTGCCTGGCGGTGTATCCCTTACTATTAAGCCAACCCAAACCGGCAATGCCCAAAAACAATACAGCCTAGCTAGTATAAACGGCCACACCCTTATAACTACCGACGCTGCAGGCACAAACACCTCCACCGGTAACGGCCCCGCAAACACCTTCACCTACGACCCTTTCGGTAACATCCTAACGGGTTCCACCTACCCCAGCAACACCGCAGCCAGCGGTTCCTACGCCTGGGCCGGTAAACTTGGCAAACTGAGTGAGACATCCTTTGCCCTAACTCCAATATCCATGGGTGCAAGAGTATACCTCCCAAGTATTGGTAGATTCACCCAAGTAGACCCAGTAGAAGGGGGTGTACTGAATGCGTATACGTATGTACTTGATCCGGTGAATGGGAGTGACTATAGCGGGATGCTTGGCGTTATAAACAGCAGTGGTTACAAGACCAGTATTGTAGTGATAAATAGCTATCAGATGCAGCCTAATCCGCCTGTTTTTAGGCCGGTGGCGAATACGATCACTATTCAGGGGCCTGGCGCGGTTAGAAGCGCCGTAACAGTGCCTAGATCGCCCTCATTACCGATCGCAATAATTTTGCAACTGGCTTTAAAACCGACGCACGTTAGTCCTATCCTTGGTGATTTGAGCGCATTGCCGAAAGGGTCCAATAGCTATAATCCAGCACCGACAACAGGACCATCCAATTGGTTCAGGTTATATAATGGGATTAATACCGGGTCTAACTATTCTACTGCAGGTCAAGTAGTCTTCGGGACAGCGGGCTGCGGTATAGGTATGGTTTTCGCAGGTGCTGGGTGTATAGCGGCAGGTGGGGTTGGCTGGGCAGCAGGAGGGGTTGTTGGCTTTGGCCTAGGATTTTACTACGGCTGGACAGGCTCAGATAGGGCAGATGATCTTGACGGTGCACCATGGTCTGTACTTAATCCGTTTCACCTATGATATCTGATAAAATAACGTTATTTTTATAAAATGTGTACTATAAATTAAGGAGTCCGTAAAATGCAGCCTAATGAAAATTTCACTTTCTTATTTGAGATTACAATTCTTTTTACTCTAGTGCTATTTATCTCACGGACGATTTACCTTAGATTGAAGCGCAAGGCACTAATAGCAAAGTACAAAAAGAGTCCGAGATATAAAGAACTTGAGACGCTCCTTAGCACTAAAAGGTTCGTAATCGCGCAAATTCTGGCTTTGCTGGTGGCTGTGAAGACAATCTTTGATATAAAAAACATCCTTGATAAGTATGGAGAGTCTGTCACGGGGCAACTTCTATTTATAGTGTGTCTTAGTGCAATCGGATTTTTAATAACATTTTCACTTATCTACTATCTATTTAAAAAGAATGATTTGATCATTAAGCCTTAGTAGGGAACGCCGAGGACATTCCCAAAATAGATAAGTCGTCTACCAATTAAACGTCCGCCAACTCCTGCCTAAGCTCCTCAAGTATAAGTTTGTGCGCTTCATAATCACTCACAAACTTCATATACTCTTCTCGTGATCGGAACTGTGCAAGAATAGCCTCATTAATAAGCCATTCTGGCTCATCGCCTTTTTGGTAAAAAAGCAGGCTAGAGTAGGCATGCACAATGGTCGCGCAGCGGCCATACCGCTTGCGGTAGTAGTGGATGCGGTCTACGACCGCTTCGCTTACCGCATGTTTACAACGACGAGGCCGGCTGCTTCTGGTGGGGATACGCCAAGAGCAGGCGGCTAGGCGCCACTGGCACACCGGGCAGTAGCCGTGCCTCGTCCTGGCCGGTTGTCGTTGGTGAGTTGGACGTTCTGGTTGAGCTTTTGCCACTGCTTACACCAGCGCCAGAGTGTGGTGCGGTGGATACCGCTCTTACGAGCAGCTACCAAGACGGGTAGCTTACGCTCGACCACGAAGCGTACCGCCTCGGCTCTCGCCTTTGGTAGTAAAGGATTGGCTAGAATAGCTCATACCGGCTGTTCTCCTGTTTAGTTGTGGTAACTTACAGTGTAGAACAGTCGGCTTTTTGGATGTTGCGAAGGCGGTGAGTCATTACGCTCTTCTGGCTTAAATGTAATTTTTATGGTATAGTATCAGCGATGACTAATGCCACTCGTAGACAAAAGATACACTACATTCTTAACTCTATACCCGTAGCTGTCGCATTAAACGGCTTACCATTTGGTGCCCTCATGGCGAATATAGGCAATGGACCGTTTTTGTGGCCGGTTTTCATATTTGCCACCATAGGTTTTGGCGTACCAATGGGTATAATAATGAAGAAAAAAATTAATGAGATGCCAGGAATGGCACGTACAAACGAAGACTGGAAGTTGCTGGATTATTTTAAAAAGGGCACCCTTCCAAGAGAACGAAGGCTCGCGAAAGCCATGCCCGCATATATTGAGAAGGCCGAGCTGCAGTTATACATATCAAAGAAGTCATTACCGACAATGACTGGTATAGGCCTTATGGGCATACTTTACGGAGCTATGGTTAGCAAGATTCTAGTCGTTTGTAGTGTCTTTATTCTAGGGATGATGGTTTTTTCGTTTTTTAGTATGAAAAAAACCATCAAAAATATTGATAGCCTGAAGGAACAAATACGTCGACGTCACCTCAAGACAGTTGAAGCAATTACCCCATTCGCAAATATCTCTAGTGGAACTAACAGGGAATTGCGAGATCAGAACTAAGCCAGAGAGTGAAGATGTGATTCTATCGCGCTAATTATATTTTATTGCCTCAAGCATAATTTTGTTTCTACGTAATCTACAGCAAGAAAATACTGGAACGGCAGGGGTTTTAGGGGCCAGGCCCTAAACAGATAGGCCAATTGTGAATTACTAGCCGGTCACTAAATACGGCTACTCAGTAAGCATGTGCCCCGATTATTAACGGCCTTAATCCTGCGCCGGTGGTGTTAATAGAAGCCTTCAAGAAGGAGCTTGGCTAGCTTCTGTAAATCTATCCAGGCTGGGTTATACTAATTTTATTAGGAGGCTTGCTTGTATGGAGTTAATTCGCTTAGGTACGCCGCCCAGTCGACGTGAGGGCGATCTGAGGAGCGCAACCAATTGTACGTGTCCGGATTTGTTCGTCGTGCCAAGGGAAGTAGCTCGTACATTAAACCTCGGAAATTTGGCACAGCGGGTGATAAGCGAAGCCGTAGAGGCAACGCCTCCCGCAGCGCAATCTGTTCCCCCGGAAGTTAATATGCCTGACAAGGTATAGACATGGCAGGAAGCTCAGCAGAAGAGTCAGAATTTATAGCGGCTATTGGCACGCAAGTAGACCCTGCTATTGTCCGGCCCAAATGTGGTCCATTGCATCGAGAGCTCGAACCCGGCGAGATTATAGTTGTGGTGCCCCGGCAGGTAGTGCTGGACGCAGTACGCGACCTACGCAGGCGCTCACAAGAGTAAGCGGGAGGCAGAAAGAGCTAGATAGCCCTCCGACGCTTTCTACGTCATATCTTCAGGGAAAACGCTATAATAGAACATATGAGATTATTGGTTGTCGAAGACGAAGAGAAAATTGCACGCAGCCTCGTAAAGGGTCTGACCAGCGAAGGCTATATTGTCGATACCGCAGAAGACAGCGACACAGCAGTCGCGTTGGCCGAAGCAACGGCATACGACCTAGTATTACTGGACTGGATGATTCCTGGCCGCTACGATGGCCCGGCGCTTGCTAAACACTGGCGCGAGCACGGCGGGCAAATGCCTATATTAATGCTGACCGCCCGTACTACTATTGGCGACCGCGTACATGGCCTAGACGCTGGCGCCGACGATTATCTTCCTAAGCCGTTTTCATTCGATGAGTTATTGGCCAGAGTGCGTGCACTATTACGCCGGCCAAAAGCCAGCACTGGTAATGTGTTCACATCTGGCAAGCTTAAGCTGGACGTTGTTGCCAAAGAAGTGAGCGTTGCCGAGCGCCCGGTGCATCTAACCGCAAAAGAGTTTCAGTTGCTTGAATATCTGCTGCGCTACAAACGCGAGGTTATTAGTAAAGACCAGCTACTCGACCATGTGTGGTCGGACGAAGCACGCGTGCAACACAATACAGTCGAAACATTTGTAGCCAACCTGCGCAAAAAAATAGGCGACGACATAATCCAGACGGTGCGCGGCCATGGGTACAAAGTTATATAGGGAACTGTTTAAGTCGGCACGTTTGCAGCTGACGTTTTTTTATTTGATTGTCCTGGTGGGCTTTAGCTTGGTGGTTACTACGAGCATCCGTATTTTGGCGGAGCGTGAATATTTGCAGTCGAATATGGTGCAACGCAGCGAATTGCACGATATTATCGTGCGTTGGTCGGACTGGGCAAGCGGCCGGCCGGACAGCAGCAGTTTTATAGACATGCAACAAATACAAGAAGCGCGCGTGCGCCAGCGTTTAAACCAAGAACTGTTCTTGATTAACTTAGCCTCGCTTGTACTGGGCGGTCTGCTTAGTTACTGGTTCGCTGGTAGAACATTAAGGCCCATAGAAGAGGCCCATGAAGCCCAAAGCCGTTTTGCTGCCGACGCCAGCCACGAACTACGGACGCCGCTTACTAATTTGCGGTTGGAAAACGAAGTATTCTTGCGCCAAAAAAACTTTACCGAGTCCGAGGCACGCGAACTGATTCATAGCAACCTCGAAGAAGTGCAGCGTTTAGAAGGGTTGTCTACTAATTTGCTTGCCCTGACGCAATATACCCAGGCACCGCTAGAGTTTAAATCGGTATCGGCGAAACGCTTGGTACACGATGCTATAAAGTCCATGCAGAAACAGGCCGATGCACACGGAGTTACGCTTGTAAGCGAGGTCGCACCACGCAAAGTGCTGGGGCATGCCGAAAGCCTGGTGCAGCTGCTGGGTATTTTGATCGACAATGCCATAAAGTACGGCCCTAAAAAAGGAACAGTTACGATAAGCGGCCACAAACAAGATGGCGGCTATGCATTATGGGTGCAAGATCAAGGGCAGGGGATTAGTGCTGCCGATATGCCGTATATCTTTGACCGCCTGTACCGCGGCGATAAAGCACGCAGCAGTAAGGCCGGTGGCTATGGGTTGGGGCTATCGTTGGCAAAGGCGATTGCCGAAGCCAACCACGCCCACCTAGTTGCCAGCAATAATAAAACAGGCGGCGCCCGCTTTACCGTGGTGCTACAGCTTGCCAAATAAGCCTCCTGGTATACTAGGACTATATGACTCGGTATGTGTCTAGGCGGGTGAGTCTAGCTATCGCCCTTGGAACGGCAAGTATGATAAGCGTCGGCTTTTTTGTTGTTGGTGCGCTTTTAAACCATTCCAACGAACTATGGTACCTTAACTGGAATCTGTTACTGGCCTGGGTGCCGCTTGGTCTTGTGTTATTACTAGAGCGTACGCTTAAGCGCAGATTATGGTCGAGCTGGCAGGCGCTATTGCTTACTGGCCTGTTTTTAGCCTTTTTGCCCAACACGTTTTATCTTATTACCGATATTATCCATTTGCAGGAGACGGCACGTGCAGACCTACTGTTTGATGTTGTTATGTTCTTTTCGTTTATTAGTAATGGCTGCGTGCTTGGCCTTTTAAGCATATATATGTTGCATGTAGAACTGCGTAAACGCCTGAGTATCCGGGCAAGTTGGTTCTGTATTGCAGGTACACTGCTACTTGCTAGCTTTGCTATATACATTGGCCGCGAGCTGCGCTGGAATACCTGGGATATCTTGATAAACCCGGCCAGTATTCTATTCCAGATATCCGAAAGTTTGCTGCACCCTACAGAACACCCCGAAGTTATGAGCATTACCTTTAGTTTCTTTATGCTAATAAGTAGCCTGTATGTTGTTGCCTGGTATGTGATACGTGCCGCCCGCCAGCAAAAAGCGTTAGACTGACGTCCGGCACGGGGATAAGAAATGCTTTCAATCTGTTACAATGGCTGTAATGGAACAGATGCAGCAGACGCTGGTGAGCGTTATTCATGATTTATATCAAGTTGATGTAGCGGCCGACCTAACGCGTCCCGACCCTCAGTTCGGTGATTACGCGACTAACGTCGCTTTGCAGCTTGCTGGCCGCCTGCAACAAAAGCCGCGCGAACTAGCCGAGCAGCTAACAGCTGCGCTTAAAGAACGGCTTGGCGATGACGTCAAAGACGTAACCGTTGCCGGGCCCGGGTTTATTAACATCGCTCTTAGCGATAAGAGTCTATTTAGCCAGGCAGCCGTAGCAACTAAAACACGGCCCCAGAACTACAAAGACAAGGTGGTAGTTGCCGAATATTCTGACCCAAACCCATTTAAGGTCATGCATGCTGGCCACCTATATACAACCTTGGTTGGTGACGCTATAGCTACGCTTTTTGAAGTTGCGGGCGCTACAGTGCACCGCGTAAATTATGGCGGCGATGTTGGTTTGCATGTGGCACGGGCAATGTGGGGGATAATTCAGGAATTGGGCGGTGAACACCCCGAAAAGTTAAACGCCGTACCGGAAAGCGAACGTCCAGCTTGGTTGAGCACCTTTTATGCAAGGGGTACGGCCGCCTATGAATCAGACGAAACAGCTAAGGCCGAGATTATTGCGATCAATAAGCGTGTGTACGACTTGCATACTGCGAACGACCACGAATCGCCATTTGCCCAAATTTATTGGACGTGCCGCCAGTGGAGCTACGATGGCTTCGATGCATTATATAGCCAGCTAGGCGTACATACGTTTGAACGATACATACCCGAAAGTGAAGTAACCCCCCTGGGACTCGGTATTGTCCAAAAGGGTATAGAGAATGGCGTGTTCGAGCAATCTGATGGCGCCATAATCTTTAAAGGCGAAGATCATGGACTGCACACGAGAGTCTTTATAAATTCTAACGGCCTGCCAACATACGAAGCGAAAGATCTTGGGCTAGCCGCGCTAAAGTGGCGTGACTACCACTTTGACAAAAGTTTTATTATTACCGGCAACGATATTGTTGAGTACATGAAAGTAGTGGTTAAGGCGCTCGAGCATTTTTATCCGGAGTTAGCAGGGCGCGGCGTGCATTTAACACACGGTATGATTCGTTTGCCCGGTGGCAAAAAAATGAGCAGTCGTAAGGGTAATAATCCCAAGGCCGCCGACATCTTACAAGCTGCCCAAGAGGCTTATGCTAGAGCGCACGGCAGTAGTGACCTACAAATATCAGCCGGTGCGGTTAAATACGCTTTTTTGAAGCACCGTATTGGTGGCGACATGATTTACGACCCCGAAGAATCGGTGAGCTTAGAAGGCAACAGCGGCCCCTACCTGCAGTATGCCCACGCTAGGGCTCGCAGTATTCTGGCCAAAGCCAATGCCGAAGGCCACACGGTAAGCGACCTTGACCAGCAAGAACGGGCACTCGCGCGAAAGATTAGCGAATATCCCGAAGTTCTGCAAAAAGCCTTAGACGAATTAATGCCGCATCATATTTGTACCTATTTATACGAGCTAGCTCAGGTGTTTAACCGTTTTTACGAGAATGCCAAGGTAGTAGGCGACCCGCGCCAAGCAACCCGCCTAACATTGGTCCAGCTGTATGCGGACATATTAAAAGACGGCTTGAGCTTACTGGGTATTACCGCACCTGACAAAATGTAAGTGGTCAAAGGTGATAGGATAAATCTATATGGCTGATATAAAAAAACACGAACTAGACAACGAAGAGTCGCGCCGCCGCGAAGTCAAAGAGGTGGCTACTAAGCTACGCAGCATGAGTGCTGTCGAAAAAGCCGAGGTTATAAACCGAGTAGCTGCCCGCCAGGTAACTAAGCAGCTTGGTGGTTTTACCGACTTTATACGAGAGCAAGGTGTAGTTGGGGTAGGTATCGGGCTGGTGCTTGGTATCCAGATGAAAGCGGTTGTTGATACCGTCATGTCAGATCTGGTTAACCCCGTTACCCAACTTATACTACCCGGTCAAAAAAAATTAAGTGCCCAAGAAGCAGTGGTGCAATTTGGCGGCGATAAGGTAACTATTGGATGGGGCGCAGTCGTGTACTCGATTATTACGTTTATTATTGTCGCGTTTATTATTTACGTAACATACAAATTGCTCCGGCTGGATAAGTTCAAGAAAAAAGACGCGCTCGCCGACGATAAAACTAGTAAGAAAAAGAAGAAGTAGGGGAAAGAACTATGATTGACCTAAAAACAGCCATCCCCACTAAACTACTGTGGGTAGACCTAGAAATGACCGGCCTCGATGTGCGAAAAGACGTTATTTTAGAGATTGCCGCTGAAGTGACCGACTTTACCTACAAAACACTAGCCAGCTACGAAGCGATTATTAAGCATCCCGATAGCGTGTTAGATAATATGGGCGAGTGGTCCGCCAACCAACACGGCTTAAGTGGCCTAACCGAGCGCGTACGTACCGAGGGTCGGCCAGAGCAAGATGTCGTACGAGAACTAGTGGATTTTATAAAGGCGCAGTTCGGCGAAGAGCCGGCTGTGCTTGCCGGTAACTCTATCCACAGCGACCGCATATTTATTAAGCAGTGGTGGCCGGAAGTTGATGCGCTGTTGCACTACCGCATGCTGGATGTCAGCTCGTTCAAGATTGTCATGCAAGGCATGCACGGCGTAACCTTTCCTAAGGGCGATACTCACCGTGCCTTCGACGATATACGAGCATCAATAGCCGAACTGCAATACTATCTCGAGTGGTTTAAATCTCATTAATTGCCACTGTCATTCCGGGCTTGACCCGGAATCCAGTAAAAATGGAATTCATTATAACTGGATCCTGAATCGAGTCGACCCACCCTATATCTACCAAACAGTCTTGTACTGTATGGCCAATCACAGCCGAGAATACTCACATGCCACTGGCATGTTCCAGGATGACAAGTAGTGGTTGACGTCAGGCCCCGAAGTGACGGAACGGGGTTAGGGTTTACGCCAATGACAAGATTATGTATAATACGACATAACTATTGGAGTTTGTAAAATTATATGCGGATTGTTTTGTTCGATCTTGACCATACGTTGTTCAATGCAACAAGCGAACTGCACGAAGGTGTGCAGGAACTGCTGTCTATTTTGCAGCGCTTAGGTATACAGGTTGCAGGTATTAGTACGCGTGATCACCGCGTTATTATTCAGTTGCAGCAAGTCGGCATCCGCAATTTTTTTACGCAGATTTTGTGCATAGACCAGCACGAAACTCCTAAAGAACCAGCCGGTGTCCACCACGTGCTGTCGCGTCTTGGCGGCAAGCCGCACCAGGCCGTGCTAGTCAGCCATGCGCATGCCGATATTCTGCTAGGTAAAGATGTTGGTGTATATAAGACTATTGGCGTCAGCCACGGTAACGACCAAAAAAGCGCTGCACCGTTATTCGACGCCGGGGCCGACCACGTAGTCAGCGATATCCCCTCTATTTTAGACGTGATAGAGTAGCATTATGGACGTGACGCACAAAGAAGTAGAAGCATATATCGTCGGCCTGCCGAACGCACGGCTTGAATATCCGTTTGGCGAAGGCGTTGCCGTGTACAAAGTGGGCGAAAAGATGTTTGCGCTCATTAAAGAGGGCAGCACCCCGATTCAAATCAGCCTTAAGTGCGATCCTTTGCTAGCCAAAACGCTCCGCGAAAAATATGAAAGCGTTATGCCTGGTTATCACCTAAACAAAAAGCACTGGAACACTATTCTTATGAGCGGGCAGCTTAGCTGGGAAGAAATACAGGCGCTCATTAACCACTCCTACCAGTTGGTTACTGCGGCCTAGGGCTATTTGGGTAGCTGCGCAATAAGCGCTTGGGTTTGGTCGTAATGCTTTTTGAGCAATGTTTTCTCGGTGTTGCCTAGTGCGTTCCCGCGGGCGGTCTTAATAGCTTTGGCGTAGGCGGTAAGTTGTTCGGTCAGTATGTCTTGGTACACGATGTCAAAGGTGCTGGTGGCTTTTGCGCTGGCCAGTCGTGTATCGGTTTTCTTGCTCTTTTTTGCGGTGAATACCTTAGGGTTTACGCCGCCGTGTTTGGATAAAAATACTACCAATTCACGGCGCTGAGTAAGCAGCGTGAGGCGGGTATTAACCGCAACGTTGCGCATGGCTTGGTCGCCACTTTTATCGCCTTGGTCGCCAATGCGTACAATTTCGGTTTGCGTTTGGGTTAGGCCAATCAGCTCGGCGGTATTGGTCTTGTCGCTGAACAGCATTTTTTGGACAAAGCTACCCAGCATAGCCAACACAATAAGACCGCCTACAACCAGTAAGACACGCATAACAATTGGATTGCCGAATGGGCCGGATCCACTGCTTTTGGGTGGTTTGCCCGGAGCGGTTGGGTTAACAATAAAATCGTAGCTGTTGCCGGAGGGAGGTGGAGGTGCTAATCCGCCACCAGCGGGCGGCGGCGCCTGGTCTGGATACATACCTGTATTTAAGCATACTTTTCGAGAGCGGGGCAGCCCCTCGTTGGCGCGCGGACTTAACGCAGAACCTAAGTCTCCGGCTGCTTTCCCCTGAGTCTGTAGTAGTGTGACCAGGGGTGGTATAGCGTACAATAAGAGTAATGAACTCCTTACATATCTCCCTGCGGCTGCAAAATTATCTAACGGCACTAGATATCAGTTTTGCTCGTCACCGTAACTACCGTTACGCTTCCTTACAAGAACTGACACCTGGCACTCGTCAGATAATTTTTCGCTTTTTGCAGGGAGATATGTAAGGAGTTCAATGGACGCTGTCGAGGAGATTAAAAGCCGCCTAAGTATTGAGGACGTTGTAAGTCAGTATGTCGAGCTTAAGCGTGCCGGCCGCAACTTTAAAGGTCTGAGTCCATTCGGCAACGAACGCTCACCGAGCTTTATGGTTAGCCCCGAAAAACAGATTTGGCACGACTTTTCATCTGGTAAGGGTGGTAATATGTTTAGCTTTGTCATGGAAATGGAGGGCCTGGACTTTAAGGGTGCCCTCGAACTGCTGGCCCGCAAAGCCGGCGTCGATCTAGACCAGTACCGCGGACGAGTCAGCAATACTAAAGAGAAAGAGCGGCTCTATGATGCCCTGGAATTAGCCGCTAAATTTTACCAGGTACAGTTTAGTAAAAACCAAGTCGCTTTAGAATATGTACTCAAAAAGCGCCGGTTTAGTAAACAGACAGCACTGGAGTGGCAGCTGGGGTATAGCCCCAATAACGGTAGCGCACTGTACGACTTTCTGACTAGAAAGGGCTTTAAAGCAGAAGAGATTAAAGGAGCAGGCTTAAGCTCGCAGCGCTACAGCGGTGCCAGTGATATGTTTAGGGGACGGCTGATGATTCCGCTGCAAGATGCGCAGGGGAGGGTGATCGGCTTTACCGCCAGGCTGCTCGCCGACGATCCGGATGCGCCTAAATACATAAACACTCCCCAGACATTGGTATACGATAAATCCCGCCACGTATATGGGCTGCATCTAGCCAAAGAGGCCATCCGTAAAACAAAGTATGTGGTCATTGCCGAGGGTAACCTGGATGTTATTGCCAGCCACCAGGCCGGCGTGCGCCAAGTAGTGGCAACGGCAGGTACGGCGCTCACCGAACCGCACCTAAAAGCACTGAGTCGTTTTACCGGCGACATCCGTCTAAGCTTTGATGCCGATAACGCCGGGCTCAATGCCACCGAGCGGGCAATCCCCATTGCCAGCAAAGTAGGCGTCACGCTCAGCATTATTACTATTCCAAGCGGCAAAGACCCGGACGAGCTCATTAAACAGGACCCGGCTATTTGGGAACGTATTATTACCAGCCCGAGCTACGCACTCGACTGGCTTATAGACAGGTATCGTAATCAGCTCGATTTAACCACTGCTGTAGGCAAGCGCACGTTTAGTGATGTGCTATTACAGGTTGTCCGTGGGCTGCAAGATCCGGTAGAACAAGAACATTACGTCGACCAAGTGGCAAATGTTATTGGTGTGAGTAAAGGTGCACTGCTAACAAAATTACAAAATAAAGAAGTAAACGTACCAAAACTAAAGACCCGCAAGGCGCCCACTGTCGCCCCGGACGCCGCCAGCTTGGAACAAATTAAGACCGAAAACCACTTGCTAGCGCTGACATTGTTGCAACCCGCAACCCGCAGCTACCTCGCATATATAAAACCGCAAATGCTGATTGAGGACCAAGCCCGCGACCTGTTAGCCTTTTTGGAGGCCCATCCCGACTTTGCAGGCAAGCCTGACGAAGCAACACCTTTACGACCCCTTGCTGACTATGTTAAAATGTTGTCATTATTGTTTGAAGAACTCTATCAGGACCTCGAGGCACAAGAGCTTCAATACGAAGCCACTCGATTGCAGGTTACGCTGATAGACCGTTATGTAAAAATGCAAAAACAGCGCATCGTGCGCGAAATGCAAAGTGCGGATGAGCCGCGCACTGCAGAACTATTAGAAATAGCCAAAAAATTAGATGACCTATTAAAACCCCATAAAGGAGGTGCTTCAAGTGCCTAAAGCAAAGAAGAACGAACCCAAGAATAACGAAGCCGCTCCCGATCTAGAGCAGGCCCGCAAAGACCTTGTTGCCAAGGCTAAGAAGGCTGGCGCAATTGATCAGCGCGACATAACCACGGCTATTGCCGACGTACCCGAAAACGCCGATGTACTAGACAAGCTCTATACCGAGCTGGCCGATATGAACATACAAGTTACGACAACGGTCGCTCCCGTTGAGGACGAACCGGTAGAAATCAGTGATGAGTGGACAGCCGAAGACGGCGAAGAAGTTATAACCGAAGACCAACATTACCTGGACGACATTGCCGACGACAGCGTCCGTTTATACCTGCGTGAAATCGGTAAGATCCCGCTATTAAACGCCGAAGAAGAATTAGCATTGGCCCAACGCGTTGTTGCCGGCGATAAAGACGCCAAAGACAAAATGGCCGAAGCAAACATGCGTTTGGTAGTCAGTATTGCCAAGCGGTATGTTGGCCGTGGTCTAGACCTGCTTGATCTTATTCAAGAAGGCAACACCGGCCTATTGCGTGCCGTCGAAAAGTTTGACCCGGACAAAGGTTTTAAGTTTAGTACCTACGCTACCTGGTGGATCCGCCAGGCGATTACCCGTGCTATTGCCGACCAAGCCCGCACCATTCGTATTCCGGTGCACATGGTAGAGACCATCAACAAGCTACTGCGTACGCAGCGCCGTCTAACCCAGGAACTCAACCGCGAACCTTCCAACGAAGAAATCGCCGCTGCTATGGAAATAGAGGTAGACAAAGTAGAGCACATCATGAAGATCAAGCAAGATATTAGCTCGCTTGATGCCTCTATTCGCGACGACGAAGAAGAGTCAGTGCTTGCCGACTTTATCGAGGACGAAGACACCATTAGCCCGGAAGAATCGGCTACAAACCAGCTGTTAAAAGAGCAGGTAAAAGACATGCTGGCCGCCCTAACCGAGCGCGAACAAAAGATTATTAAGCTGCGTTTCGGCCTAGAAGACGGCAAGCAGCACACCCTAGAAGAAGTGGGTCAAGAGTTTAGCGTAACACGCGAACGTATTCGCCAAATAGAAGCAAAAGCTCTGGCCAAACTCCGCAAGCACAAAGACGCCCGCAAGCTTCACGATTACATCAAATAGGCAAACGCCTACCCAAAGTCCTTTTTGTTTTCTTCGACCAGTCTTTCTTCTGACTGGCGTCAGGCGTTCATGTTACTTCTTTTGGGCCGCCAAAAGAAGTAACCAAGAAAACCTCTCGGTACAGTGTCAGCCACTCGACTATGTACTCGCAAACAGTCTTGTACTGCATGGCCAATCAGAGCCGAGAATACTCGTGTGCAGACTTGCACACTCCAGCAAGAACTCCTTCCGCTAATCGCTCCAGTCGGCCCCTCCCTTATTTTCCATATGACTATTCCGGGGCTAGGCCTGCTGCTCTACTCCAGCCTAGCTCCTTTCCGGCAATCGGGTCTGGCCAGAGGTTCCGAACCCAGGCTGCAAATGGTGTGGTGGGGCTAACGACGAGGTGGTATTTTTGGATACTTGGAGATCATACTGGAGAAATGGTTGATTTAGTTATTGTTGACGAAGGCGATGAGGTTATTGGACATAAGAATCGTGACTCATTTGCACCCGAGGATATTTACCGCGTGGCGCGGCTGATCATAGTTAACTCACATAATCAGGTTCTAATGGCGCAGCGGGCGCTTATCAAAAAGAAAGATCCTGGGTTGGTAAGTGAATTGGACACTGTAGCTTGGGTTGATGTCGACGCATTAGAGCAAGATGTTTCGCGCCATCCGGAGAAGTATGGTTACAACTTTGAACAGATACTCAAAAAGATTCTACAGTCGTTTTGACAACATTACTTGTAAGTCGGGGGAGTGTTGGATAGTATTCGCGCATTAACGTAAGCAGTAAAGCCCGGAGGGTACATGAACATTGCTATTGTGGCGCAAGATAATCTGGCCGTATTAAACGAAATTGCTCCCATTATTATTTACAGCCTAGCGTTTGTCCTTGCGCTGGGCGGCGTATGGGCCTTTGCGGTTGGGCAGTGTGGCTGGGGGCATGTCGCTCTGGCACAGGTCGACATTTGGAAGGGCCAAGTCAAGATTCAGTGTAAGTAGCCAACAAGGTGCGCGCTCTTTTGCATCCAGATCTGTCTGTTCGCGGCCATACTTTGCACGATACTCAATTGGACTGCGGCTATACACTAACACCAGATGCCGCCTGGGTTATTGCACAACTAGCTAAACAAAGTAATATACAGCAACTTATTAAGCTCGCTGTGCGGGCAAAGAGTATAAGCCAGCTAGAAGCTGCAGCTGCAGTGTACGATACGTGCGGTCAGCTAGGCCGTATAGGCGGCTTGCAGATAAAATGGGGCGAATCGTTTCATGTAGCCGCCCGGATGCAGGCGTATGCTAGCTGGCGGCAGCGCCGTCCGGTAACGCCCTTAGGCTTCATGCAAAGTATGCTGCGGGCTTACGGGTTGCTATGCATTGCTCTTATTGGGCTCTGTATATTCGGTAAAATTATATATACCGAGCTGTCGTGGTGGTTATTGGCCGCACCTATCGGCGTGTTTGCATCGTGCGTTATGCACGAGGCTGGGCATATAGCGGCTGCAAAACAGGCGAGGGTTGCGGCGGTACTGCTATCGAGCGTGGGGTATATGGCTTTGTTATATCGCCGTCCGGCGCGGCGGGTTATGCGGCGAATTGCCGCAGCGGGTCCACTGCTTGTAATCTTGTCATGTGTAATCGGCCTCATCGCTGTACGACAGCCATTTATACGATTTGTACTTATCGCCACGGCGTGTACCCATGCTTTATGCCTGCTACCTTTTTGCGCCGATGGCAAAACGATATGGGGCACATACTAAAGCCCTACCCGTAATACCTCTGTTGCTATACAATGTATAGAACATGAGTCGTGGTTTGCATATTATTGGTGTATCCGGTACCAATGGAGCCGGTAAGGATTCTATTGGCCATTTGTTGGCAGCCCACCACAATTATTGGTTTATTTCGGTAACCGAACTGTTGCGCGACGAGTGCCGCAAGCGCGGTTTGCCCGTAGAGCGTGAGCATTTACGCGATATTAGTTCGGAGTGGCGCCGGCAATACGGCTATGGCGTACTTATAGATAAAGGTATGGATGCATTTAATGCACTGCCCGACAAAGAACGCTACGCCGGTGTTGTAATGGCTTCGCTGCGTAATCCGCACGAGGCTGACCGCGTACACGAGCTGAACGGTACGGTACTGTGGTCAGACGCTGACCCCGTGGTCCGCTATAACCGTATACAGGCAAACTCTGTATACCGCGGCCGGACTGGCGAAGACAACAAAACCTTTGAAGAATTTCTAGCTGAACAAGAGGCCGAGATGCACCCGCCAAAAGGCGCAGACGAAGCTGTGCTTAATATGGCCGCAGTCAAAGAGCGTAGCGATGTGTTTGTTTCCAACAACTCCAGTGATATGGACGAGTTTGAGCAAGACCTGCTAAAGGCCCTAGGAATTAAGAGCGCGTAACGCTGTATGTCACTGTCGCTACCGAGTACGTTTAGTGACCGCCTTACCAGCTATAAACAACTTATAGAAGCCGACATTGCTGCCTACGCGGCAGATATTCGTAAAACTACCGCCGGTCAGTATGGCAGGTACGTCGCCGAAGTCGAAACAGATGTGTTTTTAGACATGCTTGAACGCGGCGGCAAACGGATCCGCGGTGCACTGGTAATGGTAGGCTACGAAATGGCAGGCGGTACCAATAGGCCCATGATTATAGAGGCCGCCCGCGCTATAGAGATGCTCCATACCTACATTTTAATGATCGACGACATTCAAGATCGTTCTAAACTGCGACGCGGCAAGCCAACAGCCCACGAAATGCTAACCGACTATCACCAACGGCACAACTTAAAAGGCGATGCCGCCCATGCCGGCATGAGCTTGGCGCTCATGTCTGCCATAGCAGGCGGGCACGCAGCCCAAGTGGTGCTGGCTAACTTAGATGCCGACCCCGACGCCCGGCTAAAAGCACTCAGCATATCTAACCGGACCATGGTCATAACCGCCCACGGCCAAACACTAGACATTATGAACGAGCTTGTTGCAGCACCCAGTGCAGAGGACGTAGAACGGGTCCTAGAGTGGAAAACAGCACTCTATACCATTATTAACCCGCTGCATGTTGGTATGGTGCTAGCATGCGCCAGCTGCGAATTTACCGATGCCATTACCCCTTACGGACTACACGCCGGCAAGGCTTTCCAAATTACCGACGATATACTAGGTATTTACGGTGACGAAGCAGCCCTAGGAAAGACCCCCGGCGATGATATACGCGAAGGCAAGGGGACGTTACTAGTGCTGTATGCGCTCGAGCACGCCCGCCCAGAGGACCGCCAAATATTACAGGCGTGTCTAGGCAAACAAGACTTAACCGACAACGATCTCGCCCAGTGCCGCTCCATAATAAAATCGTGTGGCGCCTTGGCCCATGCCCGCAAAGAGGCACATACACACACCCAGGCCGCATTGGCTGCGCTCGAAAGTAACAAAGATATGTGGTCCGACACGGGTATGGGATTTTTACGCGATCTGACCCTGGCATTGCAAGACCGCGTCAACTAATTACCGTCATTCCCGCGAAGGCGGGAATCCAGTATTATAAATATACATGGATAAGGTCGAAGATGGCATATTCAAAACAGGCAGCACGACCTATTACTGGAGTACCCAGTTATTCCCAAAAGCCGTACGCCACGACGTCTTAAAATTATATAGTTTTTTACGCGTTGCCGACGATTACGTAGACGCACATCCGCCGCAGGCGCACCATTTTAAGATGCTGCGCACTGCCTGGAATACCGCCGCGCCTGATCCGCACTTTGTAACCACGCCAGAGCCAGAAGATACGGTTGATGAGCGTGTTATTAAGAATATTGTCGGCCTAACCCGTACGCACGCTTTTGACAATGCTTGGGTAGAAGCTTTTTGGGACGCCATGCAGGCCGACCTTGACCACGCGGAGTACCATATTCTGGATGATTCGCTGCGCTATGTGCATGGATCGGCAGAGGTGGTGGGGCTGATGATGGCCAAGATTATGGGCCTGAGCCCGGCTTCATACCAGACAGCCATGCTGCAGGGCAGGGCAATGCAGTGGATTAACTTTATTCGTGATGTGGGCGAAGACCTTACCCTAGGGCGCAGTTATTTTCCGGCGGCAGATATCCAGGAGGCGGGCCTAACCAAGCTGGATAAAGACAACGCACACAAAGATCCGGCTGCCTTTAGGCGGTTAATACGCCTGGAACTGCGCCGTTACAAAGATTGGCAGCACGAGGCCAGCCAAGGTTTTGGGTATGTGCCCGGCATGCTACGCCCCGCACTTAAAACTGCGGTCGATATGTACGACTGGACGGCCGCCAAAATTGCCAAAGATCCGTTTATTGTATTCGAACAACCGGTTAAGCCTTCCAAAGGGCACGTGTTTATACGTGGCATCCGCAATTTAGCCTGAGCCGTATCTGCTTATTGGCTTTTAAGAGAGGCGTGCAGCTTTAGTACCGCTTCGCGGCTATGGTGTTTGTTGCTCCAGCGTTGGAATTCGCGGATGGTAATAAATAGGGCCATGCTGCCGACAGCGGTGAGTACGTCGGCCAGCGATAATGGCGCGGTGTGGAAGTAAGCGACCAGCCACGGGTTGTAAATAATGTTGGCCACGCAAAACAGCGAGGCAACCATGGCAATCCATAACGACTTGTTGTGCAGTTGGTAGCGCGTAAATAGCCCGTGTTCGCTGCGCCGTAACAGTACGTTTGCCAACAGGCACAGCACAAGCGTCAGATAAGTAAGGGCGGTAGCCTGCAGATGTATGGCGCTATCTGTCGCAACCGATTGTGCAACCACCCCGTGCCGGCTAAAGAACCACAAGTAGTTGGCAAAAGTTAGCCCACCAATTAGCGCACCAGACCACGCTAAATCGGCAACGCTGTGGATGTTTAGAATGTGGTGCTTGGGGTTGCGGGCTTCCTCGCGCATTAAGTCGCGGTCGGCTTTGTCGCCGCCTAGTGCGGCAACCGGGAACAACTCGGCAATAATGTCGATGGCAAGTATTTGAATAACTGTCAGCGCCAATGGCACGCCGGTAGCGGTTGCGGCAGCCAGGCTCAGTAGGTTAACTACTAGTTCGGCAGCGTTGCCGGTAAACGAACAAATGGTTGCCTTTTTAATATTCTGGAATATTATCCGGCCTTCTTGTACCGCACCGACCAGCGTTTTAAAACTGTCGTCTAATAAAATTATTTCGGCGGCTTGTTTGGCGACGTCGGTACCGGTAACCCCCATTGCCACGCCAATGTCGGCGCGCTTAAGGGCCGGGGCGTCATTAATGCCGTCGCCGGTTACGGCTACAACTTTGCCGGTGTCTTGTACGAGGCCTACAATACGCAGTTTATCTTCGGGCGACACGCGCGAGAATATAACGCCGCCGCGAATTACTAGCTCTAGCACCCGCGCATCGCTCATAGCTAGTAACTCTTCGCCGGTTACCACCACTATATCTTTGGGGTCGTCGGTTAGTTTGGCGCGCAGGGCAATGGCTTTGGCGGTCACCGCGTAATCGCCGGTAATGATGGACACTTTAATGTTAGCCCGCTTGGCAATCTCCATAGCTGCCGGTACTTCTGGGCGTAGCGGATCTATCATGGACGCCATGCCCAGCCAGACTAGCTTGGACTCTGCCTCGTCTATGGTCAGCGATTTTGCATCGGTTTTGGCGGGCAGTACGCGGTAAGCAAAACCCAGGTTGCGCATGGCGCCGGCAGCTTTTTGTTCGTTGTGGTGTAGCAGATAGGTGCGGTCGGCGGCTTGTAGTGGGCGAGTGTGGCCGTGATCCCATATTTCGGTACAGCGTTCCAGTACGTTTTCGGGGGCGCCTTTTACAAATACATACGGCTGGTTATGGGTACCGTATTCGCGGATAGTGCTCATACGTTTCCGGGCCGAATCAAAGCTAAACTCGTGCAGCTCTTTGTAGCCTTGTTCTATATAGGTGGTATTTATGCCTGCCTTTTGGGCTAGCGTTAGTATGGCGCCTTCGGTAGGGTCGCCCAGCACATACCATTCGCCATGGTCTTCGTCCGGCGGGTTAATGCGCGCATTGCTGGCCAGGCTGCCGGTAATAAAGAACAGGTCTAAATCGCGTAGCTGTTCGTCATGCAAGGCAACGTGTTTGGCGTCTTTAATGGCACCGAGCGGCTGGTAGCCTTTGCCGGTTACATAGTAGGTGCTTCTGCCAATAAGTAGTTGTTCTACGGTCATTTGGTTTTGGGTTAACGTACCGGTTTTATCGGTGCAAATAACACTAGTAGCCCCTAGTGTTTCGACAGCTGAAAGCTTTTTAACTAAGGCTTTGTCTTTTGCCAGCTTACCGGCTGCTCTTGCCAGCGAAGTGCTAATGGCCGCCGGCAAGCCATTGGGAATAAGTGCACAGGCAATACCAATGGCAAATAGCAGCGCGTCTTTAAAGGGCAGGCCGCTGTTAATGGCAACCGGCAGTAGGATGATGCACAAAATAATAATGCCTTTGGTAACTTTGCTGGCAATGTTGGCCATTTCTTTCTGCAATGGGCTGTTTTGGCGAGTCGTCGCTTCGCTGAGCGAGGCAATGCGGCCGAGTTCGGTTTGCATACCAGTGCCAATAACCACACCAATGCCGTGGCCAGTTGCCACCGTCGTGCCCATAAACAGCAGGTTTTGGCGGGCGGGTAAGGGGACTGTGCCGCTAATAGCATGGGTAAATTTGTGGGTAGGGTTGCTTTCGCCTGTCAGGGCAAAGTCGTTAGTGCTAAGGTTGTCTTTACTCAGAATACGAAGGTCTGCGGGCACAGAATTGCCCTCTTCTATGTATACGATGTCGCCTACCACTAGTTCTGCAGACGGTTGCGGTACCAGTTTGCCACCGCGCATAACTTGCGCTTCGGACACGACTAACCGTTCCAGCGAATCCATTAGCCGTCCGGCCCGGTACTCCTGTAAAAAGCTAATCGTAGTATTAAATAAAGCCAGGGCAAATAGTACTACCGCCGTCCGCGGGTCGTGCAAATACCAGGCCACTGCACCGCTCAGCACCAGCAAAATGATCATTAGGTCTTTAAATTGCCGTAGGTAGCGCAGTAGCAGCGGGTCTTTGCGTTGCGAGGCAATACTATTTGGTCCCTCACGGTCTAAGCGCTTGGCGGCCTCAGTAGCCTGCAACCCGTGGGCGTGCGAGGCTACTTGCGCAAGTGTTTGTTCGCCGTCCAAGCGGTAGTAGTCCAGTTGATCGGGCCCGGCAGTGTCCATATAGTTAGTATTATAGCGGTTATACTACATCATCTTTTGTTTACAAATACAATAAACCATACTACTCTATACGCAGTATATGTTTGAGCAACAAAATAGGGACTTGTCACCCGGTAACGAAGCGGCTTATTTACTGCCAATTCCTCCCGACGGCACAGCGCCCAATATGGCCCATACCCCAGACGCTGCTGGAGCGGTTGTGTTGCCTGCGGCTGCTGTTGCGCTTAGTAAGACAGCCATCATCGAAGCAGATACACCTCAGGCAGCGGCGGATGGTGAATTATTTAATTTGGATGGTCAAGAAGAGGCCTCGGCCGAAGATACACTCCAAACTGCGGATACGTATAGCGGCGCCCGTTCCGTAAAGGCCTACTTGAATAAAATCGGTAAAATATCGCGTATTACTACCGAACAAGAAGTGGAATTGGCAAAGCGGATCGAGGCAGGTGCATCTGCTGCGGAGCGGTTAGCTTCGGCAGAAAAGCGTAAAGACTTGCAGGTCGATGATCAGCTTAAGAACGACCTAAGCCGGCGCGTACGTGACGGTAACCAAGCCAAAAAGGATCTAATCGAAGCTAATTTGCGGTTGGTAGTTAGTATAGCTAATCGATATACGGGTAGGGGGATGGAGTTTTTAGACCTTATACAAGAGGGAAACGTGGGGTTGTACAAAGCGGCAGCAGAGGAATTTGATTACGCAAGGGGTAATAAATTTAGTACCTGCGCTACCTGGTGGATCCGCCAGGCGATTACCCGCGCTATTGCCGCCCAAGCCCGCACCATTCGTATACCGGAGTACAAGGTAACTGCAATTAACGCGTTGCACAGGACTCAACGCCAAATGGCGCAAACGCTTGGGCGCGAGCCCACAGCAGCAGAGTTGGCCATAGAAATGGATATGACGCCCGAAAAATTAAGCGAGATTATCCAAGATGCCCGCGAGCCCATAAGCTACCAGCAGCCCATCGGTCATGATAGCGATGCACAATTGGGCGACTTTATTCCCGACCCCGACCAAGATGTACACAAACAGACGGTTAAACGTCAGCTTCCAGGTGCTATAGAGAACGCGTTAGACACTCTCTTGAGCGACCGCGAGGCTGACATTGTCCGTAAGTACTTTGGCTTAGGTGGCCAGCAAATGAGCTTAGCCGAAATCGGTGCCGAGTATGGTGTTACTCGTCAGGGTATATCTGTAACGAAGATTGCTGCTATGAAGAAATTGAGTTCTGCGGTAGCGAAAGCGCAACTTGAAGCGTACGTTGATTAAATAACTTTATTGTGCTAATGTAAATTTAATGAACAAAAATAAAAGCCCTGCAGAGTCTAAGCCCAAGCAGCTTTTTACAAAGCGACGATTGGTTGCCGCTGGTGCGGTATTGGTAGCTGCTGCCGGCGGAGTTAGCGCACTAACCGATAGGTCGTCTCCGCAACCTGCGCCTGTAATCCAAGAGACCGAAATACCAAATGGCCCAACTCTAAAGTCGGTAGAAACAGCACCCAACCCAAGTGGTCCCGAAGCCATACTAGCCACCGGCATACGCTGCGAAGGCATGGAGGTTAACGATATATCTGACGAGCTAACACCACAAGAGCGGACTAGCCAACAATTACTGCGTGTAAACTTAAAGCTCGGTAACCAGTCCGATGCGCTTGCTCAGCGGGCCGACATGCAAGCCAACGGCATTAGCGCCGTTTTAGAGCCAACAGCCCGCACAATTGTGCTGGCCGACGACAATCCAGAGGCATGGCTTAGTAGGTCAACCGGCGAAGTCCCAACCGAAGCTATGACATTAGTAGATACAATTCAGGGCGGGAGCGTTGTAGACGAGAGCGCGTCGTTGCTGCTGCATGCAGCCAATGCTAGGCCTGGTACTACCGCAGTGGTTGCCATCGAACAAACAGTAAGTTCGGTAGGTACAGACGGTGCGCCACATCACCTTACTGGCCTTGTGCCCTGCGGTGTTTTACAGAGCGACGGTAGGTCGAGCTGGCAGCAAGTAGCGCCCAATCCTGACTTTATGCTGCCGCTTGTATTCGATATGAACAATATTGCATCTGCCGTACCCGTACAGCGCTAAACCTAATGAGCGTCTGAGTACGCTATACTGATGGCATGAGTAAGAGACTGGTGATTATAGACGGCAAGAGCGTATTTTACCGTGGCTATTACGCCATGCCTAACCTGAGTACTAAAGACGGCCGCCCCACTGGTGGGGTGTATGGCTTTGCGGTTATGGCACTAGAAGTGGTTAAGAAGCTTAAACCCGATTACGTCTGTGTTGCCTGGGACAAGCGCCACACCAATATTCGTTCGCGTCTTAAGCTATACCCGCAGTACAAAGCCGGCCGTAAGGCAGCTCCAGAAGATTTTTACGAACAAGTCGAAATTTTGTACGAATTATTGCAGGCCCTAGAATGGCCGCTCTACGAGCTAGACGATTACGAAGCTGACGACCTTATGGCGACATTTGCCAAGCAAGCCGGCAAAAAGGGGATAGAAAGCTATTTAGTAACCAGCGACCTGGATGTACTACAGTGTGTAAATGAGCACACGCATATATACACCCTAAAGAAGGGCTTAAGCAACATAGAGCTGTTTAACGTTGCGTACTTCGAAGAAAAGTACGGTGTCAGTGCGCACCAATGGGTGGACGTTAAAGCCTTAAAGGGCGACGCCTCTGATAACATTCCTGGCGTTGGCGGTATTGGCGAGAAAACTGCCCTGGATTTAATCTCCAAATACGAAACTCTGGACGGTGTATATGCCCATTTGGACTTGCTAAAGCCTACTCTTAAAGCCAAGCTCGACAAAGACAAAGACATGGCCTACCTCAGCCAAAAACTCGTAACCCTCATGGACGACGCACCTATGGCGCTCGATTTCGATAAAGCCAAGCTAACAGACGGCGTCACGCCGGAATTTGTAGCTCTGCTTAAAAAGTTCGAGTTCCGTACGCTACTACGCCAAGCCGAGAGTAGTTTATCTAAAGAAGAGATTGCTGCCATCGAGACTCCGGTTGATAAGCTGGAAGCCGCAAAGGAAGTGTCGCTTTCGTTGGCCGACTACGCTACAGACCAGCCTCACGTTGTCTCGGTTAGCCCCGACGGTGTCACGCTTTGGGTAAGCAGCAAGCCAGGTGAATATAGCACTTTGCCTTTGTCGGATGCGCGCGAGCTGCTGAACGGCCCCCTTATCGGCCATGACCTTAAGACCACATTCCGTGCGGCTTTGGCTGCAGACGGCGGCAGCGAAGGGCGGGTGCACCACGATACCCGTATTGCCGCATTTTTATTGAACAGCCTGGAACGCTCGCGCGAACTCACCGACCTGCTTGATCAGCCCATAGATACCGAACAGCCGGGCGAGGTAATCGCCGCCATCTGGAAAGCCTATCAAACTCAGGCGCCTCTTATTGCGGCCATACCCAAAATTGCCAAAGTAGCCCAAGACATAGACTACCCGTCTATTTGGTTGCTTGCCGTTGTTGAACACCGCGGCATACAACTGAACAGTGAATACCTAGAAACAATGGCCAAAGAGTTCGAAAAAAAGATAGGCATTATAGAACGACGTATTTACGCCCAGGCAGGGCAAGAGTTTAACATCGGCAGCCCGTCGCAGCTGGGCACGATTTTGTACGAAAAACTCGGCCTGCCGACGGCAGGGGTTAAGCGTGGTAAGACTGGCTACAGCACTGGTGCCGCCGAACTTATAAAGTTAAAAAACCTCCATCCATTGCCCGCAGCGGTCTTGGAGTACCGCGAGTTTACCAAGCTTAAAAGTACTTATTTGGACACGCTACCCAAGCTGGTAGACAAAGACGGCAAGTTGCACACTACGTACGATCTAGACGTGGCCGCAACCGGCCGCTTAAGTTCGCGCGATCCAAACCTGCAAAACATTCCTACCCGCACCCAGATCGGTAATGACATTAGGCGTGCGTTCATCCCTAAAAAGGGTAACGTGTTTGTCAGTGCCGACTATAACCAGTTCGAGCTACGCCTCAGTGCCGTTATAGCCAAAGACCAAGAACTAATCGATGACTTTAACAAAGACGTCGATGTACACACCAAAACTGCCGCCCAAGTGTACGGTGTGCCCATGGAAGAAGTAACCAAAGACCAGCGCCGCAGCGCCAAAGTAGTAAACTTTGGTATTTTGTATGGCATGAGCCCCCATGGCTTAAGCGCCGCTACCGGCATGACATTTGTAGAAGCCAAACAGTTTATAGATAAGTATTTTCAACTGCGTAAGCCAATCCGCGAATACATGGATAATATTGTAGAAGAAGCCCGCGAGCAAGGGTATGCAGAAACCATCTTCGGCCGGCGCCGGCCTAGCCCTGACCTTAAGAGCAGCAACTTCGCCGTACGCGAGGCCGCCAAGCGGGCCGCCATGAACATGCCCATCCAGGGCACCGAAGCTGACCTTATGAAGCTGGCTATGCTACGGGTAGAAGAAAACCTGCAGGGGCTTGGCGAACAACTGTTACAAGTGCACGACAGCATTTTAGTAGAAACCCCCGCAGAAAACGCCGAAAAAGTAGCCAAAATCTTAAAAGACACTATGGAAGGGATCCATAAACTGCCCGTTACCCTTAAAGTAGACGTCAAAACCGGCCCTACATGGGGCGACTTGTAGCTTTGGCCCGGCTCACACGTCATAGGCACAATCTGTACTCTAGTGGTGTATTACAGTAAAGGGGCGTACCATAAGGGGTATGGCAGAACCGCAGTATTCCGAAGTGCTCGACGAAGAGGGGCACAAGACCGGCCAAATCATGGAACGCCAGATGGTGCACACCCAGCAGCTATGGCACGAGATCGTAAACGTCTGGATTATGAACGCTACAGGCGAGGTGCTTTTGCAACTCCGTTCGCCAAAAGTAGAGCTTAATCCCGGCATGTGGGACGTAGCCGTTGGTACACACGTTAAGCCAGCCGAAGACCCTTACGTGGCCGCCATTCGCTGCGTGCAGAACGAGCTAGGCATGGCTATACAGCATGACGAACTGCGCCACTTATTTAATATTCAAACTGCTAACCCTTTGCCGGACGGTAAAGTACACAAGGTGCTTGGTCATGTATTTTTGTTAAAGCGCGATATAAACTTGGACGATTTGGTAATCAACCCCGACAAAGTGACTGAGCTCGCCTGGAAGCCCATGATGGACGTTATTAGCGAAATCGGCAGCGAAGGCGGCGCCCAAAAGTACTATCCCCGCCAAGGCAACTACTACCCACAACTATTCGACGCACTCCAAACCCAGTCCGACATGTAGTGGTACAGTGGTCGTATGATTCCACCTGAGCGCATTGCCCGAGTCCAAGAACTGCTGCGCGACATCCATCATGTAGCCATTGCCACCGTAAATGACGATGGCTCGCCGCATAATTCACCAGTGTTTATGGCGTTTGACGACCAGCTACATGGCTATTGGTCATCGCATCCGGACAACCTGCATTCGCGCAATATTGCCCGTACACACAAGGTATCTCTGGTTATTTTTGACAGCCGGGCAGGGCACGGTGGTCTGTTTGTAGAAGCTACTGCAACCGTTATCGAAGATCCGGCCCAACTTAAGCGTGCATACAACCTCCTAAAATCGTTAAAAGAACAGCAGTATGGTTTTATGGGAGATATAGAACAATACAGGGGCAGGGGACAGCGGCTGTACGTGGCCAAACCTACTCGCTTCTGGCTGAATATGAGCGAGAAAGATGCACACGGAGCTGTCATCCGCGATACTCGTTACGAAATTACACCCGACGATCTGACCCCGTCATTCCGGCCCCCGAGCCGGAATCTAATCTAATACGGTAAGACCTCCGGTTGCTACTCGTACCATTCCATATAAGTGACCGCTCACGCGCGGTATATGCAAGTTATATTACTTTAGATTACCTATCCGGCTCCACTTCGGCCAAGTCACTTACATGCAATAGTACGAGCGCATGTTAGGCGTTAACCCCACGCACCCATTTGCAGCAAGGGTTCGGTACCTCAGCAGCCACCCGATTGCTGGAGCTAGGTTAGTTCGGAATCAAGCAAAAATCCTAGCCCGGAGCTTTCCTATGGAGAGCGGCGGAGGGCCGACCGCAGGGAGTCCTTTTTGCTCCGAAATAACCTAGTGGAAGCAGTCGAGTGGGTGATGGAGTACCGAGAGGTTTTCTTGGTTACTTCTTTTGGCGGGACAAAAGAAGTAACATTACAGTTTGATAGTGATCAGAGAAAAGAAGTAAAAGGAATCTTACTTTTACTGGATCCTGAATCGAGTTCAGGATGACAGAGGAATACTTGATTGATTTGGATTCCGGATCAAGTCCGGAATGACGAGGCAAACTCGTCATGCTACATACTTGTAATTATTGCGCTTATGTGGTACTATTTACATACACTTTTTAAGGTGTAGGTACGAAGTTTATGAAATATTTTTTAGGTTTTCTAGTAGCACTTGGACTAATCATTTTAGTCGTTATTTTGATAATCCGGGCCCTGGGCGGTGGTGGCGGCAACGAAACCGTTGCACCTAAGGCCGTCCTCAGCGACTACGCTAATACAGCCACGGTAACGCGGCTGAGCATAGATAGCCGCGTAAACGGCGAAGAAGACCACTTTACGGTACGTATTACGGTTGGCCGCGACGAACGCACCATCGAAACTGTAAGCGGGTACGATGGCGATGTTACTGCCACTAAGACATTAGACAACGACCAAGAGGCCTACACTGTGTTCTTACGTGCATTACAATTCCAGGGCTACACCAATGGTGATACCGATAAGGCTAAAGCCGACGAACGCGGCTTGTGTCCTACCAGTAAACGCTACATCTACGAAATTATTAGCCCCGGTGGCTCGAGCATACAGCGTTTTTGGAACAGCGAATGTAAAGTTGGCACCTTCAAGGGTAACGGCGAAATCATCCGCGGCTTATTCCGCCACCAGATTCCTGCCAAAGACTTCCGCGAAGTTACCAAGGGCACCGGCCTTGGCTACTAGCCAATCCTAAACACTAATCGTTTTTGGGTATTGGCAACAGCCTGAATGGCAGGCAAACGAAGACGAAGGGTGTTAGCCAGCGAAGCGCTGGCGACCGTAATAACCAAGGCATTGCCCTGAATACTTACGGTCGATTCGGCACTGAAGGTATCGGCAATATAGCGTTTAACGGCGGTAATTTCCTCGGGTTCCTTAGGGCCATAGTTACCGAGTAAATCTTTTAAACTATCCATACTATGTACTATACAGACCATGTTCCATCTAAACATAAGCAGTTGACACATAACACGTTAAGCGTTATGGTGTTGTTAAATATTTCACAGCTATGAGCGTTTCAACTGAATCACGAGTATTGGCCATAGATTCTATCCCTCTAATAGATGAGGAGTTACTCCCTGCTCCGGCAGAATGTACTCTCACTGATACGGCCATATGGGGAGTTGCTGCTCGAGCCGTTGAGCAATACAGCGCTGACTTAGTGGCCACAAAGGGCGTGAATCCTGAGACGGTGGAGCGAACGGCAGCGCTGGCATGCAAGAATATGTGTGCGGCGATGCCCGTTACTCGCGATCTACGTGCTCGTTCAGTCGCTGCAATCGCTGACGTTGAACCTCTTATCGATTTTTGGCCTAGTACGGATGACGGTAACGTATGGCAGAGATCTATACGGCAGATGGTCGTCTTAACCAAGGAGTGCCACGCCTTGCCTATAGGCCCGGAACAGGCTGCCGTAGACACCGAAGCGCTAGGCGTTATAGTTGACGCGCTACAGACTCAAGCACAATCTAGCCCGGACCGTTTTGCGCGCGCAGAAGCTGCTGACGTACTAGTGCACGGCATAGATGTTCTGCGGGGCAGCGTCAGCCTAGCTGCATAGTATAGTAAGGGTATGCCCGAGTTACCCGAGGTAGAGACTGTTCGCATTGGCCTGTCGGCATTATTGCCCGGCCGGGTTATTGCGCACGAAACGCA
Source organism: uncultured Candidatus Saccharibacteria bacterium (assembly GCA_964432725.1). GTDB lineage: Bacteria > Patescibacteriota > Saccharimonadia > Saccharimonadales > UBA4665 > PMNU01. Next base: position 65,992 of record CAYSOP010000002.1, on the reverse strand, counting down.
TGACTGGCCCAAGGGGTTCCCTAATGCTCCGGCAGATGTTTCTGAGTTCTTAATTGACGCAAAGGTAACAGGCGTACGGCGCCGCGCCAAAGTGCTGATTATTGACCTGTCTACTAACTACTCGTTGGTTATTCATCTAAAGATGACCGGCCAATTGGTATTTAGAAGCGCAACCGCGCAATTTGGGGCAGGGCACCCGAACGACAGTTTAATTGGCGAACTGCCAGATAAATCCACCCGCGTAACCCTAACGTGCACCGACGGCAGCCGTTTGTTTTTTAACGACCAGCGTAAATTTGGCTGGATGCGATTACTGCCAACACCAGAGGTCGAAAATCTAGACTTCTTTAAAAAGGTTGGCCCCGAACCATTGGCCGACGATTTTACAGCCGCCGACTTTGCCGCCCGCATTCGCCGCCGCCCTAATAGCGGTATCAAGGCAGTACTATTAGACCAAACAGTGGTTGCGGGTATTGGTAATATTTATGCCGACGAAAGCCTGTGGGGTGCTAAAATCCACCCAGAAACCAAAGTGAACGCACTTTCCACAAAAGCACTGCACACCTTGTTTACAGAATTACAGGCAGTGCTTAGGTTATCTATAGAAAAGGGCGGCTCAACCGACCGCAACTACGTAAGTGCAGAGGGCAAGCGGGGCAGTTACCTTACATTCGCCCGCGCATTCCGCCGTGAGGGCCAGCCGTGCCCGCGCTGTGGCACGCTTATAACAAAAATGCGTGTTGCCGGCCGTGGTACACATATTTGCCCGTTCTGCCAAAAGCAGCCGCGCTAAAGGTGCTTGGCTATGTCTTCGGCTTTGCCGTGCAGCAGAATGGGTGACATGCCTTTTAGCTCTTCTTCGAAAGGAGAGTCTTCGGGCATTTCGTTCAAGATAAAAATAGGCTTGTTAAAGTGGAAGGCCAAAGCCATTTCCATCAGTACATTGGCGCCAATATAGTTTTGTTTACCGTTCTTTTCGTAGTTTAAAACCAAAATAACGTCGGTGGCAGCTACTTTATCAAAGTGGCCGTGCATAAGTGCCGCTTTTTTGCTGTAATCAGCGTCGTTCTCGAACCACGTTTTGTAGTGGCTTACGTCGTAGTCGTTGCTTTGCCGCATAGTGTTGGTCAGGTCGGGCACGACTATTTTTAGGCCAAGGGCTTCTAGCTTGTCCTGAATGTCTACAGCCTGCCGGTAAAAGGCGGCGCTGGAGCAAATAGTAATAACAGTGTCTTTCGTAGTTGAGTCTTGCATAGTCTTTAGATGGTATCATACCTAGACTATGGTAGTGACATTAACGGGGGCGAATACTTTTGCACTGCAAGCCGAGCTAAGCAAGCTGACGGCTGACTTTATTGCCGCCCACACCGATATGGCCGTGGAACGTTACGACGGCGACGAAGACGACGCCCCACGCATGCGCGAAAGCATGGCCAGTTTGCCGTTTTTAACCGACCGCAAACTAGTGGTGCTGCGTAGTCCAGGCAAGCAAAAGGCCTTCGCCGATGCCCTAGAGGCTGCGCTAGCCGACGCTGCCGATAGCAGCGATATTGTTATCGTAGAACCGAAACTAGATAAGCGTTTAACCTATTACAAGACCCTCAAGAAAAAGACTGACTTTAAAGAATTCCCCGAATTAGATGCTAACGGATTAGCCCGTTGGGCGAGTGCCTACGCCGCAGAGCAGGGCGGCAGCCTACCGGCCGCTGATGCCCGGTTGCTCATAGAACGTATTGGCGCTAATCAGCAGTTACTGCAGCAAGATCTGAACAAGCTATTGGCGTACGACCCAGCCATTACTCGTACTACCATCGAACTACTAACCGACCCACTGCCGCAAAGCACCGTGTTCGAGCTACTAGACGCTGCCTTTAGCGGTAACACTAAACGGGCATTAGAGTTGTATCAGGAACAGCGCGCCCTAAAGGTAGAACCCCAGGCCATTATTGCCATGCTGGCCTGGCAGCTGCACATACTTGCGCTTATTAAAACAGCCGGCAGCCGCAGCGCAGACGACATTGCCAAACAGGGCAAGGTGAATCCGTATGTGGTGCGTAAAAGCCAAGGGCTCGCGCGTGGTTTGTCGCTAGAGGCATTAAAACAGCAGGTACGCGATTTGTTAAAGCTAGACTTACAGCTTAAAACGGTTTCAATCGACGCCGACGAAGCGCTGCGGCTATTTTTGATCCGGCTGTCGAGGTGAAATAACGAGCTTCACTGTATCGCCGACGTCTAAATACGGTGCCGGCCGCGGAATGGGTGCCGTCGGGCGCTCACTCAGGTGAGTGGGGTGTGTAACCACAAGCCGGGCGGTCGTATCCCCGACATCGAGCCTGAACGAATCAGAGCGGCTGTCGGGACCTGATATTGGCTGGACGTCTGTGTCGTCGGCATCATAACGATGGATGCCTTTGTACGTGCCTTGGCGGGTGTTGTGCAAGTTATTAACTTGCGCACCCGAAGCGATTGCTAGCGCTGTCGCTTCTTGGTCAGTCAATTCGCCTAGAACGCCAAGTTCTGAGGGTATATACCCGCTGCGTATCAGTACTAGCATGCCAAGCCTGCGCGCTTTGTGCAGATCCATTAGGTGTCGAATCATTGGTTGCCAGCGCTCAGCAGCAATGGGCATTTCCATGACTCCTTGCGTAGGAGTAAAAACGGGTGCGCTTTCGCGCATCCGCTGTAGTTTTTCTAGTAGATTACCCGTAGTCTCGCCATGTGCCATCGTGTAAAGTACGATAGCATCGAAGTAGCGTTAAGTCAAACGCCTTAACAGAGTAACTAGGTTATTTTTTCTTAGCTACGGCTTTTTTAGCGGCTGGCTTTTTGGCAGCAGGTTTCTTGACCTTGGCAGCTGCTGGTGCAGCGGCGCCGGCGGCTTTAGCAGCACGGGCAAGCTGGCTTTTTTTGCGAGCTACCTTGTTTTTGTGCATAAGGCCTTTTTTAGCGGCTTTGTCTAATTCGCTAGCGGCTTTGCTTTCGGTTTGCTTAACATCTTTACCGCCAAGGCTGGCAGCAAAGGCCTTTAGGGCAGTCTTAAGGCTGCGCTTGGTTTTGCTGTTACGTACAGCTGCCTTGTTAGACACACGTACGCGCTTTTTAGCTGACTTAATAATAGGCATGGTGGTTTAAGACCTTTTATTTACGTTATCGTTACTGCCTAATATACAAGAGGTAGGCCAGATTGTAAAGGGGTCACACCCTGTTACGAGGTAGTTATTGTTAACAACCCAAGCATTGCCTGTTACCATACTGGTATAAAGAGGATCATCTTGGCATGCCACAAACGAAAAAACCGCTAAGCAATGTATATAAAAACGATGGGCAAGACCGGTTGCTGCCGCGTCTGAGCTTGGCAATCTTTAACCGGCCCCGGCTGGCGGCCATTGTGTGGCTGTTGTTTACGGCATTCGGAATTGTAAGCTATACAACACTTTTACAGCGCGAAGGATTCCCGAGCGTCAGTATTCCTTTCTCTATGCTTACCGGCACATACTTAGTCAACAACCCCGAAAAGGTAGACCGCGAAGTAGCCAAACCAATTAGCGACATTGTCCTTAAAGACGACCGCGTTAAGAGTGTACAAACCCAATCGCAAGGCGTTTTTTATAACGTTATTATCCAGTACGAAGAGGGCACGGATGCTGCCAAGGCAGGCGCAGACCTAGAAGCACGCGTGAAGGCGGCAAAAGTATTGCCCCGGCCGGCAACTATAGAGGCTCAGGCGCCAAAGTTTGGCTTTACCGAACGCGGTGACGACGGTGTCATAACGGTGTACGCCAAAAACCCCGGAGTCTCGGCGAGCCAGCTGGCCGAAGAAGGCAAAAAAGTCAGCGATTACATTAAGTCGCAACGCCTTGCCGCCATAGAATCTATTTCGGTGATCGATCCCTATGTAAAAGGTACTGATCCTACGACCGGCCAGAACGTGCTAACGCAAACTAAGTTCGACCGTTATGGCGCACGTACGGGCGACCAAAACCGATTTTATGAGTCAGTAGCCGTTGGCTATGCCCAAAAGGACGGTACCGACGTTATTGACCTCGACACTACCATCCGCCAAGCACTAGACAAATACAACAACCAGCATCCGGACAGTGTGTTTACTAGTGTGCTAAGCGCCAGCTATGCTCCAGACATTAAAGACCAGATAGGTGAGTTGCAGCAGGCGCTTTTAGAGGGCTTGCTGGCAGTGCTTATTATTGGCTCGATTGTTATTGCTATCCGGGCCTCTATTATTACGGTACTGTCTATGCTGACGGTGCTGTCTATAACCCTGGGCGTACTGTTCCTGGTGGGCTATTCGCTTAATACTATTACCTTATTTGCGCTTATTTTGTGCCTCGGGCTGATTGTTGACGACACCATTATTATGGTGGAGGCGTTAGACGCCCAGCGTCGCCGTCGTAATGACCCCAACGAAACAGTAGCCGTTGCTACCCGTAAAGTCAGTCGTGCCATGGTAGCGGCCACATCAACCGCTATTCTAAGCTTTGCACCACTGCTGTTTGTGGGTGGTATTTTGGGCGGTTTTATCCGTGCCATACCGGTAACTGTTATTACTAGCTTGGCGGTCAGCCTGTTCGTAGCGCTGTTCTTTATTCCGTTGTTTGCTCGCTATTTGCTGCTGGGTAAAAAGCAAATGGGCGCCAAAAATGTACACGAGCCAGCCGCACGCTACGAAGCCAAGGTGGCTGCATTTATTGCTGGCCCCATGCTGTGGGCAAGGGGCGTTAAAAAGCGCTTGTTTGGTGTTGGCATAGTTGCGGTTATTATTGGATTCAGCTTTATTGGCGCGGCCGGATATCTGTTCCAGAAAGTTACCTTTAACATCTTCCCGCCAAGCAAAGATACGAACGGCATGATGGTGCAGCTTACCTTTGCGCCCGGTACTACCATAGACCAAGCAGAGGCTGTTGCCGACCGAGCTGACGCCATTATGGGCGAGGGCCTGGGTGATAACTTTAAAGCGGCCTCGTACTACGAGAACGCTACCGCTCAAACGGCTAACTTGTATGTATACCTGGTGTCTTATAAAGACCGCGAAAGCACCTCGCCCCAGCTTGTAGACGAACTAAAAGGGGACTTCAAAGGCTTTGATGGCGCTCGTGTGGCGATATCGCAGTTAGATGTCGGCCCGCCAAGCTCTAGCTTTAATGTACGCATAGAAACCGACAACCGTCCGGCAGCCGAGCGCTTAGCTGGCGACCTAAAGACTTTCTTGGACGGCAAAAAATTAACCCGTTTGAGCGGCGAGAAAGCTACGATTACCGAAGCGAACGTATCGGATCCCAGCACGTACACCCGCGCCGACGGCAAATCGTATGTGCAGGTAAGCGCAACGTTTGACGGCACCGATACCTCTACATTGGTTGCGTTAGCGCAAGATGCCATCAAGAAAGAGTTTACGGCCGAGAAAATACGCAGCTATGGCCTGCCTGCGTCTGCACTTAACTTTGACCTTGGCCAAGAACAAGAAAACCAGGATTCGTTTAAAACGTTAGCTATTGCGTTCCCGGTACTGCTGTTTGCAATATACATTTTGTTGGCAATACAGTTTAGGTCGCTGGCCCAGCCGCTGCTAATCTTTATGGCCATTCCGTTTAGCTTGTTTGGTATTACACTCGGCTTGTACCTTACCGACAACGCGTTTAGCTTCTTTGCGATGCTCGGATTCTTTGCGCTGATTGGCCTAAGTATTAAGAACACCATCTTGTTAACTGATTATGCCAACCAGCTACGTAGGTCGGGCGCTAGTGCCATAGATGCAGCCGCCGGCGCTCTAGAAGAACGTTTTAGGCCACTTATTGCCACCAGCTTAACCGCTGTGGTGTCGCTGCTGCCCTTAAGTATTACCAGTCCATTCTGGCAGGGCCTAACGACCGTGCTTATTGGCGGATTGCTTTCAAGCACGTTCCTGGTTATTACCGTCTTCCCGTATTACTACTTGGGTGCGGAGTACGTACGTCTGCGCGTAAGTCGCACGGCCTGTCTGTTATGGCTTGTGCTAAGCATTGCCGCTGCCGTTGGCCTAGTAAAGGCAGGGCTTAACCCAGGATTTATTCCGCTGGCTTCCGTTGTATTGGCCGTCCTTATAGCCCTTATTCGCCGCGCTGTACGTAAGAAGTAAGCTACAAATGACTTTGCGCTGATTGCGCTTATGTGATACGCTGCAATTACAGAGAAGGTAGAAACAAAAATGGACCAAAAACAGGCAATAGCCGACAGGCTCAAAGAGGCAAACAACATATTAGTGACGGTAAGCAATAATCCGTCGGTTGACCAATTAGCTTCTTGTATTGGCCTCACCTTAGCCCTTAATAAGATGGGTAAGCATGCCACCGCCGTATTTAGCGGCGATGTGCCTAGTACCATAGAGTTCTTACAACCCGAAAAAACCCTCGAAAAAAATACCGACAGCCTACGCGATTTTATTATTGCCCTCGACAAAGCCAAAGCCGACAAATTGCGTTACAAGGTAGAAGACAAAGTTGTCAAAATATTTATTACCCCGTATCGTACCTCGATCAACCAAAAGGATTTGGACTTTTCGCAGGGTGATTTTAACGTTGACGTCGTGTTAGCGTTAGGGGTGCATGTCCAAACCGATCTTGACCAAGCTATTACGTCGCATGGCCGTATTCTGCACGATGCTACGGTAGCTACCGTTAACCTGAAGCCGGGCGGGGAACTAGGCACCATGAACTGGCTTAAGCAAGACGCCAGCAGCCTGTCCGAACTAGGCGTAGAACTTATTGACGCTGTCGATAAAGACCTTATGGACGGCCAAATGGCTACCGCATTCTTAACAGGTATTGTTGCCGAAACAGACCGGTTTAGTAACGAAAAGACTTCGCCAAACACCATGAGCGTGAGCGCCGAACTTATGGCTGCCGGCGCCAATCAGCAGTTAGTAGCCACTAAGCTCGAAGAACCCGCACCACTGCCTCCGAAAGCGCCCGAGCACCACGAAGAACACAACGAGGGCAACCACGATAATTCCCAAGAACATCATGACGAGCCACCTAAGCCTGACGACGGTACCCTAGAGATTACTCACGAAAAGCGCGAGGCCGAAGCGCCGGCACCAGAACCAGAACCCGAAGAAGAAAAGCCGGAAGAAGCTCCGCCTATGCCCCAGATTCATATTGATGAGCACGGGTCGCTGAGAAATATGGAAGAAATTAAAGAGCAAGAACCGTCGCAGGCAGCCACCCCAACACCGCAGCCGTCTACGCCAGGCGTGTTGACGCCTGCCCAAGAGCAGAAGGGCACCACCGACCCGACAGAGCATATGGGCAGCGCACACATGATCTTGCAACCGCCAGTAGGTGGCGCTGGCCAGAGCGACAGTTTTGGGCCTGGTAATATGGGCGGCGACGGTTTAGAACCACCATCGGGGGCACCCCAATCTTTTTTAGGCCAAACGACCCCTACAAATGGTGACCCTATAGAGGGTACGCTGCCCACGCAGCAATCATCATATTTGCCGCCGGCTTCGGCGACGACCGCCGCAGCGAGTTCGTTTATTGCTTCGGCCCCGGCTGCTCCGCAGCAACCCATGGCGCCACCACTTCCGCCCCCAGCACCAGCGCCCGCTCCAACACCTCCGCCACAACCTGTTGTGCCGCCGCAACCCATGGCTCCGCCTCCTCCACCACCTGTCTATCAGCCACCGGTAGCCCCAACACCGCCACCGGCTCCAGTATTCCCCCCAGCGCCACCACCGGCGCCTCAGTTGCCGCCCATTCCTAGTCAACCACCTCAGCCGCAATCGTTACCGCCGGTACCGGCTCCTGCACCACTTCCACCGCCACCAGCCCTCTCTAACAGCCCCACCCTTACGCAGTTAGAGCAGGGAGTCGGCAGTCCCCACATGCAGCAGCCGCCATTGCCTCCGGCAAATCCGAGTTTTGCCACCCCTCCGCCTCCGCAGGGTCCAATGCCTGAACCCGATTATTCGCAGCCAAGACCTATGGCCCCGCCACCCGCGCCAGCGCCAATGGTTACACCTCCACCTCCCGCACCTGAACCCGAGGAACCATTACCAGACCTAGAAAGTGCCCGCGAAGCCGTGCGCGAAGCAATTGCCTCGCAACCAGGCGGGGTGGAGCCTATTGCCGCTCTTAACGCGCAGCCGCTTGGCGAACCATTGCACCCAGCACCGCCGCCTCCACCAGCTACTCCGGCGCCAATGCCCGGCGGTATGTCTAGCTTTAATCCATCGGTTATCCAGCCGTCAGCACCAGCTCCCGGCAATGGCCTTATTCCTCCCGGCCCACCCCCGATGATGCCGCAGTAGCGTAGAAACGCTGTATACTGGCTGGCATGAACGGCATTTTACTTGTAGATAAACCATCTGGCTGGACATCGTTCGATGTGGTTAATAAAGTGCGCCGTATTGTTGGCAACAGCGAATTAAATACTTCTAATAAAAAACGTTTTCCCGTAGGGCATACGGGCACGCTTGATCCGCTAGCAACCGGACTTCTTGTACTTATGCTCGGTACCTACACCAAAAAAGTACCGCTCTACACCAAACTCGATAAAAGCTATGACGTTACTATGCAACTAGGCGTTACCAGCACTACGGGTGACGACGAAGGCGAAAAGACCAAGATATCCGACAAAGTGCCTACCTTGCCAGAGGTCCACATAGCATGCGCCCGGTTCGAGGGCGACATTATGCAAACCCCACCAGCTTTTTCTGCCATCAAAATTAACGGCCAGCGAGCCTACAAACTGGCCCGCGAGGGTAAGGCGCCCGACATGCAGCCACGCCCCACCCGCATAGAGCGCATTATTGTTACCAAGTACGAATATCCATTTGTGTGGTTTACCGCCCACGTAGCCAGTGGCACCTACATACGCTCGTTAGTAGAAGACATTGGCAAGGGGTTAGATACTGGCGCCTACATGCCAGCACTGCGCCGCACCCGCGTAGGCAAATTCAATATCGAACACGCCGTAGCAATAGATGGGTTAACGCCTGAAGTAATCCAACAAAATCTACTCGTGCAGTAGCATTATATAATTGACTAAATCATCTTATTATGCTAGTGTATGTTAATGTCATTACCTCTGCCTATAGAAGGTTCGCCAGAGGGGCCTCAGGGATATATCAATGCTGAATGGGAAATGGTAGACCCTACTTCCGCTGCCGCCATAGGTGCTGTCCCTGTAGAAAAAGTGGTGATTATGGAAAATAATTCCGCTGTTGACGGTTCGAGTGGGCCTCGAAAAGGCGAAGAGATCCTGCAGGGCGAGAAGATCGCCCCAACTGCATATGGCGGCGACAGGGCTGCACGTGACTACACTAACTGGCATGAAGTAACTGTAGACAAGGCGCAGCGCCTATATACGGATACGCAAGCCGTAGTAGCTGACCGCATGGCTCAGATTCGGCAAGAAGTTGCAGACAGGATGGCTCAGATCCAGCGAGAAACTACAGCGCGGATGGCGCATATCCACGAAGAGACCGCCGTGCGAACTGCTCGACTGCAGGCAGAAAACCCGACTGTGTATGGTACTCCTGGGCAGCACACTACAACGCGCCACGACGTCGTCTAATTACTAGGTCTTGCGAATGGGGTGCTCATCTGATAGAATGCTCTTAGTATGATTTCAAGTGAGAAAAAACAGGGCATTATTACTGACCTGCAATCCAAAAAAACCGACACCGGGTCTCCCGCTGTGCAAGCCGGCATTATGACCGAGCGCATTAAAGAGCTAACCGAGCACCTAAAGGTCAACAAGCACGACTTTATGGCCCGCCGCGGTTTGCTGCAATTAGTTGGCAAGCGCAAGCGTGCACTTAAGTACTTGGCATCCAAGGATGGCAAAGCGTACCTAGACCTTATCCAAAAACTCGGCATTCGCCGCTAAACGTGCGTAGACTACGGGTCTCGGACTCCGAGGCTCCAAGCTTGTGCACATTAACCAAGAAGATTCTGAAACACGACCTTTGCACTTGAGCGCGATGCAAGGCGCCAGCGAGGAGCGGACTGAGCCGTACGTATCGTACGGTAAAGGAGCACCACAGCTGGCAACGCAGTCAGCGTGCCAAGAGCAGCAGTGCAAGACGGGCTTTGCCCGACTGGAGCTGATGCGGTGCGAAGGTCGTGGGTAATGAGCAGGGGCCAGATATACGCACTGCCAAGCAAGCACAAGGGTGGTTCTCGTATATTTGCACTGTGTTCATTACTCCCGGATCCTGAAGAAAGGTAGAAACTAAAATACCATGGGACAAACTATAAATCCCCTCGGAAAAGACATTATTATCGTAGAAACCGACTTTTTTGGCCGCAAACTGAGCCTAGAAGTAAACCGCGTTGGTTTCCGCAGTACCGCGAGTGTACTCGCTCGTTACGGCGACACCGTTGTACTCGGTACCGCTATGGTAAGCAACAAGCCACTGGCTGGTTTTGATTATTTTCCATTAAGTATCGATTACGAAGAAAAGTTTTATGCCGCTGGCAAAATTAGTGGCAGCCGCTTTGTTAAGCGCGAAGGCAGGCCTTCCGACGAAGCCGTTCTTATTGGCCGCATTATCGACCGGCCTATTCGTCCGTTGTGGCCTAAGGGCTATCGGCACGAAGTGCAGGGTGTTGCATCGGTGCTCAGTACCGACCCGACATTCCGCCCCGACATGATTGCTATGATTGCCCTCAGCGCAGCCTTTATGCTAACAGGCGCACCGTTTGACGGCCCGGTAGCAGGTTTGCGCATTGGCCTTAAAGACGGCAAGCCCGAAGCATTCATGCCACTGGCCGACCTAACCAAGAGCGACCTCGATATTGTGGTGGCTGGTACCGAAGGTGGCATTATGATGGTCGAAGCTGGCGCGAACGGCGTCACCGAAGAACAAGTTGCCGAAGTACTAGAATGGGCTTATAAAGCCATGCAGCCAGCCATTGCCTTGCAAAAGGAACTGGTTAAGAAAGTAGGCGTAACAGCCCAAGAATACGAACTGAGCCTGCCTGACGAAGCTATTCAGAAGGCAGTCGATGCGTTCCTGGACGGTAAAATGGGCGAAAAACTTCGTGCACCTATGGCCGAACGCCACCAGCGCATGCACGCCTTGCGCGAAGAACTACTGACACACTTTGCCGAGCAACTCGGCGACGAGTGGGAAGGTGTAAAGCGCAGCTACGAAGACGCGTTTGCTACTGCTGCCAACAAAGATGTACGTAAAGACATTTTGGTAGACGGTGTCCGTCCCGATGGCCGCAAGTTTACCGAGGTTCGCCCCTTGTCTAGCGAAGTCGGCTTTTTGCCCCGGGCACATGGCTCCAGCTTATTTACTCGCGGCCTTACCCAAGCCATGAACATCGTAACGCTTGCACCGCTTAGCTATGCCCAGTTGCTAGACACCATGGAGCGCAACGAAGAAAAGCGCTTTTACCATCACTACAACGCACCGGGCTATACCGTTGGCGAAATCAAGCGCCTTGGCAGCCCGGGCCGCCGCGAAATTGGCCACTCCGCACTTGCAGAGCGCGCCATATTACCGGTACTACCTTCCGAAGAAGCATTCCCATACGCTATCCGTTCGGCTACCGAAATTATGAGCCAAAACGGCAGCACTAGCATGGCTGCTACCTGTAGCGCCGTACTTGCGCTTTTGGACGCTGGCGTGCCGCTTACCGCACCAGTCAGCGGTATTGCCATGGGCCTTATGATCGACGGCGACAAAGCAATTATTTTAAGCGACATTGCCGACGCCGAAGACTTTGCAGGCGATATGGACTTTAAGACCGCCGGTACCAGCAAGGGTATTACAGCGCTGCAAATGGACATGAAGGTCCATGGCTTGCCCGTAGAAACCCTTAAAAAGGCACTACTACAGGGCAAAGAAGGCCGCGCCCACATTTTGGAACATATGATCTCCGTTATGCCCGAGCACCGTGCCGAACTCAGCCCATATGCCCCACGCGTTGAAAGTATCAAGGTTAACCCAGACAAAATCCGCGACATTATTGGTAAGGGTGGCGAAACCATCCAGAAGATCACCGGCGAAACTGGTACCGAAATCGACATTAAAGACGATGGTATTGTTATGATCTCTAGCCCCGACGGCGAAAGCATTAAAAAGGCTATTCAGTGGATTCGCGATATTACCGAAGACCCAGAAGTCGGTGCCATTTATTACGACAAACCAGTAGTGAGCGTTATGGACTTTGGCGCGTTTGTACAGATTATGCCGGGCAAAGACGGCTTAGTACATGTATCGGAAATGTCCGAAGAGCGCGTCAACAAGCCCAGCGATGTGGTAAAAGAAGGCGATAAAGTAACCGTCAAGCTGGTTGCAGTTGACGATAGGGGAAGATTACAGCTCAGCATGAAAGCAGCTGTACGGGAACTAAATGGAACAGCAGGCAAAAAAGACGTTCAAGAATAAACTCGGCGCGTTTTCTGAGCGCCGCCCCGTACGGGCGGTGCTCGGTTTGCTGGCGCTTGGCTTGGCATATGTATTTGCCAGCCTCGCTATAAACAGCGGCAGCTTGCTAGACTACGCCATTACCTTATTACTTATTGTCATTGGCGTAAGAGAGTCGTTTGCGGCCATTCGCGGCGGCCGAAGGAAAGGTCGTGGATAAGCAGGCGCAACTTGACCAGATTAGGGCAGATATTGTCAAAAACAATGTCAATCCAGATTTGGCCAAAACGGCCAACAACATGGTGTTCGGCGAAGGCAGTCCGGATGCCAAGATCATTTTCATAGGCGAAGCGCCTGGCAAAAACGAAGACCTTACCGGTCGCCCCTTTATAGGCGCCGCGGGTAAGTTTTTAGACGAGTTGCTTGCAGGGATTGGTTTAGAGCGGCAGGATGTATATATAACAAGCATCCTCAAATATCGCCCGCCCAAAAACCGTGACCCTCGTCCAGAAGAAAAAGCCGAGTTTTTGCCATATTTAACAGCTCAGCTTGAGGTTATTCAGCCACAGTTAATCGTGACCCTGGGCCGGCATAGTACCAACTGTTTCCTGCCTGAAGCCCGTATTGGCGAAGTGCACGGTGTGCCGCAACAGTGGCAGGGCTATACAATTTTGCCCTTATACCATCCGGCAGCAGCGCTATACAATGGCAGCCAGCGCCAAACAATTATTGACGACTTTGCAGTCATCAATACCCTAATCAAGTAATTATTAAACGTTAATCTCTAACTGAACTCAGAGAAAGGAACCATTACATGGAACCAGAACAAACGAACACTAATCAAACAGGGCAAGACAAGCCCAAGCGCTCGCCACGCCCTAATAATCGGCAGAACGGCCAGCCAAAGAACGGTAACCGTTCGGGCAACCAGCAGCCAGGACTAAAGATGCAAAATGCTAGCGTGTCCAGAGGTGCAGCCGTGCGCGCCCAAAAGCGTACCCAGGCCGACGCTCAAAAAATTGCCAACCAGTACGCTGCCGCTCCGGCAGTGGACGAGCGCCGAGCTAACTTTATAGACGACAGCCCGCGCCTTAAGGTAATTGGCCTAGGAGGCATGAACGGCGGTGGGTCTAAGAACATGGTCCTTGTCGAATATCAAAACGACGCTCTTGTTATAGACTGCGGCAACGACCTTGGTGTTGACCTACCGGGCATTAACTACGGTATCGCCGACACGGCGTACCTAGAATCTATTAAGCACAAGTTACGCGGCTATGTTATTACCCATGGCCACCTTGACCACATTGGTGGCTTGCCGCATATTGCACCCAGGTTCCCCGCGCCTATTTATGGGTCGCGCTTTACTATTGGTATGGTCGAGAAAATCTTCGAGAATTTTGGCCAGCCAATGCCCGAAGGTTACGAATTACAGACCATCGTTATGAACGAAGAAACCCACGAACGCCTTAAGGTTGGTCCATTCTTCGTAGAACTTGTGCGGGTGACGCACTCTATTCCAGGATCGACGGTTGTTGTGGTAGATACGCCCGCTGGCCGCATCATTAACACCGGCGACTTCAGGCTTGACCCTAACCCCCTCGACCACGAGCGTACCGACACCGACCGGCTTAAGCAACTTGGCGACGAGGGCGTATTGGCACTATTAAGCGAAAGCACCACCGCCGACCGCCCAGGCCGCACACCAAGCGAAAGCACTATCGAACCTACTTTTGTAGAGTTGTTCAGTCATGCCCCGGGCCGCGTATTCGTAGCGTTGTTCTCTAGTAACATTAACCGTATTCAAATGTTGGTTAACGCAGCCACTCAGCATGGCCGCAAAATTGCTATGGACGGCCGCAGCATGATGAGCACCCTTGAAGTGGCTGTCAAACTGGGTATGATCCGTATCCCTAAAGGTACCTTCGTGCCTATTGCCAACATTGGCAGCCTGCGCGACGACGAGATTGTAGTTTTGTCCACCGGTGCCCAGGGCGAGCCAAGCTCTGCCTTGCAACGCATGGGTAACGGCGACCATAAATACGTAAAGCTAAAACCGCAAGACACGGTTATTTTGTCGGCTACGCCTATCCCGGAAACTGGTAACGACAAGCTTATCGGCGCTATGGTAGACAATCTGGTACGGTCCGGCGTGCATGTATTCCGTCACGACCACCGTGAGGTTGACGGCATCGGTCCGCTGCACGTATCTGGCCACGCCAGCCAAGATGAGTACGGCGAGATGATTGATATGCTAAAACCTAAGTTCTTTATACCCATTTATGGCGCCTATACATCTAAGCACTATCACCTAGAACTTGCGGTTGCACACGGTATACCCCGTAAGAATACGCTTAACATCGACAACGGTGAGGTAGTAGCGTTTACGCCTGACACAATGGAAGTAATCGGCCAAGTGCCCCATGGTACCATTTTGGTTGACCAAACAGGTTCAATGGTCAACAGTGTGGTCGTTAAAGACCGCGTACTGATGGCCGAAGAGGGCATAGTGGCAGTGGTACTGACTGTCGACAAAAAGAACGGCAACTTACTAACCAGCCCAGACATTATTAGTCGCGGCTTTATATACATGCGCGATAACGAAGACCTGATGAACGGCCTACGTGCCGAACTGCGTCGTGCAGTCGGCCAGCGCTTTAAGCGGGTAGACCTAGACCGGTTTAAGGTAGAGCTTAAAGACCACATTACTCATTACTTGTTCGAACAAACCCAGCGCAGCCCGATTGTTATACCAGTAGTAAACGTCATAGGTGGCGGCGGTAAGGGTGAGGGCAAGCCCAGTAATAGTAATACTGGCAATACTAACGCCAACCCAAGCACTCACGAGGCCGGCAGCAGCAATGGCCAACCTGAAAAAACGCCCGAGGAACAAGCAGCAGAACAGCAAGCACGTTTCCAGCGTATGCGCGAACGTTTACTGGGGCAGGATGCCCGCGTAGACTAGGTTCCGACCCGCTTATGTAACGTGCCAGCATATTGACCGATAAGCAATAGTGTGTTAGTGTATAGCTGTAAATTAAAAAACACAGCTACCCATGGGTCGACATACACAACAAACTCCAACTAGTCACAATAACGGACAGCTATCGGTACTTGATAGACTGAGTAGACTACGTCATCAGCCTCGGCATGGATATGGTCGTAGATTTGGCGCCCTGGCTGTTGAAAAGTCGGGTACTATTGCCCCTACGCACGCCCCAGAACGTCCACACCCAGAAACACGCCCCGGCGCCAGTCGATTGCAAAGAGTTGCAGCTGCAAGCTCGAAACTTCTGGGCCGTCATATAACCGGCAAGGGTGCTCAGCGCACCCAGCAGGCGCCAAAAGCGCAGATAGTACCAGACCAGCCGAAGGCTGTTGGAGTGGCTAGAGTTCCAGCACCAACCGTTGCTGAAAAAATCGAAGAAGCTCACAACCGTACTGAGCTTGTGATGTTAAAAGGTACGTCGATGCAATTAGATGCCCAAAAACCAGTGAAGACTCGCAGTGAGGTTCAGGAAGAGTACGGTGTTAACGTTGGCCAGTTACAGGGGGTGGTGCACTACAGTGGATCAGCCGAACCATTGCTTTGCTTTGACGATAGCACCTACGACGCCCGCGGCAATAAGCAGGGAAACTACTATATCTTAACTCCTTCGCAACTACAGACAATGCGCACGTCGTACGAAACGAAGGATCACAAAGGAGTGGCCAATGCGTGGGAAGGGACTGTCCATTTAAACGATACTAACCCGCGCTATGTAATTAGCCCAGACCATCCCATGCCTGGGGTACGTGTTCCGTCTAACCGTACATTACGTGACTACGACCCTAACAGTGAGACGTATTTCGATATTACCAATGCGAATGCGTCGTTACGCGGCGGCCTTGAACTGCAAATGAACAGGTATGGCGGCCAGTTAAATGTCGGAGACCTCGACAATCCAAACGGCATCATTGTAGAATTTAACCCACAGCGTATAGACGCTGATGACCCCTGGGAGGGCAGTAAGGCAGGTACCTACGCCGATCCAGAGTGGCAAGCGCGCCAGCGCCAGCAGTCATTATTTGCCAAGTACCCCATAAACCACTAGTCCCTTACCCCTTGTGCTAAAAACTGTTATATAATAGAAACGGTATGGCCAAAAAGAAAAAACGGAAAAGCAGTAAAAAAGAAGAGCCCGCGGTACGATCACCGTTTTGGCCGCTTGCTGGCGCTATTTTACTTATTGTAGCGGCGCTCTTTTTGCTGCTTGGTGGTTTTGGCACTGGCGGGCCGCTGCCTACAAATATGTTTAACGGCGCATACGCCACAGTAGGTTGGGCTGCATACCTCGTGCCGATGGCATTTATATATTGGGGCGTCCAAAAATTTAAGAGCGAAGACCACCACATATCGTTTGGCAAGCTTATTAGTATTTTTAGCATTGTTATTTTTGCGTCTGGCTGGCTATTTACGGCGTTCGCGTCTAAGGCTAGCGAGTCAGCGCCCTGGGTAGGCGGGCATGGCGGCAAATTGGGCGAGCTGCTGGGTACGGCAATATTGACAGCGCTGGATACGTTTCCGGCGTCATTACTGTTTGCAGTGCTTACGGCACTGGCTGTCTTTTTTGCATTTGGTATATCGCCCAAAGAAGTGGTGCTATTTATTGCCAGTTTGTTTAAGCGCCCTGAACGCGAACAGGGCAGCGAACTTGGCGAACTACGGGCCCGCGCCGAAGCCAGCGGCTTTAAGGTAAACGAAAGCGTACCAGTAGAACACCACGCTTCTGGTGGCCGTTTTGCTGGCCTTAAAAATAGTGCCGAAAAGGCTCCACCTGCCGTAGATCACGCAGCGCTTACAACTGCAAACGACCCCAATTGGCAATTCCCGGGTTTTAACCTGTTAGACCAAAAGCAAGATAAAGCCGATGCCGGCGACGTAAATGGTAACGCCCAAACTATCCGCGAAACGTTCTCTAACTTTAATATAGAGGTCGAGATGGAAGGGGCAAACGTGGGACCGCGCGTTACCCAGTACACCCTAAAACCGCCCGCTAATGTAAAGCTTACCAAGATCACCGCACTCGAAAACAACCTGGCGCTCGACCTAGCGGCACATTCCATTCGTATGGAAGCGCCTATTCCGGGCAAGCGTGCAGTGGGTATCGAAGTGCCAAATGTTAAGTCGGCTACGGTGCGGCTGCGTTCTATCTTAGAATCCAGTGATTGGTCGGGCATGAAAAGCCCGCTTGGGTTTGCCATTGGGCGCGACATTGCCGGTAAACCAGTGGTCGCAGCATTAGATAAAATGCCTCACTTGCTGGTTGCTGGTCAGACTGGTTCTGGTAAGTCAGTTATGATCAACACCATTCTTACCAGCTTACTGTACCGCAACAGTCCGGCCGACCTTAAACTTATTTTGGTTGACCCCAAGCAGGTAGAACTAAAACCCTACGACGACATCCCACATCTGTTAACGCCGGTTATTACCGAACCCGAAAAATGTATTAGTGCCCTAAAATGGGCGGTAGCCGAAATGGAGCGGCGTTACAAGGCGCTGGCCGAGGCGGGGCATCGTAACATTGCCGAATATAACAACGTCAAAAAAGAAGAGGGTATGCCCTACATTGTAATTGTTATAGACGAGCTTGCCGACCTTATGATGATGGCCGCCCGCGACGTAGAAGCCTTAATTGTGCGCATTGCCCAAAAGGCCCGTGCTGTTGGTATTCACCTGGTACTAGCTACACAGCGACCGTCGGTAGATGTTATTACCGGCCTTATTAAAGCAAATGTACCGGCTCGTATAGCATTTACCACCGCCAGCCAAATAGACTCACGAACCATTATTGACCAAATTGGGTCAGAAAAGTTGCTGGGGCAAGGCGACATGTTGTTACTTACCGCCGATATGCCTAAACCAAAGCGTGTGCAGGGTGCCTTTATTGACGACCCAGAAACCAACAAAGTTACCGACTTTATCCGTATGCAGCGGCCACCACAGTACGACGCCGAAATTATTAGTCAGCCCGTACAGCTTAACGGCAAGGGCGGGGTAGTAGCCGACATGAGTGGCGGCGGCGATGCGGACGACGACATGCTGCGCGACGCCGTGCGCGTCGTCATAGAAGGCCGTAAGGCCAGCACCAGTTTGTTGCAGCGCCGTTTACGTATTGGCTACGGCCGCGCCGCCCGACTGATCGAAACCATGGAAGAACAGGGTATTGTTGGCCCCGCGGACGGTGCCCGCCCACGCGAAGTACTGGTTAGCTCGTTAGACGAAGTGTTTGGCGGTGGCGCCGAAGCGCCCGCTGACGAGACTCCTGCCGTGTAACTATATTGAATAAAAGTAAATATTATGCTAATGTTTATTTATGAATGCATACTCTGGCCAAAGCGGCGATCCTAAGCCAGAGACCTCTGGCGCCGAGGTGGCTCGACGCCAACCAGACCAAACGTTGGTTGAAAGTATTGGTGCTCGGCTTGTTGGGCAACAAGTCACGCGAGAGATCGCAACTGGTAAGAAAGTAGGGGAACGTTTTGCCGACGCTGTATCCGGCGTTATTAGTGATGTCGAAACCGAAGCTTTACGTAACGTGCAAGGACGTGAATTATTTAAGACAGGCATCGTAACGACAGATGACGGCCGACAGTTTGGTGTCGCTGTGGCTCGTAGCCTCTACCATAACGATAGGTTTGCAATTGAACCCGCAGCCGGCCCACAGCTGGACATGTCACGAACCGTGTATTCCGAATTACGTTTGGCAAGCGGGCAGCCCGACCGTGTGGTACGTATGACACTCGACCCCCGAACCGGCCAAGATGCTCCGCAGGACCGCGATACGTTTCCGGTTGGCCCCCTAGAAATGGGCCATATGGAACAAATTATAGAATCTACCACATGGGGTGCAACCGAGCTACGCGAAGCTACAGATCCACAAGGGCGCAACAGTGTGTACGATGTGCAACAGTCCCTTGTACCGAATCATCCTCAAATTGAGTCCTAGCAGCCTTTGCATTTAAGTGCTATTTATAGTACAATTACCTCTGTTATTAAGTAACCTGTGTGTGAAGAAATTTGCATACCTCGTACCCGTCAAACGGGCGAGTCCGTAGGAGGAACCATATGAACCAGTACGAAATAGCTGTACTGTACCACCCAGACCTAGAAATAGACCTGGACAAAGCGACCACTAAGGTCGAAAAAATCTTTACCGACAACGGTGGTAAAGTAACCAACGTAGACAACTGGGGCAAGCGCAAGCTGGCATACCCGGTTAAAAAGAACGAATCAGCCGTGTACGTGTTTTACACACTCGACCTTCCCGGCGAAAGCGTTCGCAAAATAGAGGCAACCCTGAACATTACCGACGAAGTAATCCGTTTCTTGATTACTCGTCCAGACCTCAAGGCAATTGCCAAAGCAGAAGCGCTTAAGGCCGAAAAAGCCAAAAAAGCAGCTGAGCGTGGCGAATCTGCCACATCCGACGACGAAAAATCTGAAGAAGAGTAGTTAATTAAGCAGGCGTGCGGTGATTACCGTAGCCTAAAGAAAGAGGGAGTACGACCGTGGCACGAAGTGTTAACCAAGTCATACTAATGGGGAATTTAACTCGGGATCCGGAACTGCGCCAGACGCCGACCGGCCAAAGCGTTTGCAGCTTTAGCTTGGCACTGAACCGTGCCTACAAAGCGCAAAACGGTGAATGGCAAGAAGCAACCGATTATATCGATTGCGTGACGTGGGGGCCACTAGCAGAACGCGTCAGCCAATACCTAGCTAAAGGCCGCAGGGCCTTGGTGCAGGGTCGCATCCAAAGCCGCAGCTGGGAACAAGACGGACAAAAGCGCAACAAGGTAGAAGTACTGGCCAGCGACGTAACGTTTGTAGACAGTCGCGGCGAAGGCGGTGGCACTGGGGGCAACGATGGCGGCAATTATGCCGAACGTGGCGCAGGCAGCGGCACTGGCGGCGGCGGCTCATCCAGCTCTAACCGTCCGGCCTCCAAGAAGAAAGACGACGTCGTAGAAGACATCGGCGACGAACCCATCAACCTCGACGACATCCCATTCTAAACCTCTGTCATCCTGAACTTGATTCAGGATCCAGTAATATTAATTCCATAGGAGATTAGCCATTATGGCAAAGATTTTTAAGCACAAAACAGACGTACCTTACTTTGACTACAAGGATGTTAAAACCTTGCAGCGCTTTGTAAACATGTACGGTCAAATCGAAACCCGCAAAAAGACGGGCCTAACCGAAAGTCAGCAGCGCCGTTTAAGTACTGCTATTAAGCGCGCTCGGCACATCGCACTACTGCCATTCGTAGCAAATAACTAGAGGGTAAACAGGGTGGCACAATCACCGTTTGAACTAGCAAAAGCAATTCAAGGGCTGGTGCAGTCTAATCTAACCAGTTTAGATGTAGATGCATTGCCAACCCCTGAACGCGATCTTTTGCGTGCCATAAAGCGCCAACTTGGCGATATACGGCTAGACATCCGTGATTACGGCATGGCCGAAACAAAGTTAGAACAGATAGCGTACGGCATAGCCGTAACCAAGCAGCTACAGCTGTTACAGAAGCGACTGCTACAAGCCAGTGAATACGGGGTATTTGGTGCGGCAGACATGGCAATTATATCTGCTCATATAGAGCAACTTATGGCAGAACTGAAGGAGTAATAATGGCACTAAGTATTACCAATCTTAAAAAAGGCGTTATCTTTCAATACGATGGCGTACCATACCGCGTGGTCGATTATAACCAAAAGGTTATGGGCCGCGGCGGTTCTATTGTAAACGTCCGCATCAAAAGTTTGCTTGACGGCAAGGTGCTAGAAAAAACCTTTAAGGGCAACGAACAGCTCGACACTGCCGACGTAAATACCCAAAACGTACAGTATCTGTACAGCGACGGCAACACGTTCTACTTTATGAACGAAGACACCTTTGAGCAGTTCGAGGTACCCGCCGACTTAGTGGGCGATGGCGCTGGCTACATAAAAGAAGGCGACCGTTTGCAGCTGCAGTTTTTTGACGGCCGCCCCATTAATGTCGAACTACCAAAAAACGTACCGCTCAAAGTTACCTACGCCGAAAGCGTAGTAAAGGGCGACACCGCGAATGCAGTTACTAAAGACGCTACCCTCGAAACCGGTATAACCATCCGGGTGCCCGCATTTGTAAAAACCGGCGACCTTATATCGGTGGACACTGCAACCGGTGCATACCGCGAGCGCGTAAAGGAATAGCAATGATCGTAACCGAAGCAGATATGGTAACGCTCCGTGCAAGGCACCGGGGGCAGCGCCTGGTATTTGCTATTGGCACCTACGATTTATTGCACGCCGGACATTTACTGCATTTGGCATGGGCAAAGCGGCAGGGCGACATACTGGTTGTTGCCGTAAACGACGACTTAAAAGTGCGTAATCATAAAGGTTGGGCACGACCGATAATGCCCGAAGACCATCGCTTGGCGCTGGTGGATTCGCTAAAATATGTCGACTATGCGGTACTAGGCAAGTGGCGCGGAGGCGACTACGACACCGCTTTTTGGCGGCTTGGCGCTAAGCTGCAGCCAGACCTTATTTGTATAGGCAATCAGCCGCAGCACGATATTGCGGCGTGGCAGACGGCATTACCTGGCGTACCCATCATTGCCGACCCGCAGTTAAAGGCATATGGCACGACTGGTGTTATTAATGTAATTGTAGAGCGGCATCTATGAAGTCGCGCTTAGACCAGGCGGTCGTTGCTAAAGGGCTGGTATTAACGCGTAGCCAAGCCGAAAGCTGGATACGCCTAGGCAAGGTGCTAGTAAGCGGCAAGGTAGTTACCAAGCCTGGCTTTGCAGTGGCTGATGATGCAGTTATAACGCTAACTGCTACTGAACAATATGTAAGTAGGGCAGGGCTAAAATTGGCGTCGGTTGCCGATGCGCTGCACTTAGATTTTGCCGGCAAGGTAATGCTTGATGTTGGCAGTTCAACCGGCGGCTTTACTGACTACGCTTTGCGTCGCGGCGCAACCAAAGTAATTGCCGTAGAGGTCGGCACTAACCAATTACACCCCAGCCTGCACGGCAACCCCAGTATTGAACTGCACGAACAAACCGACATTCGCGATATGCACGAGTTATCCAGTACGCCTAATATTATTGTGCTGGATGTTTCGTTCGTATCTTTACGCGATATATTGCCGCACGTGCGCACATTGGCCAGCAAACAGACGGACATTGTCGCCATGGTAAAGCCGCAGTTTGAGGCCACGGTGTCTAACCTTAAACATAAAGGCGTTATAAAAAACGACCGCATGCGCCGCGATATACTAAAGGACTTTGAAATGTGGGCACGGCAGCACTTTGTAATTGTAGATAAAGCAGACTCCGAAATTGCCGGCACAAAAGGCAACTTAGAGCGTTTTTACTTATTGCACAAGCAATAGTATTTGTTCGCTTAACAAGTCTCAGATGGTATACTGCTACGCATATGTCAGACAACACCGTACGCGCGCCCTTATCCCAACTAGATTCAATGGCGAAACGCATTGAACGATTTACCGATAGCACCACCCCAGGTGGTGATCCCTATATAGAATGGCACTATTCACGCCATCCTAACGAGCAGGATACCGTGGTGGCACTGACCGACCTTATTGCCTACGAGCAAGGCGAACGCAGACTGTTAGCCGTTAGCCAATGGCTTGGCCCGGCAGCGTCTGGCGACGTCTGTTATGACGTCCGCTATTCGGTACGCGACCTAGAGGGCGGCCCCCTCATTATGTGGCGCCAAAACCCTACTACAACAGACGACCTAGCATTTTGGGATGTACATACAAAGCGTGTCATACCGTACGACCTAGACGAAGCAGTCCGGATTGCCGCGCTATTGCCAACCGCCAAACCAATAGCAGATGCTGCCTTTTATCCACGCACCCTGGCAGGGCGTGTCGTTAACATGGCTATGCAGCTGCCATCCTTGCTCTATGCGCATGCAGCTTAACGAGACACCAGTACTTTAGTACGGGCGCGTGCTGCCGCCTCAGTGCTCATGCTACACTGATAAGACATATGTACTTTGCAAACCGTGTTGAAGCTGGCCAGAAACTTGCTGCTCAAATAACCAAAAAATATAAAGGCAAAAAGTGTGCGGTCGTTGCATTAAGCGACGGTGGGGTAATGGTGGGCGCACAAATTGCCCTAGAGCTTAACTGCGTGATAACCATGCTAATGACCGAGCCCATAGAACTGCCGCGCGAGCCCGACCCAATTGCCGGTATTAGCCAAGACGGGTCGTTTAGCTACAACAAAGCCTACAGTCCGGGCGAGCTAGAAGACATGATCTCGGAATACCGCGGCTTAATCGAACAAGAAAAAATGACCCACCTGCAGAACCTGCACAGGCTGGTCGGCCGGGGCGGGTTAATACGCCGCGACCTGCTAAGAGACCACGTGGTTATTTTGGTTTCCGACGGCTTATCGAGCGGGTTTTCTATAGATATTGCGCTGGAATTTTTAAAGCCTATTAAACTAGAGCGACTTATTATTGCGACGCCGCTGGCCAGTGTGCTGGCCGTTGACCGCATGCACGTGCTGGCCGATGAAATTTTTTGTTTGAGCGTGATCGAAAACTACCTATTTACCGACCATTATTACGACACCCAAGACGTACCCTCGCATGAACTCGTCATAAAAACCATCGACGAACTAGTAAGCCATTGGAAATGATGAGACACCCCTAGCGGGGTTTATTCGAGGTATTTGCGGAGTTTTTCGAGGTTGGTGATGGTAATTATAGATTGGGCGCTTTTAAGTACGCCTTGGCGTTCCAGGGCAGACAGTTCGCGGCCGGTGGTTTCGCGCGTGGCGCTAATAGAACTGGCAATGTCTTGATGACGCAGCGGTACGTCCAGTACTAGGCCCTCTGGAGTCTCGCGGCCAAAGCGCCGCCCCATGCTCAGCAAAAACGATACTAAACGTTCGCGAACGGTACGGTATTCCAGGTTTAAAATGCGCTCCGAATGCATGCGGTACATGTTAACGAGCATATCTAGCAGCGGTAGGGCAGCGGTGGGGTTGGTCTTTAGGAAGTTAGAAAATTGCTCGCGGCTAATCTGCAACAGGGTTGTTGGAGCTAGGGTAGAGTAAATAATATGACGGTCCAAGCCGGTAAGCGCCCAGGTGAGTCCCAGTATTTCGCCTGGCTTACGAATAATAAGTAAGTTCTCTTCGCCGTACTTGGTAATGTCGTAGGCTTTGACCAATCCGCTAAGGATGTAAAAGACACCTTGCGGTGGGCCGCCCGGTCTAATAACAAACTCGCCCTTCTCGTATACCAGCCTTGTTCCTTGGTGAAACAGGTTGACGAGAGCAGTTTCCTTACCTTCGTCCGTCAACATACAGGTACATTATCCCACAATGTGATTAAAATCGCATCTTTTACGTGATGAAGATTGCCGTGCGACCCAATAAAGTAGCGCATGATGAAGATACAACTGAGGGACAGTTGCAATAAAAAGGAGGTGCGATGGTAACTCTAAGCTACGTAGAAGAGCAGCTTAAGCGAATCGGCTGCAACTTTAAATTCTGGGGTCGCCCAGAAATTCGCGAACTTGCTAAGGTGTTAATGCCTGACGAAATTATTGCAGGCGCTACCAATGGGCGCTACGAGGGTGGATTTGCATTGTTGTGTGTCACGAGCCATAGACTACTGCTCGTAGACAGAAAACCGTTGTTCCTTACCCTCGAAGACATCCGTTTTGACATGATTGCCGAGATTAACTTTAACGCTCGACTGCTGGACAGCACTATCCGCATCATGACGCCCAACCGGACGTTAGCATTCACCGGGTACAACCAGCATCGAATCCGCAATATACTGAACTACACGCAGCAGAAAGTAATGGAAATACGGCAGCATTACCTAATGGGCCAGTTCCAACAGCAACCTGCGGTAAACCAAAGAGGCGCGGCGCCAATTGTCGGCGGGTTGGTAATGCGGGGATCGAACCAGGGTCAGCAGCACCATCTGCTGCCACTCAACCCCTACACTCGGGTGCCGATACTAATGCGTCGCAGGCTATACCCAAAGTTCTACTAACAAAAACGGTTAAAGAGCAAATCCCGGACTCAAATCCGGGTTTTACTCTTTAACCGTCATCCTGAACTTGATTCAGGATCCAATCAATAAGGAATTCCATTTTAATTGGATTCCGGATCAAGTCCGGAATGACGGTGACTATCGTTTTATTTAGAAACGTTAAACTTAAACTCAACGACGTCGTCGGGTTGCATAACGTATGTTTTGCCCTCTGTGCGTAGTTTGCCGGCGGCTTTGGCGGCTTGCTCGGAACCAGCGGCTATAAGGTCGTTGTAACCTACAATATCGGCAGCAATAAAGCCGCGCTCGAAGTCGCCATGTATAACACCGGCGGCTTGCGGGGCAGTGTAACCCTTTTTAATAGTCCAGGCGCGCACTTCTTTTTCGCCGGCGGTCAGGTAGCTTTGTAGTCCCAGTACATCGTAGGCGGTGTGAATAAGCTGGATTAAACCAGACTCGTGCTGGCCGTAGCTTTCTAATAACTCGGTTGCGTCAGCTTCGTCTAAACCGCGCAGTTCGCTTTCTAGCTGGGCACATACAAACAAGGCGCGGGCAGGGGCGACAATGTCTTTTAGCCATTCCCGCTTGGCTTGGTCGCCCAGACCTGCCTCGTCTAAATTAAACAGGTAAATAATTGGCTTGGCAGTTAACAGGTGCAAGTCTGCCAGGTGGTCGGTGTTTAGATCGTCTACGCTAGACAGTGGCTTGTTGTCGTTAAGCAGCGCATAGGCGCGCTCTAGGGTGTCGACCTCTGCCTTTAGTTTGGGGTTGGCTTTGGCCTCTTTTTGCACCTTGGGTAGGCGCTTTTCGACGGTTTGTAAGTCTGCCAGCACTAACTCTGTGTTAATGACGTCTATGTCTTTTTTGGGGTCGTGCTCGTCGTCGACATGAATAACATTAGGGTCTTTAAAGGCCCGTACCACCTGCACAATGGCGTTGGTGCTGCGAATGTGGGCCAAGAACTGGTTACCCAAGCCTTCGCCCTTGCTGGCACCGGCAACCAAACCGGCAATATCTACGAAGGTTACGGTGGCAGGTACAATCTTTTGCGTCTTATATAGCTGGCCCAGTTTTTGCAGGCGCGCGTCGGGCACTGGCACAATACCAGTGTTTGGTTCTATGGTTGCAAACGGGTAGTTAGCCGCCAGAATATTATTGTTGGTTAGGGCATTAAACAGGGTAGATTTGCCTACGTTTGGCAGGCCGACAATGCCGATACTTAGTGAACTCATAAAGCATCATTATATCAGAGGTGGGTAGTACTGTCTGCCCATATAGTCATAGAACGATCCGTAGCACTTATGCGACGAGCGTGTAGACAGGACAACCTTTAGACTTATTGATTATGTTTTTGATAACAGGGATGAGAACAGTTTAAACTCACCACATCATAAATTTTTTAGGGTCACTACCCCTGTTTACTAATAGTCTTAGGGAAAAAGGTATAGACCCCCTTAGGTCCATACTGTACAATCAGGTCTATGAAAGGTAACAACTTATCATTTGAAGCTTCAGTGAACAACCTTAAAAGATTTTTTGCTTTTACTGAAGGCATCAGCATAACCCCCGAGCAAATCTACGTTGCAGCGGGGCGTGATTTGTCTGAGAAAGATAAGAATAAGTCGTGGCTTTCTAACAAGACTCACGGTATGAAACACCACGAGCTATTTGTTAAGAAGTACGCCATCGGTGGGTTTCACGAGTTTAATCGGCTAGAGCTTACCGAAAAGGGCAGGAAGGCTCTGGGTCGAAACAAGCCTACCGAGGTGGTGCGCGGCCCCAATGTTACCATCTACGAGAACGACGGTCGGATCTCGGTAGATGGAAGGGGCTCCAAGTTAACTCCTCAAGAGGTACTGGAGATAGTTGAAGAACTTGCCGACGAAAACCCCGGGTTTAGGGTCGAACTAATCTTCGAACCGAAGAAAAAGGAAGAGCCTGTGGTTTGATAAGAATAGTGTGTATGTAAGAGCGTACAGGGAGTGTTCTCGTAGGAAGTAGCGTTTCGCAAACCCATATGGTGAGGACATGTTACCGGCCGGTTGAACCTGTACGTTCATATATCTACACTATCAATACTTATTATAATTTTTTATAGTTATCTTGTCAATGTAAGTAAACTTGCGTCGACTTGTTGATTGCTAGCGAATGGGTAAAAAGAGATTCCTCGACCTCATCAAACGCGCTTCATAACTTCTGTCAAGAGAAGTGAAAGAAAAATAGCCTTGTTCCGGTAGGTACCGGGATGCAACCCATTAGCGTAAAAGAGTTCAAGTATACCAGAGATAACGAATTGTATGTACCTCGTGGACCCCCCCTCAGGGGGTATTGCTTACTCTGACTAGATGCTCGTCACTTATACACAGCTTTGTAAAAGTTAATAAATAGTTAATGATTCTTCAGCAAACGTTCGGTTATAGTATGGGTAAACAAGGGGAGTACCATGCTGCGCAGATCGTTGACAGGGCTTACATTAAACATAAAAATCCAAAAAAACATACCACTCCGGCGCATTGGTGCGCTATTTTTATTTGTTGTATTTGTGGTTAGTATTATTGTGCCACCGGCGTCGGCATATGCCGACGAGCAAGAGTTGCAGCGGGTAACCGGTAAGCCGCCAGCGGGCAAGGTAAGCAAAGAAGCGCCAAATCCGGACCCGGCGCCCGTAGCAAAAGACAAACAAAAACTGGCCGGGCCGCTGCCGCAAACCAAGGCCGATTACACAATGGCCGAAACCGGCAAGCTGGCTACGACTGTGCCCGGCGTAAAACAGCCGGATGCTGCGCCTCAAAAACCAAAGCCGGGCGAAATACTGGCAAAGCGCACCGCTACCAAGCAGGTCTTCCGCCAAGCAGACGGCACGCTAAAAGAGCGCCAATACGCCGCCCCCAAGTTTTATAAGAAAGACGGCAACTGGCAATCCATAGACATGTCGCTTATAGAAGACAAAAATGCCGGAGACGCCAGCAACATTGTTGGCCAGCTATTCGGCCAGGCACAGTCGGTGGTAGATTCCGAACAAGCCTTTATAGTTAAAGAAAACGATTGGCAGGCCCGCTTTGCACCCAGCGATTTTGCCGGTGGCATGGTGCGCATTAAGCAAGGCGGCGAGCAGTTTGGCTTTTCGCCCATAAACGCCAAGCGCGTGGCGCCGGTGGTAACCACCGAGCACGAACACCAAGTAGTGTACTACTACGATTTATGGCCCGGCATAAACGTGCGCTACACCGTGTATTCCAACCAAGTTAAAGAAGACATTATTGTAAAAGACAAAGATGCCACCACTAACTACGCATTTAAACTTAATGGTGTAACGCTAGAGGCCGATGCAAAAACTCCTGGCGGCTACAGAATAAAGGGCAAGTTTGGCGACAAGTCGGGTATTACGCCACTAATGGTAACGCTTAATAACTCCGGCCCGATTAGCGAAAAAGTCTTTAGGCAAGAGCTTAAAAACGGCGAGCTGCATATATCTATAGACAAGCCATATTTGCAAACGCTGCGGGCAGAGGACTTTCCGGTAATTGTTGACCCTTCGTATGTACCAACGCTTGATGTAATCGGGTCCATTGGTTTTAAATCTGACCTTGCTACTAGCTGCGGTAATTTTTGCCCCTATATATATGCAGGCAGTGCACAGCAGGGCGGTGTGTGGCGGTCTTGGCGAGCATTATTCAGGGCAGATTATTCATTCTTAAATAGCTATACCGATGTACTATCGGCCGTATTGATTGCGCCGCAGGTGGATGGGTCTACTGGTACGTGGTCGTTCCAGGCTCAACATGCTGTATGTACCACCGGTTACGACTGCTACAATCCGTATTTGGCTGGACCACCTAATGGTAATGTTAACGACTGGTTGGAATTGGATGTAACAGATATATACCAATCCCTAAAAAACGCCAACGAATACGGTGGCTGGCTAATGGTGCGCGGGCAAGAGTGTGGCTGTGCATCGTATAAAAGCTTTGACGCCGCCAGCGCGTACGTAGAGTTTATCTATAACTACCGGCCGGCCACACCGGTACCAGAAATGCCTACCAATAACTCTACCGTTATTACGACGCAGCCGGTGTTGGGTGTTACTAGCTCGTTCGATAACCCCAGCGAAAACGACCCGGTAAAATACGCATATCAAATTCGTTCTACAAATGGTGTGGTGCTGTACCAAACGGAATGGCTGGACCAAAACCGTCTGACTGTGCCGGAAGGCATATTGCAAGACGGCGGTAATTACTCTTGGAGCTTTGCGGTCAGTGACGGCTGGTATAACTCAGGCGGTACCATTTGGAATACTGGAGGCAACTTTAGTGTAGACCTGCGCACTGGTAAGGATAAAACCAGTACGTACGACGAGGTCGGGCCGGTGAGCGTGAGCCTTAATACCGGGAACGTATATACCAATGTATCGACACATAACATTAAAGCGTTGGCGGGCAACATTGGGCTAGACCTGAGTTACAACAGTCCGAACGCTGCACGCATGGGCGTGCGGGCATCGTACTACAACAATCAAACCTGGACCGGCGATCCAGTAATGCGGCGCACCGAAGCCAGCGTCGATAACGACTGGGGCATAGGCGGGCCATCGCAGGGCATTACCAACAACGATAACTTTGGCGCTAAGTACGAGGGCTACTTTATCGCCCCAGCTACGGGCACGTATTACTTTGGCGGCACCAATGACGATTACATGCGGATCGTCGTAAACAACATACAACAATATGTAAGCACCGGTTGTCATACCGGCCAGTGCTACGGAACGACTATTAATCTTACAGAAGGGCAAACAGTACCATTCCTAGCGGAATACAGCGAAAGCGGCGGCAATGCCATTGCCAAAGTGTGGGTTAAGGGCCCCATAACAGAGCAAGTTATCCCTGCACAGTTTATGCGTACTGCGCCCATGCCAACCGAACAAACCAGTGGCTTGACTGGCCATTACTATACCGATAGCGGCGCACATAATCCGACAGTCGCAGACAAATATATGACTCGCCAAGACCCGGCAGTTAACTTTAGGTGGGAGACAAATGCGCCGGTGCCAAACACTAGCGCAGACAATTACTTTGTGCGCTGGGAGGGCTACTATGTACCCCCGGCTACCGGCAGCTATACCTTTGGCGTAAAAGCTGATGACGGCTACCGGGTAAAAATAAATAACAGTACAGTCGTAGAAGATTGGACGGCCGGCAATCACGCGCTCGCGTATGCTGGCGCCGGCACCACCATGACGGCAGGCGTACCGGTAAAGATTACCGTGGAATATTTTGAGGTTAATGGTGCGGCTTCAGTGCAACTGTACGCAAAAACGCCGTCTGATAGTAGCGGCGCTATTGTAGAATCGCAGTACCTAAAACCCGGCAACAGCTTTTTGCCAGCAGGCTGGGCAATTAGCGCAGATGCAGATGGTAGCTTGGCCTACGAGCGTTTAGAGGTACGACAAAACGGCGACGCTGTGCTATACGATGCCGACGGTACCAGCCACTTGTTTACCAACACCGGTAGCGGCTTTAAGCCGCCGGTAAACGAAGACGCCGTACTTATTAAAAACGTCGACAATACGTATAAGCTAACCGATACCGACGGCCGTATATACACCTTTAACGTAGACGGCACGCTGCGCGAAACCACTACGCCAGTGGACGACCGTAACCCGGCGGCGCTTACATATAACTACGACATCGTTAATTACATGCCGCGCCTAACTCAAATAACCGATGGTGTTAATACGGCACGCAAAGGCAATGTATATTACGGCGGGCAAGCACAGTGTGCATCCAGCGCACCATCCGGCTTTATCGTCGCCCCAACCGACCAGCTTTGTGCATTTATTACATCCGACGGCCAACGCACAGACTTGTACTACCAAAGCGTTAGCGGTGTTGCCCGGCTGGCGCGTGTAGCGTTGCCCGGCGGCGCAGCCTACGATATGGGCTACGACGGTAACGGCATGATCACCTCTATGCGCGACGTACTAGCAAACGACACTGTCGCAGCAGGAGTAAGGACTAACGACGCGACCACCACAACCGAATTACAATACGACAACCTTGCCCGGGTGATCAGCGTAAAAGCGCCCGCACCAACCTCCGGCGGTACCCGCAGCGAGCACACCTTTGACTACTTGGCCACTTCGTCCAAGCGCCACATAGTGGGCGACGCCGAGCCGCAAGGCTACAGCCAGTACATTACTTACGACAACCTGCTGCGTACTACATCCGCCTGCGACAACCTGGCGTTGTGTACTACAAGCGAATGGCACACCGCAAAAGATTTGCTGTTGTCTACAACCGACCCCGCAGGCTTTAAATCTACTACCATATATACCGACGGCGACTTGCCATCCGACCAATACGGCCCAGCCCCAACAGCCTGGTACGGTAGCGACCGCAAGCCAACCAGCACGTACGTAAACCAAGTACCGCACACCGAAAGCAAGTTTGACGAAAGCATCGTCGGCCCGGCCGTAGCCTGGAGCTACTACAAAAACGGTGCATCGCCCGCAGGCGGCACTATATTTGGCGCACCAAAGATACACACCACAGGTCTAGTGGGCAACGGTGCTACTAATACGTTACCCGGCACAATAGATACTCTTTGGTCGAGTAGTCCATTTGCAGTACCAAGCCCTAATCCAGATGGCATTGCCGGTTGGGCTGTGTCGCTGACGGGCAAGTTGCGCATGCCAAGTGCTGGCAATTACGAGGTCAAACTCTACCACACCGAAGGCGCCCGCTTGTGGCTAAACGACAAACTGGTGTTAGATGACTGGTCGGATGGCGGCGTGCGCTACACCACCGACGGCACCTTTACCTTTACTGCGGGCGAACCCATGCGCTTTAAGTTAGACCACTACACTAAGTACGGCACAAGCAGTCCGGCGTTAATGGCATATGTCCGGCCAGTGGGCGGATCGTACACATCTAACTGGGCATCGTACCTCTCGCCAGATTACAGTCTGCCAACATCTACAAAGGTGTACGACAACACATTGGGTAACAGCACCAGCACCACAGCGTATGGTTCTAATCCAGAATTAGGCTTAGCGCAAAGCAGCACCGTAGACAGCGGGGGACTAAACCTCACAACGACAAGTACCTACGAAACCCAAGGCGCATCCGGCAGCTACCTCCGCCAAACTTCCAAGACGCTACCTGGCGGCGGCACTACAAACTACACCCACTACACGGCAACCGACACCAAAGACGACCCGTGTACGACTGGTACGACAGAGGCCTACAAGCAAGCCGGCTTCTTAAAATACAAAACCGAAGCCGATCCAGATGGCGCCGGCAGTGCAACCGGCCGCGTAACCGAAACAATCTACGACGACGCCGGCAGGGTAGTGGCCACCCGCTACAACACAGACAGCTGGACATGCACAACCTACGACACTCGCGGCCGCGTAACCCAAACCGCAATACCCGCCTTTAACGGCGAAGCCGCCCGCACCGTCCAAAACGACTATGCCGTAGGTGGCAACCCATTAGTTACAACTACCTGGGATGGTAATGGCTGGATTGTAGTTTGGTCAGACCTACTAGGCCGCACCACCAAATACCGCGACGTCCACGATGACGAAACCACCACTACATACGATAGTTTGGGCAGAGTGTCCCAGCGGGTAAGCCCCATGGGTACAGAAGCGTACACATACGACAACTACAACCGCCTAGTAGATCAAAAACTAGATACGGTTACCTATGCCACGGTGTACTACGACGCCTACAACCGAATAGACTACGTAAACTACCCCAATGCCGCATCCCAACGCCTAACCCTAGGCCGCGACACATTAGGCCGCACTAACGCCATGACCTACCGCATGGGCGACGGCACGACTACGATTAGCGACACGGTAACGCGTAGCCAATCAGGCCAAATTACCAGTGACCTTGTGCAGTCCGGTGCCAGCACACTGTCATCCAGCTACGGCTACGACGGTGCCGACCGCCTGACAAGTGCAACCATTGGTGCTAATAGTTTTGCCTACGGCTACGGTACCCAGAACACTACAACTTGCGGTACCGGCAACAACAAAAACGCCAACTCCGGCAAAAACAGCAACCGCACGTCACAGACCATTAACGGCACAACAACGTACTTTTGTTACGACTACGCTGACCGCCTTATTGGCAGCAGTAACACGCTTTGGAACGGCGGCGACATAGACAGCCACGGAAACATGACCAGCGTTGGTACCGGAACGACGCCGCTACGTTTGTGTTACGACAGCTCCGACCGCAACACCTGCATGACCCAGCGCAACAGCAGCGGCACCGGCTTTGCAATGTACTACACCCGCGACGTCCAAGGCCGTATTGTAGCCAGGTTCAAGAACACGTTAACCAACTGGACAGCTACCGCCGCAGGCGACTACTATTATGGCTACACCGGCAGTGGCGACACGCCAGACTTCATCCGCGACGCAAGCTGGAACATTCTAGAAAAGAACCTCCAGCTACCCGGCGGTGTGCTACTAACTATTAAGCCCCAACAATCCGGCAATAACCAAAAACAATACAGCCTACCAAACATCCACGGCGATACGCTGCTAACCTCTAACGCAGCTGGCACAAACACAAGTAACGGTAACGGCCCACTAACCAGCTTTACCTACGACCCATTCGGTAACCCATTAACAGGCAGCGTACTACCAGCGAACACTGCAAGCGGCAGCGCAAGCTACGGTTACGTAGGCCAACACGAAAAGCTAACCGAGAAGGACTTTGCCCTTACGCCAATACAAATGGGAGCAAGGGTGTACATTCCGGCGATTGGACGGTTCCTCCAAGTAGACCCTGTAGAAGGCGGCACAGAAAATAACTATGTGTATCCAACGGATCCGGTGAATGAGTTGGACCTGACCGGAATGATGGCAAAGGGCGGGAAAAAGCCAAAGTCAACGAACAAGAATAACCCCCTCAGTCCGGCTGAGCGGGAAGCGCTAGCTAACAAGCAGCTCGGTTTAAATTACAATAAAAAATTATATAACCAGGCAAAAGCTAAAGCAAAGACAGGTGGAAAATTTGAAGGCGTAGTTAATCAGCAAAAGCGACAAAGTGTATATAATAGAAATGCTGCAAAAGATATACTTAAAGACTTTGGCAAAAATGCAGATAAAATGAATAAGTGGATGATTATACCGCTGCCTCCCGCATTGTACGATAAACTCTATTCTAGAGGCGGGCAAATGAGTTAACTGGGGATTACACTAAACGAGAGGACATTTCTATGAAAGTAAAGCATTTTGCAGTTTCTGCAGTTGAGAATGAAGAGCTAAGTAATTTCTTATCAAGATTGAGCAAAGAGGTAGAGCTGCTAGAAAAAGACGGAAAGAAAGTTCGCAATGTAGTTCTTAATTTTCTACAGACTATTGATCCTACCGAACAGATTCAGGCCGTAGTGTTTTATGACAGTAAAGATAAGACTCATGATTCTGAGATGGACTATAAAGAATTCATTTCAGAACCTCATGATAATGCTGTCTTATCGTTGGAACAAAACGTTGATTCTATAAAATCATGGCTTGGCGACAACAAAGAAGTAGAGATATACGATTTGAGTACTCAGCTTGGTCTTGATTTAAATGGCGGTAATTTAGCCCATTCAATTGTTTACTATGATTCAAATTCCGGGTCTTAGAGCTGACAGGACTATGAAGCAAGATGAGATTAAATCAGTATTTTTAATACTGGACTATGACTGCGCTCCAGAGGACATATCGAAGACTCTGGGTATGGAGCCTACCGAAACAATTACTAAAGGAGACATTAAAAAAGTTGATCCTTCTGGAGTCCATCCGCCCATACTTCATAAACGTAATGTTTGGGCATTAAAGTTTGAGCTACCTGTTAACGCCGATGTATATGATCATATAAACTATGCATTGACAGAATTGCGGTCCAAGACAAAAGAAATAGTCGAGCTTACTTCTAAGTATTCTGGAGAGTTATCTGTATACGGATTTGCGAAGGATCACGATCGTGTCGCAATTCATCTTGATAAGGAAGTCATCAAACAGCTCAGCGAATTAAATATTAGTCTTGATATAGATGTTTACCCGTCTTAGGTCTACGATAAGAATAATAAGTCAGTGTAGTAGTGACTTGAACGCTAGAGAATATATTTCAAACAAACTTAGGGAACCATAATGTTCTTCAATAGAAAAAGTCAGCCTCAACAGAATGAATCAGAGGAGCTTGATATCTATAAGGATTATATAAGATGGGTAGAGTCTGGTGTGGATGAAACCTTTCTTGATGTTGATACCTCTGAGCTTATAGAGCGTCGTGATTCAATCGAAGAATCTATCATAAAGGGCGAATACACCAAGGAAGATTTAAAAGCTATTCATGATGCCGATAATCTTTTCCGAAGGAAGGCTCAGAAATCAATTCAACATTATCAAGACTTAATCAATGAAGGTGCAAGAGGCTCCGATTATCTCGAAGGTGTTCTTAGGCAAATTCAATACCCTAATATGAGTAACAAAGACAAGTGGTGGTATCACCTTGGCGATGGATTCATAAAAAAATATATACATCCGCGTTTTGATTCATTTGATGTTATAGCTTCTTGGGATGAAGAAGCCGGCCGTTGGGCGAAGCAGCTTTCGGTACACATAATAGATGCGTCAAAGCGGGCTAAAAAAATGCCATGGCAGCGCGATCCTAGGGAAGTAGGAGAAGTGTTCTACGCAATTGTGTGTTCTCCGGCTTTTTTGAAGAATCCAAACGGTGAGTTAACGGCTGATGATATGAAGAAGGCTCTGGTAATGGAAGTTTTCTCAGAAATAGAAGTAGGATCGCTTCTTAAAAAGAAGATTGATACAATCGGGCTGGTAACATTAGTAGAATTTGAGAAAGCTTTTGAAAAGCATTTTGGTATGTCCGACTGGAATTCGGGAGAGTAAATATCCATGTTAGATAAACTTATTAAGCTAGTTCAAATTCAGATTAAAGAGGGTGGGCAGGAAGAGGCTATCGAAGCCTGCACCTTTGACCTTATAGATAGTGATGATTTATCTAAGCTACCGGAAAAAACTCAGGATGCGATATATCAGCTTAATATGTATGGTTTAAATAAGCTGACTAAGCAAGACTATGCTGAACTTTTACAGGATATAAAAGATTAGCTATGCCTAGAAAAAATCCAAGCAGTAAAAATCTTTTAGCATGTACATGCGGTCATGTGCTCACGCAAAAGTCTACTCTCGTACAGGAAAGGTCAGACTTTAAGTTAGGGCTTACAATACTTCTGATAATTCTAGTTATAGGATTTCTTCTAAATTGGCACGTTACTTTATTGTTTATGGCTGTGTTGGCGGCTGCAATATTTATCACCACAATCGTGAGGATCATGAGCGGTCATGCGCCAAGCTGTGCGGCACGCTGGTCGTTCATATTCTGTATCTCGCTGTTTGGCGGAATCTAAAGTTCCAAGGTTAGTCTTTAGAAGATACCCCACAGTCAAAGGTAACCACATTGGTATTATCATGGAGTATATGTTATTTTATGCATAATAGCTTTAAAAGCATCTTAGCTTTAGAAAGTATGTTAAACAATTTTCGTAAATACGTCCTTGCTTCAGAAACAGGTTATGCGCTCTTTTATGCGGCAATATACTTTCTGGGCATGACAATAACTTTTGGCTTGCGGCTAGACACTGCTATTGTTAATGCCGCCTTTGGAATACTTGGCGGGTTGTGGTTGTCTAAAAAATTCCACAAAGACAATAAATATCTCGTCCAGAAAGTTAAAGAAGATGAATACGACACTGTGCGTACCTATAATGATTTATTCAAAAGGGGAGAAATCCCGAGGACAAAGCAGGAGCAAGCTAAGTACGCTGAATACCTTGAAGCAATTGAGAAAACTAATAGTCGCTCTACTCCGAAGGAATTGCTGTCTTTCGCATTCCTGTGGGTAGTGTTTGCTCTCTTAGTATTAGGCGATGGCTTTAATGTATTGAGCATACTTTTTGGGGCGATATTGTTGTTCTTCGGGTATGGTTTTATACGTACTAAACTCAACTTAAAGAAGATTAGTAGCCTTCGGCAAAGCATGAATTATGGGCTCAAGAAAAAAGAAAAAATCGTTTAAGACTCGCATGGGTTACGCCGCGAGTTGGCTTAGAAGGCCTGGTTTTTTAATTGCGCTTCTTGCTTTCCTTGGGCTTTTCGGACTATTCCTGTGGTTCGTCAATCCTTGTGGTAAGCACGACTACCCCGTAGGCGGTATCTGCGCAAGTGGGGGCCAGCTTCATTCTCCGCTAGATTCGTTCTTAGTGGGCGTTTTGGTAGCGCTTTTGTTTGTGCCGTTTATCATTTTTAACGATCCGAACGACAGTCATATAAACATGATAGATATTATAAAATCCATAAGAAATACCGCAAATAAGCGACCTAAATGGCGAAAGCGTTGGTATCCGGTTACATTTGTGGTTTGCTACACCCCACTCGCAGCCGCTACTTACGTACTCAACATAGGAAGTGGATTGCCTTGGTACAACTTGGCAGGACAGTATTTATTTGTAGTTCCTTTTTTTACGGCTATGATTGCATCACCGTTGCTCACTTGGGTTCGCAAGTTTTTACGTGATAGAAAACGCAGAACCCGACTCGAAGATTAGTAGACATATAAACATAATTATGTTATAATTGCACCATTCTAAGTGTGGAGTTACAGTGAAGAATTCAATTTTGCGCTTCTTGCGCGGTAAATACGGACTATTAGTTGGCATTGTTCTCGTACTACTAGGCGTTACTGGCCTTAGCGTTAATGCTATGCAGAGCGATATGAATACCGTTTCAGTTAGCAAGACAGCAGCTAAGCAGTCTAAGAAAGAAGTAAAATCTACTGCTACTACGGTAGAAAAAGATGCGCCTAAAACTGTCGCTGCAAGCACAAAGTCTAGTACTGGTTCTAGCGCTCCCTCTGCCAATCAGGCACCATCTGCAAGTGCCAAGAGGCAGCTCGCATTTAGTCCGAGTAGCATAGTGCTGCCGCCAAATGGGCAAGGGGTAGGGGTGTATGTCTCTGCCTTAGACAATACATCATTATTTAAGCCAAGTGTGGCCTCAGCGCCGGGCATTAGTGCGTCATTAGCAGTTGAGGGCGGTGGCAGTGCTTATACTACGACAACCAAATGGGTTCTTATGGTTACGCAAGTTGATCAGAACAGTTCCGGTCATGCTAATCTCGTAGTTAAGACATCGAATGGCTATAGCGGCACTATCTCTGTGTCGTGGAACGCCATCCCAAAATTTAGTGCTGTTGCAGGAGGGCTTGTACGTACGGAGACGGCGACTACAATTACGTACACTGCTAGCTTTACCCTGACGACAAACGCGCCTTTCTTTGGCAATCCAACTATGACGAAGCGAATCGGTGGAGATGACGGAAAGTGCATTAATAAGACAGAACTTGTACAGTCCTGGGTTTATAATGGTCAGAATCAACACTCTATGAGCTGCGTCATAGCTCGTCGCGATCCTTCTGTTCCGGCACAACCAACAACGCTATATATGAACGTAGAAGTCACAGGCGCTACGCAGGGCGCACCAATACTAGGTACTCTCTTACTGTTTTCGGTGCCTTGGCCGTTCGACTTATAGGTTTGCTCTAGTAAGCTTCCGGGTTTCCGGGGCATTCCCTTATAGGTGTCGTAGCTTAAATAAAGTCGTATACTTACAATATGAACGAACAAGACATCCCAGTAGTTACAACAAACGACATACCCGGCTATACCGTCACCGAGGTATACGGCGAAGTGTTTGGCCTAATTGTGCGCAGCCGCAATATTTTTAGTAACATCGGTGCCAGTTTTCGTACTATCTTTGGTGGAGAAGTACGCGGATACACTACGCTTTTGTCCGATAGCCGTGAGCACGCCCTAGCACGCTTACGCACCGCCGCAGCCGAAAAGGGTGCCAACGCCGTGCTTGCTATGCGTTTTGATTCCGGTGATATTGGCGGCGTTATGAACGAAGTTGCCGCCTACGGCACTGCCGTGCGTATTGTCCCCAAAAAATAATATACTACCCAGCCTATAGCTCCATATTGACGTTAGACCGCCAAACAACTAAGGTGTACATATTGTTTTATTAAATGGACGATTTGGCGATTTAAGTATATGCGTAAACTTGGTGTAGATGAATGCATAGCCTTTCAGGAGGTGTTCTTTGACCCCGAAACCCAAACGTATTCGCCCTATGAGCGAATCCAGGACCCGGCGTCATATTACCCGATGGCACTTATGGGTGAGGCCGGTTCTTTTTTAGACGCATACGCTAAGCGTGACAGAAGCCTGAATTTTAGTAAGGCCGATGTAGAAGACGAAGCGGTAGACATGTTTTTGTACCTGGTTATGACCCCAAAGATTATTCACCCCGATAAGCCGCAGCTATGCTTTCTGCGAATCCCCAAGAAGCATATAGTGCTAACAGTTTGCGTGGCATGTTTGGTCATGTAAAAGCCATGGCTGCTTATGCGTGCAGTAAGGATTGGCAAACGCTCATAGATACTACGCATGCGCATTATGCAGATATACGTACCAAGCCAGGGGAGTATACACCCGACCTTCGCACAAAAGGCGCGGGTTACCAAAATTTTGCCAAGCTACTAGAATGGATTACGAGAAATGAAGTACCATTGCCTATTAAGCGACTCGATTTTCTTGGTCGCATGGCTGTCTTGCAGTCCGTACAGACAAAAGGTTTGTCCTAAATTAGGGTGCGCGGTATGCGGCGATAGCGGAAAGCAGGCGCTTGGTGGTTTCATCGCTGGTGTCTTCCAGCAAGCGCTCGTCGATGCCCTTAAGAAGGGAGGTGCTGCGCGGAGGCAACGTAATGCCAGACTCTAATACTTCTAAAACGCTACGTAGTTGCCCTACGGAAAGCGTCTCGCCGTACTGTATCTTAGCAAGGTATACGCCGATGTTGTCGGGGGTAATTGTAGTCGCTACTGCCATATTACCGGTTATAGTAATGCCGGTCGCCTCGGCCATATTTGCTGCTTTTTGTGGATTGCTGGTTAGAAGCGTGTAGCTATAGCGTTTAATGCCTAGCTCATCAAACAGCTTGCCGACTATACCAAATTTACGCCGGTCAAAATCTTGGTCTACGCCTAAGATTGCAGCTGCCTCAAACACGTCTTTTGGCCCGATGTATGCGCCATCCGGTAGTGCGCCGTGTACTTGTATCTCGAGTTCCTTAGCTTTGTATACAAGGCCCTGGCCCAATGCCTCCTGAGGGAGTTGTACATAGATTCCTTGGCCATTATCTTGAATGGCTTTTAGGCCGGCTATTCTATCTTCTTCGCAATCACAATGTGTATCTCCAAACACTCCAAATTCACAAGAAGAAGCGATACGTAAGGGTATGGGCTTTTTAGTGTCAAAAATTTCGGCCGAAGCGATAGCGCGCAGTGAGGGTATGGTGCTGATGTCGCGGGCAGGTTTAAGGTAGGCGGCTAGTACGGCGCTTGTCATCCCATTAACAGCCACCTCTTCGTCTGATGCCTGAAAAGCTATGGCGATGCTATCCCCTAAATAGCGGTTGTGCTCCATGCGGTACATAGCCATATTGTGGGGGATATCGGGGTTAGGCGGCGTATTTGCTGATGACATAATTTATTAAACCATAATAACAGGTTACCGGCTTTAATCAGTGGTCAGCTTTCTGCTCTATTAATTGGGTGCTTCTTGAGTAGTCTGTTGCGGGCGTAGTGGCCGCAGAGATTGCCGCAAAGCGCGTACAATCTGTGGTGTTATGACGACCGCAACCAAGCCAAGCAGTGTGGCGGCAGACGTAACCATCCAAAACAGCATAATAGGCGAGTCGTGGTTGGTTGCCAGCGCGCCGGCTATGTCGGCTGCTGCAATACCGCCAAACACAAGGTGTGGTGCAAAGAAAGATAGCGGGGTAGGCGCCGGCAGGCTCTCGCCTTTGGGTGTTACCTTAAAGGTCATGCGTTTGCCGCGTAGTACGCCCACTAGGGCCATAAAGTAAATGGGCCAGGCAGCGATATTGATAATGCCACCGCTGAGGTGCAAGCCGGATTCGTGCTTAGGGTCTACGTAATATTGCTGCAGCCACTGCGCTACCAGCCATTGCCATACAACTAGGGTGCCGTAAAATACCAGCACCGCTTGCAGGCTCATAGATCCGGGTGTCCAACCAAACCAGGCGTACAGCGAAAGCAACCCCAGTCCCAGCACCATAGTGAGGCCGGTAAAGTAATGCTGCTGCAGCAAAAAGTAGTAACGGGCTTGTTTGGCGCGCATTTGCCCAATGAGCTTGGGAGTGTGGCGGAACAGTATATCTATGCAGCCAAATGCCCAGCGTGTTTGTTGGTTAAAGTACGCTGCCCAGGT
This sequence comes from uncultured Candidatus Saccharibacteria bacterium, assembly GCA_964432725.1. GTDB lineage: Bacteria > Patescibacteriota > Saccharimonadia > Saccharimonadales > UBA4665 > PMNU01. The sequence goes on along the minus strand of CAYSOP010000002.1, from coordinate 24,147 downwards.
AGACGGGCCTTCGCCCACGGCTAGTACGTGGGGAACGTAGCGGCTGGTCCAATTACGCGAGTGCAACGTCATGCCGGTTAATAGGTCTTCGGTTAGATGCGCGCGGTACAGGCCAATATCTTTTAGGGCCGCCACGCGGACTACGTGGTTTGCGCCGATCATAAGAGTGCTGTCTACACCGTGCAGACCCCGTAATATGGGGCCGTAAAACGAGTATGTTTGCTGCGCCGCACCGCGGGCCACGATAGAATCGTCGAGGTTGCCGTATACTTGCGGCGTACCTACAAAGGCAACTTTAGGGTTTCTAAAGAATCCGAGGGTGGTGGTCAAAAAGTACGGGTTGGGTACAAAGTCGGTATCTATTTGGGCGACGATGTCGTAGTGTTTGCCGACCGCGTCGTACCAGGCATTGTGGTTGCCACCCTTAGTTTTAGCGGCAAAGATGCCGTCTGCGGTATTGTAGTGCGGATACGGTTTGCGGCTAAAATAATGCACGCCGTATTGTTCGCATATAGCCTTGGCGGTGGGGTCGTCGCCTTCGTCGAGCAGCCAAGTGTCGTGCGGATAGTCGGCGTTAACCATGGCGGGTAGTATGTTGTGTAGCAATTCTGGCGGCTCACTAGAGGGGACGTAGGTAGTAATAAAGGCTACTTTAAGGCCGGCTTCTGGGTCGTAGTAAAAAGGGTCGCGTATCTTGCTTGCGATAGACCAGGTGAGTAACTGGTTTGTAATGCTGTGCCAGACAATGTACGACAACAAGGCAAAGAGTAAAAAGTCGAATACATGCAACCAACCACCAAAGTTTTGGGCCAGGCGGTCTGGATTAAACCACCACACGCCAAATACTGCGGTAAGCAGCAGGCCAATACCTTTTATAGTTTTAAAAACAAATGCGTCGCGTTTTTTCATACGTAAAAAAGCAAAACATAAAATAACTATGGCCAAATTAAGGCCATAGCCAGTACACGATTGCCGCCCATTAACTGATTAATTATATACTAAATATGTTACAAATGCAACTATTCGGATCCCGGAAAGATGGTGTTCAACTATATAGACACACAAGCAATAATATGCTAATGTTTATGTATGGAAACAAAAAATGCTCCTCACCCTGAAACCCCAGTAATTATTGAGGGAACGGTCATTGAACCTCTGGGCCCACTTACAGGGCAGAGCGCAACTCCTCCAACATTTGAGGGGCAGGCGCCAGGTCCGGCTACACTAGATGCTGATGAGGTTAGGCAACGGCTTACGGCTCCTGGTAGCGGACAGAATATGCGTGGCGACTTTGTTATTACGTCTGCGCCTGGCAGAATTCAGGCGCAACGGGAGCGACTCACTCAAAATGTTAAGAGGAATCTTGCAGTCCAAGCGGTTGCGAAGGTAGCCCAGAACCGTCGCAGTAGCAAAGTAAACCAAGAATTATTCAATGATTTTGCCCCGCGTACTTTCCAGGGTAGGATGCGACGCGTAAAAGAGCGCATCGGCGACCTAAGAGATAGGGTTCGCAACCGCTACTAAGGAATTAGTATGAAATATACTGAACAAGACATCAGAGAAATTATGAAGGCTGCTCCTCCAATGTCAGAGGCACCATATATTCCTCCTAATGTCGACGCTCCCGATTACTACCTCACCGCTCCTAGCTATGAAGAATTTGGTGTTGTCGCCGATACATTTTTACATGCAGCACGACTTCATAGAGATCCATTGTCAAAGGGTCTTGTGAAGCTGAAATTGGAACATGAAGCGCAACATGGCCATGCGATTGACAAGTTAGGCGGGATAGCAGTGCCCACGTTAATCGTGTATAAGCCAAAGAAAGGCCTTATTAGGTCGCGCTCTCCGTTCGACATAAAGACTCTCCCAAAAGGGTTAGATCCAGAAAGCCCAGAGTTTATTGTTAGCACTGCTTACCCCGAGGACCTTTCGCCGCGGGATCATGCATTCCTAGACCGGAAGAATCTTACGGTTCATGATGCTGATGCTATAGCCGTACAACACGGCTGGTCACGCCTTCGACCGTTGTCATTGCATCCTAGCTTGAATATCCATGATTTTAACGGTAAGTAAAAGACTAGACATGGCAGAATCTCTAGCCATCCAAGAAGCGAGTACAGCCCCATCCAATCTAAGCCCTGAGTTACGAGAGTATGTACGCCAGCCTCACCATGCGCAGCCTGGTGACGGCGTTAATACGGCTAGCATTACAGAAGAACCAAATTTTACCGACGGCTATATAAACGATCGGTTTCAGGAAGTTGTGGTGTTTGACCCTGCCCAAGTGGCGATAGTCTCTGAGCAACCTGTTGACGCATACGGCCAGCCAGTATAAGTTAACAATTTAGGCGCAAGGGGAATACTGGAGGCGTATACTTCGGCACACTTACGCATAAAGGTCATGTATGGTAGCGGCGTGCTAGACTGAGGATACGAGAGTTAAGGAGTTGTTTATGAAAGCAGTATGGAACGGCCAGGTTATTGCCGAAGCGCCAAAAGAAGATTTAATTTTTATAGAACGCAACTGGTACTTTCCGCCCGCCAGCATTAGTCAAGAGTTACTGCAAAAGAGCGACACACCGTATACCTGCCCATGGAAGGGTGTATGCCAATACTTTAACGTTACTGATGGCAACAAAGTAAGCGAAGACAACGCTTGGAGCTATCCCAAGCCGCTAGAATCGGCCATTAAAACCGTTAAAAAAGACTTTAGCAACTACGTAGCGTTTTGGCGCGACGTAAC
>CAYSOP010000002.1:0-21301 GCA_964432725.1 uncultured Candidatus Saccharibacteria bacterium | reverse complement strand
TTAAAACCGTTAAAAAAGACTTTAGCAACTACGTAGCGTTTTGGCGCGACGTAACTGTTGAGGAATAGATACCCCTCGGTGCAAATACTGGTTTAAATGTGTACGAATAACGCTATATATCTTTATCGTGTAGTACGTTCATGGCGCACGTAATAACACAGCCCGCACAGCGTTCGGCAGGTGGTATAGTTCGTTCCAGTGCTTCGGGGACTGCACTGTTGACCAGGGCAGTGCCTTTAACTACACCTCCGCTTTGGGCATCTGGATCCGTCATCTCTACTACGTTTTTGGGCCCCAACTCTTTTGCTACGGCGGATGTAAGGGCGGCGAGCATAGCAACCTTCTTTACTATATCCTCACAAATATCACCTGTAATGCATTCTGCCGGTGGGTCAGGTATTGCGTGCGTAAGAAATTGCATGAACGGTATTATATAATTTTTACCGCTTATTGTCACTATCTGCTGCAAATACAGCTAGTGGCCGTGCATTAGCCGGGCAGCGAGAGGGTAACCACTGTGCCTTTGTTTTCTTCTGAATCAAACCGTACCGAGCCGCCATGTTGTTCGAGTACGGTTTTTACCAGGTACAGGCCCAGGCCGGTGCCCGGTACTTTGCTGGCAACGGCATTGCTGGCGCGGTAAAAACCTTTCATTACCTTGCTTTGTTCGCCTTTTGGTATGCCAATGCCTTGGTCGGCAATGTGTATGTGGTGCATGTGTTTGTCGCGGCTGTAAGACGTGGTTATTTCGGTGTTTTCGCGGGTGTATTTAATGCAGTTGGATATAACGTTGTGTAATACACGCTTCATTTTGTTGGCGTCGCAGGTAACTAATAGTTCGTCGGGCCAGGATGCATCGCGCACTAGGCGGACGTTTTTTTGCTGGGCGGTTAGGCGCTGGGTATCCATAATTTCTTTAACCATTACGGTAAGGTCAACGGGCTGGGGGTTAAGGTCGCGGCGGGTCATGGCGTGCGACAGCTCTAGTATGTCGTCGGTGCTGGCTTGCAAACCGTCGGCGCTGTTTTTAATGGCTTGCACTAACTTCTTGGCGTTTTCGTCTGTAATGAGCCGCACCAAACCTTCTGATGCCCAGCGTATGCCGACAATAGGCGTGCGTAGTTCGTGCGAAGCTACCGATACGAGTTCTGAACGCACATTCATAAGTTGGTTGTTGCGCCGGCGTAACGATTCGAACACGATAATAAGCATACTAATGCTTAGACTGACAAATAGCGGAATAGCCGCCGCCAAGGCGATGTCTTGCCAGTACGTGCTGGCCGACATATCTATGCCCAGTACAACACGTACTTTTTGCGAGCCGGGCACAAACATAGGGGCGAGCCCGGAAATAAAAGTGCCAAAGTCGTCACTTACTGGGCCTTCCACCACCGGACGGCCAGTGCCAAAAATGCCTTTAAATTCGTCGGTCGCGTCGTCGTAGTATTCGCCGGCAGGCGAGTAATCGCGGCTATTTGGCTGTTCTGAATCAACATAAAAGAATAGCCGTCCATCGCGCTGGCCGGTTAGGTAAATGCTGCGGATGCGGTTGTCTGTTTTTTTAAGGTCAGCCAGACGCGCTTTAAGTGTCTTATATGTAGCGCGCTGTTCGTCCGTCGAATCGCCGCGTAGTTGCAGCACGTCGCTGGTATCCAGCGCTGCTGCGGCTATTTGACTGTTGCGGCTGAGATCGCTGCGTAAGTCGTTGCTGGCTTGGCGGGCTACAACAGCGGACAACCCCATGCTTACCAATGCAATAGCAACGACGCTTGTAACAACAAGTATATGGAATCTATCACTGTTTTGCGGAATAAGTGCACGCATGGCGTTTACCATAAGCATACTGGCTTATACGTAGGTTCGTCTAGGGCAGCTTTAGGGTTACAATGGGGGTTATCATGATATTCAAAAAAATTACTTCTATAGATCCTGTCGCCGCACATATTGCCGGCCTGCTCGTGCAGTCGTTAACTGCCGATAATCGTACGCTGTGGCTGGTGCCGGGTGGCTCGGCTATTGCCGTAACTATTGCTGTTTGCAAATTATTAGAAGGCGAGGACCTACATAATTTATACGTCACCCTTACCGACGAACGCTTTGGCCCAACCGGACACAAAGCATCCAATTGGCAGCAGATGGTACGGGCCGGCTTGTCGCTGCCGGGCGCGCGGCTTATTCCGGTACTGGGCGGTGCCGACCGGGCCGCTACTACGGCTGCCTATAACCAGACGCTCGCGGCGCTGCTGCCTGGCGTTGAATACCGGGTTGGTTTTTTTGGCGTTGGTGCAGATGGGCACACGGCCGGTATTTTGCCGGGTAGCCCGGCTGTTAGTGCCGATGCATTTGCGGTGAGCTATCAAGCCTTAGACTACGAGCGCATTACTATAACACCCAAGGCAATCGCCATGTTAGATGCTGCTGTAGTGTACGCAGTGGGCCACGAAAAAATGCCGGTGCTTGATGGGCTGGAGGCTGCGCTGCCTTTGGATGTTCAGCCTGCCCAAGCCCTTAAAACTGTTCCCGACCTTACGATATTTAATGACCGCAGAGGAGAAGACGCCGTATGAGTTCAAACTCACTAATAGCAGTAGCCGGCTTAGGCCGCATGGGAATGCAAATTGCCCGCAAGCTGGCAGAAAACGGACACGCCGTTATTGCCCATAACCGCAGCCGCGGACCCATAGACGAAGCAGTAGGTTACGGCGCCAAGCCTGCTTACACTAAAGAAGAAGTCGTTGCAGCGTTCGACGGGCAACCGGTAACTGTATGGGTGATGATACCGGCAGAGGTTGTAGACAGCGAACTAGACGTCTGGCTGGGCGTTTTGCCAAAGGGCAGCACTATTATTGATGGGGGCAATTCTGACTTTAGGCTAACCCAAGCCCGTGCCAAAAAAGTTGCCGACGCCGGCATGATGCTGCTAGATTCCGGCACCAGCGGCGGTGTATGGGGCTACAAGCGTGGGTTTTCTATGATGGTGGGCGGCGACAAAACTGCCTTTGACGCCGTAGAGCCAGTATTTAAAACTCTGGCACAACCCACCGGCGGTTACCAACACTTTGGCGAGCCCGGCAGCGGCCATTATGTAAAGATGGTCCATAACGCCGTAGAGTACGGCATGATGGAATCGCTAGCAGAGGGCTACCGCATGCTTAAGGAAGGGCCGTACAAAAACCTGGACCTCGCAGCAGCCGGGACCGTCTGGCAAAAGAACAGCGTTGTCGCGTCTTGGCTTAACGAACTTGCCCAGCAAGCCGTGGCCGAAAATCCTAACCTGGACGGCATAGAAGGCTACGTGGCAGAAACAGGCGAAGCGCGCTGGACCCTAGAAGTTGCCAAAGACATGCACATACCATTACCGGCCATACAAACATCATTTGATGTGCGTATTGCTTCGCAAAAAGGCGACGTTACCTTTGCCACCAAAATGCTGGCCGCTATGCGCAATAAGTTTGGCGGACATACGCTTAATAAGTCATGAGCACTATTCGTCCAGCAGTACTGGTTATAGTGGGCATTACCGGCGACCTTAGCACGCGCAAATTACTACCGGCCATTAACCAGTTGTTTGCCAGCGGTGCTGTTGCGCCGGATGCGCTGCGCATAGTAGGCATTACCCGGCGGCCGGTAACCACGGCAGATGTGCTAGCGGGTATGCCAGCCGATGTACCACACGAACACCTTGCGAGTGCGATTACCATGCACCAAATGGACCTAGATAATCCGGCACACTATGCGCGGCTAAGCCAGCACCTGGATGGCTTGGGGGACATGCAGCGGTTATTTTATTTGTCGGTGCCACCCCAAATATCGCAGCCAATTGTAGGGCATTTAGGCCAAAGCGGCTTGGCTGGTAACGGCGCTAAAATACTGCTCGAAAAGCCGTTCGGCATAGATCTGGCTTCGGCAGAAGAACTTATAGAGGTAACCAAGCGTTACTTTGGCGAAGACCAAATATATCGTATCGACCATTATCTTGCCAAAGACATTGCCGGCCGTCTTATTGCTGCGCGTCGACACGAAGGTGGCGATTGGGATAAGCGCACCGTTACGGGTATAGACATTGTTGCAACCGAACGCATTGCCATAGAGGGCAGGGTGGCGTTCTACGAACAAACCGGTGCGCTGCGCGATTTTGTGCAGAGCCATTTGTTGCAGTTAACGGCACTTACCCTCATGCAGCCGCCAGCATCAGACGATATGCACCACCTGCCCCAGCTGCGCCGCGCTGCATTGCAGGGCCTGCATATTCCAGCAGATAAGCCGGTAACAGACAGTGTCGTGCGCGGCCAATACGAAGGCTATAAACAGGCCGTTAATAATCCGCACAGTACAGTAGAAACATACGTACAGCTTGGTTTAATATCTGACGATCCACGCTGGCAGGGTGTGCCAATCTGCCTAACGACGGGCAAGGCTTTGGCCCGTAAATGCACCGAGGTGCGCATTGTGCATACGCACGGCGAAGACACCGTATTTAGCGATGATGGTACGCAGGGTGATGACCCTTACGGACGGGTGTTTTTAGATGCCTTGGCCTCCAAGCGAGCATTGTTTACCAGTAGCGATGAAGTGCTAGAAAGCTGGCGTATTTTGCAGCCCATTCAGCACGCCTGGAGTATGGCATCTGACGACCTGGTGTACTACGTCCCGGGCAATGATCCGAAGTGCTGATAAGTTTTTGATTAGGCCGTGCAGTGCGGTATAGTAAAGCTAAAGCTTAAAACTTATGGCTAACATGGTGCAATTTCGTCCTAATAGTAAAATCCTAATGCCAATACTTGTGGTGGTGGTTCTTATCGCGGCTGCATGGGCCGGCGTTGGATTACGTATGCTGCAATCAGGCAACAAGCCGTTTGTGGCTAAAGATACCGAGGCCACTGCCAAGCGCACGGTTAGCGGGCTGCCAAAAGCGGTTGACGATGTCCAGCAGCTGAGGGCAGGAGGCAATACTGCAGAAGCCGAGAAGAAGATTAACGAAGCCTTAAGCAGTCCGACAGCCACCGATACCGAAAAATATCAGCTCTATATACAACAAGGCAATCTGCTAACCGACAAAAACGATTATGCCGGCGCCGCTGCTATATATACGAAGGCAGAGGCTTTAGACAAGACTTACGAAATTACCGTACTGTTGGGCGACACATGGCGCCAAGCAGGCGATAAGGCCAAGGCCAAAGACTACTACCAAAAGGCCATTCCACTTATTCCACAGTCCAGTCCATTCCGAGATGACGAAAAATCGTCACTTGAGCAAAAAATAAAGGCGTTAGGCTAAGACGTGAAGAAACTTCTGCTGCTTATTGGGATTTGTTCTGCGTTTGCCGTCGGCTATGGATCTGCCGGCGGGGCGTTCCCAGCTGGCGGTATGTATGGCCGCGGTGAATATAATGGGTACTTTAATAATGCTAATGACACGAACGGCACGTACGTACTACCCAACCAATATAGCGGCGAAGCCTATCCAAGCTCCATAAACAGTGCGACGGAGTTTATTAACTTTGTCCGCGGCTCCGAAGGGCTTGGCGGTAACGCCCAACAAAAAACCGGTGCAGCATTTCTTATACAGACCATGATTGGCTCGTCGCGCAAGCGGCCGCCGTCGTCCGCACAAATAACCGAGTGGATGAATCGTGTCAATTCCGCCCAGGCCGCCGGCCGCATTACCTGGCGGACAAATTACAGTTATTGCATTAACAGCTTTTACCAGGGCCCTCGTGGTGGCGGTTCGCCCAACGACGACGCTTTTTTTGACGAGTGCGGCACTGCTCCTGCAATAGTATTCCGTAACTCGAGCGGCCGGGTCGTGTATGCCATTAAGTGGTTATGTTCCAATCCGGTAGGCAATGTTGATCCCATACCCGACGACGCCGCCCCATTTAATATGGACGGAGACACGACCGTTAATGACGCAACACCCATACCAGGCCAAACAATTACGTTTCGCTATACAGTCGAAAACATTGGTACAGGCCCTTCAACGGATATTACATGGTGGGCAAGAGATACTGCGAGTGGTGCAACAACGGCTGGTCCAGGTAATGCGGGTACCTTTACCCCTGGCCAAGCAAAAAACTTTAGCGAAAGTTATACAGTACCCATTACTGCAACCCCAGGTACGCAAATCTGTAGACGTATCTACTTTAGGCCCGATACTCCCGCTGGGGCGCAGAACTTTGGAGATTTTGCGTGTGCCGTTGTGCAGTATTCGTTTACCCTTAGACCGACAATTACGGTTGCAGTAAATGGTGCGCCGCTGCCTGCCAACAGTGTGGCAGAGCCAGGCGATACACTTAACTTTGACTATGCCGTAATAAACAGCGGTAATACCGACAGTACACCCGCAGACTGCACGCGGTTTAGTAATGCAATAAATGGTTTCCATTCGGCGCCGAGCCCCGCAGAAAGTAGTGCCGGCTGGGCATCGTTTGCAGTACCGGGCTGTCCGTTTGTCTTCCCGCGTTTGTCTACTACGCCGGTTAATGGCGCTGCGGAATCGTTTACCATTGCCGCCACCGACGCTAACAAGAGTGTATGCCGCATATTTACCATTGACCCTGCCTCGTTCGGCGGCGGACCGGCCAGCGTAGAGGCCTGCGTGCAAGTGGGAGCTAAGCCATACCTGCGTGTATATAAGGGTGATGTTTCGGCCGGCAACGGCTGGCCTGCCAGCTGCGTTAACAGCGATAGTTCTATAGTTGGCTGGAACAAAGAAAGCCCAAGTTACGGCGGAGCGGGTGTGCAGTATGCCGCCTATGCCATAAAAGACATACAAGACTTTGCAACGGCTTACGGCAATACAGCGGGCGCAGCGCCGGGGTCGAGCCTGGCGTTTGCCAACACGACTGCCAGCGGGCCTGATGTGTTTGGCGGGTCATTCGGATCGCTGCCGTGTATACCCGACTACTACAACCGTAGTACCCTAACTACCACGTCGGCCTGGGGAGGCGGCAATATAACCTCACTGCCTAATGGACAAGCGTCGTTTACGGTAACGGGTAATACCACAATGAGTGGCAACGTTAACCCCGGCCAGCAATCAGTTGTGTATGTAGACGGCGATGTGTTTATAGACGGTGACATACGTTATGTTGGCAACTGGAGTGTTAATAATATGCCGCTCTTCCAGTTGGTAGTTCGCGGCAACATATATATTTCGGAAGACGTTACGCAATTAGACGGTATTTACATCGCCCAACCAGACACGGCAACTAATGGCAATATTTATACCTGTGCTGCTTCGAACGGCGTACCAGTAGCTACCAACGACACTGCTATATATACACGCTGTAAAAACCCTCTTACCGTTAATGGTGCATTCATTGCCCGCGAAGTACAGTTCTTGCGTACAGCCGGCACATTGTCGCAGAGTGCCCCAGGCGAAAACCCGGCTGCGGGCAATATAGCAGAGGTATTTAACTTTAGCCCCGCAACCTGGATACAGCAGCCGCCGGTGCCATCCGACATGCTAGAAGGCTACGACGCAATTACCAGTTTGCCGCCTGTTTTGTAGGGAGCATGGTTCCTGGCAAACATAGTGCTTATGGTTTACTATTAATATAGTTATTAAGATGTGTCTAAGGTGGATCCGCGTCACATGTTGCACAAACCAAGTAAGTCCTGGCCGCGCCAACGGTTATACCTAGCAGCTGCTGCGGGTGGTTTGGTTATTATAGGCACGAGCCTGTGGTATGCGGTGTACCATGCCCAACAATCCGACATGGCCGTCACCAAGCAAATAATAAGCAAGGCGGCATCTGCAACGAACGCAGGGAATTACGACCAAGCCTACAAGGTACTCAAAGCCAGCGAGGCGGGCACAAACACCGACGCTAAGCGTGTCGTGCTGTACGGCGAGCTAGCCGCGGCTGCCGCCAATACCGGTAAACTACAAGAGGCAATTACATACTACACGGCCCGCCATAAGCTGGCACCGGAAACTGCTATGCAAGACGCAGAACTATTGGCAGATGCATACGAACGCGCAGGTAATACGGCAATGGCAGTGCAACAATATAAGTTAGCTAAACAGTATGTACTAGCGCAGCCGCAAAGCACCGCCCGCGATTCGCGCGTGCAGGGCCTGGACGCTATTGTTGCTAACCTGGAGGCAACGCAATGATCCGCCGCGTGCTTATTGTGTGCGCACTGTTTGTTAGTGCTTACGTTGGGCTGGTTGCGGCACCGCGAGCACACGCCGCTCCGGTTGCCTGTACCGGGCCAGTCGTGGCTTTTGACCGCCAACGTTGGTGTGGGTATTTCCATAATGTTGGGTTCGACGACGGCGAAGAAGTGCGCATTGGCGGTATACCCGGCAGTGTGAACACGGCCAACGAATGGATAAATCTTATTAAAGACGACTTAAGTTCCGGCAACCAGCATAAGGTTACGGCTGCGCAATTTGTTGTTCTAACCATGCTCGGCGAGCCAGGCGGGTCGCCTAAAAGTGTCAGCGCCGCTCAGTTAGCCGATTGGGAAGCGCGTGTGCAGTCGTATGCCAGCACCTCCGAAAATGGCAACCGATCTACCGGCCCTAACGGGCGCATAGATTGGAATGTGTCCATGCACTTGGCCTGCGGCATTGTAAATACGTATTACCAGACCGCTCAGCACGACGTCGCACCGTTTAGAAACAATGCCGCTAACTCTAATTGCGATGACCCTAGTTCGCGCGACCGTATGATTGTGTTTAGAGATGCATCCGGCAATATCGTATATATGATTCGCCGCCTGTGCATGAACCCTATGGGTAACCTTAAACCGTTAGCCGAGCCTAAACCCGCTAATTTTAATTTGCGTCCCGCTATAACCACCAGCATCGGCGGTACGCCCGCCAGTACAGTGGAAGTTGGCGATACAGTACGGTTCCAGTACTTTGTTGCTAATGCTGGCCCCGATGCCAGCCCGGCGGTTAACTGTACACTGTACGCTAATGTGCACACTGGGTACTTTGCGCCCGCACCAGGGTCGGCAACAACCGGGTCAAACCCCGCTGGCTCCATACCACCAGCTACCGGCTGCCCGCGCGCATTTACAGTAGGCAATACCCGGATTGCCATAGAGGACGTGCCCATTACCGCCGATAACCGCACCATCTGTCGCTCGCTGTTTGTAAGCCCGGCAACTCCAATTATTGGTTCGCGTGGCTACGAAGCATGTGTACAAGTTGTGCGTAAACCATACGTAAAAGTATTTGGCGGCGATATTTCGGCAGGCAATGGCCTGCAAACAAGTACTGGCACATGCGCCAACACGGCCGCATCCATTGTGGGCTGGAATAAGCGCGCACCAGGCTACGCTGGTAGCGGCGTGCAGTACGCGGCCTATGCGGCTGCGGCCATACGCGATGTTGCGACAGCTTCGGGCAACGTAGCCGGTGCACCGGCGCCAAGCGGATTAGCATTTGCTAATACTGCCGCTAACCCGGCAGCAGGCTTGTTTGGCGGGTCATTTGGCCAGCTGCCCTGTATTCCAGACTATTATGCTGGCAAGCCGGCAACAGCAATGATTTTGCCAACCTCTGTCGGCGCTATTACGGCTAGCGGCGTGTACCAACGTAATACTAGCCTCAGCCTTGCTGGTGGTGTTGTGCAGCCCGGCATACGGGTAACGGCCTATGTTGACGGCGATGTGTATATAACGAGCAATATTACCTATGGGGGTACCTGGACACCGGCTACAGTGCCGTTATTCAGGCTTATTGTACGCGGAAATATTTATATAGACCGCAATGTGACGCAACTGGACGGTTTATATATAGCACAGCCACAGGGCTCTAGCGGCGGTGTGCTGTATACCTGTGCAACCGGTGCAGCAGCACTGGTACCTAGTAATTCGTTGGCAGCTACCTGTGGCAAACCCCTTACTATTAATGGTGCGGTTACCGCCCGGAGTATTATGCTGCTGCGTACTAATGGGTCGTTGTCGCAAAGCACCCCAACCGAAAACAGTACAAGCACGACTATGGCCGAAAAGTTTAATTTCGTCCCATCCTTGTGGATAGCGCAGCCGGTAGGCGAGGTTAATGACCCTCCGGCGTACGACTCTATTACTGGGTTACCGCCAATACTCTAGTTTTAGGCATAAGGTGTGTTGCACATACGGCTTATGCTTATGTATACTAAGACCAAATGAGTCTACTAACGGGCGTTTCGTCATTCTTTGGCCTAGACATTGGCACTACTGCAATACGGCTTGTACAGCTAAGAGGCAGCGGGCCAGTTAAGAGTTTAGTTCGGTACGCCTACGTACCCGTAGAGAGCAAACTAGTGTTAAGCGATTCCAAAAGCGACCAGCAGCGCCTCAGCCAGGTTATTAAAGAGTTATTAGACCAAGCCCGCATGAATACCCGTAATGTTGCCGTTGGCATCCCATCGGCCCGTGTGTTCACTGCAGTTGTCGACTTCGACCGCCTGCCACCAGGCGAATTGGCCAAGGCTATTAAGTATCAGGCAGACTCGCTTATTCCAACGCCGCTCGACAAATCCAAAATAGACTGGGCAGTTATTGGCGACTCGCCAAAAGACAAAACAAAAGTAGAGGTACTGTTAAGCAGCGTAGAGAACGACTTTGTAGAGCAGCGCTTAGACCTTTTGGAATCCATTGGCCTAGACGTCATCGCCTTCGAACCCGATAACTTGGCATTAACCCGCGCCCTTATTGCCGGCGACTCATTACAGCCTCAAATGGTACTAGACATAGGTAGTAAAAGCACCGACCTTGTTGTTACTATGAACGGCGCACCACGCCTAACGCGCTCTATCCCTACGGGAGCAGAAGCTATTATTCGGTCTGCCGCCCAAAACCTTAACATAGACGACAAGCAAGCCAGGCAATTTGTATTTAAGTTCGGCATGGGCCGCGACAAGCTGGAAGGCCGCATTTACGACGCAATTTTAAGCACCGTCGACTTACTAACCAGCGAAATCGACAAGTCTATTAAGTTCTTCCAAAGCCGCTACGTAGAATCGCCCGTAAGCCGTATTGTGGTTACCGGCGGCGCGTCGGCATTGCCAGAGTTTCCGTTGTACCTGGCTAACAAGTTTGGCATAGAAGTAGAGATTGGTAACGCTTGGCGCAACGTATCGTTTGCACCAGAACGCCAAAACGAATTGCTAGCGGTATCTAACCACTTTGGCGTAGCAGCAGGGTTAGCGGAGCGAAACGAATGATCCACATAATGCAAATAGTCAAAAATAATCAAATTTACTTTGGTTATTTTTATCCGCTTCCAGGGGAGAGCAGCCCGAACAGCCTCAGGGCTGTACGGCGCGCCGAGAGGGGAGCATCCCCTCGTGGAAGCAACGAGCAAAGCGAGGCGGCGCAATGATCCAATTTAACCTGCTTCCCGATATTAAAATCCACTACCTGCGGGCTCGCAGGCAAAAGCATTTAGTACTGCTAAGTTCTATTGTTGTTATTATTGCATCGTTGGCGCTGCTTGTACTGCTTATTTCGGTGGTATTCGTGCTGCAAAAAAAGAACCTCAGCGACCTAAACGGCGACATTAAAGAATCCAGTGCAGAACTTTCTAACACCCCCGACCTTAACAAAATGCTGACGGTCCAAAACCAATTAAAATCACTCGAGGCTCTGCACGATTCTAAACCAGTCGCAACACGGTTGTTTGGGTATGTTAACCAAGCCACCCCAGCTTCTGCCAGCATTACCCGCCTTGTTGCCGACTACGATAAATTTACGCTCGGCATTAGCGGTACGGCAGACAGCCTCAATACGGTTAACACCTTTGCCGACACGCTTAAGTTTACGACTTTCCACACCACATCAAACGACTCTGACGAAAAGCGCGCGTTTAGCGCAGTAACACTGTCTAGCTTTGGCAAAGGCAGTAAAAGTACAACCTACACTATTACTATGACTTTCGACCCAACCATCTTTAGCGAAAAAGAAGACGTAACGCTTACCGTACCCAAGAAGATAACCACGCGGTCAGAAGTAGAGCAGCCAGCTGCGCTCTTCCAAAAGGCGGAAACAGGGACAGGGCAATAGTATGGCACGAACAACATCATTTACGAAAAGGTCGCTTATTGGCAAAGCTAACAGCACTATGGTTATTGCCACTACTGCCGCAGCATTTGTGCTGGTGTTCGCCATTGTAGCTGGCCGTACGCTAGCAAGCCAAATGTCTTACCAGAACAGGGTAATTACGGCTAAAAAAGCGGCCTTAACCCAACTTAAAGACGACTTAAAAGCCCGCGATGCATTGCAAAAATCGTACAGCGACTTTATATCCGAAAACCCTAACATACTGGGTGGTGATCCAGACGGCTCGGGCGACAGAGACGGCGACAATGCCAAATTAATACTTGATGCACTTCCTTCTAAGTACGACTTTCCCGCACTAGCCACCAGCCTTGAAAAGCTAATTAACAGCCAAAGCCTAGAGATTACAGGTATCAGCGGCACCGACCAAGAAGCTGCCGAAGCGATTAAAGAGGCCACACCAACCCCAGAGGCCGTACCTATGCCGTTCCAGTTGCAAGTAAACGGTTCGTACGAATCTATCCAAAGTTTTGTAGACATTACCCTTAAATCTATTCGCCCGATTAAGATTTCCACCATGGAACTTACCGGCGACCAAAGCACTATGTCGGTTAACATTACCGCGCAGACCTATTACCAGCCCGAAAAAAGCCTGAATATTAGAAACGAGGTAGTGAAGTGATGAAACAAAAGGACATTGCCCTCATTATCATTATGGTATTTGTCAGTGCCGTTGTTGCATTGACGCTATCTAAGTTTGTATTCGCCAAGCCAGCCGATCGCCAGCAAACCGCCGAAAAGGTAGATGCCATTACTGCAGATTTTCCGCAGCCGCCCTCCAAATATTTTAATAATGGCTCGGTTAACCCCACTCAGCAAATCGAAATTGGCAATTCCTCCAACCCTAACCCATTCAACAAGCAGCAACCTTAAGGCGGTCCCGTTATGAGCGTTTTATCTACCGCCGCACAAAAGCAGGTCGAAGACACGTTAGTAGCGCAAGGCGCTCTAACTGCCGACGCCCTAAAGCAGCTTAAGGACAAAGCCGCCAAGCAAAGCGTGCCATTAATTAGCTTGTTTGTAAGTGACGGAAAAATATCCGAAGAAACCCTCACCAAAACCATCGCCCAAGTTACCAAGGTACCGTACGTAAATCTGAGTGCCGCTAAAATTGACGCCGATATTCTAGACCTGCTACCCCAAGACATTGCCGAACGCTACATGGCCGTACCATTAGGCGAAATGGCCAATCGTTTGGTGGTGGCTATGTTGGATGCCGACAACGTGCAAGCTGTTGACTTTTTAAGCAATAAAATTGGCCGCCCGCTTAAGGTCTATGCTGCATCCGAAGTGGGCATTAGGGCGGTGCTTAAACAGTACCAGGCTAGTATTTCTAAGCAGGTTGTGGGCGAAATTGGCAACATTAGCTCGCCAGGGCAGAGCGCCGAACAACTAAAGGCCGCCGCTGCCGCGGTTGCTGCGGGTGGCCCGGTAGAGGCGCCTAAGGCAAATATTAAGACCATTGTGCAAGATTCGCCCATTAGTAAGGCGTTATCGACTATTTTGGAATTTGCCGCTAAAAACGGCGCCAGCGACGTACACATCGAACCTTTGCAAGATTCGCTTAAAATCCGCTGCCGCATAGACGGCATTTTGCGCGAAATTCTGCGTTTGCCAAAAAGTACCGAACCACCGCTTATATCGCGTATTAAGATTTTGGCTAACCTAAAGATTGACGAACACCGTATTCCGCAGGACGGCGAGTTTAGTATTAGTGCCGCCGGCAAAGACATTGACCTTCGTATTGCCATATCGCCTGTCATATGGGGCGAGCAAGTGGTCATACGTTTACTAGACAAATCAGGAACCAGCTTAAAACTAGAAGACATGGGCTACACTGGTCGTGCACTGCGGCTTATCCGTGAAGGCCTTAAGAGCACGAGCGGCATGATCCTGACCTCCGGCCCGACCGGTTCCGGTAAGTCCACCTCGCTCTATGCGCTATTACAAGAAGTTAAAAGTGACGCCATTAACATCGTAACCCTAGAAGACCCGGTAGAATACAAAATGAGCGGCATCAACCAGATCCAGGTAAACGCCGACGTGGGCTTAACGTTTGCCAGTGGACTACGGTCAATACTTCGTCAAGACCCCGACGTTGTGATGGTGGGGGAGATCCGTGACAAAGAAACCGCCGAGCTTGCCGTGCAAGCCGCATTAACCGGGCACTTAGTATTCAGCACATTGCACACCAACAGCGCCGCCGGCATCTTGCCGCGTTTACTCGACATGGGTATAGAACCATTCCTTATTGCCAGCACTGTCCGTACGGTTATTGGGCAGCGCCTGGTGCGCCGTATTGCCAAAGACAAAGAAACCTACGAATCCGACAAAGTAGAGACCGAAGCCATTCATAAAACTTTAGGTGCACTGTTGCCGAAAGCCGAAGCAGACCTGGCAAAAGTATCCGCAGACCTAGGGTATGAAACCTTGCCACTTGCTGCCCAAAACGCTTATACTTTAACTAGGGGCAAGGATAGCCCGGAAGCGCCAGGCGGGTATAAGGGGCGTATGGGTATCTACGAAGTGTTTAGTATAACGACACAGATCCAAGAACTCATATTAAAACGATCCACATCCGCCGAAATCCAAAAGATAGCCGAAGCACAGGGCATGGTAACCATGCGCGAAGACGGCTACCTAAAAGCACTGGCCGGGCGCACCAGCTTAACCGAAATTAACCGCGTAGCGAGCGCAGACGCATAAAACTGGGGACGGAAGAACATACGTATGCAAGGCCAACCAAGAATCGAAATCTTACTAGAAGAAGTCGTTAAAAAGAAAGCCTCCGACCTTCACCTGCAAGTGGGCTTACCGCCTATGCTGCGCGTGGACGGCATATTAACGCCTGTTTCTGGCGCGGATGTATTAAGTGACGAAGCAGTCGAAACACTTATTTTTGCCATCCTGGACGAAGATCAAAAGCAAATATTATTAAAAGACAAAGAGTTCGACTTTAGCTTTGCCTTTGGCGATTTAGGGCGCTTCCGCGTAAACGCCTTCCACGAGCGCGGCAACTTGGCTGCAGCCCTCCGTTTAATTACCAACGAAATTATGACCATCGAGCAGCTTGGCCTGCCACCTATTGTAAATAAGTTTGCCGACTACCCGCGCGGCTTGGTACTAGTAACCGGCCCAACCGGCTCTGGTAAGTCGACGACGCTTGCCGCCATGATCCACAAGATCAACCACGAACGTGCCGAGCACATTATCACTATCGAAGACCCAATAGAATACACCCACCGTTCTAAAAAATCGGTTATTGTGCAGCGAGAAGTACACTACGACACCTACTCATTCTCGGCAGCTTTGCGCAGCGCCTTGCGCGAAGACCCGGACGTTGTACTTATCGGCGAGATGCGTGACCTCGAAACCATTGCGAGCGCCATTACTATTGCCGAGACAGGGCACTTGGTATTTGCCACCTTACACACCAACAGCGCTGCCCAAAGTATCGACCGTATGATCGACGTATTTCCACCGCACCAGCAGCCGCAAATCCGGTCGCAGCTGAGTAACATTCTTATGTCCATTGTGTCACAGCGGCTTATTCCGCAAATTGGCGGCGGCCGTATTGCCAGTGCCGAAATCCTGGTGGCAACCCCAGCTGTGCGCAACATTATCCGGGAGGGTAAGACCCACCAGCTAGAGGCTGTTATTCAGACCGGCGCCGAGTTTGGCATGCAATCCATGGACAAGACGCTCGTAAACCTCATCCACAACGGCACCATTAGCTACGACGACGCACGCATGGTGGCCGTCGACCCAGACGAGCTAGATCGGCTCATGAGAGGCTAGGCAACATGCTTTCGTATCGCTATACCGCCCGCGACCCAGCTAGTGGCCAATACGTTAAAGCCGAGGTACAGGCCGAAGACGAAGTATCTGCCAGCAAGCTTATCCGCAAAGAAGGCTTAGTACCTATAGACATTAAGCTTGCCGAAAAGGGCACCGGCGGCATAGCCGGCCGGCTGTTAAACCGCGTCCATACCAAAGATAAGGTTATTTTCTCGCGTCAGTTAAGTACGCTTATTAATGCCGGTTTGCCATTAGTGCAATCACTGCGTACCGTGAATGCGCAAACAACCTCTAAGCCCCTAAAGATAGTTATTAGCAAGGTGATTGCCGACGTAGAGGCAGGCTCTACGCTATCCGCTGCATTCGCCCGTCACCCGCAGGTATTTAACCGCGTGTACATTAGCCTTGTAGCTGCCGGCGAAGCATCCGGTACGCTCGATAAAGCTCTAGACCGTTTAGCCATCCAGCAAGAAAAAGACGCCGACCTTGTAAGTAAAGTACGTGGCGCCATGGTGTATCCGATTATCGTGCTGTTAGTTATGTGCGCTGTGCTGGGCTTCATGCTTGTAAAGGTGCTGCCACAGGTGCAAATTTTGTACGATGGTTTACCGGGCGCAGAGTTACCGCTTATTACCAAAATATTATTGGCAATATCAACGTTTGTTATTAAGTACTGGTGGGTTGTAGCTATTTGTATGGGGCTTGCGGCCTTCTTTACTACACGCTGGGCACGTACTTTTGGTGGCCGCCGCGTTATAGACCAACTTAAAATGGTTATGCCACCGCTCGGCCCTTTGTTCATGAAGATGTACATGGCTCGTTTTGCCCGTACTGGCACCACGCTTGTTGCCAGCGGCGTGCCGCTTATTCAAATGCTAGAAATTACCGGCGAAGCCGTCGACAACATTCATATTAAAGAAACCCTAGATAAAGCCATCGAAAAGGTAAAGGGCGGTAAAGCGCTGTCAGACTCGCTGGCCGGCAGCCCGCACTTTTTGGAACTAGTACCAAACATGTTACGCATTGGTGAACAATCCGGTTCTATGGAAAAAATGATGAGCAAAACCGCCGACTACTACGAAAAAGAAGTAGACGACCAAATTAAAGCTATATCTACCATTATCGAACCCGTCCTTATGGTCGTACTTGGTGTGGTCGCATTCATTATTGTCGCCGCCGTTCTCCTACCTATCTACGGACTAGCCGGCAAATCATTCATACAGTAGTAAGTGCCAGCAACTGCACACTTGAGTGGAGTGTGCAAGTCTGCACACGAGTATTCCCGGCTGGGGTTGGCCATTACGTATAAGCTATATGGCCAATCCGTATTGCAAATACTCGCATGCCACTGGCATGCTCCGGTGCCAAGAGCAGCAGTGCAAGGCGAACTTGCTTCGACTGGAACTGCTGCGGTGTGCAGTTGCTGGGTAAAGTTTCTGGGGATAAAGCTATTGCTTTTTACCCTACAGCTGCGTATTATTCAAGCATAAGGATTATAAAATCAGCAAAGGGGGCATTAACGTATGCTGTCGAACACTCACAAAACTAAAGATAAAGGTTTCACGATCATCGAAGTCTTGATCGTGCTTGCCATCGCCGGGTTGATTCTACTTGTAGTATTCCTAGCCGTACCAGCGCTGCAGCGTAACGCTCGTAACACGACGCGTAAATCGGATGTAGCTTCGATATTGGCAGGCATCTCCGAGTACGTCAACAACAACGACGGTACCCAACCAGCTAACCAGGCAACCATGGGCACGGGTAATACCGCAACCATCGGTTCTAGCGGTAACACTGTAGACGTCAAGCTCGGTGCGTACAAGTCAGACCAGCTGTCTAGCACCACTACTGTTGCAACTGCTAACCCGAACGACGTAAACAAGGTTGTTATCGTCTACGGTGGCAAGTGTGACACTACAACTATCGGTAACTCAGTTGCCGGTGGCCCATCACGCGGTTTCGTAGCTCTCTACACTCTAGAGCCTGCTACCAAGCTCTGCCAAGCTTCCTAGTAATAACTAGAAGTTAAGCCAAAAAAGCGGCACCAAACACGGTGTCGCTTTTTTGATGCAGTTTATTTTTATTGAGCACTACTGTGGTACGATGAGTGCAATATGATCGTGCTGTTGCTTATTGGCCTGGGTCTTTGCTTTGGCAGCTTTGTAAATGCCCTGGTATTCCGGATGCACGCAGGCAAGGACTGGGTGAAGGAACGCAGCGAATGCTTGTCATGCCACCATACACTGGCGGCCAAAGACCTTATTCCGGTTGTTAGCTGGCTATGGCTTGGCGGCAAGTGCCGCTACTGCAAAAAGCCAATACCAGATACACCAGCTACAGAACTAGTCGTGCCAACTTTATTTGTACTGTCGTACTTGTTTTGGCCGTTACCACTTAGTGGGGCAGGGCTGTTTACCTTTGTGCTGTGGCTGGTGTTTATTGTGGCATTTGTTGCTCTGGCTATGTATGACTTTAAGTGGTTTTTGCTGCCGGATAAAATTGTCTTTGTGGTTATTGGCCTGGCTATTGTACAGGTAGGAATGGTGGCTATCTGGACGGGCAAGTGGCAAGATGCCGGTATGGCAGTGCTCGCAGCTGCTATTTTAACGGGTACATTTTTATTGCTGTTCGAGATATCTAAGGGTAAATGGATTGGTTTTGGCGATGTAAAGCTGGCCATTGCCTTGGGCTTACTAGCGGGCACACCACTTAAAGCACTCTTGCTGCTTTTGGTGGCATCGGGCATAGGGACGATTGTTGCGCTGCCTATGGTACTAAAGGGCAAAGCAGGGCGCAAAACAAAGTTGCCATTTGGCCCGCTGCTGATTGCCGGTACTATTGTAACTGTTTTGTGGGGCCAGACTATTGCCGATTGGTACCTCAACCTAGTGGTCATGTAGCGAAGTTACTAAGCGTGGCCGTAATATAACTTTAATTGGTTATGCTTATAGGCTATACTTAGGTGCATATGAAGGTGGCCTCAAACGTGATCGGCCAATCAGTTGCACAATGGCGCAAAACGCGTCAATCTAAGCGTGCACAGACTGGCTTTACTATTGTCGAAGTCATGGTTGTCTTAGTGGTAAGCGGCGGCATGTTTATTGCGGCAGCCGTTTTAATATCGGGCCGCCAAAACCAAACGGCATTCGACCAAGCAGTACGGCAAGTGCAAGCAGACATTCAGCAGGCAATTAACGACGTGGCTGTCGGGTATTTCCCTGACACCAACTTCAACTGTACGGCTGGTGGCAGCGGGCCTGTGCTCAGCACCGGCGCGTCTGCTGGGCAGGGTACTAATAATGGTTGCATATTCTTGGGTAAGGCAATGCAGTTTAAAGTGCACGATACTAACCCCGAGCAATACGCTGTCTATTCGTTAACGGGTTTGCAACAATTAAACGGCCTAGAGACGACCAATCTTTCCGAAGCCCAGCCTAAGGCCGTAGCACCGAGTAGTGCTCAGCCCGCTGCACCTAACATCACCGAAATCAAAAAGTTACAAGCTGGCCTAACAACCCACCACATGACCTACAATAACGGCGCCGCCGAAATTCCTATTGGCTCGGTAGCTTTTATTAGTACGCTGGCCAGCTACGATACCGGTGGCGGTATTAAGGCTGGTACACAACAAGTTGTTGTATATCCTGTGGGTGCATCTGTCCTAGACGTAACGACAGTGCAGGGCGTCGATGCCATTAACGGCCTGCCGCTCCGCAGCCCGCTTACCAGCCCACCCGATCCATCTGGCGGAGTCACTATTTGTTTCGCTAGCGGAGGCACTGACCAATCGGCAGAGATCAAAATAGGCGGTGCCAAGCGTTCGTTATCGGTTAATCTGAAAATTATTAAAGGAAACACTACATGTTCGTAAGCAATTTACGGCGCTATCATGAGCGCGGCGACACCATTGTTGAAGTTTTAATTACTATTGCAGTCGTTAGTCTTATCTTGGGCGGCGCATACGTAACGACCAACCGTAGTCTGCAGGCTACACGGTCTGCTCAAGAGCGCAGCATTGCCCTTAAGTTGGCCGAATCCCAAATAGAACGCCTTAAAAGCTTGGTAGCGACTGACCCGGATGTAATTTTTGGCGCAGCGGTACCCGGGACTTTTTGCATATCTAACACCAACACGATTGTAACTGCGCCATCGGCAAACTGTGGCTTTAATGGTTCTGGGGCAGTGAGTGCTACGCAGCCAGTATTTAATATCGCTATTGTCAAAAACGGTAATCAGTTTAACTTAACCGAAACGTGGTTTAGCGTAAGCGGCAAGGCAACTGATAAACTGCAAATGAAGTACAGGATATACCAATAATGCGTACACGACTGCCAACACGTTTTCGTACTAGCTCTAAGCAAATTGCAGTGGCCAATCTGCGCCGGGAACACTCGCGTGCCACTGGCACGCTCCCCTCCGGCTTTACCGTCGTAGAACTGCTTGTGGCAACCGTTATATTTTCGTTGGTACTAATGCTTATTACCATTGGTATTTTGCAGGTTGCCCGTGTGTACTATAAGGGCGTTACCGAAACTAACACCCAAAACGTCGCCCGTAACATCATAGATACTATTGGCCAATCGATCCAATTTAGCGGTGGAGCCGTTACCGAAGCTACTGGCCCACGTACGGCAGGTAACTCGTACGCCTTTTGTATTGGCAACCAGCGTTTTAGTTACACGCTTGGCTACCAACTAGACGACGCGCCCGACGCGCCGAAACATCAGTCATATCACGTACTCGTGCAAGACGTGCCTAGTGGCTCGGCATGTAGCGGCGCCACTCCCGCTCAAAACGTCCGTAACGCTGCAGTAGAGGGCAGGGAAATGGTGAGCCCGCATATGCGTCTGTCTAATCTAGAGGTAAAGCGTATTGTGGGTACCTCGTCGTACGAAATAAAAGTGCGTGTGGTGTACGGCGACTTCGATTTACTATTTAGCCCAACTCCCGCCGCGCCTGCCGCAACCGACGATACTTATCCCGACGCTAAATGTCTTGGCGTGCGCGCCGGCACACAGTTTTGTGCGGCCGCAGAACTTAGCACTGTTGTACAAAAAAGAGTAGAATAAAGGCAAAGCATGAGCACTACAGCATTCCCAAAACGACCAGCGAGCGCAAAAGAATCCGGTATGGTGGCCATTATGGTTACCATTATTCTGATGATTGTTATTAGCCTTATTGTGCTTGGTTTTGCCCAAATTGCCCGCCGAAACCAGAGGCAATCGCTTGATCGTCAGTTAAGCACCCAGGCATTCTATGCTGCAGAAACAGGTGTGAACGACGCGAGCAAAGTTATTAAGGCAGCTATTGCATCCGGTGCAACCGTTGCCGCTAAGCCAACCTGTACCGACTCCGGTGGTGGCCAGTACACTACCTTGTTGGCGCCCGGTTCGGTGCTCGATGCCGCGAACGATGTCGCCTACACCTGGATGCTCATTGA
>CAYSOP010000001.1:15033-283152 GCA_964432725.1 uncultured Candidatus Saccharibacteria bacterium | reverse complement strand
TTCCGGGGTACGATTGCCGCTTGACTGCCGTCCAAGTAGCTTTCCAGTAATCGGGTAGCTGCCAATGCACCGAACCTCGGCTGCAAATGGGTGCTTGGAGTTAACGTTTGGCGGGCGCTCGTACTATTTCATGTAAGTGACTTGGCCGAAGCGGAGCCAGATATGCAATCTAAAGTAATATAACTTGCATATACCGCGCGTGAGCGGTCACTTATAGGGAATGGTGCGAATAGCAACCGTACGTCCTACCATTTCTACTGGATCCTGAATCAAGTTCAGGATGACCGCTGCAGGGGCTTAGCTGCGCATCCAGCGATCGAAGGCGGCTTTAAAGCGGTGCCAGTAGGGTTTAAGCCAATTGGCAAGGCCCTGGAGTATGCCTATAAGCTTGTTTTTAATGCGTTCGGCAAATTCAAATTCAGTTGCCAATAAGGCAAAACCGGCAAAAATAATTACCCAACCGGGGCCGGGCAGCGGCAAAAGCACGATACCGGTAGCCACAATGGCAAAACCCAATACAAAGACAAACGGCTTTCGCACTTTTGTAGGTGTACGTTTCCACATGCTCTTAACACGATCCATGCGTTATATTGTACGCCATGTTTCTTGCGTGCCTACCCGTTATTAGATATGATTGTGCTCGATGACAGAAAACATCCCAAAGTTCGGGGTATTCCGGCCCTTACGCCCTAAATCCGCCACTTCAATTGGAGCGCTTGCTGCCTTCACAGCCGGTCAAATTGAGCAGTATTTTCAAAAAGAAGGGATTGATTCGCCTGTGCAGGCTCGTCACGACTACGGCGTAGCATTAGTGCCGGTAGCTCCGTTGTTTGGGCATTTGACTAATTTACCCCCTGGCCAATTCAACTACAACCTTTTTTTAGACAAGTATCATGCAGACGTTTTGCCGCAGCAAACCAGCGAATTGGGTATGAGTGCCAGTGGACTCGTGGCAGCTATGAGCGCGAACCGTAGGCGCATAGTGCTTTCTCTTGGCAAGAAGGGGGCTGGTGGCCTTATACGGCGAGAAAGGCAAGTCCTATATACGGCGTTACGTGTTGCGGGCGCAGGAAGTGTGCCTTTACTTCGCCAAGATAGTGCACCTTTTATAAATTATATTGATTTTAGCTCGACCGAACACGGAAAAATGCCTGTTGATATTAGGCAAGGCGTACGTGATATTGCTACGCAGATACTAGATGCTGCACCTCATATCGGGGTGCAGTTCGAGCCCCTTGTTCTGGGCCCAAATATGCGTACGCCCTTGCCGGGCAGCAATTAAAGTAGGGTATAGCATCTAGCCAAGCGGCTCATTTTCGTCTATAATTGGTCTGTTTATGGCGGAGAAAATAATTGTTAAAGGTGCGCGCGAGCACAACCTCAAAAATATTGATGTTGAGCTTCCTCGCAACAAGTTAGTCGTCGTGACCGGGCTGTCTGGTTCCGGCAAATCTTCGCTTGCCTTCGACACTATTTATGCCGAGGGTCAGCGCCGATATGTCGAAAGCCTGAGCAGCTATGCCCGGCAGTTCTTAGGGCTCATGGAAAAGCCGGACGTGGACCAAATAGACGGTTTGTCGCCGGCAATTTCTATCGACCAAAAGTCAACCAGCCGCAACCCGCGCAGTACGGTAGCTACGGTAACCGAAATTTATGATTATTTGCGTTTATTGTTTGCGCGCATTGGCGTGCCGCACTGTCCTGTATGCGGTAAGCCGGTTGCCCGGCAGACTACCCAGCATATTGTGGACCAAATCAGCGGTTTGCCGGAGGGCGCCCGCCTGTTAATACTTGCCCCGGTTGTCATTGATAAAAAGGGCGCCTTTGAGCATATTCCAGAACAATACCAGCGGGCTGGCTTTGCTCGTGTTCGTGTAGACGGCGTCGTGTATGCACTGGACGAGTTTCCGGAACTCGATAAAAACTATAAGCACACCATAGAGATAGTCATCGACCGGCTAGTAAACAACGAAGAGTCGCGTACGCGCCTTGCACAGTCCGTAGAACAGGCCCTAGAGGCTGCCGAAGGCAAGATACGGGTCGTAAACGCTGATACCAACGAAGAGTCGCAGTACAGTCTTATGTACGCCTGCATCGATCACCCTGACGTGGCTATTCCAGAGCTTGAACCCCGGACGTTCAGTTTTAACAGTCCTCATGGTGCCTGTCCTGTATGTACGGGCCTGGGCTCACGGCTAGAGGTTGACCCCGAACTGGTTATTCCCAACGGCCGTTTAACAATTGCCGAGGGCGCTATCCGTCCTTTCAACCGCGTTAATACTGATGCCTGGTACATGAAGAAAATGGCTGCCGTGGCCGAACGGTATGGCTTTAGCCTGCATGTGCCGACTGGCGAGCTTACTAGTGATCAGCTGGACAAAATTTTGTACGGAACAGGCAACGAACACTACCGCGTTAGCTTAGGCGGGGGCAGGGCATTCGATACAACATACGAAGGCGTTATCCCTAACCTGGAACGCCGCCACAAAGAAACCGACAGCGACTTTATGCGTAACGACATAGAACGGTTTATGCAAGAGAAACCATGTTATGCCTGTAAGGGACGTCGGCTTAAGCCCGAAGTCTTGGCTATTACCGTAGCCGACCACTCTATTATGGATATCTGCGAATTGTCCATAGACGATGCGGTTGAGGTGTTCAGTAAGCTCAAGCTGACCGATAAAGAAGCTCATATTGCCGTACAGGTGCTTAAAGAAGTAAACGCCCGCCTGGGCTTCTTACGTGACGTGGGGCTTAACTATTTAACACTACTGCGCGGCGCAACAACCCTATCGGGCGGCGAAGCCCAGCGTATACGACTAGCAACGCAAATTGGGTCTGGGCTGCAAGGCGTACTATACGTACTGGACGAGCCGAGTATTGGTTTGCACCAGCGCGACAATGACCGGCTTATTAAAACCCTTAAGCACCTACGCGACCTAGGAAACAGCGTGATAGTCGTTGAACACGACGAAGATACTATCCGTACTGCCGACTATCTGCTAGATATTGGTCCTGGTGCAGGTGTACACGGCGGCCATGTGGTTGCAATCGGCACTCCGGCCGAGGTAGAGAAAAACCCTGAGAGTGTTACCGGGCAATACCTTTCCGGCACTAAGAAGATTGCAGTACCCAAGAAGCGCCGCAAGGGTAATGGTAAGTCCTTGTTTATTAAGGGTGCCAGCGAGCACAATCTTAAAAATGTAGATGTGGAGATTCCGCTGGGGCAGATGGTAGTAGTTAGTGGCGTGTCGGGTTCTGGCAAGTCCAGCCTTATTAACGATATTTTGGCCAAAGAACTGCAAGCCCGCTTAATGCGTGCCAATACTGTACCCGGCAAACACGACGACATAGAAGGCATTAAGCAGCTCGATAAAGCCATTATTATTGACCAGTCACCCATTGGCCGTACGCCTCGTTCTAACCCGGCCACCTACACCGGCCTGTTTACTCCCATCCGCGAATTATTTGCGGCAACCCCCGAAGCGAAGCTACGTGGCTACAGCCCCGGCCGCTTTAGCTTTAACGTCAAGGGTGGGCGCTGCGAAAACTGTGCAGGCGACGGCATTATTAAAATAGAGATGCACTTTTTACCGGATGTGTATGTGCCCTGCGAAGTCTGCCACGGCAAACGGTATAACCGCGAAGCCCTAGAAATACACTACAAAGGTAAAACCATTAGTGACATCCTAGAAATGACTACCGAGCAAGCGCTAGAATTCTTCGAGAACATTCCATCTATTGCCCGTAAGCTTGAAACATTAGTTAATGTTGGCCTTGGCTATATTGGCTTAGGTCAGCCGGCAACAACCCTGTCGGGCGGCGAAGCTCAACGCATTAAATTAGCCACTGAGCTAAGTCGGCGCCCAACGGGTCGTACCCTGTACATTCTGGATGAGCCGACAACCGGACTCCATATGGCAGATGTTGATAAACTATTGCATGTACTGCATGCGCTGGTAGATACCGGCAACAGCATGGTTATTATTGAACATAACCTAGACGTTATTAAGAGTGCCGACCACGTTATAGATATGGGCCCCGAGGGCGGCAATGGCGGCGGCCAGGTAGTGGCCATCGGTACTCCCGAACAGATTGCTAAGAACTCTGCTAGTTACACCGGCCACTTCTTGAAACGAATGCTGTAGTTTTTAAGTAGTTTTACTACGCCGTCGCTTTTGTTTGCTTCTCATAATATGTATAAGGCTTGGCCCGACAACAAGGAGTGCGCCTAGTATAAGTGTAGGTACGAAGTACTGCTGAATTTGTTCGCCAACCTCTACGCCCAACCAGTAACCAAGTAGCACAAAGCTTAATGTCCACAATGCAGCGCCGGCTATATTAAACACAATAAATTTTGGACGATACATGTGCGCGACGCCGGCGATGACTGGCGCGATGGTGCGTACATAGCCAATAAAGCGGGCGATAATTATGGTTTTGCCACCATGTTTTTCATAGAATTGTTCAGCACGGTTTATGTAATCTTGCCTAAACAGCAGGCCTTTGTGTTGTTTAAAGATATGATTGCCAGTGGTACGCCCTACAAAATAACCGGTGTTATCACCTAGAATGGCGGCCATGAATATAACTAAAAGCGACCACCACAGCGGCAGCTCGCCCCGAGCGGCAAATACGCCTACAAGCAGCAGCAGTGTGTCGCCGGGCAGGAAAAGCCCCAGTAAGAAGCCGGTCTCGGCGTACACCATAAGTCCAATTATGAGTAAGGCAACTATAACGTTGGCACTGTCGATAAGCGTTGTTATATCCAGCATATGCTACGTTTAAGTGTAGCGTACTTTACTACAGATTATCGTCTGGATTTTTGCTGCGCTTAAACTTGGCAGTTAGGCGTGCGCGGATTTTCGGATCTTTAAAGATGTGCCACAGGGTGGGAGCGAAGGTGAATACCACTACTGCAAGCAGTACGGGCATAATGTAGTGATCCAGATTAGGAATACGGCTACCAACCCAGTAACCGAGTAACGTAACAATGATCGCCCAAAAGATAATGCCAATAGCGTCATAGGCGAAAAATTTGCCGTAGGGCATCTTGCCAACACCGGCTACCACTGGGGCAAAGCTACGTACCACCGGAATAAAGTGGGCGAACATCATGGTTTTGCTGCCATGTTTTTCGTAAAAGGCTTCGGCGCGTTCTATGTGGTCTTGCCTAAAAATAATGCCGTCTTTTTTTCTAAATAGTTTTGGTCCGGCTATTCGGCCTAATTGGTAGCCGGTGTTGTCGCCCACAATGGCGGCGATGGCTATGACGATAATTGTCAGTTCGATATTCAGGTGGCCCTGCGACGCTAAAATGCCTGCGCTAATAAGCAAAGTGTCGCCCGGAAGAAAGAAGCCTACCATTAAGCCGGATTCGGCGAATACAATCAGGCCAAGGGCAATTAAGCCACCACTTTCAATGATAGTTTTGGGATCCATCCATACTAGCTTACTACACATGCGCTACGCATACTGCACCGTACCTAAAGAAATTCTGGCATAGCCAGGTTTTGTTCAGGTACTCTTACGGCACTCTAGCGTAAGCTGTTATACTGTACAGAGACGGATTTTTGGAAATAAGGAGTTATTACATGGAAGACATTGTTTTAAAACTAGATAAGCGCGAAGTAACCGGCAAAGCCGTAAAACATTTGCGCAAAGAAGGTCTAGTACCGGCTGTTATTCACGACCATGGCAAAGAATCTATACATGTGCAGGGCGAATACGTACAGCTAGCCAAAGCCTTCCAAAAGGCCGGCAAGCACCATCCCGTACAATTACAGGCTGGCGACAAGAAGTACACTGCACTTATTAAGCATGCAGACTTTGAACCACGCAAACACATGCTGCGCCACGTCGTATTTAATGCCGTAACCGCCAACCAGACTGTTGATGCCGAGATTCCGGTACGTATTAAGTACGCAGAAGGCGAAGAATCTACTCCTGCCGAGCGCGCCAGCTTAGTGGTACTAAACCAACTCGAAGTAGTAGAGGTAGAGGCATTCCCACGGAATTTGCCCGATGCCATAGAATTTGACGGCGAAAAGCTGGTAGCAGCAGGCGACGTAGTTACTGTTGCCGATCTTATTGTCCCAGAAGGCGTTGTTATCAAAACTGATCCAACGCACCCTGTAGCTACTGTATTTGAACCGAGCGCATTGCAAGCCGCCAACGACGCTGCTGGTGGTGACGCCGACGAAGATACTGCGGTCGTAGAAACCGACCAAAGCGAAGCTGTCGAAGCTAAGGCAGAAGGCGCAGCCGCTGGATCGACCCCAGAAAAACAGTAGATAGAATTAGTCTTCTAAAAAGCCGCCGGATTGGTGTCGCCAGAGTTTGGCGTACAATCCGGTCTTTTTTTGGAGCAGCTGCTTATGGGTGCCTTGCTCTACAATCTCGCCATCGTCTAATACGATAATACGGTCCATTTTTTGGATAGTGCTCAGGCGGTGGGCAATAACAATAGCCGTACGGCCTTCCATTAATTTCCAAAGAGCGTCCTGTATTAACACTTCGCTTTCAGAGTCGAGTGCG
Source organism: uncultured Candidatus Saccharibacteria bacterium (assembly GCA_964432725.1). Classification (GTDB taxonomy): domain Bacteria; phylum Patescibacteriota; class Saccharimonadia; order Saccharimonadales; family UBA4665; genus PMNU01. The sequence continues at coordinate 276,615 of CAYSOP010000001.1, read as the reverse complement.
CTCGTTGCTTCGTCGAGGAGTAAAATAGGTGCATCTTTTAAGATTGCCCGGGCTATTGCCACGCGTTGCCTTTGGCCGCCGGATAATTTAACGCCTCGTTCACCAACTACCGTGCCGTAGCCGCCGTCCAGCTTAGTAATAAAGTCATGGGCGTGTGCCATTTTTGCTGCGCGAATAATCTGTTCTTCGGTAGCGTCCGGTTTGCCGTAGGCAATATTTTCGCGCACGGTGCGGTGGAACATCAGCGGTTCTTGTGGTACATACGAAATGCTAGCACGGAGAGATGCTTGGGTAACGTCGGCAATATTCTGGTTGTCTATCAGTATGGATCCGCCGTCGATATTGTCGAAGCGTAGCAACAGGCGCGTGAGGGTGGATTTGCCCCCGCCGCTCGGCCCTACCAAACCAATTTTTTCGCCAGGCTTAACGGCAAGATTGAGCTGGTTAAATACGCGCTGACTGTTTGTATTGTCGTGATATTCAAAGGTTAGGTTGTCCAGGTTAAGGGCGCCTTCCGTAACCTGCAGCGTTGTCGCATGCGGTTTATCTACAATCTCGACATCTTCGAGTATTATTTCGGTAATGGGAGTCGCCGCCAATAGCCCATCTTCAAAGTTTCGCAGCGCCATAGTAATTTGGAACAGCCGGTTCGACAACGTAATGCTGTAGGCAAAAGCAAAAATGCTAATGCCCAGTAGTGCTGGATTTGTAGTTACAGTGTGTATAAGCACGACGAGCAACACTAGTTGTGCCACCATTAAAACTACCATCCGGTTGTTGCCCCGGGTGGCTGCTATGCCCCAGTCGCGTAGCCGCATATCGAGCAGGTTGCTATTGAGTTTTTGGTGCGTTGTCAGCTCGTCATTTTCGCGGGCAAATGTTTTTACGGTTTGTACATTTACGATTGTATCGGCAGAGTGGGCGGTTACCGCTTTTGTGGCCTTAAGCCGTTCCAAACGCAGTACAAATCGCTGCCGGCTTTCGCGGTAGCCAGATATAAACGCATAGGCAGACATGGCGGCCACTACCACCCCAAGTTGCCATGACTCTATGCTTATGAGGGTTGTGCCGACAATTAAGGTGGCAATCAGCGGCACTATATCCATGAATACTGCGCCAGATACACCGCTAAATCCATTGGGGAAATCAGTTACATCGGATACTAACTTGCCGCCCACATTGTTGTTGTGAAAGCCTACGCTACGCCGCATTAATGTGGTGAGCGCTTGTTCTTGCAGGTAGCTCATGGTCTTTGCCTGAAACATCAAAAAATGTTTAAAACCAATGCGGTTGCACACTACGCCAACTCCAGCAGCCACCACAAAGTACGGCAGGTAGTGCCAAGCGTTTTGGGGATTTTGCCCCAATGCCGCCAGCACCCTGCCCATAAACAATGGAGCCGCCAGCCCTACAAGGACAGTGCCCAATGTATGCAGCCCAGTCAGCCATAGGTCGCGTTTATTTTGCAGGGCTGCATGCACAAACAGACGAATAGTCTGGCGGTCAATTGATTTTATGGCTTTAATCTTCAAGGAAGCCTCCTGATTGGTGTGCCCACAGCCGAGCATAGGTGCCCTGGGGCCGAGCAATCAGTTCCTGATGAGTACCTTCTTCGACGATAGCGCCATCGCCCAACACGATAATCCGATCCATTTTTTGCACCGTGCTTAAACGGTGGGCAATAACTATTGCAGTGCGGTGCTGCATAAGCTGCATCAATGCTGCCTGAATATATTTTTCGCTTTCAGAATCCAAAGCCGACGTTGCCTCGTCTAATACCAGTATAGGTGCGTCCTTAAGGATGGCACGGGCAATCACAATACGCTGGCGTTGTCCGCCAGAGAGCTTAACGCCGCGTTCGCCTACCAATGTCTTGTAGCCTTCGGGCAATTTATCGATAAACTCATCGGCGTAAGCTTTCTTAGCAGCCTCTCGTACTTCCTTGTCGGTAGCACCGGGCTTTCCGTAAGCAATGTTCTCGCGGATTGAACGATGGAACAGTAGGGGTTCTTGGGGAATGTAGGCAATACGACTGCGTAAGTCATCTTGGGTAACGGCCGCGATGTTTTGGTCGTCAATACGGATTTCGCCCTCGTCTAGGTCGTTAAAACGCAGGAGTAATTTGGTGAGGGTAGTTTTGCCGGAACCAGAGTGGCCGACCAGTCCGATCTTTTCGCCGGCGGCAATGTGCAGGTTTAACCCTTGGAACAAACCGTCAGTATCAGCGGATTCATCATGGCTAAAACTCATGTTGGCAAAGTCGATGCTGCCTTTATGCATGCGCACCTTTTCGGGGTGTATGGGGTCTTTAATTTCTGGTTGCATCTGCAAAATTTCGGTCATAGCCTGGGCATCGCCAAACGCCCGGTTATAGTTGCGCAGTGCACTGCTGCTAAATTCCCATAAGCTGCTGCTAATTATGGTGGTGTAGGTAAATACCAAGAACACCGTGTCGGCCGGTGCGCCGTAGACCATAACACTCACGATTGCCAAAATAACGGCAGCACTGAAGATTCCCGTACCAATACCACTAAAGACCATTTGGGTGCGTAAACTGGCGCGCATTACATTAACCGTAGCTAGACGGGCCTTTTCGCTGGTACTGGCAAAGTGTTTGCCTTCCGATAGGGCGGTTGCAAAGCTTTTAATAGCCATAACGTTAGTAACAGCGTCGGCTAGTTCGCCGGTACGCTTGTTGTCGGCGTCTGCTTCTACGGTGTTTAACTTGCGAATATGCTGGGTAACTTTAAAGGCTGCTATAACATACACAATACTGAATGCATCCAGTACCAACACATACTGCGGTGCGCGTGACCATAAAAAGACGTTCGTGCCCACTAACGACCAGAACAAAATAGATACCTGGAACATAGTGGTGTCGGTCATACGAATATAAGACCCGGCTAATTTGCTGGTTTGCGATACGAGCGACCCGCCAAAGCTATTGGTATGAAAACGCGCGCTCATCCTTAACAAGTGATTAAACACTTCCTGGTAAATATCGCGCATTACCAAGCTTTCTAGCTTCCAGTTGCAATATATATTAATGCGCCAGATTATAACGCCGCCCAAAATAGATGATCCAATAGCCAGCACAATTTCTTTACCAAAACTTCCCCAAATGTCATGGGCAACATAATCGCCGGTGGTGAGGCGCTGCAATATGGTAGAGGTAATCTGAGTCGTTAAGAACTGGTTAAACAATAAGGCGAGTGGCACGGTTACAATCATGCTCCAAAGCAAGAGGGGGTACCGTAAGGCATGACGCCAGTAATAGGTAACGATTTTTTTGTTGGATGATAGGTCGGACATAAGAGACTCCTAGATGCTCTTGGTAATGTGAAGTACGGTTATAAGTTTTTTGGAGAGCGTGCGTGCAGTACTTGTTTTAGTACAGTAATCGAGCGGACAGGACGGACGCTACAACGCGGCTTCCTGCGCAGGTGTAAAATGCGTTCATTTTTTGCCGTCCTTTCCTGTTTTTACATAAACGTTAAGCTGTAGTGTATCATGAACGCTAACAGCAGTGCAAACAGATGAGGAAAGGTAGTTTAAAATACAACCATCATTATTACTGTTTTATAGCGTATAATGCAAATATATGTCAGAGCGAGTAAATTATTCACCTGAAGTTACTCAGGCTGTATTAGGTATTCCGTACCAGCCTGATGCCCGCCCGTGGCAAGAGGCGGTCGCTAAGCCGGGCACCTTGCAGCTTCGCAGTATTCGTACCGAGGCAATACATGCAGATGTCGGCACGCTTATGGCAGAAAACGGGATGTACGCATCCCAAATATCCATTGCCGACGGCCCCGAGATCCGATCCCAATTGCTCGAGTCTGATCCGCTGCGTATGCGAACCGTTGGCCGTGGCTTAATTCGGCTGCACAATGCTGGTCGTTTAAGTACAGCGGGGAAGCTGCATCATCCGGACATGTGGCCGCAAGTGACAGGTAGTGAACTTGTTAACGAGCGTCCCGAGGACGAAGAAAGCGTGGCGCTTTGTTTGAGGGCGGCGGGCTATCTGGGTGTGCATCCCTCAATCCCAGAAGACTGGACTACGCGCAAAATGCTTGCTGATGCAGCAGACTATATGCGGCTCTATGCGCCTGCGCTTCCTCCACAACCAGGTGAGTTGTCGGCGCGTGAGTTGGCTGCGTTAAAGCAAAAGACACAAAGGCTTATTACGCGTTATGCAGCAGGCCGCAAAGAATATATCTATAGTACGGTTAGGCGTGGGAAGGGTAATATGGAGCGGCTTTACTACCATGCCGAAGATTTTAGTGACATTGTTAAGGGGAGCGTCTCGAGGCCGAGGGCATATCCCCAACCCTGTATACTATAATCCAATATTTACAACAAAACTGATATAATGACCTCTGATGCAAAAGATTTTGTTGTATTACATATTTGCCCCCATTGCCGACCCGGAAGCGGTCCGGTTGTGGCAGCGCGCCACTTGCGAACGTCTTAACTTGCGCGGCCGTATTATTTTGTCTACGCATGGCATGAATGGCACGGTAGGCGGCGATATAGACGACCTAAAGGCCTATATTAAAGAAACCAAGTCGTATGCGCCATTTAAAAAGATTACGTTTAAGTGGTCAGACGGCGCCCGTGATCATTTTCCGAAGTTGAGCGTCAAGGTGCGCTCCGAACTGGTAACCTTTGGCGCACCGGACGAAATTAAAGTAAACGAGCACGGCGTGGTAGGGGCTGGCACTCATTTAAAACCCGAGCAGGTGCATCAGCTAGTTAAAGAGCGTGGCGACGTTGTGTTTTTTGATGGCCGCAATGCGTACGAGGCAGCCGTTGGCCGGTTTAAAGACGCAGTCGTACCCGATACCCGGACTACCCGGGACTTTCTGCGCGAGCTCGAAAGCGACAAATACAACGACATCAAAGACAAACCGGTAGTGACCTACTGTACCGGCGGCATTCGCTGCGAACCGCTCAGCGCCCTCATGAAAAACCGTGGTTTTAAAGAGGTGTACCAAATAGATGGCGGTATTGTTAAGTACGGCGAACAATACAAAGACGATGGGCTTTGGGAAGGGTCATTGTACGTCTTTGATGACCGCATGGGCGTAAAGTTTTCTGATAAAGCCAAAGATATTGGCGTCTGTGTACACTGTAAGGGCGCTACCAGCAACTACGAGAACTGCGCAAATCTTGCCTGTAATAACTTAGTGCTTATTTGCGATACCTGCAAAACCAGCAAGGAGGTGTGTTCCGATGCCTGCGAAGCCGTCCTCCAAACTACTGCCCGCTGACGCCTACGAGCTGACTGCCGAAGATAAAATCCGATTTGCATCAGAAGCTGATGCGGGTATGGTGCTGCCTACTGACCCTGTATTGCTTACCGTCGCGCAGGCAATAGCTCCCGCCGAAATTGCCGCACCCGCCGTACAAGACGTTGTTACATTACTGTTGCGCACGGCGCGGGGGCAGCAGCATACTCGGTCCAAAGCGCGTAGCTTAGCCAAAGGCAGAATGCTCGTAGGCTTAGCCGCGCCACAGGTGGGCAAGCGCCTGTGTATTATCGTCATTGATACTAAAATAGACCAAGAACGCAAGAAGCCGGGCAAGCTGGAGTGTTTTATTAACCCCGAAATCATATGGCGCAGCCGCGAAACCGAAGAAGGCCGGGAAGGGTGCTTTTCGGCGGGACCGGTATGGGGGCTGGTGCGCCGGCCGATTGCGGTTAAAATCCGCGCCTACGCCCCTGATGGCAAACAGGTAGAGCATATATTCGAAGGTTTCACGGCAAGGATCGTACAACACGAGATAGACCATTTGCATGGCATACGCTTCCCGGAACGCATTACCAGCGACCGTAAACGTCATTGGGTACACACCGACGAGTTAAAAGAGTATCCGAAAGCCATGCACCATTGGCACCGTATATGCACCCGCGCCCGTTGGGAGGCGTTTAAACAGGGTAAAATAGAATAGAAGATAGTAAGAATATGAACGACGCACTTGCCAAAAAGCTAAAAGAATTACCGCCCCAGCCAGGCGTGTATTTTCATAAGGATAAAACGGGCCAGATTATATATGTCGGTAAAGCTGCGAAGCTGACTAACCGCGTGCGGCAGTATTTTCAGAAAAGCCGCGCCCGCGATCCTAAAACCGACGCATTGGTACACGAAATCGCGGACACCGATTGGATGGTGGTCGAAAGCGAGATTGAGGCGCTGTTTTTAGAAGCCGAAATGGTTCGCCGTTACATGCCCCGCTACAACATACTGCTCCGCGACGACAAAAGTATGAGCTACATTCGTATCGATTACGACAGCCCGTACCCGACCGTCACCACTACCCGTCGGCCACTGGACGATGGCGCGCGTTACTTTGGCCCTTACCTTAGCACCACTAGCATACGCACAGCATTAAAGGGGCTGCGACGTGTTTTCCCGTTTGCAACCAAGCGGTCTGTCGGGCAAAAGCGGGCAACGTTGCACTACCACTTGGGCCTGGATCCAGGGCTAGAAGAGGGCAAGACGTCACTCGAAGAATACCGGACCAACCTGCGTAAATTAATAGCCGTCATAGAAGGCAAGCGTAAAAATATAGAACGCGAGCTAGAAAAAGAAATGCAGGTTAAAGCCAAAACCCAGGATTTTGAAGGCGCGGCCAAAGCACGCAATCAATTGTTCGCTTTGCGTAACTTAACGCGTCAAGTAATATTTAGCGACAAAGAATTTTTGGATATTAGTAAAGACCATGCCCTTTCAGAACTAGTCGATTTGTTAAGCTTGCCTAAGTTTCCGGCACGCATAGAAGGGTACGACATATCGCATATGCAGGGCACAGACGTAGTGGCAAGCATGGTAGTGTTTACTAACGGCGTCAGCGATAAAAGCGAATACCGTAAGTTTAAGACTAAAATTAATCACAATAACGACTTCTACAATATGAACGAAACCCTAAAGCGACGGCTCAGCGAAAAGAATCGTAAAGCGTGGGGTGCGCCTAGCCTAGTTCTTATAGACGGCGGCAAAGGCCAGCTAGATGCGGCCATCAATGCGCGCGACGAATCGGGTTGTAATACCATTCCATTCGTTGGTCTTGCCAAGCGCGAGGAACAAATCGTAATCGATAAGCTACGCTCTAATGTAACGCTGCAAACTGACATTTTGCACAAACTTGGCGGGTACGTAAAAGAAAGCGAAGATTTTATATTGGTAAATGTGCCGCACAACACCAATGTCATTAAGTTACTGCAACGCATACGTGACGAATCACATCGCTTTGCCGTTAGCTATCACTCGGTGCTCAAAGAGAAACGTACAACCACTAGTCTGCTAGACGACATTCCCGGTATTGGCCCGGCCACACGCAAGAAGCTATTACGCCAGTTTGGTTCTATGCGCGGCGTAAAGGCCGCTACAGAAGTTGAAATAGCAGCGGTAGTTGGCCCTAAACTTGCGAAAACATTAAAAAGTTATTTATAAAGTTCGTAGGTGTTGTATAGTAGCTTGTTATATATGGCACAATCAGCAGAACTTGATGTAGCGGGCGCCATAGAGCGCCATTTTGACACTATGGATCCTGTTATTAGACGCCGGGTCGTGGGTTTGGCCGATATGGTGGGCGAGGTGGCAGCGACTGAAGTGCTGGCTAATACTCGGCCCGAGGCTATAGCACTTATGCCGGCAGCACTGCTGGACGAAGATCGCTTAGGCGGTGCATTGGATGTATTGGACCCGACCCAACCACAGGGATTGATGGGGCAAGCGGGTACGCCGCGTAGTTCTTACTGGACAATTGTTAGTGGTAACACGACTCCCAAAGGCATAGAAGATGTGCGGGCAATGGCTCATTTTGGGGCAGTAGTCGAGCGGCTAGAAGATGCCCCGCAATTCCCATTAGGGGCATATCTGCACATATATCAGCCAGGCACGCCAATTTGCACGGTTCGGGCCGATTTGAACGATGTAAGTATTGAATTGTATCGGCGGCAATGCGCACAAGCAGGAACTGCCCCTGAGGATATTATGCTTCTGAATGTCGATGCCGATACGCGTGATGTGCTGGTGTACGACGGCTTACCTTATATAGATCAAATCGTACGGGCACGACAGCAGTCGCCTGCACCGTACCTAGAAGTGTATCCGAGACTTATGCATGCTCAGATTGACGAAGAAAGGGCGCCCCGTATGCACCGCCTCATAACATGGCGCGACTATGTGAATGCCAAGTTTGAGTTTTCATTTGCTGCACATTACGGAGTTAACCTGTACGGATACCTAGATAGCGGTGGATTTGACCGCAACTGGGATAATAACGAACAATTACAGCTTGGTGATAGGCTGGCTGCGCGTGCCGAAGAAGTGGGGGCGCATATGCAGCGTGTGGCGCTTAGAGGTGTTGCTGCGGTGGTATCGCCGCGCCGCTATATTATCGAACTGGCTACAGGCCGACATATGGGCTACGGGGCATTGTGCGTACCCCCTGACGGGCAGCCAGTGCATGTATCCCCCGATAGAATAGAAGACCTATCGGTAGACGCATTCAAAGGGGAGCTAGCGTATGAGGTGCAGCGGATTGGCGAGCGTGGTCTAGAGAAATTTGTGGCCGAATATACGCACGATAATCCCGGCGCAACCCGGGATGCAGCTTTAGATTATGCCTACGACAAAGTGTGCGGACTCGTCCAAGAGGAACGTATAGACTCACCGAATACTGACGGCATGAACCGTATAGTTGCACGTGCCCTGGCTGATCTGGCCGATCATATAGAAGATCTTAAAGGGCAGGCTAACTAGTAGAGGGCTAGCTGCGTACCACGTCTCTGATTCTTAAAGGACGGACCGGAGTATGCGGGGGGCATACGAGTATTCCCGGCACAGGTTGGCCACGAAGATAGGGCCGTAATTTTAAAGGACGGACCTTTAAAAGAATGCATTCTATTCCATAGTTGTAGTACACTTGCACGTATGTTTGAGAGTGACTTTTTTGCAGCCAACCGAGAGCGCCTACGTCAACTCTTTACTGGTACGGCTCCTATAGTGCTGACTGCCAGCGGTTTATTACAGCGTAGCAGCGACGAAGCTTTTCCGTTCAAACAAGACAGTAACTTTTGGTATTTAACAGGCATTGACCACCCCGATGTTGTATTGGTAATGGATAAGGGTAAAGAATATCTGATTGTTCCTAAGCGCGAGACCGTTGCCGAGGTATTCGATGGGGCGATCGATGTAGCGGAGTTATCCCGCAAGTCAGGTATTAGCGAGGTGCTGAACGAAAAAGACGGCTGGAAACAATTAGAGTCGCGTCTAAAGCGTGTACAGCACGTGGCCACATTAGCAGCTCACCCCGTACGTTTTGATACCTTTGGCTTTTATACTAACCCTGCACGCCGGGTGCTCATTGACCGCATGAAGAGAGTCAACTCCGAAATAGAATTGCTAGACTTACGCCAGCACCTGAGCCGTATGCGTATGATCAAACAGCCTACGGAGCTAGAAGCTCTGACTCGTGCGATTACTATTACTAAAGAAACCATCAAAGAAGTTACTCGGCCCAAACAGTTAGCTAAGTATGCGTACGAGTATGAGCTAGAGGCCGATGTTACCCGCGGTTTTCGTCGTCGCGGTGCCACCGGCCATGGCTTTTCGCCTATTATTGCCAGTGGCAGTCGGGCCTGTACTCTGCATCACATTGCAAACAACGGCGTACTTGCAAGTGATGAACTAGTACTGCTTGATATTGGTGCCGAGTATGATCATTACACGGCAGACATATCTTATACGGTAAGCATCACTGGCAAACCGTCGCGCCGCCAAGAACAAGTGCACCGAGCAGTATGCGAAGTACAAGACTACGCCTACTCGCTTTTAAAACCGGGTGTTATGTTCAGGGAATACGAAAAAGCTATAGAAGTATTTATGGGCGAAAAACTCCGCGAACTAGGCCTTATTAAATCAATCGACCGAGACGCGGTACGCGAATTCTTTCCGCATGCAACATCGCATTACTTGGGCATAGACGCTCACGACGCCGGCGATTACGATCATCCTTTAGAGCCTGGCGTTGTGATGACCGTAGAACCAGGTATATATATACCTTCTGAGAGTATCGGTGTGCGCATAGAAGAGGATATTCTTATTACCGAGGACGGTTACGAAGTTCTCGGTCCAAAATTACCCCGCGATCTTATGTGAACACGACGTATATGAGCATACGTTGGAACCGTAAGAGTGGTGTAGAGGCAGATATCGCGGCGATTGCAGCTGTGCTGCGCGATTCAGGCAACGACTCGCAACTGCTTGGGGAGGCTTTGGCCACACTCCCTTGCGAACAACGAGTAGCAGTGCTGAGCAAGGTGATCGACAGCTTGCCACCGCTTGTGCGAGGCTTGGTATGGGGTAGCGCCGGGCTAACTGCGGATACATGGCCTGAAGTTGCGGCAACATTGACACAGGAAGAGCGTCGTCCGCGCATTGTAGGTGCGCTCGTAGAACGAGGGCGCGAAACACGTAGCTTAGACCTCGCAAAGGTGCCTGCGAACACCGAACTACGCATAGATTTGTATAGTGCAGGGTATATGGCTACGCCTGAGGTCATTACGACGACTCCCTCTGATGGGTATGTAGAGTCGCTGGTGTTTACGGCGCTTGGCGATGGCATGCTCGATCCGCAAGACGACGTATATGTTCGTAGCACCGACCAGAGCCTGCAGGTACAGTTACCTCGAGGACGACGAATGACTCTTGGGTCTATGGATACCGAGAACGCTTTTGTGCAACGCCTAGCATTTGGGCGTCCGTTATGGATAGACGTGCCTGACCACGGACCGACAGAGTTTCTTGCCAGTCAACGGTCGTATCTTTGCGAATGCAATGTCGGAATGATGGCGCTCGATAATCAACCGGTCTTTCGGCAATAGACACAAGTATTTGTGGTATACTTAAGGGTAAGAGAAATGAAACACGGGCTTATTTATCGCTTTTTAGTGCGTTGGTTTGTGTGCAGCTTAGGGCTTTGGATAGCCGCAGGTTTGTTAAGCTCGCACATTAGTTTTAATACATCGGGCAATGTAGTGTGGGTGGCATTGGTATCCGGATTTATTTTGGCGGTCGTGAATGCAATCATAAAACCGCTGGTAGTGTTACTATCGTTGCCGGCAATTTTATTGACGCTTGGCTTGTTCATGTTGGTGATTAATGGTTTTAGCGTGTTATTGGTCAGCTGGCTGTATAAACCCTTAATGGTTACCAACTTTTGGGGTGCTATACTTGCCGGTCTGGTTATAGGGCTGGTAAACTATTTAGTGACAGCTATTTTAGAGAGCCGGGAGCAGTAATAGTATTATGGACTTAAGTATTTATAACTGGGTGACAATTGTGTCAACATTATTGCTGACATTTTTAATTTTGATTCAAACACGCGGCGCTAGCCTAGGGGCCGGTATCGGTGCGGGCGGCGAAGTAAACACCGAACGGCGGGGCACTGACAAGTCAGTTTATAATCTTACTATTGTCGTTGCCGCCTTTTTTGCCGGGTCGTTGTTATTTGGCATTGTATTCGCTTAGGGAAGGAGTCAAATCTTGGACAAGCTTGACCGCAAGCGAGCTATAAAGCTACGGGTGCGCCGTTCTTTAAGACTGCAACGGCGGCAAGTCGAAGAATTGAGCGTGCAAACTGGTCAGCGTATAGAAGACGATTTTTTTAAACGGCTCGAACGGTTGGGTGCGGTACGCCGGTTTATCGTCGCCTGGATAACAGCAATCGTGCTGCTTATTGGCTGCACGGTTACCCAGATGCGTGGCTTGAGCGCCTATTACCAAGAACTCGGCCCTGCACCTGGGGGTACCTATACCGAAGGTGTGCTGGGGGCGTTTACCAACGCTAACCCGATATATGCTACAGACCTTGCCGACACAACCGTTTCCAGGCTGCTTTTTTCGGGGTTAGTAAAATACGATAACAAGAATAACCTTGTCGGCGATCTGGCCGAAAGCTGGACAGCAGATGCACGAGGTATAAATTATACATTTACGCTGCGGCCAGATCTGCGCTGGCACGACGGCCGTCCGTTAACGGCTGACGACGTGGTGTTCACTTACCAAGTTATTCAAAACCCCGACGCGCGCTCGCCATTATTTAGCAGTTTTAGAGATATTGTAGTGGCTGCGCCCAATGACCACACGGTAACATTCGCATTGCCCGGGCCGCTGGCATCTTTTCCATATTCGTTAACGAATGGTATTGTGCCCAAACATATTTTGGGTAGTACTCCTATGCTTGATATGCGTTCAGTATCGTTTAACAGCACGCAGCCGGTGGGCTCCGGGCCATTTATGTGGCAGGCTCTAGAACTGTCGGGCGGTTCGGCAGATACCCGCGAAGAGCGCATTGGACTAAAGGCATACGATAGGTACCATTTTGGCAAACCAAAATTAAACAGTTTTGTTATTCGTACCTTCCGTAACCCGGACCACTTAATTAGCAGCTTTAAAAAACAAGAAGTATTTGCCGTGGCCGGTCTGAACCAGGTGCCAAAAGAACTGAAGAAGGACGGCAGCGTGCACGCCTACAGCTTGCCATTAACTGCTGCGGTGATGACATTCTTTAGAACCCAAGACGGCGTACTGGCAGAACAGAAAGTGCGCCAGGCATTGGTGCGGGCAACCGATACCGCCAGCATATTAGACAGTCTCGATTATGCCACCCAACCGGTCCGCCAACCGCTGCTACATGGACAGTTAGGTTACAATCCAGCCTATCACCAGGCCAACTACGATATCGCGGCCGCAAAGCAAATATTAGCGAGTGACGGCTGGTTGCCTGGCAAAAACGGCATTCTAACTAAGGGCAGTACGCCACTATCGTTTACGCTGTATTATCTGGACGGTGGCGAATATGCCTCGGTTGCCAAGCAACTGGCCGCACAGTGGAAGCTGGTGGGCGCCGATGCCAAGCTGACGCCGCAATCCGAAACCGAATTCCAGACCGTACTAGCCAGCGCTCCCTCGCCCGCATACCATAGCTACGACGCATTGCTGTACGGCATATCTATTGGCGTAGACCCGGATGTGTACATTTATTGGGACAGCAGCCAAATAGACCTCCGTTCGCCAGTGCGGCTTAACTTTTCGGAGTACAAGTCAAAGACGGCCGACGAAGCACTCGAATCGGGGCGTACTCGCCTAGACCCGGCACTGCGTGTTGCCAAATACCAGCCGTTTTTGGGCGCTTGGCAGGCAGATGCACCAGCCCTTGGGCTGTACCAGCCGCGCTTTTTGTACTTAACGCACGGCCCCGTATACGGACTCGAAGAGAAAGCTATAAATTCGGATGTACAACGCTACTCAATGGTCCACGATTGGCAAATCCGCGAAACCCGCCAATAGTTTTAGTCTATACTAAGTGTAATAGCGTAAAGCGAGGAGGGTGACATGCTCAAGAATCTTAAGGTATATGCAATCGCGCCGGCTAAAGATTTAGCCAGGGCTAAGGCATTTTATAAGGAAAAACTTGACCTAGAACCTGCTGCCGAGTTTGAGGGCGGTGCCATGTATGTGTGTGGCGGCGGCACACAATTATTGGTATACGAAACAAGCTTTGCCGGTACGGCAGAAAATACGGCAATGGGTTGGGATACTGACGACATCGAAGCCGAGGTTGCCGCATTAAAAGCGCGCGGCGTTGTATTTGAAGAATACGACATGGTAGGCATTAAAACGGTTAATAGCATTGCCGACACCGGCGGCGAAAAGGCGGCTTGGTTTAAAGATTCCGAGGGCAATATACTGGCCATTTCTCAAAACGTGAAATCATAGCCCTTATTCTAGCGAAGGCGAGAACCGCCCGCTGTCATCCTGAACTTGGGTTCAGCATCCATCCCCCGTCATTCCCGCGAAGGCGGGAATCCAGTCAAATAAGATTCCTTTTCTTCTGACTACCATCAAACTGCAATGTTACTTCTTTTGTCCCGCCAAAAGAAGTAACCAAGAAAATCTCTCGGTACTCCATCACCCACTCGACTGCTTCCACTAGGTTATTTCGGCGCAGCAATAACTCCCTCCACATTCGTTCCGGTCGCCCCCTCCCTTTATTCTTTGGGATTATTCCGGGGGACGATTGCTGCTCTACTCCGAACTAACCTAGCTCCAGCAATCGGGTGGCTGCTGAGGTACCGAACGTTGGCTGCAAATGGGTGCTTGGGGTTAACGCCAGTGATAGTCCGAGGACCTTACCTTATTGATTGGATTCCGGCTCGGGGGCCGGAATGACGGTGTGGTAAATGGTTTGTAGTGCATGGCCAATCGGAGCCGGGATTGCTCACATGCCCCCGGCATGTTCCAGACTTGCACGCTTCGGAATGACGGAGTCTAGTCCTGGGAGAGGATGAGGACAGAATAGGGGCCAATGTTGCATTGGCCGCTGTCGGTTTCTACATGGACGATTTCTGTGGTGGTGTTCTTGAAGTCGGGGCTGTAGCCCTTCCAGTCGCTGTTAAAGCGTACTGTCCAGTTGCCCTTACGTGGAAAGTTAATCCAATAGTCTTTTTGGATACGGTTGGCGAAGTTAATGACTACAATAACGTCATCGCCAGTGCCGCCTTGATCCCAACGGTGGTAGGCTAGTAGCTTGGCTTCTTCGTTAAGGTGCAGCACGCGAATACTCTGGCCGGTTAGGCCGCGCGTATTGGCAAACTGGTTTTTGCGCAGGGCAATAAGATGCTTGTAGGCAAGCACGAGGCCGGCGAATCGTTCTGCCTTTGCCCACTCTAGTGCTTGCCAGTCGTTAAAACTGCCATCCTCCATAAATTCTTGGCCTTGGAAGAGCATGGGCACCCCAGGGGCGGTCAGCACAATAGCTGCGCCTGCTAGCGAACGCCGGCGGGCAAACAGGCTGGTAGGGTCTTTAGGTGATATCTCTTGGTTAAGCCGGGCGCCGCCATTGGCTGCGCTGTCGTGCGAATCGCTGTAGATAATGCGTTGGAAGGCGTCGTTATTGTAGGTGTTGGTAAGAGTGTTGCAGAGGCCGGTTAAGTTACGATCTTTGTCGTCTAGTGCGCTGAGGGCGCTGCGCAAGGCATGCGGGAATCCTACCTCCCATTGGCTGCTAAAACCCGCGCCGCCTTCGGTCTTGGGCTTGGTAAGATAAGGGTTATAGCCCACGTCCTCGGCAATAATAGTAGCGTTTGGGTTTATCTTTTTGGCAACTGACGTAATGCGTTGCATAACACTCCAGCCATCGGGTAGGTCGTGATCGGGATCGTCGTTACGGCCCTGTACATTACGTAAAAAGATAGTCGAATCCAGCCGTAGGCCATCCAGATGGCAATCGTGCAGCCACAGCCGGACATTATCGGATATATATTGTTGTACTTCGGGGCGGCCGTAATCCGGGCGGGTGGCGCCCCAGGGGGTTTCGGCGCGCCAATCGTTATAAAAATAAATGCCGCCTTTGCCGTCTTGGCTCCAGCCGTCAAATTGCCACATGTCCATGTGGTCGCTTGGCCCCAAATGGTTGTACACCACGTCTAAAATAACCCCAATGCCACGGGCGTGTGCGGCTTGCACGAATTCTAAGAACTGCCGCCGGCCGCCGTACAAGCTTTCGATAGCGTATATGTAATCGGTGGCATAGCCCCAGCCGCGGTCCATGGACATGCTGGTAATGGGCATGAGTTCTACCATGTTTACACCTAGGCTCGCCAAGTAGTCCAGTTTTTCTTTGGCGTCTTCGAATGTGCCCACAGTAGAGGCGTCCGGACGATTAAAAGTGCCAATGTGTAGCTCGTATACTACCTGTTGGTTCAGTGAGGGCGGCGTAAAGTGGTCGTCGCCCCAATCGAAGTTCGTTTCTACAAGTACGGAGTTACCGGCAGATGTGGTGACCTGTAAAGAACGCGGATCGTTTTTGTGTAGTTCGGTACCCTGTGGTGTGGTTATGACAAATTTGTATTCTTGTCCGGCTTCGGCTTTATCGACCTGTACCGTCCAGTACCCGTCACCCTCGCTATCCATGGGTACGATTGCCCAATTATTAAAGGCACCCGTAACAGCAACCGTCTTAGCAAACGGCGCCCATACCCTAAAGGTGGCGTTGCCTTTGTGGTGTAGGATTGCTCCAACATCTTTTTTGTGTGTTTTGGTCATGACGTTTGTGCTTGTTTATATAATGCGGCTGTGTTGTAAATAAGGCAAGTGGATAAGGTATCACAGTAAGGTAGGATAGTACTATGGTAAGCCACACGAAGCTGATGGGAATTTATTTTGATGGCAAAATGGATTCAGCAGAACGCTTACGCACTGACATGGACAGCCGCATAGGTTGCTGGCTGCTTAGCAGAATGGATGTAACAGGCCTACGGGCCGGCCGGCTGGCAATACCTACCGAGCGGGAGTGGTCTGTGCAGGAGGGCGCCCGTGCTTCGGAATTGCCCCCAGCACCGATAGTTCTTAATGGAATGCGCGCTAAAAACCCCGAGCAATCCGGGGATCGTCTGCTAAGACGCAAAATGTGGCAGGTAATTGCGGGGCTGGATCCCGCGGTAGACCCATCGTACGTGCGCACCCATGTTGATGAAGAATTGTTACAAGTGCGGCTAGACGCGGTAGCGGCAGGGGTAGATGCGGCTACCGGCACTGAGTCCACAGATTACGCTATTGTCCCCCGTAAAAGCAAAAGAGGTTCCACTGCCCTCGGCAATATCACTATGCGGTTTCAGGAGCAGGTGGACGAGCCGCCGGAACCAGAGGAAGGCCTTGAAGAATCGGCTGGGCAACGGCAGGTAACCCGCGAAGCCTGGCTTGATTCGTTTACAGTTCCTGCAGGGTCCGTGCCATTGGCCGGAAGATTACTTTTGGCAGCGCACATTGCCGGTGCCGAGATAGCGCACGGCGAGTTCTATACCCTTAGAACGCCTCCGCGCAAGGTGCTGTCGGCATCGTACCTTGCTACTTGGCAAGTACTGACCGAAACTACTGACAACGCAGGTGCGCATATAGTCACTGTAGAGAGGCCGCTGTCTCCACTACGAAGCAAACCCGAGGCCTATTATGGTCATCTGGCCATTCCGCCGCGAACTGGGGGCGTGTAAGCGTTATACTCCCGCGTTTCGGCGTGCTCGAAGCAAGCTTCTGCGCGCGTCCTCATTCCGCCGAACCTCCACGGTATGCATCGCTGCGCGCTGCCCCGTGGAGGTTCGAGACATCCCTACAAGACCAAACTAAAAGGCCCAGCGTTGCTGGACCTTTTAGTTTGGTGCCGCAGAGAGGACTCGAACCTCCACGGGTTGCCCCACTAGTACCTGAAACTAGCGTGTATACCAATTTCACCACTGCGGCGTAACAGGGGTCATTGTAGCCTATTAAAGCTTTAGCCGCAAGCAGAGCACCCGTTTATCACTATTCTTTATCTACTTTAGCTCTGGCCTCCTCAATACGTTTCGTCAAATATCCATGCGCCCCCCGAATTAAGAGCTGTAAATCATCGCAATACACAGACGGATTGGCAAAGCCGTTTTCGCGGCTGTAGCGGTGGGCGTACTGGCCGCCCCCGCACACTGGTTTTAAGGGGCAGGCTTGACACGTTTTGCCCAGGGCGGCCAGGCCTAGCTGCCGGACGCGTATTTCGGGCAATGCCAGCACATCATCCAGGCTGTGTTCAAATACATTCATGCCGGTAGTAGGCGCGCCCGCATAGGTAATTTTCATTATGTCATTTTGTTCGTACGTACCGTCAGCCTCCACAACCACGACCCCAAGTGGCGAGGTGCCAATTTGTTCGGTTTGCGATTTGCCCCCGGCCATGAGTGCAATTAAACTATCGAACAACCGTATTTGAGGATAATCCGGGTCGGACTGCGAAGCCCAGTAGGTAAAGGCATCTAACAGCCACTTGCCGGTAGCTGGCGCATCGTGCTGAGGTGGCGACTCCCAGGTGGCATGCATCATTAGCAGGTCCATCCTCGGCGGCTTAAATTGGGCAAGTGTATCTAGTACTTCTTTTGGATTACTGGTTGGGTCAACGGTGCAGAGTATACCGTTAAAAATGCTACGGTATGGCTCGCTGCCAAGCAAGCGCAGATTGCGCGCGACAATGTCGTAGGTGCCGCGCCCGCCCTTTAGCGGTCTTGCTGGATCATTCACTTCTGCGGGACCGTTCAGGCTCACGCCGACATGAACGTCTTCCTCAAGCAGTACATCCAGCATGCGCTTGGTCAGTAAAACGCCATTGGTTTGGACGGCCAATGTAAGTTTTGTGCCTTCGGGCGCAGCGCTCCGCAGTATCTGGCTGGCGCGTCGTATATACTGCGGGCCGTTCATCAGCGGTTCACCGCCGTGGAATATGGCTTGTATTTTTGGCAGGTTATGCGCACTGGCATGTTCGGCCAGCCGCTCGGCGGTACGTTCCAGAACCGGTTCTTCCATACGTGCCGGCTTTGTAGCCCAGCTTTGGTCGGGTCCCGCGTACACATAGCAGTCCGGGCAAGCCATATTGCAGTCGCTTTGCACTTTTAGGACAGCTTGCCGAAAGGGCACTCCCTCATTCTCTGTAAAAGTAGGTTGTTCTGGCATTGGGCGTAGTATACCAAGAACTTGCCTACGACAGCGTCCGCGGCAATACTACTTCGAGCACACCGCAACGTAGAAACCTCTCTGCGGTCGAATTTCTCGCATGGCTATGGCGTTATTGACAAAAGACCGGTAATATTTAGAATTAAGTAGATTAATACGGAGTTATCATGGCAGTAGAAGTTATGGCCTGGAATGTACTCGACGCTTTCAGTGACGAACAGCGCGCGCGTGGCGTGCTTAAAGTCGTAGCAGAAGAACGACGTCCTGACGCAGCACTATTTTCTGAAGCCTGGCGCGAAGGCAAGGACGGATTACTCGATAAAGTGTTTGAAGACTTGGACAGGAATGGATACGTCGTAACCCATGGTTTATACCAAGATAATGACGGACGGCAAGATCGTCATGGAATTGTTGGTATTGTGCGTAAGGAACGTGTAGCGGATCAAAGGCCACAACTCATAAGCCTTAGTAGCCGTAATGCCGTGCATATGCCGCTTGTAAGCGCGGATCATGGTACCGAAACCGTAGTTGATTTTTTTGGGGCACATTTGGATGATCGTCTCGAAGGACGTCGTTTAGCGCAGGCCGTTCGGCTCATTAGAGTAGCTGAATTCAGCAGTCACGCTCTTATTGGTGGCGACTTTAATGCAATGCAGCGTGGCGACCCCAGCGCCAAGGCACTGCGTTTTGTTCGACCCATTGCCCGGCGCATGCCTACTGTCGAGCCACGCCCTGATTTTAAGCCTCCAAAATTGAAAAGAATTGGTAGTCTCGCTTCAAGGCTTACAGATATGGCTACGGGCACGACAATGCAGCGCTTTGAAGAAGCAGGTTTTCGGGATACAGACCCTAAAAATCGGCCTACGAAGGGTCCATTCATGCTGGATCATATTGTTACTCGCGGACTAGAGGTTATCGGCCAAGAGACCCACGCAAAAAGCCCTTTGAGCGACCATCGTGCCATTAGCGCTTTGGTTCGTCCTATATAGACGGACTCTGTGCGAATGATAATCCCGGCATATACCGGCATTTCACTTGGCTCTAGCAAAGATAGCTAGCCGGGCAGTCTCGGTGCTTCAGTATTGTTATAGCGCTATACGCTATGCACTCCATAATACTTTCCGTTCTGCGCTTACGCGGATACTTTGGAAGTACAGTGTATGATTCGCATCATCATGAACTGGATTTTTCTGACCGTATATACTATAATAAGCATTCGCAAGAGAGAGCTTTGTAAAAGGACTTATATGAATCCTGATGAATACAATCAAGGACGGCCTAACCAGCCACTATCGTCGGGCCGCGACTGGCAAGCCCAGGCCGTATACGGTGCCACGCACCCCGACTATAATCCACAAGCACAAAACCCTAACCTACGCCCGGTTCCTAACAGCGAGCCAACTGCGCCCATCTATGCTGCACCAAACATGCCTGCTGGCGACACACTACCTTCGCTTCCACCGGCAATGCCGTTGCCAATGCCTGGTCAAGAAGGTCCCCAGCAGCCAACAGCCACTCCTTACATTCCGCCTACCAGCTATACGCCACCTGCTGGTCAAGAAGCTCCTGAGTATAAGCCATATTCTGCTCGCAAGCAGCGCCGTTGGCCGGCAGTGCTTATAACACTTATCATTATTGTCCTAGTTGCTGGCGTAGGGTACACCGGCTATAACACTTTCTTTGTGAACGATGACCCCAAGACGACTGCCGACAAGCCAACTAACCCTACTCCAAATCCTGCGCCTACACCACAGCCTACAACCAAGCCCGCACCGGCAGTTGACCTTGCCTCGCTCAATACAATTGCTATCAACCCGCCCGCCGACCTCAGTGGTTTAACCGCTAAGCCTATTGGCGCCGACACCGTCAAGAACTACATCGACGCAAGTGGTACATGTAATCTGCAGTTCGGTACGCTATCTGCTACAGATTTACCGGGCAACAACATAAACGAACTGGTTGCAAAGCAGTTGGATTCACTTCGTAAGGCCGGGGCAACAGTAGACGGGCCTAAAGATATAGACTTGCTTGTCTTAAAAGACGCTACGGATAGTGCGGTTACCTACAAAATGCCAACCGTACGCATTAGCTTTACTAACGGCAAGAAACACGGCCTTTCGTATTACAGCGCCGTTATTCTTAAGGGCGGCACCCGCGCTTTTATAAGCCGCTCGTGTGTTAACACCAATGGCGATGTTGATCAAAACGCTTTTAATGCTGTCGAAGCGAAAGCTAAGCAACTGACCGTTACCAAGCAGCTTTAGATGCCGATACTTAAGTAATTGATTGTCTTGAAACCCCTGTGTTGGGTGTCTGTGTCTGGTGCGTTGTGATACTATACTGCTAGAGCTAATTTTTCGAACAGGGTAAAAATAGACATATATGAGTAAAGTGGCGCATTATCTGCAAGAACATTTAGTGGGCGAGGTAATGACCTCTGTCGACGCCCGGCGTTATTTTTCAACAGACGGTAGCATCTTAACCCTTGCACCCGCAGTGGTGGTGTATCCGCGCAGCGAAAACGATGTACGCAAAACAGCCCGTTTTACGTGGCAGTTGGCCGAGCGCGGCCGGGTTATACCGATGACCGCCCGTGGTGCGGGTACCGACCAAAGCGGCGGTGCTATAGGCGCTGGTATTGTAATGGCTTTCCCAGCCCACATGCACCGCATCTTAGAACTAGACGACAAGAGTGGCATCGTGGTTGTAGAGCCTGGCACTAACTATGGCAAGCTGCAACAAGTGCTGCATACCCACGACCGGTTTTTGCCGCCGTATCCGGCTAGTATGGAATATTCTACTATTGGCGGCGCAGTCGCCAATAATGCCAGTGGCGAAAAGAGCGTCAAGTACGGCTGTACGCGTGACTTTGTAAAAAGTTTGCGGATCGTGCTGGCTAACGGCGAAGTCATTGTAACCGGGCGCCAAACTAAGCGTGACTTAAACAAGAAGCTTGGACTGGCTACCTTTGAAGGCGAGATCTACCGCGCAGTCGATGCGTTATTCGATGAACACTACGAACTTATAGACCGTTTGCGCCCGGCTGTTACTAAAAACTCGGCTGGGTATAACCTAATAGACGTAAAACGCCGCGACGGATCTATTGACCTTACGCCATTATTTGTTGGGTCGCAGGGCACACTCGGTATTGTGACCGAAGCAACGCTGGCCACAGAACCCTACAATCCTTCTACGACTCTTATTGTCGCCTATTTTGACGACATAGAACGCGCCCAAAGCGCGGTGCTAGAACTACGTGCCTTAGGCGACATGCCCAGCGCCATCGAAATGGTAGACGATCAGTTACTAAACTTGGTAGACAAGCTTAACCCCAACCAGCTAAAAGACGTCATCGAAAAACCATTTCCAAAGATCGTCATGCTAGTAGAGTTTGATAATAACAACGAACGCGTCCAGAAAAAGGCGGCAAAAAAGGCTCGCAAGATTTTAGATGGTTTTTCGACAGGCGTTATTGTAGAGACCGAACCTGAACAACAAGAAAAACTGTGGAAGATCCGTCATTCATCTGCCACGGTTGTCGCGCACGGCGAAGGCGGCGCCAAAGCCTTGCCCGTTATAGAAGACGGTGTGGTGCCACCTGAACGTTTCCGTGAATACCTCGATGCCGTATACCAGTTGTTTGCCCGCTACCAACTGCAAGTTGCCGTATGGGGGCACGCAGGCGACGCTAACTTGCACATGCAGCCATTCTTAGATTTGGGGCAGGTAGGCGATCGCCAAAAAGTATTTAAATTATTAGACGAATATTACAACTTAGTTATTTCGCTAGGCGGCAGCACCAGCGGCGAGCACGGCGACGGCCGCCTGCGCGCCCCGTACGTTGCCAAGCTGTTTGGGCCTGAAGCCTACGAGCTGTTCCAAAAAGTAAAGCAAGTGTTTGACCCATATGGCACGCTTAATCCAGGCGTTAAAATGAACGTAACGCTCGATAGCATTAAACCGCTACTACGCAATAGCTATTCTATGGAACATTTGTACGATCATATGCCAAGATCGTAGTGTATGTCGGTAACTAACTTACTGTTTTGCGGTATTGGAGTGGTTGGCGCGGCGCTATTGCTGTTTGGTTTTTACCGTATTAGTAGCGGCAAGTGGACCAACAAATCGGTTTGGTATGAACTAGACAACGTACTTGGCGCAACGTTCTTAATTGTTTACCAACTGCGTTACGGCGCATACGTTAGTGCCGTACTCAATGCCGTGTGGGCAGGCATTGCCTTGATTGGTATTGTTCGGTTTTTAGGGCAGTACCGTTCGCGTAAAAAACCAGCCAAAACGCGCAAGCGGCGCTAGTTTTTAGGCTCTGGCTTAGGGGGGTGCATCCGCGGTGCGGGTGGCCTAGATGTTATTTTAGGAAGGCCGATTTTGCGTATTTTTGACATAATTATGTAACCTCCTTATCTTTAAGTAGTATACGCGATAAGTGCTTGTCGCGCACGAGCTTCAGCTTCTTTTAGATAGTTCTTTTTTTGCGGTAAACCGCAGGCGTACATCTGATTACTCACATCACTAAACTGACGTTTGAATTCCATTGTCTTTTCGTGAATTTGGTGGTCGGTAAGTTCGCCTGAAACTACCAGCTCGTATTCGTCTTCGCAGTCTAGCAACAATTTTTGCATTTGCGGCAACACGGTACGCAGTGTTTTTTCGCGCTGCTTATAGGGCAAGAAGCCCGCGCTGACATTAAGGACTTGCGAAGCGGCAATAATAATTGCCCATAACCACGACACCTCTTGCCATATGGCCCATGCCGCAATAGAACTGCTGGAAGTTATTGCTAGTGCAATGGCAATGTAGCGTATAACGGCCTGGTCGCGTTCCTGGTATATTTGCAGGTAATTAAAATACACGCTGAGGTCGTAAAACAGACTCCAGTATTTTGCTTGATTGCGTGATGGACGACGCTCCATATTATTCTTCCAACCTCTCCTGCTTTAAAACTCTACGGTTCGGTCGGCGGATTGTAAAGAATAAATGTCATTTGTAAGAATCAGGTTATTTGTGCGTTTCAGGCAGTAAAGGGAAGCGTTGCAAGACGTCGTAGTTACCCATAAATGCCAGGCTTTCCCGCGCCAGCCAGAACTCGGTAATATCTCCCTGGACCGCTAGTGCCTCGTTTTTTACGAAGTCTTCTACTTCGGTGGCATCAATTTGTTTTAAGAATTTACAAATTGTCGTATGGATAATCTTTGGAGGGGTCTTAGTACCGGGCAAAAGTTTTACCCTCTGTAAAAATTCTTCACGAATGCGTTGGTACGAGCCGTCGTCGTGGCCTTTTACGATAATAGCCGCGGGATATACCTCTATTTTGTCGAAGGTAATCTGTATGGGTTCTTGATGCTTTAGGATATCCGTAAGTGCATATATGTAGTTGCTTTTGATATCGTGGAACAGCTCATCTTCTTCACGGCCGTAGTGAGCATCCTGTACTAGCCAATCCATGAGTGTTATATGCAAAGATTCTCGGGGCACTGCCCAAATAGCATCGCTGAATTTTTCTTTTAGACCCGCTTGAATTCCCTGGATCGGAGCATATAGCTCCTCGGGTAGGTTGGAATTGACGCTGTAGCCAATCACTTGCTGGCTAGGGTCTATAGGCACGGTAAGGCGTTCTGGCATTAGGTATGATTTTACAGCAAGCAGGGGAGACCAGCTATGGTGTAACCGTAACCTTAGCGATATTCTACCTGCGAGTTGCCCTCTAATTGCAGCAGAGCTTCAAAATCTGCGAAAGTTACCTTGATGGCATAGAGCGGTACCACAGGGTTTTCGTTACGCATCTCGGGCTGTCGTCCTCCGATAGGCACATCATATTTCCATCCAATGGGGATGGGCGGAGTTATTTTTTCAAAACCCTCGGCGCTCAGTACGAGCACATAACCCACTGCTTGTAAAAATTCTGGCTTGAACGATTGCTCAATATAATACGTCAAGCCATGGGCCCTGCCGTTAGATACGTAACCCCAGTCGCTTTTACGAGGCAGTAAAGACATGAATGTTGGAATGTACGGCTTATCGCTTGCGCATACGACTGGTGCTTCGCTGTCTGGGTATAGTAGTCCTTTTGGATCTTTCCAGTAGACGGGGCGTGGTTCGAGTTCGGTAAGTATTTGAGGAGAGCCATGAAAGACAAATCCAGTTGTGTTTTCGGCTTGGCGTGCAACAACTTTCAGCAGTTCTATTCCATCGTCTCTGATAGGTATCGACAGTTTTGAGGCATCCATCTTATAACTTCTTCGAGCTGATCATGGGTTTGATTATACAGTAGGCATTTATAGATGAAGGCTTCGCCTTCTATCTATTCCGGCGCCATGGCCTACCGACACCATCGTAGACAAGCATTATTACCTCATTATGTTCGGATGAGTCGCTACGGCTAAAGCCTACCGCTTTGTCAAGATTGGAAAACTCACATTGCTAGGTGTCGGGGTGTAGCCAATCCGAATTGACGAGTATTCGCATGCCCCCGGCATGCTCCACCCACGGTTCAAGTCCTCTCTCGGCAGCCAAGAAAAAAGACCAGGCTGTACCTGGTCGTCTTTTCTTGGTGCGCGAGAGAGGACTTGAACCTCCAAGCTTTTTAGGGCACAGCCACCTCAAGGCTGCGTGTTTACCAATTTCACCACTCGCGCGTTACCTCTATTAGGATACGGATCGCGGGCAAAAATTTCAAGGTAACGGTTGTATTTCCTCTCGAGGCGAGGAACGTTCTCTGCGTAATACATAAAGGTGAATAGAGCGCGTGAGTCAGCCTTGGCGTAGGTAAGTGTATATGCCCGGGACGATTTACGAATGTGACCAGTAATGCCAGGCACATGCTCGGCGAGGTTAGCTATAAGCCACCGTAAGAACGGCGGACTGGCGCAAGCGAAAGATGTGTAGAACATATAACTATTCTGCCAGCGTTTATCGATTGAGGCGGTTATACAGCCGTCCCCGTCAAAGTAGCCTCTTGTAAAGTCAGCAAAAAGTTCCTTAGGTATGGCGAGCGGCTTGAGCACCAAGCTTTTGTTAGGTTCAAGCCCAATGCCTAGCAAAAAATCATACAGTGCTACGTCACTGAACTGCACTCTGAAATATTTTTTATCCGTCCCGCTACCGCCGCTACTTTTCACGCCTATAGTGACCTCCGGGCGTATGAGTGATTTATATAAGCATGCGAGTTGCTGATCTTTCGAAGTGAAATCTATATGGCGCTTGTCTTTTTGAAGACAGCCGTCGGCAGTAAGTAGCCCCACCACATAGGTCAGATCTGCACTCCATTCATAAATCCGTTTATGTTTATATCTCACGGGCGCATGATAGCATAGGCTCACCCGTACGAGAGCCTAGCACATTTTTACTTTACTTGGTGTCAAAATTTCTCTTGATGTTTTGGGGAGGTCTCGATACTATGTTTTGACTATGCTGACGCCCCATACCCCTTACGAGCGCCTGCGGCCGGTTGGACAGCCCGATCCGCCGGACAGAGGGGTGGTGCTTGTTAGCAATAGTGTATTACCCGAATTTGTAATGGCCCAGCAGTTTGAACTGCTGGGCTTTTTTATAGGTACCGCAGCCTTAGATAAATTGGTGGCCGATGACCCCAAGGCTGCCGCTACGCAAATGAATCGCTGGGCCGCATTGGCTCATGTAGGCAAAATACAAGAAATTGGCATTGTGCGCTGCCCGGTAGAGTCCAAAAAACTGAACAAGCCGTTTTATGGGCAGTACACCGGAAAGCGTTATCCTGATGGCGTGTCTGTATATAATCCAGGTAGTGGCAATTTTGAACATGTTAGACGCAGCTGGGCTCGGTCTCGGTTAACGCGCAGGATTGGAGCAGTAACAACTTCTGCATTGCGTGGTTATTATGCAGCTCAGTTTTTAGTGAACGCAGCCGAGTTTGTAGAAGATTCTGTTGCATGGAATTGGTACGTAGACAAGTTCGTGCCGCGAGCACTAGAACCAATCCAGCGAGCCGAACAGCAGGTCGCAGTCGCCGCTTAAGCCACAGCTGTTGTTTTACGGGGTTAATTTGATATAATATGGCAAGTCCAGGCAAGATGGTCTGTACCGTATGGCCAATCGGCGCCGAGATTACTCGTGTGCCAATGGCAGACTCCGGGCGCTTAGCTCAGTTGGCTAGAGCATCTCGTTTACACCGAGAGGGTCGGGGGTTCGAGTCCCTCAGCGCCCACCAAAAGAAAACACCCAGCTTGCCTGGGTGTTTTCTTTTGGTCGCTGTGGGCTCGCACCCACGACCCGTAAGGGGAGTGGGGCAGGGTATGCCGGTGGCATACCCTGTTTTCCTTATTTAGTCGAAGCGGTAGGGCTATGCCCGTGAGCGGAGCATTGCAAGGCGAGTCCCTTCCTAGAGCATCTCGTTTACACCGAGAGGGTCGGGGGTTCGGCGGAATGAGGACGCGCGCAGAAGCTTGCTTCGAGCACGCCGGAATGTAGGAGCGAAACGAAGTGGAGCGATCCCTCAGCGCCCAATTCAGATTGGCCATGCATACAGACCGGCAGGCTTTAGCCGAGAGTGAGTAGTATGCCCATAGGGCTTAATTAACGCGAGTGCCTCACCGCCCACCTCTCCATAGTTAAAACCGCTTATCCCCGCTACACTAATGGCATGAACCAAGCAGACCAGTATAAGCTAGACCATCCAAAGCGAGATGTTGCGGTTGTAGGAATACGTGATGAAAAAGGCAGAGTTTTCTTAGTCAGAACACATAAACTGACCGAATGGTGGCAGCCTATAGGTGGCGGTTTGGACCCCGGCGATGACTCCCCTCAAGTAGCAGCTTGCCGCGAGCTTAGAGAGGAGTTGGGCTTAGAAATTGAACCTACTGATCTTCGACTGGTAGTTAAAGCTCCATATGACTTCGGTGAGGGAACGGTTTACTTTTATGATCTTAAAGTAGCTCCCGATAAAATTAGTTTTACGATTAATGGCAAAGAAATTATCGACTACAAATGGTTTACTCCGTCTGAAGCGCAAGGCTTAAGGGCATTCCCAGCTACGCAGAAATATCTACGAACGCTTATATAGGTTATATACCCTTGCCTCCCACCCCAAAAACCACTACCATTTCAATACCACATCAGCAAGGAGTCTACGCCCCATGTCCGAACAACTTCTCCGCAGCGAGATTGCCGCCCAATTACCTGCACGTTTGCAATATGCCTACGACGAAGACCCCCAGGGTACACTTCCTAGTTCCGGACTCATGTCTGTGGTGCGCGATCGTACACAGGCTCGCCGGGCCGCTATATTTAGTAGAGACTTCATATCAGGAGTGCTGCAAACCGAAGCAGCAGCGCGGTACATTACCTCGCTGCCATTCCCGGGGCCGTACCAAGAAGTAACGCCTGCTGATCGAGATCGGGTAGTTCGTTTTCGGCTAGACAGCCAGCACGTTCTAGAGAGCGTGCCTACAGAGTTCATTATTGCCCACTCTGCACTGCAGGGTGTGCCGCCAGAATTACGACGTTCTCAAGCCCAACATGTAGTCCGCATGACAGAGGACGGTAAGCCATGGAGTGTACGGTATATATCAGAAGGTGTCGCACTGCCGTCAGATGTTACGCACAATTTTAGCGTTACTTATATGCCCCAAGGGGCGTCTGCTCATTACGAGGGATATAGCCTGACTCATGACCCAGATGGAACCATAGTAGGCCTAGAAGACCTTACCGAAGGATATGTACCTGTGGATTCGCCGGAGGTGGCAACGTACGAGGCCCAACTTGCAACCCTGGGCACTCTAGCCCTTAATCCGTTTGATAGCGTAGAAGCATTGCGTCGGATGTCGTAATACACACCAGCTCGGTATTTGATCTTATACCAAAAACCCCGTACCATAACCTTTAATAAAAGGAGGTGTACAATGAGCGAACATAATTTTCGAACATCGACAGTAGCCAGTTTCCCCCCGGAGCTTGCAACAACTGTTGGCGAAGATCACCCTGTAATGGGACAACTTCTTCTTACGCGTGATTACCTTGACGCCCGTTCCATAACTACAGTAAGTAGGGAATATCCTACCGAGCTTATTCAGGCGCCGCCTGTAGCTAACCGTATTGCCAGGCTAAAGGTGCTAAGTAGTAAATCGCACAATATATACCGGGAGACTCAAAAGCTTGCGCGATTTAAGCGAGTAAGTGCCGAGCTGCTGCTAGGGCTAGGCGTGCCAACAAATCATATAGTTCTGCCCGGGGCATTTAGTGCATTACACGCTCCACACTACAAAAGCCAACTGAAGTGGATGCTTGATATGCCCGAGCGTACAGACGGTGCTTGGGGTGTGCGGATGGTCCACCCCGATGCTGCCGTGCCGACAGACCCAAAAGAACTGACGCAACATAACTTTTCGGTTGTTGATGTTGCACGGAGTACGAGTGCAAACGGTATAGCGGCGTATGTCGATGCAACGCCTGTCGTCCTTTCTCCTCGAAAAAAGCTAATAGGATTTGGCGAGAACGGAGAAAGGTATAATACCGCTGGCATCCCACAGGCTATTGAACGCCACCAACAAGTTAGCCGTTTAGGCGATCTGGCCATGTCGCAGAGCGACACCATGACGTACATGAAGGAGCTACTAGCTAATGCCTCACGGCGCGCCACCAGATAGGTGGTGTTGGCGCGGCATCTTTCGTTATGACATCTGTGGCGTAGGTGGTATCGCCACTCTTAATCGTAACGGTGCCTAGTTTGGCGCCTTTTTGTAGTCCCCGATTAATCTTGTCTAGTTTTGCAGTGGTACTGAGCGCTACGCCATTCCAACGCACAAACGATACGGTTTTTTTGGCTACTGCCGTTACTGAACCGCCCCAAGGTAGATTGTATGTGCCAATAATTTCGCCAGCCCGCACCGGTGTGTCGTAGGTAAAATTATCGCTGGTAGAACTGAGCAGCTGCGGGGTTGCTGCAAAAGCAGTAGGCCGGTTCGGCGCTCCAATTATGGCGGCAATAACGGTAATAGTTTTACCTGTTGCTAGTTCGTATTGAGCTGCCGACAAGAGGCAACCACCTGCTTCGTCGGAAGTGCCGGTCTTGATGCCTACCACGCCATTGCTGCCAAGGAGGGCGTTAGAGTTTTTTACCGTACCTGCAACTGGTAGGTCAGCAGTTGTTTGGCCGACAATTTGCGCCAGTACCGGTTGCGCAAGGACTGCTTCGCCAAGCACCACAAGGTCTGCCGGTGTACTAATGGTTGCTGGCGACAAGCCGCTGGCGTCTCCGCCAACAGTTGTATGGGTCATGCCAAGTTGCCTGACTACGGCGTTGGCGGCAACATGGTAATCTTCCATAGACCCGAATGTCCAAACCGCTAAGCTGTCGGCCATGTTGTTGGCAGATGGCAATAGCATAGCTTGGAGCGTCTGATACTTGGTTATTTGCTCGCCAACCGTTACGGGCACAACAGTACCACCCTTGGCCAGGTAGTCGTTAAAACGAGCGACGTCTGCGTCGGTAATAGTATAGGTAGATCCTGGTTCGCCCAGTTTAAGCGGCTGTTGTTTCAGAACAGTTAGGGCGGTAATAAGTTTAGAGATGCTGGCAATGGGGCGAGGTGTTTGGTCGCCTTTAGCTGCAAGTACGCCGTAGCCAGTGGCGCCAACGGCGGCATAGCCTTGGGCTGGCCAGGTAATATTTTCTGACGCGGAGCGAGTTGCTAACGTACTAATTTGAGGCTTAACGCCTTGTACGGGTTTAGAGGCATTAAGAGCACCAAAGCCAAGCACCGCTACCAAAGCTACGGTGACGACATCGGCAATTACACGTCCTTTTCGTACGCTCA
Organism: uncultured Candidatus Saccharibacteria bacterium; assembly: GCA_964432725.1. Classification (GTDB taxonomy): domain Bacteria; phylum Patescibacteriota; class Saccharimonadia; order Saccharimonadales; family UBA4665; genus PMNU01. Next base: position 246,266 of record CAYSOP010000001.1, on the reverse strand, counting down.
TTGCCTACATCATACCATCTGGTGTGCAGCCAAAACGGCCTCTTGTGCCGCTGTTAGGTGACCGTATACGACAAGTAGGCCACCGGAATGGAGTAACGACAAAGCAGTCTGTAGTTGCTGGTCTGTAATGCTGGTAGTAATGTATATTGTTTGCCAGTACAGATGTATGGTAGCCAATGCATGGGGTGTGGTGCACAGTACATCGGGCACGGCTATAGATGGCTTGGACGTAAAACATGCGTTATTCAGCCGTAGAACCTCGTGGTTCAGTGCTAATCTTTTCTGTCGGTCCAGTGTACGGGCCCGTTCGCATTCTAATGCGTACAGTAGTTTGGCTAACCGTTTACGAATAACCGATAAAAAGACCGGGGGATTATTAGCCAACACTAACACCGGCCCTACGGTCAAACGGCGTGGTAAGTGTTGGCTTAGGTCATAACTTAATGTATCGGGCTTATCAAACAACCGCACATCTACATATAACTGGCTAGAGGATAGCTGTCTCATGTTGTCTGGCTACTTTCGAACATTACCCACTCCAAAGTCCACTGAAGGCGCTCTGCAATATGGCTGCTGCAGGCAAACGCCTGCGTGCCGTCGGCGTATAAAGAGCCGGCAGTTGCTTCGCTGTAGGGAATAGATTGTTGGCAAATGACACAAGGTACGGTACTGACGGTCGGTCTGGGATCACTCATACAAGAACACTCCTGAATTGTCAAAGATTCATAGAGTGTATAAGCGCAACATTAAAAGATTCTTAACTCTCGGCATTCTAGTAAAAAATTACAACACGTACGCGGCTGAACATATGCTGAGAAAACAGTAGAAATACCTACGTAACACTAGTAGGGTACTGTATACTGTTAAGTACAAATATAAGGAGTATCCATCTAATATTATGACCTGGATTATCGTTGGCGTTATTGTTGTCATACTGGCAATTCTACTGATTGGCATGTACAACGGGCTGGTTCGCCTCAACCAGCAGGTAGAAGAAGCCTGGAGTGATATTAAAGTACAGCTAAAGCGTCGGTTAGATCTTATTCCTAACCTGGTAAATACCGTTAAGGGTTATGCCAAGCACGAAAAAGAAGTATTCGAAAATGTTACCAAGGCGCGTGCCAATACGCTTAACGCCCAAACCCCTAAAGAAACCGCTGCAGCAGAAAATCAGTTCGAACAAGCCCTTAAAAGCCTATTTGCCGTAGCAGAAGCCTACCCGCAGCTGCGCGCCACCGAAAACTTCCAGGCGCTGCAGGCAGAACTAACCGATACCGAAGATAAAATTATGGCCTCCCGCCGCTTTTATAACGGTTCGGTGCGCGACTTTAACACTAAGCGCAAGGTATTCCCGACCAATATTTTTGCCGGCATGCTTGGGTTTAATAAAGACAAAGAATACTTTGAACTGGACGACTCCGAAGTGGCTACTGCCAACAAGCCGGTTGACGTTAACTTTAACGAAAAATAGGGGACTACATAATAATAACGGACAGCGTCAGTTAACAGCTGGCCCTGTTCTTTGGTAATAAGCACTATGTATTCAGAAATAGCAGCCAACAAACGAAAAACATGGATAATTATTGTCCTGTTTGCCGTAATTATCGGCATATTGGGATGGATAATTAGCAATATATACGGCAACCCGTCGTTCTTTACGATTGCCTTATTGGCAGGGGGTGTCTACGCTTTAATCCAGTATTTTGCGGCGTCTAAATTAGCGGTAGCATTAAACGGTGCACACGAAGTTACCAAACGCCAAGAGCCACGTCTGTACCGCACGGTAGAAAACTTGAGCATAACCACCGGTATGCCCATGCCTAAGGTGTATGTTATTGACGACCCTGCACCCAACGCCTTTGCCACGGGACGCGACCCGAAGCATGCCCTAGTAGCTGCCAGCCAGGGATTGCTCGATATTATGGACGACCAAGAACTAGAGGCTGTTATGGCCCACGAAATGGGACACGTCAAGAATTACGATATCCGGGTATCGATGATTGTATTTGGCCTGGTAAGCGCCATTGGCCTGATTGCGGACTTTATTTTGCACTTCTTTTGGTGGGGTGGTGGCGACGATGACAATTCGCCCAACCCGCTATTTATGGCCCTCGGTATTGCTGCGGCGATTTTAGCGCCCATTGCCGCATCGCTTGTGCAGTTGGCGGTTTCGCGCCGCCGCGAATACCTGGCAGACAGCACCGGTGCGCTCACCACGCGTTACCCAGAAGGTCTGGCCCGGGCGCTCGAAAAAATCCGCGACCATGGGTCTACTATGCGCCGCCAAAACACCGCAACCGCCCATTTATATTTTGCCAATCCACTGAAAGGCAAAAGCATTGCCAAATTGTTTAGCACCCATCCTCCTATAGAAGATAGGATCGCGCGGTTACGCAAAATGGGCACCCACGCTTAGTGTGGGCACGAGGTATCTAGGGTGATACACTGTTGTATATATGGCCAAGCCGTTAACTCGTAAAAAAACTACTGCTAAAAAACCGACTGCAAAGCCTGCGCCTACGCCGATTAAAAAGCATACGTCTTTTAGGCTGGAGCATAAGGTCAAGCGCGATGACGCCACCAAGCTGCCGAGTTCGTTCCAGCTATTAAAACAGGCGCTACAGGTATTGTGGCAACACCGCGGGTTATTCTTATGCATTGTAGCTGTGCTGGTGGTGCTAGAGTTGTCGCTTGCTGGCGCCCTTATAACGCGCGACCATTTTTCTAAGGCGAAAGAATCGGTCGATATGTCTGGTGGTTTGCTTGGCGGTATCGGCGGTGGTTTTACGCTACTGGTCTATATGTTTAGCCTTTCAGGCCAGGGGGGTAATCCAGCGGGTGCTATATACCAGATGATTATTTTGACCATCCTGAGCTTGGCTATGCTGTACGCCTTACGGCATGTGTATGGCAAAGACACCGCGCCAATTACCATGCGCGACGCCTTCTACAGAGGTATGTATCCGCTGGTCCCCTATGTATTAGTGTTGGTGGTTATTATTGCCGAGCTATTGCCCCTGGCAATGGGCGTTGGACTGTACACGGTAATTACTGCCAATGGGCTGGCAACGTCATTCTTAGAGCAGCTTCTGTGGGTGCCGTTATCGCTGGCACTAGCAGTGCTGTCGTTATACTTATTGGCATCTACCGTATTTGGGTTATACATTGCCACGTTGCCGGATATGACACCCATGCGCGCCCTTAGGTCGGCCCGCGAATTCGTGGCTGCCCGACGCTTTGCAGTTATTCGTAAGTTGCTGTTTATACCGTTTGCACTACTTATGATTACGGCGCTAATAGTGGTGCCGAGCATTCTGTTTTTGGGCTGGGCAGCACCTATGATATTCTTTGCCATTACGATGCTGTTGTTTCCTATTGGTCATAGTTATATGTACGCGCTGTACCGCGCATTGTTATAGGAGGCAAGAATGGCACACGTAACCCATGCACAAGCTGCTGAGCGTATTGCAAAACTGCGCGACCAAATCACTGATTACCGCTACCATTACCATGTATTAGACCAATCTATTATGAGCGAAGCTGCCGCCGACAGCCTGAAGCACGAGCTGTCCGAATTAGAGGCGGAATACCCCGATTTAATTACACCGGATAGCCCTACCCAGCGGGTTGCCGGCCAGCCTTTGCCTGGGTTTACGCAGCTAACGCATAGCAGGCGCATGCTGAGCTTAAACGACGTATTCAGCCGCGACGAGCTAGCGGCTTGGGCCGAGCGCGTTAAAAAACTTGCCCCAGACCACGCACCAGAATATTTTGCCGACGTTAAGATGGACGGTTTGGCAGTAGCCTTGTGGTACCAAGACGGCATACTGGAACGAGCGGTCACCCGCGGCGACGGATTTGTCGGCGAAGACGTAACCATGAACGTTCGCACCATGGATAGCGTGCCTACCCACCTGCGTAGCACCGACCCTACATTTGCCGCCTTCTTAAAGGGGCGTACCGAAATTAGGGGCGAAATTATTATTTACAAAAAAGATTTTGACGCGCTTAACAAAAGCCGCAAAAAAGATGGTTTGCCCCTGTACGCCAACCCCCGCAACCTTGCAGCTGGCAGTATTCGGCAGCTAGATCCAAAGCTTGCCGCCGCCCGGCCGCTTAGGTTTAGGGGTTGGGATATTCAGCGCGAGGACGAATCGGAAATACCGACCAATGTATTTGCCTATCAAGCTATTCGCGCACTCGGCCTGGCAGCGACTGCCGAACCTGGCGTGTTTACGACCATAGACCAGCTTATGCAGTTTGCTGACGAGTGGGAAGGCAAGCGCGAAAGCCTGATGTTCAATATTGACGGCTTGGTTATTAAGGTGAACGACCGCGCTTTATTTGCCAAGTTAGGTGTTGTGGGCAAAGCGCCGCGCGGCGCTGTGGCGTACAAGTATGCCGCAGAAGAGGCCACCACAGTGGTGCGCGATATTGTACTCAGTATTGGCCGTACCGGTGCGGCTACGCCAGTAGCGGTGTTTGACCCAGTGGTTGTGGCTGGTACTACCGTGCAGCACGCCAGCTTGCATAACGCCGACGAGATTGCCCGTAAAGACATTCGTATTGGCGACACCGTTATTATTTTTAAGGCGGGCGATATTATCCCCCAGGTATCCAAAGTGTTGCTAAAGCTGCGGCCAAAAACAACCAAGCCATTTGCTATGGAGGCCGAACTTGCCCGGCAATATCCCGAGCTAGAGTTTGAACGTCCAGAAGGCGAGGCCGTGTACCGCGTCAAAGGCGCAACCGGCCCGTTGCTACTAAAACGCGCAGTTGGCCATTACGCCAGTAAATCTGCCATGGATATAGACACGTTAGGCGAAAAGAACGTCGTGGCCCTGGTAGACGCAGGCCTAGTGCAAGACATGGCAGATATTTATGCCATTACCAAAGAACAAGTGCTCAAGCTGGACCGTTTTGCAGATGTATCGGCAACTAACTTAATAAACGCTATCGCTGCCGCCAAAACACCGCAGCTGCCGCGCTTTATATATGGTCTGGGTATTCGCCATGTTGGGCAGCAAACTGCCATAGACCTGGCCGAACATTTTGGGTCAGTAGACAAACTTGCTCACGCCACCCTAGACGAGCTGTTGCAGGTAGAGGGCATTGGCGAAACAGTAGCCGAATCTATACTTGCGTGGTTTACCGACCCAGACAACGAAAAACTACTAGCTAAATTTGCCAGCCTTGGCGTGCAACCGCATTACGAAAGCAAAGCTCGCGGCCCGCTGCACGGCAAAAGCTTTGTTATTACCGGAACGCTCGAGCACGTATCGCGCGACGAAGCGGCTGATAAAATCCGGTCGTTAGGCGGTACATTCCAAAGTTCGGTAGGCAAAGATACCTCGTATCTAGTAGTCGGCAAAAACGTTGGCGCCTCTAAGTTGGCTAAAGCCGATAAGCTGGGCACTGCCCAAATAACTGAACAAACATTACTTGATCTGCTAGGATAACTGCATGACTGCAGAACGACCTCAAACAGAATCGCCAGAACAAGTATTTATTATCTCCCGCAATGGCCAGAGTCCTGAAAAATTTCGCAATCTTGGACTTGCAGCCCTTGCCGGTGGTTTTGGTGTAGAGTCCCGTCCGATTGGCGATGTGTCTGCCAACCCGGAACAACAGCCGCAGCCGGTATACGCCGAAGAAACTGATTTTATAAATGCTGCGCGAGAGCTCACTAAGTCTAGCAGTACTGGTGTAAAAGCCTGGAATACATTGACGCGTGATTACATAATCGCACACAATTCCCAAAGCGAACCATTGGTACAATTTGGTACACATCCGCCCGTAGAAGGGCGATGGGATCATAGAGCTATTGTTACGGATGTAGATGTACGCACCCTTGCTGCAGTGGTCGACAAGGTACATGAATTGATTAATGGCAAGACACCTGCAGCTGCTACGAAGATCCTTAAAAAACGACTACCTCCTGGCGCAGGCATCGATGCATTCAATATATGGCAAGAGGTCGTACGCACAAAACTGCCGCCAGAGGAGACCGCATGAGCCTAACATTTATTACCGGCAATCAGCATAAGGCTGACTTTTTGGCGCGTTGGCTGGGCTATCCGGTAGCACACCACAAGCTAGACCTTGACGAATTGCAGTCGCTCGATCTGCACGAAATTGTAGAACACAAAGTGCGCCAAGCGTATGAAAAGCTTAAAGTGCCAGTGCTCGTAGAAGACGCATCCTTAACGCTGACTGCCATGGGCAAACTGCCGGGCCCGTTTATAAAGTGGTTTATACAAGAAATTGGCTATGACGGTTTGCTAAAGCTTGCCCATACCTTACCCAGCCAAGCGGCTCGCGGCGACGTCTGCTATGGCTATTACGACGGTACAGAGGTACAGTTGTTTGACGGTGTGATGCGCGGCTACATTGCCAAGCAGCCAAAGGGCACCGGCGGTTTCGGGTTTGATCCTATTTTTATAAACGAAGGGTACACTATTACCCGAGCCGAAATGACAGAGGCCGAATACGCCAAAACCTCGTACCGCACCGACGTCATGCGCACACTTAAACAATATCTAGCGACCCTGGAGGCGTAACCATATGAACGAAGACGTAAAAACAATGATTAGAATCGCAGCCAAAGCAGGCATGCTGGCTAAAGGGCCGGGCAGCCCGCAGCATACGCCCAGCGAAGCAGCCGAAGCCTACATGCGCGTCGAACTGCAACAAGCCTTTCCCGAAGACCGCATAGTATCCGAAGAAGACGATGACACAGCCCAAGCAGGCCGCGTTTGGATTATTAATCCATCGGTTATGATTGGTCTGCGCGTCGATGGCCAGCCAACACTCGGGTGTGTTGTTACAGACCCAAACAACACCATATATTGGGGTGAACGCGGCAATGGCGCCTACGAATTTTTGAAAGACGGTACCAATAGGGAATTGCCATCAGTTGATACGCTTCCCGGCATAAAAGAGTTACTTTAAATCTAAAGTGGAACATGCCGGGGGCATGTGAGTATTCCCGGCGCTGATTGGCCATGCAGTACAAACTTTGATTTTGGGCTATACTTAAAAGTAACGACCATGATCAAATACTTTTTCAAAAGCTTGCGCAGCACGCAGGTGCAAGAACTAGACGACTACAAGCCGGGTTGCTGGGTGTATGCAGAGGCCCCGGAGCAAAAAGAAATAGACCAACTGGTAAAGCGTTTTAACCTTACCGAAGGGCACCTGCAAGACGCACTCGACGAAGACGAAATGCCCCGTCTAGAAAAAGAAGGCGAGCAAAGCTATATATTTGTACGATTTGCTTACAAAACTGCCGACGGCGATATGGGCACGACGCCGCTGTTATTTATATTTAGCGGCGAGTTGGTGGTTACTATATCGCAAATACGCATCCCAGCCCTGGCAGCGTTCATGAGCGGCAAGATCCAGTTTGCCACCACGCAGCGCGCCAAGCTTATTTTGCTTATTTTGCAGCAAATTTCCGAACAGTACGACAGCTTTATTAGCCGCACCAGCAAGCAGATTAAACTGATCCGTTCGCGGTTACGCGGCCACGAAATATCCAACCAAGACTTTATAGACTTTGTAATTATAGAAGACGAACTAAACGAGTTCTTAAGTAGCCTGATGCCCACCAACGCTACCTTGCGCCGTTTGTTGCTGGGGCGGTACATGCCGCTGTTTGCCGAAGACCAAGACATTGTAGAAGACTTGCTACTTAACAACGAACAATCTATAGAAGCCTGCAACAGCAACATGCAGAGCATTATTCACATCCGCGAAGCCTACACCAGTATTAGCAGCAATAACCTAAACCGTACCATTAAAATCCTGACCATCGTAACGGTGCTGATTATGCTGCCGAGCATGTTCTACGGCATGTATGGCATGAATATTGCAATGCCATTCCAACACGCGTACTGGGCATTCCCGGGTATTTTGCTGCTGTCTATTATCGTCAACATTGTGGTGATTGTAATCGCCCGCCGCAAACGCATTTTCTAAACAGTCTATCCGCAGGTGCCGTAAGCCGCGTCATTCCGGACTCGATCCGGAATCCAGTATTTAATAAGCATTCCTTTTCGCAGCCCTATCTGTTAAAATACCCTCGTTACGAAGCTTACCGTAGGTTACTATGGTGGCTGATGCGTAGCGTTTGTACAGTTTTATAAGACGCTTCGCTCGTGACTACATAAAATGCCACCGGCATTTTATGGGGCTGTAGCTCAGTTGATTAGAGCGCTGCCATGGCATGGCAGAGGTCCAGGGTTTGAGTCCCTGTAGCTCCACCAAATAAAATACCCGGCTTGTCCGGGTATTTTATTTGGTGGTCCAGAGAGTCGAACCCTGGACCCGGATTTTGCTGTAAGCAAAAGACGATAGGTCCGGGGTTTGGCGGAGTGAGGACGCGCGCAGAAGCTTGCTTCGAGCACGCCGCAGCGTAGGAGCGCAGCGATCCCTGTAGCTCCACCAATAAAAATACCGTAGCTTCTTGTCTACGGTATTTTTAAATCAAGAAGTAAATCATAAAGGTTTATGTTTTGTTGGATGAATTTTCTCGATAAGTAGTTTAGTTTCAACGGGCGTGCCTGATCTTAAAATCAGCGTTGCTTGACGCTGCTGATAGACGATTTGTTTACTATCGTCGTGTGTGATCGCTTGATTAGGTACGTCATATATTCCAATATGCCCGCCTTCTGCAAGAAATGGCTTCATGTATTCCCCGAACCATACGTAGAGCAATGCTTCCGAAGATGATCCGCATACATAGCGGTCTTTGCCAGGATTTTTGATGAAAATTTGCTCATCGGGGAAAGCATGGTATTCGCTATTTCGGTGCGGTTCTAACATTCGTTCTCGAATCTCAAATGCTGCAGGCGTCATCCATTCGGCACAGTAAGGTCCTGTCCAGCGTCCGTCGGGCTGTAAAAATTCAAGACGATATACTCTCATAGTATTGATTATATCTGCGTTGTTTTTTCGAAAGCCCACGAATTTCTTGTATGCCCACTTTATTTAACCGGCACTACCTCGTCTCCATACGCATGGTACACACTCTGGCAGAACTGTTCGTATGCTTGTATACCTGGGGGAATGGGTTGTTCGACTATTCTGCGTCCAGGGCATACGCCATCGATGTAGTCTATAAGTCCCAGATATTCGAGTGCTACTTTGCCCGTGCTTCGCAGTGTACGGATAGACCAAAAGCTGGACTGTGGATTGTCGTTTTCTACCCCTTTAAGATATCGCCGGACGAGCTTGGGGTTAACGCCCTGAGCTCGGGATAGTAATGCTGTAAAAAAGTTAAAATCGACTGTCCGGATAGGGGCATTTGTTACTCGCGAGATTTCGGCTGCCTGTTGACGCATTACGGCTATGTCATCGGCGTTATAGCCAAACTGGCCAGCCTCTGGCAGGACGCGTAACTGCCTGATATCTACGCCTTGCTTGACGCCATCTGCTATTCCTTGAAAATACGGCGAACTAAAATCCATCGATCTGCCAGCTAGCATATCTGCGTGGCTGTCGCGGTCCGATGGTGACACCCCAGGGTGGAGCCAAGCATGGAATACGGTGCTGTTGGGGCCAAGCCCATCGACTCTTAGGTGTATAGACTCTGTATCTAGCACAGTTTTCATAGTCAAATAATAGCAAGATTTAGCAGCTAAGCAATCGTTTGGTCATGCCTGCCACTTGCAGCAAATCTTCGCCCGTTACAATATCGTAGCCAGCGGCAAAGCTTTTTTGCAGGTAGGTTGTTCGGTCTTCTGTTTTGTCTGCGCGGTGGTCGTCTACCCGAATACGGAGTACTTCGTGGGTAGGGTCTACCATATTGGCGTCTTCTAGGCTGTCGCCAATGAGTACGGTAAAAGGGCGCTCGTTACGTATGCGTGATAATTCGCTGTGGCCCATCTCGTGTTTGTTTAACGAATGTATTAGGCTAGCTCTGTCCCAGCCATTGAGCTGGCCGTTGGTGCCGTATTGCAAACGAGTCGATAACACCGCCGTGGGCTGTAGCTTATAAGAGCGCATAACGTGATCGATAATGTCGTACACCCCAGCAGATAAAATAATCGTGGGCACGCCAGCTTGTTCGCATAAAGTGAATAGGTCGGGCGCACCGTCGCGCAGTTTAATAAGTTTGCAGGCTTCCTGGATGGCTTTATGGGTAATGCGATAGCGAATGCATAATTCCAGCGTTTCAATCCACCAGCGTTCTGCGTCATTGGCGGTCATGGTGCCCGAAAATTCCATGGTCTGGTATACATCGCCTAGGCGGTTATAATCGGTACGGCCTTCTGGTGGCAGTAGAGTATGTAATAGATGCCAGGTTGTCACATCGTCGTTGCTGTTTTTGCTGGTGGTTAGGGTGCGGTCAAAATCGAACAAATAATGAATATTTGCCGGGCCGGCTTTCGTAAACCGTTCAAGTTTTTCTTGGGCCGTTTTTGTATTAGCAACAATAAAGTCGCTGTAGGATTTTAGAGTAAATATTGGCATAACCGGATCGCTTAAGCCCTTAGTGTATGGGCAAGGAGCTCATTAGTAAAGGCCCTGGAAAGTGATACAATTATGAGTACCAGTAAGGAGCAAGTTATGACAAAACAAGATGACTTTTCCGGGGTGTGGCGGAGCGCTTATCGTTATACGAGCAGTGACCGCAAGGGCGAATACGAGAATATTCACTATGTAACAATGCACCGCATGGGCAACCAGTTAGTAGTAGAAAGTTTATCAGACGCCGACGATGCGTATATGCTGGCCCGCCTTTCTTTAGATGGCCGCGTCGCTACCGGCAGTTGGCAAGACCAAATGGCTCAGCACGGATTTTATAAGGGTACCCTGTACCACGGTGCAGCCCAGCTTATTATTGACGACGACGGCAACGCGCTGCGCGGCAAATGGGTTGGTTTTGGCAAGAATCTTCAAATTAAAACAGGCGATTGGGAAATTGTGCGTGTAGAAGGCGAAGTGCCGGAGACACACGCATTCGTCCACAAAGTCGACGAAGATAGTTAAAGCAGCGGATAGTTAGTATGTCTTCAGTTTTACCTGCGCCTTTTAAGGCTGGCTATAATAATGATTACAAACGGTCAGTAATTTTATCTCGTGGTCTAGATAGCGATTTTGACTATGCGAGAGGCGCCTACGGGCTGGGTCTCCAGGTGCTTAGACAACACGAGAGTGGCCCTGGTATTATTGCTCAAAAAGTAGAGCTGGTTGCAGCAGGCGGCATGGTAGCAGTTGCCGAGGCGCTACATGAGGCTACAGAAGATAAGGGTACCGCGCTAGATGTAGTCGATGTTGGCATGTCCAATCTAGAGGACGTATACCCCCACATTATGCCGTTTATAAGTGGCGAGCGGTCAGCATACGTACCGGGTATGCGCCTGTCGCAATCGCGGCGAGTCATGTACAGAGTGGCGGGCCGACTGGCTACCGTGGCCGGCACGCTAGAGCTAGTTAGTCACGTCCTCGAAAAGGCTATAAAGCCTGAGTCGAACATGCATCCAGACCCTAACGACCCTCATCCATCAATTGGTGCTGCATGGGAATTGCTGCGTCATAACGGCAGGCGCGGCGATAAAGCTATGGCTGCTATGTTAGGCGTGACGGCTGCGTCGGTACTGGCGGACGATCAGGGCATTGCAGTATGGCGACTGCGTAAAGGATTAAAATTTATGCCAATTGGCGTAGAGAGCAACTTATTTAAACAAAATATTGCTGGCGTGGTTAAGCTAGCTACAGCAGACCGTATTACATAAAAAATCGAGAGTCCTCCGTAGGAAGACCCTCGATTTTTAGTGTACGGCGTAGCCTATTCGGTAGTGGTGCGCTTGCGCTTGCCGCCGCCCCGGCTGGCGCGGCCGCCGCGTGCGGCGATCTCGCGTTGGCGCTTAGGGTCCATTGCTGCGAAACCGCGTCGTGATTTTCCTGATGTTGCCATAATGTGTACCTCCTCCTATTACTGTTAGTATCTTTAGACTACAGCCGACGCCACACTAAAAGCTGTAAGAAATGCGACCGAAACCATAACCCTTCTTTGCAACTACTTGCAGATAGATGCGTAACAAGTCCATACTGTAAGCATATGCAGGACGATGCTATTACCGCCAAAAACCTGAGCATAGTCCGGGGAAAGAATAGGGTACTGCGCAGCCTATCTTTCAGTGTAAAAAAAGGCAGCCTGACTGGCCTTATTGGCCCCAGCGGATCAGGCAAGACCACGCTTATTCGCACCGTAGTAGGGGCACAAATAATTACCGACGGCCGTATGTTGGTGCTCGGTAAGCCAGCAGGCAATAAAGACCTGCGTGGCCAGATCGGGTATGTAACGCAAAGCCCGGCAGTGTACGACGATTTAACTACGCGCCAAAACGTAGCTTATTTTGCTGCAATATTGCGCGTGCCCAAGACGGAAATAGACAGAGTTATTGAAGCAGTAGATTTAAAATTGCAGGCTAACCAACTGGCTGGGGCGCTGTCTGGCGGTCAGCGGGCGCGGGTGAGCTTGGCGGTTGCATTGCTGGGCGAGCCGCCCTTATTGGTACTGGACGAGCCAACGGTAGGTCTAGACCCGGTACTGCGCGAGCATTTATGGCAGTTGTTTAGGCGGCTGGCAGCCAGCGGCCGTACGCTGCTTATATCGAGTCATGTTATGGATGAAGCCGAAATGTGCCCAGAATTGTTACTCGTACGCGATGGGGCGGTACTGCACCATGGCTCCAAACAAGATTTACTCCATGCTGCCAAAGCTAAAAATGTGCATGACGCCTTTTTGACGCTAGCAGGAGGTGCGGCATGAGCCCGGCGCGTACCCTAGCAACTACTGGTCGGGTGCTCCGCCAACTAAGCCACGATCACCGAACCGTCGGTTTGCTGTTTATAGTACCGGTTGTATTAATGGGGCTGTTGGCTTGGCTGTATAGCGGCACGCCTGGTATGTTTGACATGATTGGTCCGGCGCTGCTGGGCATATTCCCCTTTATTGTAATGTTTTTGGTTACGGCTATGGCAACCTTGCGCGAGCGATCATCCGGCACTCTAGAACGCCTGTTGGCGCTACCGATTGGTCGGCTCGATATTATTGCCGGCTACGCCCTAAGCTTTGGATTATTGGCGATCATACAAGCAACACTTGTGAGCCTGATAGCGGTGCATGGGTACGGATTAGATATTGCCGGACCACAGTGGGCATTAGTGTTAGTAGCACTAGCGAACTCGTTGCTTGGTACGACGCTCGGGTTGCTGGCGAGCGCTTTCGCGCGTACCGAATTCCAGGCCGTACAGTTTATGCCCGCATTTATTTTGCCCCAAGTCTTGCTATGCGGATTGTTAGTGCCACTTGGCCAAATGCCCAACGCGCTACGCTATGTGGCAGACGTGTTGCCGCTGACATACGCCGTTAAGGCTATGACGGGTGTGGCCACCGAGGCTACTATATCGTCTAATACGTATACCTACATAGCGATAGTAGTTGGCTTTGCGGTAGTCGCGATCTTACTAGGTGCCGCCACCCTACGCCGCCAAACAAAATAAAGGTGTTACAATACTTGCATGTCTATAAAACTCTCTCGTATTCTTACTGCACTTAAATCTGTTCGTACGCTGTACGTTCTGGGGGCCGTACTGCTTTTAGTAACTGCCGGCATGTGGGGGTATAAGCAAATGACGGACCCAGAACACGTGTTTTGGGGCACTATAGACCAAGGTTTGCGCAGTTCTGGCGTTACTATAAAGGCCAGCCAGAACAACGGCGCGTCCGGCATGCAGCAGACGCTGCAATATTCGCTGGGCGCAACCAACCGTAGTTATGCACGCACTGTCCTAACGCAAACCGGTACAACGGTTGTGAACGAAATGATTGGTACGCCAACTGCCGACTATACGCGCTACGCCAGCATTAAAACCGACCAAAAAGGCTCGGATGGCCATACACTTAATTTTTCTAAAGTATTAGGCGTATGGGCTAAAGGCGACCAGAAACAATTATTTAGCCAGGCAGTGCTAGGCACCGGACTACCTATTGGCGGCATGGTTGTACCTGTTGCTTCGTTAAGCCCCGACCTGCGCGACACACTGACACGCCAAATAAAAGAACAAGACGTATACAAAATTGACTTTTCTAAGGTGACAAAAAAACATGTCGACGGCCGCTTGCAGTACGTATACGACGTAAGCATTAAACCCATGGCTTACGCGAGGCTTATGAAGAGCTTTGCCGGCAGCGTTGGACTGCACGACCTCGACCAGCTTGACCCTAATCAGTTTAATAGCCAGCCTGACCTTAAGCTAAAACTGACTGTAGACGTTAAGGCTCATCATGTAGTTGCGGCTAATGTCACCAGTACCCAATACCAACAGACCTACCATAGTTACGATGTACCGGTAAGTGCCTCTATTCCCGAAAAAACAATCTCGTTCAACGAACTACAAGACCGTTTGCGCAAGTTGTAGCCCCTAGCCCGTAGCTTGTGTTACGCTTATGGTAGTATTAACACGGAAAAAACTCCATGGACTTAAAACCAACTCCTCCGTCTTCTTCGTCGCCTAATGACGACGAAATTAAACCTGGCATTGATACGCAACCTGCCGTGTCCGGCATTATAACTCCAGGATCTACAGTGACCCCAGCCAACATGCCCGCTAGCGTCGCATCTGACCAAGAGAGCGTCGGCACTACCCCTGCAGCAGGTACCACGCTTCCGCCACCGGCCAAAAGTCGTAAGAAGATAAAAGCCGTTGCACTTGCTATTGTCCTGGCAGTCTTGATACTCGGGGCCGGGTCGGCCGCGGCGTATGTAGGATATTACCTGCCTAATAAGCCAGAAAATGTCCTCGGTAAAGCGTTGGTGAATACATTTTCTAAGGATGTTACGAGCGTTGCATTTGAGGGCGAGTTATCTGCCGAAGACAAGAATGGTAAAGCCGCAGCAGGCGCAAGCACATTTAGTGGCGCAACCGCTGCCAGCGGGGCATTTCAACTTAAGGCAGATGTAGACTTGTTAGTAACTACAATAAGTGCTGATTTGCGTAGTACGGACGGTAAGTCTTTGTTTGTAAAAGTCGGCGGCCTAAAAGGCCTAGATGGCATGCTTGGCGAGAGCGAATCAATGTATGGTCCGTTAATACAGCAAGTAGACAACCAGTGGTTCGAGGTAAATGAAAGCCTTATTAAACAAGCGACCCAAAACAAGCTTGACACTAAATTGTCTGACGCTGACCGGCAAAAACTGACCGATGCCTACAAGGCTCATCAATTTTTGGTTGTAACTGACGCACTGTCGGGGCAATCAATTAAGGGAGTTGCTTGTTATCATTACAAATTAGGCATTGATAAAACCGAGCTTAAAGCGTTTGCTAAGGCCGTCAAAGATGCCAAGGTAGAGACCCTTAAGCTTGACGATACAGACCTGAGCCGATTTAACAAAGAGGTTGGTAGTGCGAACTTTAACAGAGTAAAAACCGATATCTGGATTACCAAGAACGACAAGAAGATTAAACAGTTGCTAGCCACAGGCACCGAAGACAATCAAACCTATGCGCTGCGCTTTACGATAATCGATTACAACAAGCAAGTGAAGGTCGATAAACCAAGCGGTGCTAAGTCGATTATGGAATTGTTGGGTCCTATTCTTGGATCGGACGCCGAAGATAGCACCACTACACAGACGCTTATGAATGACGTACAGGGTTTGTCTACCGTAAGGTAGGCCAAACAATATGATACAAGGGCTTGCTAGCTTATACTCATGGCGTTTACCGCAGCAGTTGCTGCGTATGCTGGCTGCCCAGGATTATCGGGCATGGCCGTATTTAAAGACCTTTTGGCAAACGCAAGATTTTAGCCGCGAGATAGAAGTACGGCATCCTGTGGCGGGTTGGGCTAGCTTTTTGTTGTATATGGTGGCTGTGCTTGAGCTAGCACTGGGTGTAGCCTACGTGTGGCTCTGGCATATATATGGACTTATCGGTGGGCTGGAATTTGGCGTGGCGCTCATACTGGCGTATCCGCTCGTATTGGCTCACCTGCTGGTACTGCCTATTTTGTTGTGGCGTCTGTTGCACCCTAAGGCTACTGGTAAGGCTTTTTTGACGGCAATGCTTTCGCATCAAGTACGGCGGCTGCGCACACGGCATTCGTTTAAGGTTGTTGGTGTTGCTGGTAGTGTAGGCAAAACCTCTACAAAAATTGCTGTCGCCCGTTTGCTGAGCGCATCGGCAAAGGTGCAGTGGCAAGAAGGCAATTATAACGATCCGGTAACCGTACCACTTATATTTTTTGGCCACTCGCAGCCGCATATTTTTAATATTGTTGCCTGGGCACGCATATTACTGGCAAACGAACGTATGCTGCGGCGCCCTTATCCATACAAATATGTAGTGGCCGAGTTAGGCACTGATACGCCAGGGACGATTAAGCAGTTTGCATACCTTAAACCGGACCTAGTAATTATTACGGCTGTTACTCCGGAGCATATGGAATATTTTGGTACACTCGATGCCGTCGCTGCCGAAGAGCTAACCGCGCTGCGTTATGCCAAACAATCGCTTGTTAATATAGACGATGTGCCGGCAGCTTATTTAAAGGACCAAACGTACTTGTCGTTTGGCTTAACAAGCAAGGCCACCTACTATGTATCCAAGCGCAAGTCTAAGGCGCATCACGGCGGCCAAACAGTGACCTTCTACGTACAAAAAGACCACAAAATAGATACGCACATTGCACTGCTGGGTGAACAGGGTGCGAAAGTAGCAGTTGCTGCGGTTGCCGCCGGCCACGTACTTGGTTTAGACAAGCATGCGCTGGAAGCGGGTATTGCTACGTTAGCAGCCTTTGCCGGCCGCATGCAGGTACTGCCAGGGGTTAAGAACAGTACACTTATAGACGATACCTACAATGCCAGTCCCGTGGCAGCTAAAGCCGCTTTAGATGTGCTGTACAGTGGCAGCGCACCGCAGCGGATTGCTATTTTGGGCAGTATGAACGAGTTAGGCGACTACAGCCCAGAAGCGCACACAGAAGTTGGCGAGTACTGTGATCCCAAAAAATTGGACCTTGTAATAACTATAGGCAGGGACGCAGAACGCTACCTTGCACCTGCTGCACAAGCGCGTGGCTGTACGGTTATGAGTTTTACTAGCCCATACGACGCCGGTAATTACGTACTCAGCGGCCTAGAAGAAGGGGCAGTCGTGCTTGCCAAGGGATCGCAAAACCGAGTATTCGCAGAAGAGGCCTTAAAGGCACTACTTGCTGATCCAGAGGATGCGCACAAGCTAGTGCGTCAGTCGCCGTATTGGTTAAAGATCAAGCGCAAACAGTTTAAACCGTAACGCTGCGCTTTTGCCGAACGTTAGCTTTTATGCGCCCGCTTGAGTGCCATCTGTACTAATCGGTCGACGAGCTGCTCCATGCTTATGCCAGCAGCTGCAGCTGCTTTGGGCAGGAGGCTTTGGTCGGTCATACCAGGCAAGGTATTAGTCTCTAGGGCATAGAGAGTACCGTCCGCAGTCATTATAAAATCAGTACGTGATAAATCCCGGCAACCTAAAATATGATGGATGTTAAGCGCGGTTCTTTGGGCTTTTAGTTGATCGCCAGGAGTAACATGTTTGGGCGGACAAAGTTCTGTAGTTTTGCCGTTATACTTGTTGTCGTAATCAAATTCGCCGTTTTTTGGGGGAATGATTTCTATAACCGGTAGGGCTTTTTCGCCAATAACGCCCACGGTTATCTCTATGCCGTCGATAAGCTCCTCTAGTAACATTCGCGTATGCAACTGCAATGACCGGTCTAATGGCTGTCTGTCCATATTGGCCACGTCCCGGATAATATGGGTGTCTATGCTGGAGCCGCCATCAACAGGTTTAAGCACAAACGGCTGCGCAATAAGTGGTGATTGCCAAAAGGTCTGAGCTGTCACAACTTCGCCCTTAGCGACCGTTACGCCCGCCGCCTCCAACCGCTCCTTAGCGAGCTGCTTATCAAAGCAGAGTGCCGAAACCGATGAGGACGAACCGACGAATGGTACGCTTATCGTTTCTAGCGCTTGCTGTGCCGTGCCGTCTTCGCCGCCACTGCCGTGCAATACGGGAAATACCACTTGGGCTTGTTCGAGTTCGGCACCATAATGCTGGAGGCCGTCTTGCGGATCAACGGCACGGACTTCGTAGCCGCAGGCCTCTAGGGCTGTAGTAACCACCTTGCCCGACCTAAGCGAAACGTCGCGCTCAGGAGAGGAGCCGCCAGACAGAACTATAATTTTGGTGGGTGCAGTCATGCATCACTATGATAAACCATCATTTTGTCATACACTAGGTAATTACGATATGGGGAATGGGAGTAAGAGGGTAAGGGCTATTAATTTGGCGCAGCCATTTGTGGGCTGTGTCGTCCTGTTATTGGCTATTTTAGGGATTGGGAAGGTCGAATACGCCAACATTGTCCATGTATTCCCAGCCCAGGGAGGGCATGTTGCCGCCCAACAGGTCATGGCGTATGCTGTACCTCCTTCAATTACACTGGGCGCGGCTACTGCCGGCCATCCCAACTGCACCCAAAAACCCTGCATTGCCCTTACCTTTGACGACGGGCCTGATCCAGTGCTGACGCCGCAAATACTCGATACACTTAGCCGCCATAAGGCCAAGGCGACTTTCTTTGTGCTCGGTGCGCATGCTAAGGGCAACGAAGCACTCATAAAACGCATATTTACCGATGGCCACGAGATTGGCAATCATAGTTGGGGTCATCCCAACTTTACGACGCTTAACCCAGAGCAGATCAGGCAGCAAGTGTACGATACTCAGGCGGCGGTGACTGCTGCCGGTGTGCCTGCACCCCGGCTCTTCCGGCCGCCTTATGGCGCTATTAACGATACAGTACGGAGTAATGTGCCGCTGACGATAGTGCAATGGAATGTAGACCCAGAAGATTGGCTGGCTAAAAAGACCACCCAGCAGGTAATACAAGATATACAAGCGCATGCGAAACCAGGCGCAGTAATTATTATGCACGATACTCACCAGCGCACTCTAGAGGCGCTTGATCCGACGCTCGCAAGCCTTGAGCCGTCGTATCAGTTTGTTACTATTAGCGATTTGCTTTATTTAGCGCCGGGCCAGTCCGGCACTTATTACGGACGTTGATATTTAAAGGTCCGTCCGGAGTATGCCGGGGGCATACGAGTAATCCCGGCTCAGATTGACCATAACGTTTTAACTTGTTATTTAAAGGACGGACCTTTAATAACAATCTGTTATACTATACGCAGTATGAGTACGCACACCTTGCAGCTCCAGCTTCTCCTCGCCCTGTAGGGCGCTTTATTTGTATTCCGGTATAATTCAGTTAAACACCTTCGTTAGGAGCTATTTTTATGAAGCGATATAACCCCAAAGAAATCGAACCACGCTGGCAACAGTACTGGGACGATAATAAAACCTATCAGGCCGACCTTTGGAGCGCCAAGCCAAAGTACATAGCGATGAGCATGTTCAACTATCCAAGCGGCGCGGGCATTCACATTGGTCACGCGATGAACTACACCATCAGTGACGTGTTGGCCCGGTTTAAACGTCAGAACGGCTACGAAAGTTATCACCCCGTCGGCTGGGATGCGTTTGGACTTCCCGCCGAAAACTATGCCATTAAAACAGGGGTATCCCCGCAAGAGTCGATGGCAACCATTATCCCCAACTATCATAAACAGTATCGGGCCATGGGGTGGAGCAACGACTGGTCAAAAGAAATTTCTACGCATCAGCCGGAGTATTATCGCTGGACACAATGGATATTTAGCGAAATGTACCGCGCTGGCCTCGCCTATCAGGATAGCCGTTTGCAGTGGTGGTGCGATAAGTGCCAGACGGTTCTAGCCAACGAGCAGATTGACGCGAACGGTAAATGCTGGCGGCATGACTCGGCTGATGACCCGGTTGTAAAACAACGCGAGGTTAAGCAGTGGTTCTTTAAAATAACCGAATACGCCGACGAACTGCTGGAGGCAACTGACGACCTGGAATGGACCGAAAGCGTTAAACTTGCCCAGAAAAACTGGATCGGCAGAAGCAAAGGTTCGAAAGTCAAATTTACGCTTGAAGGGCTTGGCGCTACAGACGACCATTTAGAAGTGTTTACGACCGCCCACGACACCATTTACGGCGTCACCTTTTTAGTTATTGCTCCCGAACACCCAATAGTACGCACATACGCCCAACTTGCCGATAACGCCCTAGATATTGACGATTACGTCGCCGAAGCAACGCACAAATCGGATGTCGAGCGTGCCGCGTCCAAGCATAAAACTGGTGTGCCCATAGAAGGATTATCGGCAGTGCACCCCCTAACTGGGGCAAGCATCCCGGTGTGGATTGCTGATTACGTATTGTCTGGATATGGCACCGGCGCGATTATGGCAGTGCCCGGCGAGGACGAGCGGGATTATGAATTTGCCCAAAAATTTTCGTTGCCAATAATCTATACAACAGAGCAGCAGGAATTTATTAGCTACACCGACACCATAAAACCAAAGCGTAATAAATTTGTGTTAGCGAACTCGGCCGAATTTGACGGGTTAAGCTTTGCCGCTGGCCGCAAAAAGATTTTACAAAAACTCCAAGAAGTAGGCGCAGGCCAGCATGTAACACTGTATAAAATGCGTGACTGGAGCGTTAGCCGACAGCGTTATTGGGGCGCGCCAATCCCCATTATTCACTGTGCCGATCATGGCCCAGTACTAGTGCCGGACAATCAACTGCCGGTTATTCTACCAGAAATTAAAGACTTTCAGCCAAGCGGCGATGGCCGTAGCGCCCTAGCTCGTGCAACCGACTGGCTTAAGGCCCCATGCCCTACCTGCGGTAAAGAAGGCGAGCGCGAGACCGACACACTCGACACCTACATCTGCAGCAGCTGGTATATGCTGCGTTATTTAGACCCGGACAACGAATCCAATATTTTTGACAGCACTGTGGTAAATAAGTGGACGCCCATCGATTTTTATAACGGTGCCGACCACGCCACTGCCCACATGTTGTATGCGCGCTTCGTCACTCGTTTCTTCCATAAAAAGGGACTCATTGCCAATCCCGAACCATTCAAGAAGTTTTTGTTTAACGGCAAAGTGACTGCTGCCGATGGCCAAATGTTTAGCAAGAGTAAGGGCAACGGCGTAGACCCGCTGGCAATTATTGATGACGGCTATGGGGCTGACGCGCTGCGCACCTACCTTATGTTCGCGTCGCCACTCGAGCAGTGGACCAAGTGGGATCCGCAGGGCGTGCCTGGTGCCTACCGCTTTTTGTCACGGCTCTGGGCGCTGGTGCAGGATTTTGCCGTTACGGATGGCGCCCAGAACGTCGAGCCGCACGCAGCACTATTGCAGTCGGTGCATAAAACCATCAAGAAAGTCACCGAAGATATTGACCAGCAAAAGTACAACACGGCTATTGCGGCCATGATGCAGGCCGTGAACGAATTATATCTCGTTAAACAAGCTGATTCGTTCACGCACACCGATTCATGGCGGTTTGCATTAGAAAGTATGACCATGTTGGTTGCACCTTTTGGCCCTCATATTGCCGAAGAACTGTGGCATACGTTAGGCCATGACGATAGCGTACACATTGGTCACTGGCCAAAGTGGGACGAAGCGTATTTGGTCAGCGACACTATAACCATCGCCGTGCAAGTAAACGGTAAGGTGCGGTCGCAGGTTAGCGTACCGTCAGACTCCGATGAAGCCGCTGTTGTGGCTGCAGCAAAGGCAGACCCCAAGGTTGCTGGCTACATAGAAGGCAAGGAAATAAAGAAGAGCATTTACGTACCTAAAAAATTGGTAAGCTTTGTAGTGTAGCCGTGTAAGTCATTATTCCGGGTCATCGGCAGACTTGCCATCTCTGTAATTTACCGCTATAATAGGCCTAATTATTTATTAAAAGGCACCTCGGTGCTTAAAGTTAAGAGGAGTAGGTACTTACCATGGGTAAACCAAAGAAACGAACCAGCTCTCGACGCACCGGCTCCCGTCGCAGCCACCTAGTGCTAGAGCTTGCTCGCAAAGTTAACGCTAAATCGCCGGTTAAGGTTACTACCACCCGCCGCGAGACCGGCACTAAAACCGCAAAAGCCGCCTAGTTCCTGGACGTCCGTCCAGATATACTAGGTATAGGTAAGAGAAAGCGTTCGCGGCATGGCATCTAATAGGCACCTTGGCAGAATTATCGCGCTGCAGACATTGTTCGAGCAGGATTTTCGGCGTGCCGCCGAAGATAGCAGTTTCGACCTTGCTGCCGTACTTGCCCGTAACATTGAGCGCTACGAAGCAACCGTTGACGATACCGACTTTATCTCTCGGCTGGTTAATGGGGTCTCTGAACACGAGACCGAACTTGATACCGAGCTTCAACCTGTTGCGCCAGAATGGCCTATAGATCAAATTGCCCGTATGGACCGGGTTATTTTGCGTATAGGGCTATACGAGCTAAAGTACGAGGCCGCTACGCCGCCTAAAGTGGTTATCAACGAAGCGGTTGAACTTGCCAAAGCGTTTGGCAGCGAAAACTCATCCAAATTCATCAATGGCGTACTCGGCACCGTACTGCGTAACATTACCGGCGAACCTGCACCCGAAAAACCTGCCAAAAAGCCTAAGAAGGAGCAGGAGCAGTGATGAAGCGTCCGAAGTTGCCGCGACTGAGTCGTTTTGTACCCGGGCGGCCGCATCGGCCGACAATTCAGGAGGTGGTGCACGAGACAACCGCTGGCGGCGTAATCTTTCGCCGCTCTGCTAGCGACGGCAAGCTCGAAATTCTGCTTATTCAAGACGCTAAAGACCGGTGGACCATTCCAAAGGGCCACGTAGAGCCTAACGAAGAACCCAAGCAGACTGCCGAACGCGAGATACGCGAAGAGACCGGCCTGCAAGAAATGAAAGTATTTAACTGGCTAGGCAAGGTGAGTTTTCGCTACCGCCGCGGCCAAACGCTCGTACTAATGACCATGCACATTTACTTAGTGCAGGCGCTTGGCGATACGAACAAGCTTAACCCCGAAGATTGGTTGAACGACATTACGTGGTTTCCATCTGGAGTTGCCATAGACAAAATTGCCTATGACGACATCGGAAAACTTATTCTAGTGGGCATGAAGAAAATTCGCGACGCTAAATTACTGTAAAATAAAAGAGAATCAATAATGGATTATTCCGCATACCAAACATTTGCCGAAAAAGTACTGGGTGTACAATTCGAAAACATCGAACTACTCGTTACCGCTTTTACACACCGTTCCTACATTAACGAACATAAGAAGTCGGCTAGCGAGCACAATGAACGCCTAGAATTTTTAGGCGACGCTGTACTGGAGTTAGTCGTTACCGAATACTTATATGGCAACTTCAGTGAACCCGAAGGTATACTGACCAACTGGCGCAGCAGTTTAGTACGTACCGAAAGTATTGGTGCGGCCGCCACACGCTTTGACTTTGAACCGCTGTTGCGTCTGAGCCGGGGAGAGAAACATGGCACCGAGCGCGCCCGTGCCCAAATACTTGCCAATAGCTACGAAGCTGTAGTGGGCGCAATTTACCTGGACAAGGGATACGGTGCCGCCAAGAGCTTTATTACTAAGAGTATTTTGGTGACCTTTAA
Source organism: uncultured Candidatus Saccharibacteria bacterium (assembly GCA_964432725.1). Classification (GTDB taxonomy): domain Bacteria; phylum Patescibacteriota; class Saccharimonadia; order Saccharimonadales; family UBA4665; genus PMNU01. Next base: position 222,635 of record CAYSOP010000001.1, on the reverse strand, counting down.
AGATATTCTAAAGAGCGGTTCGTGGCTTGACCCTAAATCCAGCTTACAAGAAGTTGCCCAAAGCAGAGACGGTGCTACGCCGGTATATAAAGTGTTAAGCGAAGAAGGCCCTGACCACGAAAAGACCTTTACGGTTGGTGTATTTGTCGGTGGAAGCCTTAAAGGGACTGGCACGGGACCAAGCAAGCAAATTGGCCAGCAAAAAGCCGCCGAGGCCGCACTGGTGGCTTACAAGACTCCCCAAAGTTGACATCAGGGGCGGTAATCTGTAAAATATAGTCTAGATTTGTTTTACTAATCTAAAACCTTAGGGAAGAAAGAGAGAATCAATACTTTTATGCTAGCTATTCGCATGCAACGCACCGGTCGCAAAGGTCACGCCATGTTCCGTGTTGTCGTACAGGAATCACGTGTCACCCCTAGTAGCGGCAAGGTTGTTGCGCTGCTCGGCAGCTACGACCCGCACGCCAAGACCACTACCCTTAACAAAGATAAGGCTGCCTCGTTCCTTAAGAACGGCGCGCAACCCTCAGAACGTGTTGCACGTTTACTGAAAAGCGAAGGCGTAGAATTGCCTACTTGGGTTACTGTCGATTCCAAGAAGTCTGGCAAACTAAAGAATCCAGAAAAACTTCGCAAGAACCAGCCTAAAGAAGAGGCTGTATCAGAAGCTCCGACTGCTGAAGCCGAGGCCGAGGCCGAAGTCCCAGCTGAAGAAAAAGCTGAATAGTTCGTTCAATGATTGCTATTCGAAGAGACACTCCATAGGGGTGTCTCTTTTTGGCTGTTGGAATGTTAACAGTTAACGCTACTACTTTTGTTATAATAAGTTAACCAGTTAAGTAAGGAGTTTCTGACGTGAGCAGTATTGACCAACAGTTTGTTGAATTCATTGTCAAGTCGCTGGTAAGTAATCCTGAAGCCGTTGTGATCGAGCGCCGCATCGACGAAAAAGGCGTATTACTAGAATTGACAGTAGACCCAGAAGATTTAGGCCGTGTAATCGGTAAACGCGGTGCAACCGCCCAATCATTACGCACGCTATTACGTGCCCTTGGCACGAAGAACGACGCCCGCTATAACTTAAAAATTGTAGATAACGGCGAGCCGGGCGCAGGGCGCAGCAGCAGCCAAAGCGACGACGACCATTCTGAAGACACAGAAGACAACGCGCCAGCCCAAAGCAGGCAACGCGATGATTTGCGCGATTTAGAAGACGATGGTGATGCGCCGGTAGTTAAATCCGAAAGCAGTGTCGTCAGCAAGACTCGCCGCGAATTAGAAGAGCTGGACGACCTTGACGTATAGGTTGTTGTCATCCCGGACTTGATCCGGGATCCAGGCTTTTGCTATAATAAGCATAAGTCGAAACAATCGGCGACTACAGCTATCAAAAACAAAAACTAAAAGAGCTCTTGCGAGCCATTTTATCCGAAAGGATGATCTGGGAGCCCTATATGTGACAAAAAACCCCTGAAAATCAGGGGTTTTTTGTAGGTAGACCTTAGTTCTTGGCACCCAGCACGTCTTTGCTCTGTGGTGCTCCTCCACCGTACTTTAGTACGGCTCCGTCCGCTCCTCGCTCAAATACGCACTGGATACTCAAGCACTAAGGTCTATGTGTTATTCCGACCTAGGGGGTAATCAAGTAGAATAAGAGTAATGAAGAAAATTCAAATTATTACGCTGTTTCCGGAAATGTTTCATGGGGCGCTGAACAACAGCATGCTGTGGAAGGCACAAGACCGCGACATTGTGGAGTTTAGTTATATTAACCTACGCGACTTTGGCCTGGGGCCGCGTAAGCAGGTAGATGACACGCCATATGGCGGTGGTGACGGCATGTTGCTTAAACCAGAACCACTAGTGGCCGCCATAGAGCGGGCTAAGCAAAATGACCCAAGTAGCCTCGTATTGCTGCCAACGCCCCGCGGTAGCATCTATAAACAGTCTGACGCTAAAGAACTGGCCTTACTGGACACCGGCCTTATTTTTATATGTCCGCGCTACGAAGGCTATGACGAACGGGTTGCCGAATGGGTAGATCGCCAGTATTGTATCGGCAACTACGTCCTAACCGGCGGCGAACTACCGGCAATGGTCATGATAGACAGTGTGGTTCGCTTACTACCTGGGGTACTGGGCGGCGAAACGAGCACGGAAATAGAATCGTTTCAAAGCGACGACAAGACTATTGAGTTTCCGCAGTATACCCGGCCGGAGACATTCCGTGACCGCAAAGTGCCGGATGTACTGTTAAGCGGCCATCATGCCCAGATCGAGCAGTGGCGGCAGCAGAACTTTAGGGGTGTAGAATAGAAGTACGTAAGGGGAGGAATAGTCATGAAATTATCGTTTATTAAGCCAGTCTATGCACATTGTGATTTGCCCTGTGGGGTATACGACCCAGCCCAGGCTCGGATAGAAGCTCAAAGCGTACACGAAATTATGAACAAGTACGAGGGCCTACACGGCGATGAAGATAAATGGCGCGCAGTATTTATTAAAGAACAGCGCGCAGACCTGGTAAAACAACACTTATGGGTACTATGGACCGATTATTTTAAGCCAGAGCACCTAGAAAAATTTCCGGACTTACACGATAAGTTTTGGAAAGCCACCAAACAGGCTGGTGTCTGCAAAAAAACTGTTGACCCCGCAGAGGGCCAAAAACTGTTGGATATGATCGATGACATCGCCAGCATCTTTGCCGAAACCAAAAAAGCCTAAACTGTTTTTATTACGCCGGGTAACGGGCACAAGTATGCTGCCAGCACTGAAGCCTGGTACTATTGTGATTGCCGTACGTCCTCGCCATATTAGGGTGGGCGACATTATTATTGTTGTGCACGACGGCCTAGAGAAAATAAAACGCATTACCGCTATACAAGATAGGCATGTATTTGTGCAGGGGGATAACGCCGCTGCTAGCACTGACAGCCGACAATTTGGCTGGCTGCCCATAGAGGCGGTTATTGCCAACGTTGTACGACTACATCTGTGATATCCAGGTGCTTATATTTTTAGCTAGGAATTGCTGTGCGGCCGGACTAATACGGTCACCGTACACCTCAAAACCATTGCGGCGCAAGAGGCCAGGCAGGCGTTCTAGGAGGTTGCCGCTAATATTTAATTCGCGTGCTAGATGCTCGATAGGAATACCTACAATCTGCTCGCGGATGGCGACGAGGCCGCTGCTACGGTACACTTGCTCGGATCCGCGCGCTTCTGGTTTGTCGTCACCAAAATCTATACTGGCGATTGCGCTCTGGACTACTTGCAAGCCTACCTTTAAGCGATCGGCTATTTGCTGTGGTGTCAGCTTCTCTGTTCGGCTAATAAATGTGCCAGGGCTTGGTTCGGGTTGGGCTGGCTGCCAATCGGTTTGTGCGGTGAGTTTGTGCGTGGCGGGGCGGCGTTGTTTTTCTGGCGGTAAACCGAGGGTGGTCTCTCCCGCTTGCCGTTGACTACTAAAAGCACCGAACATGACGCCTGGACGGCCAGTACCAGGACTAGCAAGTGGTTGGGTGTCGGTATTTCCACTTTCAAGCACGAATGATTCTTCGCGGTCGACGCGCCACGAGCTGGGCCGCCAGACTGGTTGAGCGGGCTCAGCGGCTGCCGCTTCCGCAGCTGCAGCCGCTGCGGCTTCTGACTCTGCCTTTTCTGCTGCTTTAGTTGCTGCTTCTTGGGCTTTCTTGGCCGCTTTGGCTTTTGCATTTTCGGCTGCTTGTGCAGCTGCGGCTTCTCTTTTGACTGCTGCGGCTGCCTCCCTCGCAACTCTGTTGACCTCTGCTGCTTCCGCCGCCGTTCTGCGAACCTCTGCTGCGGCTTCTTTGGCCGCTCTTTTGGTTTCCTTTGCTGCCTCTACCGCTTTGCGCCTTTCCTCCGCCGTTGGCCGCCACAAAGCAACAGCGAGTGCACGTATGGTAGAGCCGTCTAAGAATACGTTGTTATACCGGGTTTCGTCATAGGTATGGAGCGGAGTAAAGGGGTTGGCTTTTATGTATTTTTCTACCCGGCTGAAGGGTATGCGGTGCAACTTGGCGAATTCCCGAGGCGTAAGATATTCGTCCGGTATGATAGTGTCGGGTGCGCGCGCGGGCTTTATGACAGGCTCTTGAGCGTTGAGCTGGCTGATTCGTTTTCGTTCAGCTTGTTTTCGTTCAGTTACTCTGCTTTGCACATATGCAACGGCTTCGGGCGGGTAGTGGACATGAGTTTTGCCGGCGGGGTCTCTGGGCTTTGTGGGTTCAAGGTTTTCCCATTCGGAGCCCTTTAGATAGGACGCAGCAGTTTTTTTACTTATACCCGCTAGTTGTGCCAATTCTGGCAGGCTGACCGACCCCTCGGCTGCACGTAGATTGTGGCGTAATGCATATATGGCTGCACCGTCTAGAAGATTGTACCTTTGGCCTTTCCTGAACTGATGTGTGGCAATTTCTGGATGACTTTTAAGGTGACGTGTGATCAGGGTAGTATTGAGGTCTTCTAGCTTGGCGAATTCGCCGGGTGTGAGATATTCCGGGGGTATCACTAGGTCAGGTAAGGGAGCGTCACGCACAATAGGCTCGTCCCATACTTTTTCTCTAGCGGATTGTCTGAGGTAGGCAAGGGCTTCAATAGGGTAATACCTACCTACCGGGCGATTTTTGTCAGAAGGCTGAGTTACTGTAGGGCTTTGCCAGGGTGTACCCTTAAGGTGTCTGCGGGCTGTTGATTTGCTTACGCCTGTCAGACGTGCTAGTTCGTCAATAGTGACGGCTCCTTCGGGAGTAATTAATGCCTTGCGTAACGCATGGACGGTCGCCCCGTCTAAAAATACATTGCTACGCCTTGCCTCAAATGTGTGCGTGGGAGTGTCTGGGTGATGCGACAGATATTTCTTGACGAGAGTGTTTGATATACCAGACACTTGGATAAAATCGGCAACTGTCATGTACTCTGTCGGCACGATAGGAAACTGTGGTCGGGCTTCTTTTACGATAGGCTCCATAAACGGTGTAGCTCTTTTGGTTGAGGATGGCGGAGCTTTACGCAAAGCGCGTTTAGCTGTAACATCTGCGCCTACTCCGTTTCCTCCGTCTAGGATTGCAGGCGTATGTTTTGGGCTGCGGGTTCCACGTTTCGTGGAATGATGAAGTACGTGTTCGACTGCTTCTGGCGGATAATGCCCAATAGCTCTACCGGCTCTTGTGGGGTGGACAGTCGGCTCTGGGCTTTGCCAGGGCGTTCCCTGTAGGCGGTTTGTGATAACTGTGTCTGTCACGCCGGCTAAAACAGCGAGTTCACTGAGCGTGATAGAGTCGGCAGATGATCGTAGGACATTACGCATTGTGTGCATCGTTGCACCGTCAAGGAAGGCATTGCTCTTCTCATGACCTTCTAGGGGTAGAACGGTAGTTTCTGGATGATTTATGAGGTAGCGCCTGATAAGACTCTGCGGTATGCGATACAGAGCGGCAAAATCCGCAATAGTTGCATATTCTGCCGGAATAACTGGGAATGATTCTGGAGCATCGTATACTACGGGTTCTGCACCGGGCCAATCAGGGGACGAATAGTGAATACCGTAGATATTTAATAAGTCGGGCGAAGGGCAATATACGACGCGTTTGGCGGATTTGTCTAGTTTATGTACTTGTACGGGCGCGCCTTTTTCGGCTAGCAGCAGGCGCATATCTACTGCGCTCAGTCCGAGTGTTGCCGCTACGTCAGGTAGCGCCTCCCATCCAGACGGGGGTTGTCCAATTATAGCCTTTACTCTGGAGTCATGCATAACCGCGGGCGGGTAAAAGCGACAAAGGTTATTGCCTTGTCTAATTTTAGCCGGCGTGGTGTATCCGAGATCTAATAGCCGATTGCGGATAACGGTAATCGCTGTACCCTCGGTTTTAGCTTCCGCCGTCAGATTAATCCACCCTGTCGGAGGCACTGTGGGGGGCAATTTGCTGTTGACATAGGCGACTGCTTCTGGGGGGTAGAATGTACGGGGGAGGTTGTTGGCCCCTTCGCTGGGTTTCATACGGCCCATGTCTTCCCATTCGGTATCCTTTAGATATTTGCCAATAACAGTGTCGCTTGCCTGTACGGCGCGTTTAAAACCCTGCATATCTACCCAGTCGGCAGGCGCGCTCTCGTAGGGGTGCAAGTGTTGCCGGAGTTTGTACATCGTTGCGCCGTCAAGGAATGGAGCGCGTCGTTCCCCGGAATGTGAGGTAAAATTGTGTGTCGTTAACCCCATTCGCGTAATGGCTTTGCTAATTTGCTTTTGGTTAAGGCCAGAACACGCAGCGAATTCGTTGATAGTCATGTACTCGTCCGGAATAATCATGCGAAACTTTTGTATTGTGCCTTCAGCTAAAGAGTATGGCAAATGAGGAGTATGAACGGGCATACTATCGTCAGTTGCCGGTGTACGTAATACTCTTATTTGGTCCGTATACCCCTGCGAAGCAATATAGTTATTGACAGTGCCCGGCGATACACCTCCCTGTTCGGCAATATCTGCAACACTCATCCACTCGGGAGTAGCAGTCATTTTTTGTACATATGCTTCTATTCGTTTTGCATCGGCTGCAGATGTAAAGTGTGCCCAGCGTTCTCGTGTAGACGGCCGTTTGGCAACTGGGGTTATACCTAGCTCCTCGAGTATGGCATTAAAGGTCGTATGACTTTCTAATCTGTAAGTTTCACGCAAGTGGGCTGTGCGCACGTCGGTTGCATGAGCGAGGGGTAGAGTGCTGTTAACATGCGTAATTATGTCGTGTATGTCTGTCGCGCTGTAATAGGCATTTGCTTGATTTTGATTGTTGCGGTATGGAACGGCAACAATACCCAGTTGGCTGATGGCGCGTTTGAGCATTGGTCTACCTATCTCTAGATCAGTCGCCATGGCGGTAAAAGACAAATAGTTGGCAGGCGGCTCTGCTTCTGCAAGCCCCAACAGGCCAGTGCGGATGGCTTCTATTTCGGGCTGATGGCTCTTGCGGATTTCTGCTACTTGTTCTGCCGTAAGTTGAGGTAGCGAATCTTTTGGCAGCTGTATGTCTCGCCGCGCTGCGGCGAGTAGCTTCAGGCCGGCAATATAGAGTGGTGTTCGTGGCTGTAAATCTTCTGGCGCCAGCTGTGTTATATCGGTACGAGCTGCAAGTTCCTGTGTTGCATGCGAAAAGAATGTAAGCCCCACCACTTTTTCAACTTGGTCTAAGTACTGTGCGCCATTTGGCACAGCTTCCGGTGCCCTCATATTACTATTATAAAATAATGTGCAGCATAAGTATAAATCTTATAGATTTTTTTAAATCAGCTATACTACAAACATAAACAAGGACACCAACAATGGCATCTGCTGACTCTCCTAAAACTAAGTTCAATGTTTCACTCGATTACCGCCTGATTAGCGCACTCCTTTTGTTGGCAGTAGTAATAATGCTATTTGTATGGAAGCCTTGGGCGACCACTAATACGACTGCCCGCACCATAGATGTTAGCGGTGACGCTACCATTACTGCCAAGCCGGACGAGTTTGTGTTTAACCCTTCGTACGAAGCCAAAAATACCGATAAAGCCGCAGCGCTTACCGAACTATCCGAAAAGAGCGAAGACATTACAGCTAAACTGAAAAGTTTAGGCGTGGCGGAAAGTAAAATCAAGAGCAGTACGAGCGGCTATGACTATCCTGTAGCTTACGAAAAAGAATCTGGCACACCAACCTATACATTGCAGCTGACGGTTACGGTGGGCAAGAGCGATCTTGCCCAAAAAGTACAGGACTATCTTGTAACCACCCAACCGCTGGGCGGCGTGTCCCCACAGGCAACATTTAGCGAAGCTACCCGCAAAAAGTTAGAATCGCAGGCGCGCGATAACGCAACCAAGGATGCTCGAGCCAAGGCTGACCAAATGGCCAAAAATCTTGGCTTTAGGGTTGGTAAGGTTAAAGCTGTACAAGATGGCGGCGGTTTTGGGGATGTAATGCCGAATGCCAGCCGCGGCATGGCTACGACCATGATTGCCGAAGACAGCAAGGCTTCACTAGAAGTCCAGCCAGGCGAGAATGATCTGGATTACAGTGTTAACGTCACTTATTACATACGGTAGCTAGAACGCACCTATATATAAAACCCTCTGCAGCTATTGCAGAGGGTTTTATATATTGTTACTTATCGTGGATAGCGCCGGTGCGGGCAAATAACAGCAGAATTGCTACAAGAAGAACAGAGCCAAAGATAGCTGATACGGCACTAATAATATCTGAAGCGTTGGGTTCGACCACTCCGGTAATGCGGACCATAAGCCCGCCTAAAATTGCACCCATAATTCCGACAGTAATAAAACCGGGCATTGTCGAGGTATGGCCATCGGCCACCACCATACAGGCTACCCAGCCGGCTAGTCCTCCGCATACTATCCATAACAGTAAGTCGAGCATTGTTCTATCCTCCTTTTTGTTATCCCGGCGGTCCGGAGCCTACGAAAGTTGTAGGCTCCAGCGGACGGCTGGTTTTTTGTTTGTGTATGATGCATGGTCTTCGTCATTCCATTCGCGTGCTATTCGGCTGGACGCTGGCCCGAGTTCGGGGAACTGGGCAAGCTTTCGGTCTAAAAATTTGTGAATACGTGTATCAAGATCTTTTTCATTTAATCGTCGCATGATGTAATCCCTTCCTAGTTTGTAATCTTTTACGTTGTGTACGATGCTCTGATGTTAAAGGGCTGTCCGTTCTTCCTCAAGACTACTTAATCTTATAGGTTTGCCTAGTGAATCAGCAGTAAGCTAACCCACCTTGTACATGTGAAAATTTGTACACCCATACGGTTATGCCCTGATGGTACAATGGGCAATGTTAACCGTAACGGAGTATTATTCGTATATGACCCCCGACATTCTTGCCGAATTAAAGCCACATGCGAATAAACGCTTGTTTAAAAAGCATTCTATCTTGCTCTATCAGGGTGAGGCGCCGCGTATGGCATATATACTAGTTAGTGGCATCGTAAAGGTATACAGCATTAATACTGCCGGCGAAGAGCAGATTGCCACGTTTCAGGTAGAAGGCGATTTATTCCCCTCGCCATGGATCTTTGGTAAGTCGGCCTCTACGCTGTACTACTACGAGGCGCTTACTGACTGCGAAGTGCTGGTAATGCCCCGGGATGCCGTACGTAAAGCCATATCGTCCCGTCCAGACCTGCTAGAGGGCATGCTGGATTACTTTGTCGTCAACTATACGGGTTTACTTATGCGCGTTACTGCACTTGAACAGTCTCGTGCCCGTGAAAAAATAATGTTTACCCTGTATTACCTACTATTCCGGTATGGCCAAGAAATTAGGCCTGGCATCTATAAGATAAATGTAGCCTTAACACACGGTGTCATCGCCAGCCTTGTGGGCCTCACCCGCGAGACAACTACCACCGAGCTAAGCAAGCTTAAGGCGCAAAAAGTGGTTAATTACAGCGCGCATACGTATACGGTCAATAAGCCGAAGCTGGAGCGCTTGCTTGGGGAAGACAGTTTTTCTGACCTAATAATGTAACCCCCGTCATTCCCGCGAAGGCGGGAATCCAGTAATAGAGAATTCCTTTTTCTTCTTTCTTCTGACTACCATCAAACCACCAATGTTACTTCTTTTGTCCCGCCAAAAGAAGTAACCAAGAAAACCTCTCGGTACAGTGTCAGCCGCTCGACTGCTTCCACTAGGTTATTTCGGCGCACCAATAACTCCCTCCACATTCGTTCCGGTCGCCCCCTCCCTTTATTCTTTGGGATTATTCCGGGGTACGATTGCCGCTTGATTCCGAAATAACCTAGCTCCACCAATCGGGCAGCTGCCAATGCACCGAACCTCGGCTGCAAATGGGTGCGTGGGGTTAATGGTTGGCGTGCATTCGCTCTTTTTCGTCTAAGTGACTTGGCCGAAGCGGAGCCGGATATGCAATCTAAAGTAATATAACTTGCATATACCGCGTGTGAGCGGTCACTTGGAGGGAAAAGGGCGAATAGCAACCGCAAGTCTTACCTTATTGACTGGATTCCGGGTCGAGCCCGGAATGACGAGGCTAACAGTCTGTACTGCGGGGTCAATCACAGCCGGGATTGCTCACATGTCACTGGCATGTTTAGGATCTGACGGGGGCGGGAATGATTATTCGGCGGTGGTGCGGACGTCTTGATCGCTTGCCAGGGTGTTTTCGACTACCTGGAGCAGTTCTTTTGGCGAGGCCCAGGCTTTAAGGATGTAGCGTTCAGCGCCAAGGCGATAAGCTTCGTCTATTTCTTTTTGCATGTCGTAGTTGCTGAATACAATGACCTTAACCTCGGGATGCTCGTCGAGCAGGTTGTAGTGTTCTAAAAACTCAATACCATCCATTCGTGGCATGCGTAGGTCTAGGAGGATAAGCGTCGGCGGATGTTCCTTGACAGCAGTTAATGCTTCTTGGCCGTCGTATGCGGCATATACTTCGTAGCCGCTTTTACGTAAGATCATTTGGTATGCGTCACTGAGGGAACGCTCGTCCTCGACAATCAAGATCACCGGCTGCTTTTTAGCTGCTTTCATAGTACCTCTAGAGTTCATTTATTTACTTATTATAGACTATCCTGCGCGTAATGCAGTTAACAGTTAGAAATTTCATAGTTGAGGCGATTCGCGCGGCAGGATGATTGTAAAGGTAGACCCTTTGCCGGGCGCTGATTTAACGGTTATAGTGCCGCCATGCTGTTCCACCAGGCTTTTTGCTAAGAATAAGCCAATCCCCGTACCGCCCACCTCTTGAGTCATTTCGTTCGTAATGCGCGTGAACTGCTTAAATAAGCTAGGCTGGTCGTTAGAAGCAATACCAATCCCCGTATCGCTGACGCGTATAAATACATTACGCCAATTTTTATATAGTTTGACGGTTATCAGACCGCCCGGATGGGTGTATTTAATAGCGTTAGACACAAGATTCTCTATGGCCATACGCAGCATGTGTGCGTCTACGCTAAGCACAATCGGCCGCGTGGGCAGATTTATTTCTGTCTTGTGACGAGAAGCTTTAATGTCTTCTTCTTGTTCGCTTACAATGTCGCGAACAAGTTCGTTGAGGTTGGTCGGTTGGCGGGCAATCACTATACGCCCAGAGCTGATTTTTGCCAGATGCAAAATTTCGTTAATAATTTGCAGCTGGCGGTCATTACTGGCATAGGCTTTTTCGAGCAAGCGCATCTGTTCACCCGGTACGTCGCCTGCAAAGCCTTGCAGCACCATGCCTACATATTGTTTTACACCGGTTGCTGGTGTTCGCAGTTGGTGCGACGCTAACGACAGTAGTTCGTCTTTGGCAAGTTCGACGGCATGTTCTTTTTGTGCCGCAAGTTCGCGTGCACGGGCGCGTAGCAGCAGCCACACAATTATGGCAATCAGCGAGGCTATAAACACGCCTCCCAGTAATACTGAAGGTGGTCGGCGTAGCTGCACTTGGCTTACAATGCCGCTACGATCAAAGACGTAATCCATATGCCACGTCTCTCCGTATAATTTAAGTGAGCGGGCAGTTTTAATAGCGCCTGGCTGCCGTTGTATGCGGGCAAAATGTTCGGATGCAAATAACGATCCGTTACCAGCGTCATCTGCAACCGTAATGCGAAAGCCGGCGTTATTCTTGTTGGTTGCGTCGGCGATTGGGGTAAAGAATATTTGGGTACGGAAGGCGGCAAAGACATAGCCTCTAATAGCTGCTCGTCGTTCGGTCACCGTGGAGGTAGGCAAGTCGGGATCGTAGTACGGTGCAAATAAATTAAAGGCCGTGGGCGCTACCGACGTATCGGAATTATTTACAATTAGGCGTCCCGTCATAGCTGTTTCGCCCGTATCGCGGGCTCGGTAGAGGGCTTCGCGTCTTGCAGGGTCTGCATACATATCGAAGCCAAAGCTGGCGGGAGCCTTAGCGGCCACACGCTCGATATACAGAACGGGGGCGTATGTGTCGCGTGGCGGGTCTTTTTGCCGTATGGCAAAGTCGGTAATGCCTTGTGCCTGCATGTAAGCCGTAAGGTCGGGTAGTTCGGTTTCAGATGTTATACGCGCAAAGCCAAAGGCCTGGACGTCTGGATAATCTTGGCTGATATCGTAGGCTTGCAAGTAGCGCGACCAGTCGGCCTGAGTCACTTCGCTTGAACCCCGAAATAAGCCAATACCGCCGCGCAAAACCTCAGCATAGGCCACCATATTGTTTCTAATCGCCGTTTCGGTACGTGCGGCTTCTGTTTGTACGGCACTTTGAATGTCAGCATGTAGTGAGTTACGTGCCGCCTGCCAACTAAAGAGCGTGGCGATAATAATCGCCAAGAATATAACAGTCGGCGGAAAGTATAGCGAACGATACATTACCGACAACGCGTGGGTTATGCGCCTGAACTTCATGGATCGCGTCAATTTTAATTTAATTATCGACATTTTTCGGTAATATAACTCACAATTACTTATTACTATTGTAAACTGGTCTGTACTTAAGTATGACAGAACTTATCTACAACAACACGAACTCTCTGTTAGAGGAAATGTATCGCCAACAGGACAACCCGCCGAGCGGCGATCCGGTTATTGCCGCCATGAGCGAAGCGTTACCTCTAGCGATGGAGGAACTACCGCGCTTTGATGGTACGGTGACACGCTACATTAAGAAATTAAGCTTGCAGAACTCTGAAGAGGCGTCGTCAGGTGTGCCAGTGTCCGAGGCCTATGGAAAACTACGTGCTGCACTACAATATATGGCCACGATGTACGAGCGGGAAGTGGTGCATCAGCATCCCTTTCCGCACGGCTACCACCGTCCTCAGCGTTGGCGGTACTTATTTGAACGAATCGACCAAGACCCCGCCGCTCAAAGTCTTACCGAGACAATTCTTAACCATCTTCCTGTAAATACCACAACTAAAGACCGGTACGGCCCCTTAGAAATAGGGCGGCAGCTATTTGCCAGCGCATTTGGCCTACCCAGAGTTGACTGGATTGATTACGGCTCAAGTGTTCGCGTTGGAGCGAATGCGGTGCATTTAAAGGAAAGGTATCCTTTTAACCCTGTGACTGTTTTGAAAAAAAGTGGTCGTATTGATTCGGATGGCAGTGAACTCTTGCAGCCAGACGATGCTTTAAGTAGGGGATACAATGCGTTGCAGCATGCGCCCGCCGTGCCGGGGGAAACGCTGTGTATAGATGCGTGGCCGGCCCGCGAAAAGCGTATACGCGATCTAGCGTTGACAGCACTCAGGCCGGTAAGCGAAATTAGTAACCCGGACTTTATGCAGGAGTTCCGACGCCTTATGGTCGCAGAAGTGCCGGGAGTTCATTTTGCTGAGGGCAATATTACTCATCACGAGGAAATACGCGCAGCAAAGAATCGAGTGCCTACGCTACGCCCCAAAGTTGCCTTTATGGGTACGGTTGCGAATCAATTAGGCCAAGAAGTATTACGGTCCACGCTGGACGCGATGCTAAAAGAGCTGGACGACAATGGTGACTTGTATGTACTGGATTTTGCGTCTGTAGACCCCAAAGATCCCTCGGCTATAAGGCTATCGAATACGTGGAGCGAGTGGGAATATAGATTGCTCCGTATTGGCAAAGACGACCCGAATACGGTCCATCACTTATTTAGCTACAGGACCAGCCGTCCCCGCGAAGCGATGGTAGGCCCCGGCCTGGCAAAAGGGCCGGGCGGACTATTGCCTATGAGCGAACACTTATTGCAAGCCGCCGAACGTACTACGCGCGGTTGAGTTGTGTGGCGACCAACCCACTGTAGGCTTCCATAAAGTGCTTGTGCCGGGCTTTTATATTGTCCGGCGGCTGATAGTAACTAAAAATAAGTGCGCCGCCATCCCGGCAGCCAATAAGCGGATACACGTAGCTGCATTCGATGCCGGCCCCGGCTTGGTTAAATCGAGCCGCTTGCATGCTCATGGCTGGCGTAAATAAGTACTGCCAGTCGCCGGTAAAGTGAGGTTTGTTTGTTCGTATGGCGTCGGCAATAATATTGCCCTTATGTTCAAGAGGAATCTTTATAGCGTTGAACGGTTTTTCGGACATCTTTACAGCGCCATGAGCTTGGGGCGTATCCGAAAGGGCAATGCGGTCGATGGTGCCCGTTTTTGTATTGGCTAGCAGGAACACTATAATGCCTAAATCGTACGAGGTTGATTGTACGAGGTCGGTAAATGGGGCATTGACGATGGCGTGAAACAACGCTGTTTCGTCAGGCGCCACTTGTAACTGAAGTCCAATGGTATCTAGATATGCTTTGTCTTTGTCTGTGTTGTCGTCCGGCATACAACGAGTATATCATCGCTGTAGCCAGATGGAAGCAGCTATTATATAATAAAATACTTAATATAATATCCATTCTATGAACGGCCAACTATTACGTAGCCAGGAACAAGGAAGTGCGGTTGATCCTGCTCTAATTTTTGTAGCGAGTGCCTTTCAGGGTACGCCGTGGGAAGCGCCCGTACAACAAGCCTCTGTTTATCGGCCTGAAGTCGCGAGAGATGCATACAAGGCTGTGGTGGGGCTCTACTGGGCGTATGGCCACGATTTGCCGACCGCAAGTCAACTAGGCGCGCCGACCAAACAACTGCTAACCAAATTGGCACTAAGGCAAACTGCCGCTGCAGCTGAACAATCAGAAGATGAGGACAGGCAGCGAGTGCTCAATGTCGCCTGGCATGTACGGGATTTTGTAGGTGTTTGGGCTGCATTGCAGCCAGAAGAAGTGACGATAGCTGTTCGTACGGAAGCACTCACTAAAGCTATGCATACGGACGCCGCCAAGCGGTTTGATACGCGTAAGTATAATTGTAGGCCCTATGCGTCGTCATTACGCAGTATCGCACGACTATACGCAGACGGCGACAAGACAGCGAATTTGCGTGCCAACACTGTACTGAGCCGGCATTTTACGCTGGATAGTACGGTTCCGCCAGTTGCGATTATTGATAACGACCTTGAGCGGGTGCTGGCAGTAATGCGAGAGCGTTATGGCTTAATATGTCAGCATCCTAATCATGAGCCCAACATTGAGGGTGGACGCCTTTTATGGGAAGTAGTAGGCGCTAATGGCAATAGCGCGTTGTCACTAAAAGAGGCGTTATTAGATACTGACCAGGGCGAACGGGGAGTTGTTCACCAGGCATTAGCGCAGGAGTTAAAAATAGTAGCTGACTCCACCTGGCTTGAGCGAGCTGAGCGTCAGGGCCGTGCTGTGCATATGGGCAGTTTGAGTTTAGCAATGGACCAGGTGTCCCATGGCAACCTAGACGATATAATTATTCCAGAGGTAACAACAGGCTATACTCCAGAAAGCCCATGGCTTGGGCCTGAGAACGTTATATTGTCTATCGAAACAAAGGAACTCGTGCATCATGCACTGGCAAGCCTCGCAACCGATGAACAGCGGCAGTGTATACAATTACGCCATATAGAAGGCTGTTCTGTACAAAAGACGGCCGAGCGCATGGGGCTTAGTATAGGCGCAACAAAACAATTACAATATCGGGCAACCGTGCACCTTCGTGAGCTCCTGATCTCGTTGCAATAGCCACATGGTAGCTATTGTTATATGATGATTGATAATTTAGTACCAGATTTTTGAGAGTGAATAAAGAAGAAGCATTTGAACATGATCAGCAACAGCTTACCCAGGCTGTTATTGCAGTAACGGCCGGCGCATTTAGCCGTACTTCCTGGGAGAGGCCATTACAGCGTGATAGTGTAGATTATCCAGAGCGAGTCATGGATGTGTATAGGGGTATGGTAGGACTGTATTGGGCCTATGCTGGTGATATGCCAGCCATGCAGCACTTACACCAGCCCACACGAGAGCTTTTGACCGAGATCACACAGCAACAAGCAAGACTGCATGTAGGGCCAGAAACTGACATTGCCGGCCGTGACTCAACGATTGAAATCGTCACGCGCCTCCAGGCGTTTGTTGGTATGTGGGTAAGTGAGCAGCCGCGGAGTGTTAGTACGCGCGTCCTTGCTCAAAGATTGCGTGCTGATGCCGCAGAGCGACTCGATACTCGGACGTACGAGTCTGCGCAGTATGACCAAGCATTGCTTGTAATAGCCAATGATTATGCCTCAAAAGGCCGGCCCGACATTCGCCAGCGAGCTTACAAGACACTTACTAGGCATTTTAGTGATAGCGATGCAGTGCCACCAACAACAATTATGAGTGAGGATTTGCAGCGAGTACTTGGGATGATGCGCCACCGTTATGCGCGCATTGGCGAACTACCGGGCTATATACCTGATGCGGATGGTGCACAATTACTATCTGTATTGCTCGGTGATGGTAGCTCCAACCCACCTCTCTCGCTCAAGGAGGTGCTATCGGGCGTGGATAACCCCGACGAGCGCGGCCGGCTACGTGCAGCATTAGCCCTTGAGCTAAAAGCACTAACCGATACGAGTTTGCTTGAATGGCTCTCCGAACGGACGCAAGTGTTACATGTCGGCGCGCTAGCCATAGAGTCGGCGACTACGCAGGATAATCCCCTAGAGACGTTTGAGGTGGGTGTCAAGGATGCTGACTTATGGGCGCTGGTGGACACCGTAAAAAGGAGTGGCGAGGAGGGAATGGAGGCGTTCGGTAAGTTCTACGAACAAACTGAATACTACATAATGAGTTACCTATATTCACTCGTCAGGCATAAACAGACGGCAGAAGATCTTAAGTCGCAGGTATACCTTAAGGCAATAGTAAGCTTGCCAAGGTTAAAAAACCAGGGCACTAGTGTAAAGGCATGGCTGTTTACTGTTGCGCAGAACCTAGCCAACGATCACTTTAAGCGGGCCTATGTTCGTTTGGAACGGGGCCTTGAGTCCTTTGTCGTACCCATTGACATGTCCGAGGATCAGATGGGACATGCCCCGGACAGCCCATACTTAGGCCCAGAAAGCGCGTTAGCATATGACTGGTTACAGATAGATGCCACGGCCGCCATAGAACGGTTGACATCTGAAGAACAGAAAGAGTGCCTCAGGCTACGGTTTATAGAGGATTTGTCTGTAACTGAAACTGCACAAAGAATGGGAAAAAGTGAGGGCGCGGTTAAGGCGATACAGTATAGAGCGATGCAGAATTTGCGAAATAAGCTGCCGCGTCGTCGCGAAGATTTTTAGCCTACTTGCCTCACCGCTATAGCGCTGCCATACTTACCGTTAGCAGTATGGATCACTCAATCTTTTATCAGTTAAGCCTAGTGTTGGCATTGGCAACGACCTTAGCGCTTATAGGTCGGGCATTACACCAACCGCCTATTATTAGTTATATTTTAAGTGGTTTTTTGGTTGGCCCGTCGTTACTGGGCATTATTGATGACCGTAATGCCTTCGAAACATTCAGCCAGATTGGCGTTGCGCTCCTGCTGTTTATGGTTGGTCTGGGTCTAAATGTGCGCACCATTAAAAGTACCGGCAAGCCCGTGCTTTTTACATTTTTAGCAATTGCCGTGGGCTTGGGCGGTCTTGGGTATGGACTGGCGACGTTACTGGGTTTTAACGATGCTGAACGCTGGTTGATTGCCATTGCCCTGTTGTTTAGCAGTACTATTATTGTGGTTAAGGCGCTCAGTGACCGCCGCGGCCTGTCGCGGCTGTACGGCCAGCTGGCCATCGGCGTGCTGCTACTAGAAGACATTGTTGCAACCCTGGCACTATTATTTGTGTCGGCCACCGCAGGTAGCGGTACAACGGCGCAAGATTTCGTATTCTTGCTCGCTAAGGGCATATGGCTTGGCAGTGTGCTTACGGTGATTGGCGTATGGGTAATGCCGCGTCTCGCTAAAATGTTCGCATCCAGCCAGGAGCTGCTGTATTTGTTTGCGGTGTCGTGGGCGTTTGCGGTGGCCAGCGCCTTTTGGTGGGCCGGTTTTTCTATTGAGGTTGGGGCCTTGTTTGCGGGCGTTGCCCTCGCACACTTGCCCTATGCCCAGCAGGTAGCGGTGCGGCTGCGTCCGCTGCGTGACTTCTTTATTATTTTATTCTTTATTGGCTTGGGTATGAAGCTGGGCATTGACGGTGTGCGATCGGCCATAGTGCCAGCGCTTATATTTTCTGCGGTGGTTATGGTTGTAAAGCCGTTACTAACACTTGCCGCCCTAGGCGTACTGGGCTATACCAAGCAAACCAGTTTTAAAGCGGCAATTTATCTGTCACAGATTAGTGAGTTCTCTATTATTATGGTCGTTTTAGCCGGTACGCTGCACGTGGCAGGCGAGCAAGTTGTGGCGGTTATTACGCTGACCATGCTTATTACTAACATTCTATCGACGTACCTGGTTAGCTACGATGAGTTTCTGTACCGCAAGTTGGAGGGCGTATTGTCGTTATTTGAGCGTTCTGACGTAAAACAAGAGGTGCACGCGCTAAGCGCCTATCCGTTAGTGCTGCTAGGCTACCACAAAGGCGGTCATGAGTTTATTAGGTCGTTCCGCAAAATGAAAAAGCCGTATGTGGTGCTGGACTACAATCCAGAAGTTATAGAAGAGCTCGAGCATCAGCATATTAACCATATTTACGGCGACGTGACCGACCTGGAACTACTGGACGAGATTGGTCTGCACAAGTCGGAGTTAGTCATAAGTACTATTGGCGACGCGGCTACAAACATGCTGATTGTTAGCCATATTATGCGGCGTAACAGCGGCACCATATTTATCTGCCATGCAGAAAGCTACGACGAGGCCGAAAAATTGTATAAAAAAGGTGCGGCCTACGTTATTGTGCCGCACTTTATTGGCAGCGAGCAGATCAATAGCTTTATCCGTAAAAATGGCAGCAATAAGCGGGCCTTTGCTGAATACCGTAAACAGCACCTGACTACAATCGGTAACGACAGTTAATAAACTGTTGTTGGTTGCAACTAGGTATGGTTTTTGCAACAATACTATCTTAATATGCACCCTATGACTGAACTCTCGCCAACGGTTGAAGTAAGAAGGCCAGTACTGAATGTACGTCAAGAAATGCTAGACGGTATCGCGGCTATCGCCACGAAGCATGGCATTGGAGGGGTACGACTGGAGTCGCTCCGATATATCAGCTGCGCTATTCTAAGCGGTGTCGAGGTTATTGAGGCTGCGCAGGAGGCCGGCGTCGCACTTACACACAAGAATGTCGAGGAGTTAGCCGATCATATAGATGATTCCTTGCCCGAAAGCGCTAACCATGACTTTATAGAAGTGCCGGCATTGCCACCAGTGTTATATAAGCGTGGCATTAAAAAACATGGTCGCCCGTATGTCATAGGTATGGGCTGTCGGGACGAGACGCTGCTTGCGGAGCGACGCGCGGCACAGGATGCTGCCAGCGATTGGTTTGGGTTGCCAGCCGATCACCCTGTATGGGCTGACTCGCCACGACAGGCTGGAGTAGTTATTGTTACCGGCCGTAGGACAGGGTCGGAAAGATTGTACGAAGTTCTTGCCGCCAGTAATTACTTTCAGCATGTAAAACTGCAATTGCAGTACCCTATTGTTGAGTCCTTCGATATAGCATTAAAGGGGTGAACTAGCGCGTACGATTCCTAAATCAGAATACTTGGCGTTAGGATTTTTTTTGACATAATAAAAGCAATGAAGCTACCCCGTAAAGCTCAGCTTACACAGTTTTGGCTGCGCTATCGTTACTACTGGCCATACGCCATTTTGGTGGCCGGCATTATTATTGCAGCCTGTATTTTGTTTGCGCCGTCGTCGGCCGCTAACGACGGACCAGCTAAAACTGTCAGCCAATCGTTAACCGATCTTTCGTCGTGCACGGATGCAACCCGGTTTGACTGCTACTCTGATTACTTTAAATCACGGACGACAACAACCAGCGCCAAAACAGCGCTTGCCGAACTAAAACAGTTGTACGATCAAGGCGATTCATACGCCATTAGCCAATGCCACCAAATTGCGCATCAAATTGGCCATGCAGGTTACGACAAATATAAAACATTGGCGCATGCATTCGAGAGTGGCGATACGTTTTGCTGGTCTGGCTACTACCATGGCGTAACCGAACGAGCCGTTGCCATACTGGGCAAAGACAAGCTAAAAGGTGACGCCAATAATATCTGTAAAGATTTGGCCACTGCCAAGCAGTACTCGTTCGAACACTATAACTGCGTACACGGGCTAGGTCATGGCTTTATGGCGGTAGACAATTACAATCTGTTTGATGCTTTAAAAACGTGCGACCTATTAACCGATAGTTGGGAGCGGGCCTCGTGCTATGGCGGCGTATTTATGGAAAACGTCATGGTAGACGTACGCCAAAACGGCAAGAGTGACTTTTTAAAGGCCGACCAGCCTATGTACCCCTGTACGGCGGTAGAAGAATCATATAAATACCAGTGTTACCTTATGCAAACCTCGTACGCATTAAAACAAAACGGTTATAACTTTGCTGATGGCTTTAGATTATGCCGCGATGTGGCCGACACTGCGTACACGACTACTTGTTACCAAAGCCTGGGGCGCGACGCCTCCGGCAGTACGGTCAGCGATATAGCCAAAACCAAAGAAAAATGCGAGCAAGCCCTAGACACGAGCGGCCTAGAAAATTGTATGCTTGGCGCGGTACGCGATTTCGTGTCGTATTACCATAGCGACGTAAAGGCCAAGGAATTTTGCGCCACGTTTGACCAGGCGATCGAGGAGCGTTGTCTGTCTGAAGTGTCGTCCTATTACTCCACATTTAGATAGATAAGACGGCGACTCTCGTCTGCTACGTGCCTGCGGAGACGCACTAATCGCGAGGAGCTTGGTCGCCGAAATATTAACAGCTAACGCACAGCTTGTTTTGGCATACTGGTACTACTAAAGGAGGTATTAGTATGCACTGTCCAAACGACGAGACTACGTTACAAATGACATCCCGCGCTGGTATAGAAATAGACTATTGCCCCACGTGCCGGGGCGTGTGGTTGGACCGCGGCGAGCTCGATAAGCTTATCGCCCGCGAAGGCGAAGGTAATGCAGCAGCTCCGCAGGGCGAACATTATGGCCGCCAAGACGGTACTCCCGCACGGGCGTACCGGGACGACGATGACGACAACGAACATTACGGCCGCCAAGGGCACGAGGGCGACCACAAGCGCAAGAAAAAGGAGGGCTTCTTAGGCGATCTGTTCGACTTTTAAAGGTCCGTCCTTTAAAGGACGGACCTTTTATAGTATACGTAGCCAACCCCGACGCCCAGTGCCGCCCATAGGGCAAAATAGCCAATTAACCCCGGCGCCATGCCAAATGTTACACTATGTAATCCGCTTTTATCGCTTTCGATACTAAAATGATTGAGTACCAGCGGCCCTAGTTGCAGATCGTATGTGCCCTTAAACGTAGGGGTAATAACCGTAACAGATGTTATGACAAGCAGCGTTATCCAAACGATGCCCCCGCACAGTAGTGCCCAGGCTATTTTTTGGCTGATATGTTTTTGCATTATGATTTCCTCCACTGGTAGGAATTACGTTTATATTCGGCACAGTACACACCGCCAATAAGGGCCGTACACACCATTGCATACAGAATGCACTGACCCAAAATAGCTAATTGTTGGAACAGGTGCAGTTGCGGCAGCCCAAACAATACGGCAAGCACTATTACGCTTGCAGCGCATTGGCCGCTAATGTCGCGGCCTTTTGGCGCCAGCAGGCTGCCGGCAAACGCACCGGCTAGTAGGCCGGTTGCAATATGTAGCACAGCTTGTAGTGCTGTGGCGACTGTCCAGCTATAAGGCAGAACCGACAGTGTAACTACCAAAGGTAATATGGCGAGTGTGCCAGCTGCCACGGCGTATACAACGTATGTAGAAACAAAAGAATAGGTGCCCTTTAAGGCGGTGATTTCGGCTGGATCGTATTTGCGAGTTGTGGCGCGGAGTTCGGTCGTAAGCGATGCTCCAATAAGTGCGCTAAATAACACCAGCACGTCTGGTGCTGCGACGTGTTGACGGTGTGCGGCAATTGCTAGAAGCGTACTTATTATCCATGCCACCGCAAAGCTAACCCCTATATTAGGGCGTCGCAAAAACTTGGCCATAAACCATAAATGGGGTGCAAGCCTAAGGCGCACCGGGCGGTTATGCCCCGTATTCGTTACCAGGCGTCCAATATACCCGCTGCTCAGCACACACAAGTAAATCAGTGTCACAAAAATTGTAGCCAGCGCTACTGCGTACAACTGTCGGGTGGTCAGCGGTAGCGTTTCGTTTGTTATATGGCCTAACAGCATGTATTCCACCCATATGACGCTACTAATCCATACAGGCAATAACCATCGTGCACCAGGTGGCACACCCTGTACTAAGCCAAAGGCCGTAACGAAGCCTGTAATACAGGCCGGTATTAGCGCTAGTGTTGGCATGCCAAGCTTGTGCAGTACTATGCCAAGCGGCCAGCATACCAGTAGTACCGCCAAAGTTCCTAGTAACAGACAGGGTAGTGTGCATGCGAACCAGCGTGCGTAGGGGGTGAGTGGCCAGCCCAGGAGTAGCTTTGTAAATGTATCGTTCTGGCCAGCGCGCATAAGGCCCAGACCAATAATAAGTGCGAGTGTTACAGCAATCTGCACTGCCACAACTGCCGGTAGCACCAGCAGCAGGGGGTGGGGTAGTGGTGCAAGAGGTAAGCTGTACAGCCCGCGGCTTAATAACAAACTTACGGCCAGTGTGCCGATTACCATACAGATAAGGCGTACGAGCGCAGTACGTAGTGGCCGGCTGCCGCTACCGCCAAAGCTATGAGCTAGTGTCGCGCTGTATAGCCGGCCATCCCTCACGCTGCTCGTACCGTTTTTATAAATAGATTTTCCACACTGCCATGCTTGCGAATAATAGCCCGCGGCGTGTCGGCCACGGCAATGCGCCCGTTAAGCAGTAACAAAATAGTAGTGGCTATTCGTTCTGCCCACCATACATCGTGAGTGGCCGCAACGATACAAGCGCCCCGCTTTGCCTCGTCTTTTATAAGCTGCTCGGCCGCAATAATAGCTAGCGGGTCTAAACCGTTCCGCAGTTCGTCAATAATGATTACCTTTGGCTGGTGCATCAGTCCGGCAATTAACTGCACTTTCTTTTTATTGCCGTGGCTCAGTTGCTGCAGCTGTTGGTTAAAAGTAGTAAACTGCAGCTTACTCGCCAATACCTTTGCGCGCGCGATGGTGTCGTGGGTAACTCCTGCCTGCCTGCACACCTCGGCAAGTAAGCCGAAGTATTCGTTAGCAGTCAGTTCGCCGACAAACCACGCCTCGTCGTCTGGTATGTAGCCAAGTACGGCCTTGGTTGCACGTAAGTGGTTGCCAATAGTTTGGCCGTCTAGCGTAATCTTGCCCGTGTCTGGCTGCAACAAACCTGCCATGCAAGCAAGCAGTGTAGACTTACCACTGCCGTTCGGGCCGGCAACGCAAGTAACGGAACCGGCTTTAAAGCTAAAGTTTGGAACGATTAGCTTAAATGTCGCACTGCGTATGGCACTCAGGTCGTGTATTTGGAGTATGGCCTGTTTCATTAATACCGGCCTATGGTAGGCAAGGCTCGTCCGGCTGTCAACTACCCTACGAGTTTGTCTAAGATGAATTAAAGCTAATGATTTATGCGGGTTACTGAGGTTTGCCAGCAAGCAAGGCGGCAGCGATAGACTTACTAATACGTCCAGTTGTTTTGTCATCTACGAATGCCCATTGGCCGTTACCATTATTCTCTAGAAACCAATATATACCGTGCTTATCAAGGACCAGGTCAAGCGCCCCAAAAGTAAGGCCTAGCGCTTGTACATGTGCAACGCACTTGTCTGCAATATCTTTAGGCAGGGTGTGAGCTTTAAAGCGGATCGTATCGTTGAAATGCCCAACTCTCCAGTCGCGTACGCTCTCGTGATCGCCCCTGCTGCCAGTAATAGCAGTTGCAAAGACTTTATCAATGACCACGCTTACGCGTATATCGGCTTTAATGTCTTCGACTGCTTGCTGAAAAAAGCTTGGCGCGAGCGCGAGGTTTGTAAGGTCCACTTTCTGGCCCTTTTTTATGCGCGTTGCAAAGAAGAAGTGTCTTGGTTCCTCGCCCGGCTTAATGATCGTAAGGCCGCGGTCTGCAACAGGTTTAATGATGGCAGTACTATGCGTATCCAGGAACGATTGAGCGGCAGCTGGGTCTGCCGTTATGCACGTATCGGGCACGGCAAAGCCTAACCGCTTAGCAATTGCCAGTTGTAAGGGTTTATTTCTGGCTTTGATAAGCGCCTCGCAGGAAGAGATCCAAAATGCATCTTCAAACTGGTCGAATAGCCACTCGAAGTGTTGCTTAAGGGCGCTATAACAGTAATCTGCATGATCTGTAGATACCGGTAAGGATTCTTTAATCGGCAGCGAAGGCTTGCGGTACCAAACACTTCGTATTGCATTGAGCGGCTTGTTGCAATACGTCATCTTTATGCGGTTGCCGTCTAGGTTATAGGTTAGCGTATTGCCGGTATGAAAAGTCTCGGGATCAACAACTAAGGCCGACCCCTTAGGCAAATGTTTAGCTACGAGCGAAATATGCATATCCCGCTCGGCGGATATGATAAGGATAGTAGGCTCAGGCATGGCTAATAGGATGTACGATTAACTAGTCGTCAACTTTAGGGGCGCCCGGATCATCCTTGATGATCGGTTTATTGCCGTCATAAATAACAGTAGGCCCTGATGTTGGCGTCATTACACGTTGGCTTGCTGGTCCTCTCTCCAGCATACTAGGACTGGTTACTCCCTGAGTCACAGCTAGATCGGCGCCAAAGGGGATGAGCGCGGCGCCGTCGCTAGGCCTGTTTTCTACGGCACGTCCTACCAGAAAAGCGCCAGAACTCATACCTCGATTTCCGTTTGAATTATCCTGAGGTGCTTCGTGAGGGCTTAGCAATTGATTCGAACTCATACGGGAACCTCCTTTAAAAGCACAAGTTTAACGATAACTCGATAGCTAAAATGTGAATTTTTCCTCTATTATTAACTCAATTTTTCGTGTCCAAGATAGTGGCTTATTGCAATCATGAAGTTGGGCAGTGGTTCGGCTGTAATCGGCGCTTCTAGGCGTGTGGGATCATAACGAAGCTCCATGCCCACCTGAGACCATGTGGCGCTTGTCATGACCTTGAGCGGTTCGTGTAAAGGCAAGGTGCCGCTAGCCTCTATTTCTGCCAATCCCGTTTTTTTAAATAAAAGCCGAAGCGTTGTTTTAAGGCTAGGGTCACTTCCTCGCCAGTTCAAAAACTTAGCTGGGCGGTAGGTTGCTAGTTGTATGCCAAGGCCGCCTATAATAGCCCACTCATTGCTATGCAGGAGTATGCCCTCGCCCTCGCCATAATATTCGAGTGTGATAGTCCTTCGTACGTGATGGCCTAAGGAGCTTGCTATTATTCGTTGTCTGCCTGTATGATTCACGGCCGGGTCTGTGGTTGGCAAGCGATAGGCAATGGACAACTGTTCGGCTGGCAGTATTGGTTGATTACGGCAGAGCCGTGCAATCTCTGAGATAGGGTTATGTGCGCTCATACTTGGACAGCGTAAATGGTATGTGTCACTATTCCAAGCCTAGCTCCTGAAAAAATTAAATACAGTCCTAAGGACTAGGACTGTATTTCAAGTGCGTAACACAATTGTGGGCAGGCTTCTGTGCCGCTTACGGACTTAATGGTGAATGGCTGTTTCTCGTTAACGCCGACTACCCAAGTGCTGTAGCCCTCGTTGTTTTGGGTCTGCTGTACTACCTGTATGTTGTCTACACGGGGATCGGTAATTTTTTGTGGGCCTTCGCCGCCGCCGGATTTGTACCACCAACTACCTATGTCTACTTCTACATAAGCATTGCCAGCTACCGTAACTGGAATATCTGATGGCTTTAGGACAGGCTTTTTAACGTACCGGGCATGTAAGCCTGGTAATGGGTCGGAACGTACTCGTTTGCCGCCAAAGCGGAATGTTATTTGTTCGTAACATTCGCCGTTTGTTTTATGAGGCGCCATGTCTATTGCTTTGCCCACCAGGAAGCGCGAAACTTGCACGACGTCAGTATTGTCGGTTCTTATTGATAATTCATATCCTGCACCGGGCAGCTTGCAGGCGGGACTTTTGGTTGGCTGTACCGTGCGGGGTACTGCGTGGCTTGTGGCTGTTGGCAGACTTTGAGGCGCCGGTGTTTCGGACCCATTGCCTGGTTTGGTGTCAGTACAGGCAGATGTAACAAGCAGTGTTCCGGCTAGTAGGGTTGCTTGCGTCCGCCTGCGCAAACCATATATGGATTGTTCATGTGTCGTACCGTGTTCGGCTGACATGCCTGCCTCTTTCTGTTAGGGTTACTCTACTGTCGTTATACGCCACAACCCAGTTGTGCACAGTGATATATGTTGTGATGGTGGCATGTTGAATGGCGGCCTGACTAGTAGACTGCTGTATATACGGTATTAAAAGAACCGGGCACCTTTTGGCGCCCGGTCTTTGTTACTTCAGCTAAGCGGGCTTATCTGAAGAAGTTGATAATAACGTTGATGATATTATCGTGTGAATTTGACGCATCCACATTGACGTTGGCGTTTATTGTATTAATATCGCCACTTCCACCATAACCGCCACCTTGGCCGTGCTGATGTGCCCAATCTTTAACACACTGGCCATAATTGGTGTAGCCGGCCTGGGCACACTCTGCCTTGGTCGGCTTGTTAGCTGGCGCTGCCATAGCAAAGCCGCCTGCGGAGACTATAGCTGCCGCAGCTAATCCGGCAAATCCGGTGATTATTTTGTTTGGCGTCCGTCGCTTGGGGCGGGACGATGTTTGAGACTGAATGAACATAGACATGTCCTCTCCTCTTAGGTTGTAATTACGCTCTGTGGTTATTCTTTATGCTGTATACGCGACCTCCTTCCTTCTTAACTTCGCGAGTCAGGGATATAACCCCAACTGATAAAAACAAAAATGTGTAGGTGGCAAAATTACCGGCAGGGGTAAAGTCGCCTTTGACCACCAGGAATAAAGCGGTGGTGATGATAGCAATAAGTGCAAGGGTAAATGTGGTCCGGCTAGGAATACGCCAAACATAAGCAATAATACCATATGCGACCACGGCAACTTGTCCCAAAATAGCCGATTGGAGCACAATAGGTCCCGCAGCAAGCAAAAGGACGGCCAGTATTACTTGTATCCACTGGGGAATGTTTCGGGATTTCTTGGCCGGCGTTGCTTGGCGCGCGTACTTTCGTGGCTCTGGAAGCGGATGCGGCGCAGGAGTAGCGGCAGTAGAAACGAGCTGAGTGGCCGGCGGCGTTTGCGGAATGATACGTGGCCGGGGCGCAGTTACAAGGCTGATATGCGGGGCTTCGCGGCGCGTTGTCGGCCGGCGTCGAATAATAATGTCGTTCATGGTTGCCTCCAGGCAGTATTTTTATACAGAGTAAGGGTGGGGTATGTTGCCAGTTTAGTAAGTCCAGGTGCAGTGTCTAGGTAGCGGTACTTTTTGTAGTCGAAATCATTGCTGAGTACTACATAGGCAATATTCTGATGCGAAAGTTCCTGGGCAAGCAGGGCTTCTTGGGCGGCCGTTTGCTTTGGAAGTACAAGCGTGTCTAGCGTTTTTTGCCGGTTGCTGGCAGCATAGCCCGCAGCGCCGCCAAGTTCAGGATCGTTGCTCACAATGGTACGATTGCCAAAAAAGGCGGGCGCGGGGTGGGCAATAATACGTCCGGCAAATCCGAAACTCATGTACTGATGCCACGGTAAAAAGAGTACTTGTCCGCTGTCTTCTGTCTGTTGGGACAGTCGTTCGCGCAGTGCAAACCAATCCGAAGGGTACTGGCGTGGCGATAGTTGCCCGTCAAATCCCCATAACATGACCCGGGTGTACAAGAATGGCAACGCAAAAAGCACGCCTGCTGCCGGGCCATACCATACTTCGTGCCGGGTGCGCAGCCACACTAAACAAATGCCGCATCCGTACGCCAAGAAAAGGCCGTAGGTTAGGGCAACAATCATAATAAGTTTATGCGGTTCTCTTAGCCCGGCTCCAAGGGGCAGTGCCGCTAGTACACCTGCGGCTAGGCCGGAGGCTATTACTAACGCGACCACCGAACTTGCACACAGCCAGACCGTTAGCGATCGCTGTGTGTTCCACGCCCGCCGAATACCCACCAATACTAATCCAAAAATTATAACTGATGTGAGCCCCCATGCTACGGTGCGATTTTGTGGTAATACATACAAGCTATGGCGTTCTGCCCAAAAACCTTGTAACTGTAAACTGTGGCCTATACGCGAAAATACGGTACTGCCCGTAGTCATAAAGGCCTGCGTGTCGGCAGTAGAAAAGTTGGCAATAGTGGTTGCGGTTTGTCCTCGCCCCAGCAGTAGTGGCACTAGCCAGTAGCTGCTGAGTATTACAAACATGCCTATTGTTATCAAGCCATACCGCATAGCCTCGGTACGCATTTTTTTATGCCGTACACCATAGACCACGACGCCTACTCCTGCCAAAACGGCAACTGCAACAAGCGTATGGATAGACACAATACCGATAAGCGTTACGATGCTCCCCATCCGAAGGGCTGGCACAAAGCCTGGTTTAGCGGCAAAGAGCATCATGGAGCGCACGAGCCAGGGGAGTAGTGCATACCCTAGTAGCACGGCGTATTGTCCGGCCATAAAGCGCGAATACGTATAGGGGTTAATCGCAAAAAATATACTGGCAATATAGACGCCGACTGACAAGTCTTGGTGCGCAAATGCATGCCGGATTAACCGGTGCATACCAATGCTCGCAAGCAACACAATACTTACAAGTAGCAGTTTTTGTATAATATCGCTTGGAATAACAAAGGTAAGCGCATGCAAGCCGGCATGGAATAAGTAGCTGCTGGTAACTTCGTGTGGCATAGGGAGCCGGGGTGTAAATACCATATCGAGCGTCAGAATGTATCCGCGACCAAGCAGGGGTGCCATAACAAGCAGTGCAACCAATCCGTAGAGCAGGTATGCTTTCCATTCTTTTATCATCGCCGCCGCCCTCTGGTATCTTGGCGGACGCTGTACCAGACCACTGCCAGCGTACCTATTGCCGTTACCAGGCTGATAAGTGCTCCAATATAAAACCAGTGTTGCGGCGTAAATTCCATAACCAACGATATGTTGTATGTGCCATTTGCTTGCCGCGTACAGGCGCTCGATTGTGCGCATACAGTTTGCGGGTCAATGTGCCAGCCGTTCATGGCATTATTTAGCCGCGTGTGACTCCCCACTGTGTGCGCGTGAGCAAACAGACCTTGTAAGCCGCTCGGCGAATCATTAAGCCGCAGCTTCCATAACGGGTTGTAGCTCTCTTTGGTGGTCAAATAAAATGGATCTTTTGCGGCCGTAACTGACATGACGGTTTTTGTCGGATTTACTTTTATAAAACTTACTTGGGGTGCCTTAGTTGTTGTGGCTTGCTGTCCACTCACTATAAAGAAGCGGCTTACGACCGGTGGAATATGCTGCATCGAGAAGTTGTCATATCGTGCTTTGCCTGTTTCGCCCGTGGCCTTGTTCGGGTAGGCATACGCCGTAAATTTTAGTTGCCGGGCGTGTGCTGGAATGTTAATAATGGCGGTGTGTTTCATCCATTTGCCTTCGGTGTCGGGGAGGCGCTCGCTTATGGGTGTCTGGCCTGTACTATCAAACCCAACATTATAGCCTGCGTATCGGCCTGCGCTCGCCTGATAGTCAAAACTCAGCAAGTATTGCCCGCCTGGAGTAACCGTTATTTCCGGCGGTCCGGTGCATGCAATATGAGATTTTGCAACGAGTTCTAACGATTGCTTACCGTCAGTCTTTGTATTTTTGTTGACGCTCATGGAAAGGTTGGACTTGCTGTCGTAATTGTTACAGTCGCCAACTTTTGCTTGCCACGGGCCGTTTTCTAACGATGCATTGGGAATGGTATTTTTGTAGCTGTAGGCTGGGTCTTGATAGGTTACTTGCAGCGGTGCACCGGCATTAACCGTAATAGGAAGCGGTTGATTGGCGGTTACCGGCGTCATGCCCGGGGCGGGTACCGAAGAAAATTGCAAGGTGTTCTGCCTCACAGCCATATACACTGGGCTGCCTTCGCCCACCACTACGTGTTGCGACCCATTTTCGGCGGGGCGTATAGAGTTTTGTATAGTACTATTTTTAATATTTGCGGGCGACAGGTCGTCAAACATACCAGTCAGTCCGGTTGTTGGCAGATTGTTCGTGTTTCCCGTTACGAATGTGAAGGGTTCGTGTAATGTACGCGCAGACAAGGCATATTTGCCCCCTACCTGTGTTGCGGTCTCTAGCGTGAATACTTGGGTCACGGCACCTATGTATGGTTGTGGTTTGGTATTTTCGTAGAGCTGGTATGTGTTATCCGCAAAGCTACCCGAAAGTTTGAAGGCATACTGCTCGGTCAATAGTGTACGATCCAGTGTGCCCCGGCAACCCATTACAAAATCGTACTGACCAAGGTTGAGGCTATCGGCCTGACCGGCCGGCTGGTGTTTTACCTGTACGGTTTTAGAAATGAGCACTTCGTTTAGTTCGGTTGCTGTATTGGGGTGTTCTATGGAATATCCCACGCACTCGCCCGAATCGACAAACAGCAGGTTCTTGTGCGCCATGTCGGTGGCTAGCAATGGGGCAAATGTTGCTACTTTGCGCGGCGTCAGCAGGTGTTGGTAAATCTGTAGGCAAAGATACCCGTTCATAAGCACTAAACTTGCTAGGAATGCCATGTATAGGCCCTTTAAATGCCAGCCGTCTCGTACGTATTTAAGGGCTACTGCCAGCGCCATGCACAGTACTATGGGTAGATAAAGCTGCCATTTCAGCGGCGACCGGAACATCCAACCACCAGGTAAATCAATTAGGAATTTTATGAGCAGATCCGCTCGCAAATAACTTGCGGTCGCCAGCACTACCAATACCAAAAAGAGACCAAGCGCCAGTGCGAACCGTCGCCTATCGTCCGGTTTGGCCCGCCGCTCTACGCGTATGTATAGCCCAAATAGCAACACATAAAATCCAAATACGCCCAAGAAGTAAAACGGCCAGGTCGTACTTCCAAAAAACTCGTAATCTTTTAGAACGCTTTTTGCAAGCGACAAGCCGGTAATGAGATCGCCCGTGTTTGCCACATCCACCAAGCTGTGATAATCCACAGTTGTCGTGGTGGCTGTATCGGACAACGCCGTTTTATCGAGTGTTCCCATACTGACGATGGGCAATATGCAGTACGCGTTGAGGAATAGTATCACCAGCCCCAGGCCCGCTATTTTTAGCCAGTTATTTTGTAAGAAAACTATATTATTGCGGGCAAGGAAGACGGCATATATCGCAACTACTAGCGTATTTACCGAAAACGTAAATGGATGAAGGAGCGATATGTTAAGTGCCAGCGCGCACAATAATAGGTATGGCAAGCGTTTCCTGGTAACAGCCAGTTTTATTGCCGTTAATGCTATAGGCAGCATGGCTACTGCCAGTACCAGCCCTATTTTTGAGACGTTCCCCAAAAAGATTGGATTACAGGCAAACAGAAGTGCGGCCAGCGCCGCGGCTCCCCAGCGTCTCACTTCTAAAAATTTTAGCGCAAACCAAAAGAAGGCCAGGAACGCAATTATAAGACACGAAAAAAGATAAAAATAGCCAAACGCCACATTACCAGATATGGCAAACACTACGATGTCTATAAGCCGGCCTGGCAAGCGCAAAATACCATCGGGGTTTACTGCGCCGCGTTCATACGACCAAATATAGGTATGCTGCACCCAGTACACAGGAAAATACAGCGGAAGCAAATAGTCACCATGGGAAATAAAACGCATCTTTTAAGCCGCAACTCCATATATGCCGTCAATAAATGTTTGTACGTCCAAAAACCGCAGCGACTGCAGCTTAATGGGGGTAGTCTTAGGTGTAATAGTCTTAAGCAGACCGTCTACCTTGTTGTCGTATGCTAGAGGCAAATAAGGCATGCCTGCAAGGTGGGCGCTTAGTATACCGTGGAATTGCGGGCCAATGTAGGTAAGCTGCCTGTGGTGAATTCGGAAAAACAAAAAGAGTGCCAACGGGTTAAAGTGGAAGTCGATAATTTGCACGTTGGCATGTTGTTTTTTCCAGCGTTCAAGCAAGCGGTAGCCTTCCGGATCTACTTCGCGTGGCTCCATGAGCGCAACAATGATAGGCTTGTCGCCGTTTTCGGCAATGCACTGCGCAACAAGCGCCGCGAGTTTGTCTTGGGTATGCCCCCGAAAACGCCGAAGGGTAATAAATAATGTTTTTCCCTTTACGGTCAGCTGTTTTTGTAGCGCTGTTACATCCGGCTGGTAGTTGGCGAGGTCAAGCGATTCTATATACCATGCCATGTCTATGTCGCGGATAGTGTTAGGACGCAAACGCTTAAAGTTAGTGTAGGTTTCTTCATCGCGGGCGATAATGGTGGTGGCTGCTTTTGCCGCCATCCAGGCACTCAGTCTGCCGAGCCGCGGCGCCGAATTGTAATATCCCACGCCCAACAAGTGCACTTTCTTGCCCAGCAGGAATCGGCCTGCCAGCAGCATGATGCTCATGAGTAAAATATTAAGATTAGCGTCCATCCCCCATAAACCGCCACCGCCGATCACAATGTTTTTCTTAGAAGCAATAGCCTTAATAAGTTGTAGTTTGCTACGCATTGCAACGCGCGGATACCCAAAATCGTGGTGAAATGTAGCGTACGTTTCAGGTGTTTGGTATGCAATACTAATATTTTTTGCGTCACGTTGGCGTAGTAAGCCGGCAAGCGTTTCCATGAGCAACTCATCGCCATAATTACCTCCGCCGTAAAAGCCAAGGAGCAAACTGTTATCAAGCGATTCTTTGTCTAAGAAGTCCAGTAGCCGTCCACGCGTCATACCTGATCCCGCTTGTCTCTCGACAGTAAGTATCCAATGCCGCCGAACCCGAATTCGCAGGTTTTCATAAACAGCATGCCTATGCCAAGCAGCGGGTTGGCAAGCAGTTTTTTAGGACGCGATAAGAACAAACGGTACCGTGAGACCACGCCAATACCACCGCCAAGCATACGTCCGGTGTCTTTATGCTTGCGCAAATACACGCGGGCAATCCTGGCATAGTAGAATTTCTTGCGCAACGAATACCACAATTTTAGCCGGCCTTCGTTATGACGAATAACACTGCAAACGCGCTCAATAGGACCGAGCTCGCGTACTCGTGCCGAAAGATCCCAGTCCTCGCCGCTTATAAGAGTTTCGTCGTAGCCACCAACTTGGTCAAAGGTTTTTTTGGTAAAAAAGCGGGCCGCTTCAATGGCGTCGTTGCCATGATAATACGAACGCTCTAACCGCTTACATGCCGCCCAAAATCCTTGGCCGAACGACTCTTCGGGAATAATAATGCCCTTTGTATTGTGGTGATAATACATAGTGTCTACGCAGTCCTGAATAACTTGCGGCGTAAGCTCCATGTCGGAATCAATCATGGCCAAAAATTCGCCTTGCGCTTTAGCTGCTCCAAAATTTCTTTGGGCGCAGCGTTCAGGGCCGCTACTAAATACTTTTTGTGTATAAAAACGGGCAATATCGCGTGTACCGTCGGTTGAGTCGCGATCTACAACGATAAGTTCAATATGCTCGTACGTTTGATTAACAATAGATAACAGGCACGAGTCTAGTGTTTTGTGATTATTACGGGTGGCAACAACCACCGTTACTAATGGTTTGTTCATGCGTTCGCCTCCTGCAGTGCGCGCTTAAAATCTTTATAGCTTTGATCGAACGTAATATGTTTGCTCCATTCCCAACCGTTATATTGCAGTGTCTGATAAGCGGTGGGGTCGCGTAGTAGCGTTACAACGCCCTCGGCAAGTGCTTGGGGAGTCGTGCGGGTAACAATGCCGGTTCTGCCGTCGCGTACGCTGTCGCGCAAGCCGTCAACATCGTAGACTACGGCCGGCGTGCCTTGGCTGGCAGATTCGGTAACAATAAGTCCCCAGCCTTCTTTTACTGATGTCACGGTTATGACGTGCGAACGACGCATGAGGTTTATTTTTTGATTCTCAGTTACCCGGCCAAGACAAACAATGTCAGCGGCATGAGGACTTTGTTGTATGTAGGCGAGCACTCGTTGCCCGTACGCACCGGAAACATCGCCGGCGAGTTTTAGCTGCAAGCCAGGAACTTGTTGTTTCGCAATCTCGAATGCCTTTATTTGGTCAAGCGTGCGCTTCATAGTACGCACCGCACCAAAACTTAGCATAGTGGGGCGGCTAAATTTAGCCATACTTTGTACGTCCGCCAGTGGCGTGATGCAAATGCCTTCGGAAATGATGTGCGTTTTTGATGCATCCCATCCGTACTTGGCCAGATCGTGTTTGGTGCTTTCCGACACAGTTACTAGTGCGGCTTTTGACCGCCCCAGCAGCCAAGTGGCGAATGGCTCCATGACATAGTAGCCAAAGTGGCTGAGCGGCGGTTTGGTTTCGTAATGCCAAATTTCGCGGGCTAATTGGTGGTACAGTGCTACTCCTTTTGCCTTGCCCAAAAACAGCAGGCTAAAGTATGGTGCAGTGTTAACAGTTTCGATAACTACATCGTATTTGCCGCGCAAATGGCGGAGGTAATACGCAAGCGCTAAAAATGGGTGCATATACCGGCTGCCGCCAATCCGTATAATTTTTACTCCATTTTTTAGGGTTTCTGTGGGTTTGGACCCGGCGTGTCGCGCAGTTAAAAGTGTTACCGAATGTCCATCGGCCGCTTGGCGGGCAACAAGTTCTTCTAGGACTACTTCGGCGCCGCCGCGTTTTGGGTGCGTAAAATCCTTCCAGGCCAGCCACAATACTTTCATTAAGCCCTCACTCGTTCGCGCAGCACCATGGCTGGCACGCTTTCTGCAATTTCTTTATCGTGGCGGCGCACTACATAGAGCGGCCGATTGTTTACTTCTGCATGAATATTGGCGATATATAACGACATCAGTCCTAGGCATGCCAGCACCACGCCTACCAGTATTACCAGTAGGATGGCTAACATGGCGGTTCCGCGGATTTGCCACCCTAGGGGGTCGTTCAGCAAGTATCGCTCTACGTACATAATGATGCCGGTGGGGGTTGCGGTTAATAAGATAAAGATACCCAGGTAGCCAGCTAATTTAAGCGGCACCAAACTATACGAGGTGAACGCCTGTACGGCTAAGGCCACAAGTTTGCGGTAGGTGTACGATGGGCTACCGCTTGCTCTTTGCTTCGCTTCGAATGTTACATACGTACGGTGGAATCCCAACCAGTCAATTAACCCGCGGGTAATCCGGTTGCGCTCTGTCATGCGCGCAAACACATCCATGACTTTTCGGTCCACCAAGCGAAAGTCGGTGGCGTGCGGGGTAATTTTGGTATGCGCAATTTTTTGTAAAATTTGGTAAAACAATGCGCTCGCCCAACGTTTTAATCGTGTTTCACTTTTGCTGGTACGCCGAATACCAACCACTACATCTGCGCCTTGTTCCCAGGCGGCAATAAAGTCGCCAATGCGTTCGGGCGGGTGCTGTAAATCGGCATCGATCATGATTGATGCCTCGCCGCTTGCCGCATGCAACCCGGCGCTAATTGCGGCTTCTTTGCCAAAGTTACGGGCAAATTCTATAACGCGCACCCGTTTATCCTCGTGCGCGAGCCGTTCCATTGCAAGCAACGAGCAGTCCGTGCTGCCGTCATCAATAAAAATAAATTCAAATTTATTTGGTAGGTAGTCGGTGTGCTCTATCAACTTTTTATAGAGCGGCCGTACATTCGCATCTTCATTGTGTACCGGTACAATTATAGAAATAAGCACCGGGTCTCTTTCGTCCTTATTTTTTGACATCTACACACTCCTTAAGCGCGTGGCGCCCATCCATAGGCCAAATATAACCAGCATAGACAGACTTCCAATTAGCAAACTGTTAACTACGGCGCTCAACGTGGCATGCCGCATCATTACCAATAGGTAGGTAATGCCTGCGCCAATGAGCAGTAGGGGTGCGATTGCGTACCTCCTGAGCGCCAAATAATACGAAACAATGACATTAAGCAAAGAAATAATAAATACGGTAATACTCAACCGAGGAAGTAGGCTGGCGGCGGCAATATAATCTTTGCCCATTAGTACACTGACTACTAGTTCCGGCTTTACGATGCACAATAACGTAATAGGAAGTGCCACGACTACTAATAACGCCATGGATTTAATTCCTAGTGCACGATTTTCTTCGGGTGTTGCGTCTAGACGTACCATAGACATAAGCACCATTGCAATCGAGGCCGTAGCAAAAAAGATGGTACGGGCAACAGTAGCAACGCCAGCATATACTCCGGCAGTGTGCGGGTCAAAATAGTGTTTTATAACCACTATGTCGATGCTGTACTGCAGGGTAATAACAAGCGATCCTAAAAGCACCAGTAGTCCATAGCGCAGTTCGGGCACGATAATGGACAAGTTTGGCAGGCGCACAATATTGCCACTCACTGCTTTTTTAAGTCCTGCCTTTGCTGCCCAGTAAGCAATAAGACAAAATGCCACCAGCTGGGCGGCAACCAAACCCCCAATAGCACCATTTGTACCAAATCCGACCAATACAAATAACAAGGCAAACAGCAATTTACCACCGGCACCTACCAGGTTACCGCTCGAAACCAATCCAAAACGTTGTTTACCTCTTAAAAAAGCACTCCTGAATGTGAATGGCACGCTCAGCACCATAGCCGCCATCAGCAGCACGAACGGCCAAACGGAATGAAAGTGTAAAAAGTGCGCGAGCTGTCCCGCAAATACGATTGCCAATACAGCTAATCCCACGCTAATGAGTAGTGCTAGCTGCTCAAATTCCCGAATTACCATGTCGCGTCGTTCCTCGGAACGATAATTCGCGACAATATTGACGGTTACGAGCCCTAGTACGGATAGAAAAATAGTACTTTGTACAAATAGCGATATAAGCGTTTGGACTTCGCCGAACGAAACCGTATCGAGCAAACGACCCATCACCGGATAGTACAAATAGTTCAGCGCACCAACAGCAACAGCCCCAACAAAAAATATGCCATTATGGCGAATAAAACGGCTGCGGCGCGCGTAGCTAAATAAAGTCACGCGGACACCCCCAACTAACTTTTGGTTAATTATTGTAAATGGTTGTTGGTTAAAACCGCACTAGCCCATATATTGAAGTTTGTCTTTTTTGGAGCGATTCTTGCCGCATAAGTGCCGGCCTTGAAAAGTTACGCCTGTATATAGTGGAAGCAGGAGCTTCAAAATTGATGATAGGTATGGCCTGGGTGGGCCGGAAAATGATAATCGCCTAAATAGCGACGGTCAGGGTCAGTGCGATTTTTTACCATACAAATTTTTCTCTTACTGCACCCTCCTTCCGGTGCGCCATACTGCACTCGCATATGACACGCGCCGAACTGCTAATGTTCCAATCTATAATAGCATAAGGTCAAAAAGCGTCTATGTGTAATACTTCACTGTAATTGTCGCAATAGTTCTTAAAATGTTTGGTCAAGTAATTGCTGTTTAGTGCGGTATACATACAACGACGGACCGCTTTCAACAAGTTCTAGACCGGCGGCATCGAGCTGTTGTTTGTAACGTGTATAATCTTCGGTTCGCAGCAGTAAGATATAGTCGTAGCCGGCGGCACGGATTTCGCTAAGCGCGCTAGGTGAAGACCTCAGTGAAAGCACTTGACGATCAAAGCTGGATAGACTGCGTAAGGTGTCGAGCGTCTGTATACCGCTATTATCTTGCGTGTCGGCAGACGCGGCAAAGTAGGTAAGTGCCGGATTAGCGGTAACCGTATTGCCAGCAAAAGGGAGGTGAATATACCTTTCCCATGGCAGTACTAACACTCGTTTTGGTTGGACATAGTAAAACATTGTATTCGTGGACCGCCAGTCGGCCGGATAGGTGTGAGGAATAAAAGTTGCATGGGCGGTGTGTAGCGCGCCAATCATGCACAATGCATATCCACCCATTACGGCGGGAACTAGATATTTTGCGACATCGTAGTTTTTCCTATTAGACCATATATGCTGCATGGCGTATGGCGCCATGAGGGCATATATAAACGTCACCAGTCCGGTAAGTTTTTGTGGTTCGCGCAAGCCGTTGTAGCCGGGCATAATAATACGCAATGCATCAGTGAACCAGTGTCCAAGTTTGCTGCTGTAGCCCACGGCCAATATAACAGCAAACACAAAAACCCAAAACGCATACTTGGCGCGCAGCGG
Organism: uncultured Candidatus Saccharibacteria bacterium; assembly: GCA_964432725.1. Taxonomy (GTDB): domain Bacteria; phylum Patescibacteriota; class Saccharimonadia; order Saccharimonadales; family UBA4665; genus PMNU01. Next base: position 184,310 of record CAYSOP010000001.1, on the reverse strand, counting down.
GTGGCGTTTGCGTAGTAAAATTTGGGCGTAGTACGCAAACGCGAGCAGTCCTATGCATGTCAAAATCCAGAGTATTTCGAATTTGGTTGGAATAACACTGGCGGCATGTTGCCAAAAGCCACGCAGCGTTAGGACCGAGCCCCATGCCCCTAAAAAATGGATGGGTTGCGTAGCAAACGCGACAAAATCGGTTGTATCGATGGTTTGTGTAAGATTGCTGTAGCGGAAAATCAAGAAGATGAGCCATACGCCCAAAAGCGATGAAACCGCGTACAGCCAGTGTGGTGAGCTATCTTGTTTGCGTAGGCTGGCGCGCAATGTAAAGAAGGGGTAGTGTGGGCGGTCCGCTTTGTCTCGCCGAAGTACACGTCCGCGGTGGATATATAGTTTGTGCAATGCAGCGGGCAGTAAGAAGAGGGTAGTAATATACCACCAATGAATACTTATTAGCGGATACACAGCCCAGGCGCCTACGGCTACGGTTATGCTACGGCGGTTGGGGGTGGCGTGCGCTTCGTAAGCGAACCGCAAAAAGAATGGCAGAAAGGCGTAGCCAGCCAGTACAAGCCAATGGCCTGCTAGCAATCGGTCTAGTACATAAGGGTTAATCATATACACTACAGCGGCAAACAACGTAAAAGGCGTACGTAACTTGTTAAGCCTTTTTTGTAAATAGTACATCCCAACGCCACAAAGCGTTAACACACTAAGCAATAGTAATTTTTGCAGCCAGTCCGCTGGCACAATATAATTGAGCAGTCTTATAGCCGTAAGCAGCGGAAAACTTGCTGTCATGCCCTGATGCATATAAGATTCTAAATATATTTGCTCTGGCCACGGCATATCGCGTAGAAATAAAACACCCGCTTTAAAAGCGGGCCACAACACAATAGCTGCAAGCGCTATAAACGCCAAGCTTACCAGCCGCCAGTCATCTTTTGTCTGGCGGCTTGTGGTCATAGCTGTACCAGCTTGCGGCGCTGCCCACGGCTTGGAGCAGGGGCGCCTTGTGTTTTAGACTGATGTGATACGGGCCGCATAACATCCATTGTGCGGCCGCTACCAGCGGTTCGCACAGGGTTAGGTTTGGGTCCTTGAGGGTGAATGAGCGGATGAGGTGCGAGGTGAGGCTTATACTTAGTGGCCAACCTTTGCTGGTTCGCTCGCGCGCCACTGGCGCCCTCCGGCTTGTACTGCGCATTGTGTCCAGACGAGGGTTTAGCGTGTACGCCCTGCATAGGCTTATGTGCTTGCAAGTGCCGTGGCGCAACCGGCCTAGAAGCTGGCAGTGCTTTAGGTACGGTTATATCGGCCAGACCGCCGCCCAGCACGGTATCTGCCGTATCGGCTGCTTGTTGCACGTCGGAATGTGCACGTTTGTTTTTGGGCTGCCAGAACCGCTCGCGCACCAGTAAAATAACGCCGACTACTACACCGTAAAAGGCGCCCAGGGCCAGTTGTTCACGCAGGTTGCTTTGCATGCCATTGGCGTCGGACACCATAATAGACACAATAATAATGGCAATTAGACAGGCGCTGGCAATACCAAAGGGTATGCGCGAGCTAAGACTCCATATAATAGCCACAATAATAAAGGCCGTATATAGCGAAACATTTACAGGCACGTCTAGCTTGTAAATAGCCAAGCATGCCAAACCGCCACCGACAATTAAGCCGACGGGATACCGCCACACATGCCATCTAAAGAATCGCATACTACTATAATAACGAAGTTGTAGTGGCATACCTAGCTGTGGGGTATTTAACTGGCGCTCCATCATTACTGGCACATACTACAGATATGAATATAACGAGCGAAGCCATTAACGCAAACGGACAAATTTTACCAGAATACACATGTAGCGGCCAGAATATCAGCCCGCCGCTAACATTTTCGGAAATACCCGAGGATACTAAAAGCCTCATGCTTATATTAGAGGACCCCGATGCCCCGAACGGTACATTTACCCACTGGATTTTATACGACATGTCGCCAGCAACGCTGCAACTGGTAGAGGGCCAGCCGCCAATGACCGGCAAAACCGGTACCAACAGTTTTGGCCAGCAAAGCTATAGCGGCCCATGCCCGCCATCTGACACGCATCGTTATTTTTTTAAGCTACTGGCCCTAGACACCGTACTGGACCTTCCTGCCGGGGCTGACCGCCAAACCATAGAAGCCGCCATGCAAGGCCACGAAGTAGAGACTGCCCAAGTTATAGGCACTTATTCAAAAGAGGTGTAGCATAGTTTGGAAGAGTTCTTATGGTTACAGTAATAATTTTTACAGTTATACCTGCTGTTTTACTACATAATAAAAATCTTAGTGTTATTTAGCCAAAGGAGGTTTTATGAAGAATACTGTATCCGGTAACTCAAATCCCTCGGGATCGCCAGGCCACTCTGGTGCTGCCCCTAGCAAGAAAATTATCCGGCGCAAGCGCATCGGTGCGTAGCTGACCGAAAGGTTTACTACACCGGCAGCAATAGCTGCCGGTTTTTTTATTGTCCTATAAACGTGTGCTCAGGCCAAAGCGTACCGCCCGCATACCGTGCCGAAACCAGGATATTGTCTTTAAACAAATAGTGCACCGTCTCGGACTGGTTAAACACACTTCCAGGCGTAACGATACGCAGGGCAGAAGCATCTATTTTTTCTAGTTCTTCCTGAAAGGCAAACGGTTCCCAGTCGTCAGGGTCTATTGCAATTATCTGGCTATTTGTAGCAATGATTTCTACGGTTGCAATTGGACTTAGTAATCGGGCAGATAATCGTTCCACGTCAGCTGGGGCTGGCCGGACGGCATGCTGGCTAAAGAAATCTATAGCCCCAAATATGCCCAGTGCAATCCGTGGTGTCGGTGCATCTTTGCTATTGACCATTACTGCTACGCTTATTTCGGAGTCACGGTCAAAATAGGTGGCCGTTACATGGCCGGCAAGATGGCCGCCGTGACCCATAACGCGCCGTTCGCCGACAGGTATAATCTCGACCCCTAAGCCAAACTCCAAACCAGCATCGTACCCGTCGGGCTGTGCGCGTTGTGTCCGCAGCATTTCTTTCTTGGTGGTCAGGCGTAAGAGAGTGTCGTTTTGGGCGCATAAAGCTGCTGCAAAACGGCACATATCAGCGCATGTACTGTGCACACCGGCCACCGGCGCAAATGCATGTGTCGCCCGCCGCGGGCCTAAAGGAGTCCGTCGGCTCGCATACGTTACGCCATAACCAACAGCAACATGTGGTGCTATGCGGGCAGTATGGTCTGCGTACGTTTGCGGTAAATTCAATGCGTTAATAATGTGCTGTGTAATATAGCTGGCATACGACTGGCCGCTTACGGATTGAATAACTTCGCCAAGCAGTGTGTAGCCGGCGTTGGAGTATTTTAGTTGAGTGTTTGGCCTGACCAAAATGGGAGTGTCTATTAACATGCCGCGTAAACTGCTGCTACTGGGGAAGGGCTTTTGCAGCATCCAAAAATCCGCACTGGGCAGGTCGCGCGCAAACCCAGCGCCGTGTGTTAAAAGCTGCCGGACGGTAACTTCTTTTGCTTCTGTTTGGGGATGATCAGCCAACCAGGGCACATAGTTGCAGACAGGCGCATCCAGATCTAGACTACCATTTTCGTATAATTGCAAAAGGGCTACGGCAGTCATCATCTTTGACTGTGACGCTACGCTAAACAAAGAATGCTCGTCCAGGACCGTTGCGGTTTCGGCATTGGCCAGCCCATACTGCGCCGTAAAAATAATGTCTTGCTTGTGTAAAACCGCCACAGACATACCGGGCAGCGTTGTTTGGTTAAACCTAAACATTAGCCAAGAATCTAAGAATGCTGCAATACGCTGTATGGTGTAAGTGTTCATCCTATAGATTGTACCTTGCTTGGACGGCTGGAAAAATAATGCCGCCTCTGTTACAATCGGACTGTTCAGCTATTATTGGGGATTGGCCAAGTGGTAAGGCAACGGGTTCTGGTCCCGTCATCGGGGGTTCGAATCCCTCATCCCCAGCCAATATAAAAGGCCTACAACGCGCAAGCGAGTAGGTCTTTTATATTGGCCTGAGTGAGGGGGACTAGAACCCCGCGCCGTAGGCGCTTTAGGGGTTCGTTGGAGCAGGGTCGCGCACAGGTGCTACCACCGATATCTGCACGGTTAGTGCAGATATATGCCGAACCAGATTTGCCGCTCCGCTATCCCTCATCCCCAACCAAGCAAAAGCCCATCTTTCAATGAGCTTCTTGCTTGGTTGGGGACGCACACAAGCGCCTGCACCGCACACGCTGCAACGGAGAAGGGCACAGCCCGCCACCTCTCACCCCAACCATGAAGTTATATGAATACAACCATGCGAACTATGATTGCAAAGCTGCATTAATCTGTTCGGCGGCCTGCTTGACCTCTGGGTATACCCCTAGTCCCCAACCGGCAATTCCGCCGATCATTATGTAGCCTGCCGCATTAAAAAAGCTTTGACGGCCCACCGTATGCTGTATGTGGCCTTCATGCACTATGTCTACCCGTCGTCCATTTGACTTCACAGAAAAGGGGTTGTCAGCGTAGTACACAGCTGGCTCGACCGGGGATACACTAGCGCCAAACGCTATGTCTAACTCTATTTGTTCCTTGCTGCCAGGTGTGGCTGCAGCAATCTTATCCACTAGCTCGGCGGAGTCTTCGGTCATAAAATCTCCACTGATGCGTAGTAGAGGTACACCTTGCAAGCTGTCTAGTCCCACTTGTGAATCAAGCGCCCATTCGGCTCTTGTTCTGCGGTTGAGTTTCGGTATGATCTGCTGGGTGAGGGTGGATGCAGCGTAGCCCACAAATTGTTCTGTGGACATTGGCGGGGCATTACCCAGCATAACCTTAGTGATATCGCCACCATAAAAGCCAAACTGCATGGGATCACCATTCAGAGTTTCAAGATCAATCATAGGGTATTATTTTATCATAAAACAATACATCACGCAAGTTACGTTACTGGACGGCTGCATGTAGTAATGCGCGTATCTCTTGGAGATTAGTCTTATTAATGTCGTCGTCAAAAGTTCTGAATAAGAATCATTTCCCACGCCCTAGCTAGAGAGTTATTTTGTGCTTCGGCATTCCGTACGTAGTTCACATGTACCTACGACTACAACTTACTGTACGCACCGCCACCAAGCTACCCATAACGGGTGGCTACAATATTTTGTCGTGGCGCGAAGTATTAACGCGACCGTAGAGTTCGAATTCTATCTCCCCAGCCAGTTTGATAACAGAGGTAAAATGCCCCGATTTTTCGGGGCATTTGTCCCAATCTGGCACCCTTTAAGTTTTGAAGTCAAACCACAGGCTCTAACTGCTACAATAGATTTCATGCCCAGCCAACAACTTAAGTATGAATTACTGATCCTCGACTACGGCGGCGTGTATTCTTTTGAGTACGACGTTCCCGTAAACTACGTAAAGATTATGCTTGATGCATTTGGCAAGATACCCGACGCTACAGAAGCGGCACAAATTTCGGCCCTATCCCATGAATTCGCAGCCGCGCGCCTCACCAGCGACCAGTATGTAAGTAAAGTCGCAAACATTTTAGGCACGCCCGTGCCCCAATCAAGTGATTTTGAGGACATTACTATTTCCGTGACGAGCCCTCCGTCCGAACCTATGCGACAACTCGTGACAGAAGCTAAAAACGCTGGCCTAAAAGTATCATTACTTTCCAATATGTACGCCTTTGAAGTAGCTAAGACCAAACCCGGGGGACGATATGACGGTTTTGACTTCGTATCCTTTTCTGCTGATGCCGGTTTAACAAAACATGAAACAGCATTTTTTAATGCCACCCTTGAGCATTTTGGCGTCTCTGCCGACAAGGCGTTTTTCGTCGATGACGTACTTGCATATGTTGAAACAGCAAAAACTACGGGATTGAATGCGTTGCACGCCGACCATCTCCGCTTTGATAATGCCGAACAGCTCTCACAAGCTGTTCGCGCAGAACTATTCATTTAGTCTACTCAATTCGGCCAGCTTCATAAGCCTGTATCAGGTAAGTGCTTGTGTATATCTTGACATACCTAGCTAACTTAGCTAACATGCCAGTATGAAGACAATATCAATACACGACGCTAAGACAAATCTCAGCAAATATATCGCGGCTGCTAAAAAAGGTGAGAAAGTCTACATCGGTGGCTTTGGCAAGCCCGAGGTGCTGCTTGTAAAAATATCCGACCAAGAAAACGCTACTTTGAATAAGCGTGTGTTCACTATTGGCAAGGGCAAGATCACGGCAAAGGCCGATACGTTCTCGACCACAACAGACCAAAGCATAGCTGCACTCATGCAGGGCGAGTAAGTTACGTGAAGCTTCTGATTGATACGCAAGTCTTTATTTGGCTTATTAATGAAGATGCAAGGCTTGGCGCGAAAACACTCGCAATGCTACAAGACACATCAAACGAGGTTTTTATAAGCTATTTTTCGTTTCTTGAAATGACCATCAAAGCAAGTATTGGCAAGCTGGACTTTGATGGCTCAGTTATGGATGACTTACCAAGGATGGGCATTGCCCTTATCACGCCAAGTAATACTGCACTTCAGAAATACGTTATTTTCAATCCGGACAATAAAGACCCCTTTGACAACATGCTAGCCACGGTTGCTATCACAGAGAAATGCACATTTATAACAAGTGATCCGAAAATATTAGCCACATCGGTACGTAGTCTAAATATGCTCGACGCTACAAAATAACCACTTTGCCATTGCAGTAAATAAATCCAAACTTCTCTAACCTCAGACCTAGATGGACAAAATTTGCAACCCAGGGGTGCCAGCTGAGAGACTCATCCCCAGCCAAATTTTGTACATTACGTCAAACTTTATGTTTGGCGTTTTTGTTTTCTATCGGCGACTTATTCATTACGAGTCCTCTTGTTATGATTACTGTATGACACATATAGGATTAGCCCGCGGCATCGTTAAGCTCTACGCGTACGATAATGCATGGCCCTTGCTCTTTAGTAGCGAATCAGAACAGTTACAAAAGGTATTAAACGTGCCTATTGAACGAATTCAACATGTCGGCAGTACGTCTATACCAAACATGGTTGCGAAACCAATTGTCGATATAGCAATTCTCGTTGACGACTTAGCCATTGTAGAGAAATGGGAACCGATTTTACGCCAACTTGGATACTGGTACAAAGGATTTCAAATTGACATGCCGGATCGTCGCTTTTTCGCGAAAGGGCCAGAACAAAATCGAACCGTCTACCTTCACGTCGTGAACATTGCCGAATTTAAAAAGCTAACAAAATTCCGGGATACGTTGAAGGACGATGTGCAATTAGCGAAGCAATACAAATTACTAAAGCAAAAACTATCCTCAGCAAACGCCAGCAATCGTGCAAGCTACAGCAGGTTAAAGAATAACTTCATACAAAATATCCTGAATCATCAATGATGCAATAAGTTTGGATTAGGAACTATCTCCCCAGCCATTAGCTAGCGAAGGTGAATGCATTGACGCTTACGCCTTTGGGAATAGCGATGTCAAGCGTAGCGTCTGTTGCAAAAAGCGGCAAGCTGATGAGCATATACAGGCGGGCGCCGTCCAGATGAACCCTGCCAGCGGCACCAACGTCGGGGCCACCCCGTACACTGGAGCTTACGGCCTTGCCATCTACCTTCATGGTAAGGGCAGCGTCTTTAGGTCCGTCCATTACCAGGTACACTTCTTTGGCGCTGAACTTGAGGCGCAAGGTGCTATCCTCGCCTTCGGCCTTTGTATCTGTCGGGCCGATGCGCCAGGTGCCGCCGAGTGACCATTCGCCCGATTCCAAATTGTCACTTCCTGTATAGTTCACTGCCTTGTCGGCCATGAATTCATCGGCATTAGCAAAATTGACACCGCGCTCGTAACCCAGATAGAGTTCCGGTGTTTGGCCGCGATTAAGCGGCAGTGCAATAGGCTCTTTTACTATCATGCTACCGATATGTTTGCTACCCGTCTCAGCCAAGAGAGCCCGTATGGCCTTTTCGGTCTCGTCATATTCGCCCTCGCCAAAATGCTCTCGCCGTACCCGGCCATTCTTGTCGATAAGGTAGTGTGCCGGCCAATAGCGATTGCTAAAGGCGCGCCACGTAGCCATGTCATTGTCTTGTACGACCGGGTATGTCAACTTGCGGTCTTTGACCGCTCGCTCGACATTGGCCGATACTTCTTCAAAAGGAAATTCTGGTGCATGCACGCCAACAACTACAAAGCCACTATCCTTATAGGCTTTATACCAAGCCTCCAGATAAGGCAGTGTTCGAATACAGTTTATGCAGCTAAAGGTCCAGAAATCAACCAGCACCACCTTACCCTGTAAATCGGATAGCTTAAAGGGCTGGCTATTAAACCAGTCGCCTGTACTGGCTAGCTCGGGAGCTTTATAGGCAGGCACGTTAAATAATGTTGCTTCAGCCATGAGCTCCACCTTTCTGTTATTAAGAAAACTAACATGGACTGTAGCCCACTATTTAATAATTATATGCTCGCCCAGCAACGATCAGAAGTTTGGACTACGCACGGATTATTTCTTTGAAGGCTGGAATGCATCAGGCTCATCGCAAGGAGAGTGGTTTGGTACACTTCTGCGGAAATTCCGGCCACGGGTCATTGACCTGATCTCGCAATCTGAACGCCCTATTATTACGAAGGATTAGACTGCCTATAGTACGTTTTGATTGAGCATCCGACTACACGAGGGTACACTTTTGCCCCCATTCCCCCGAGAGTGGACGATTTTCGATATCCCACGTCCTAATTAAAACCGTTACATTTCATAAAGTTGAATGGTGCTCCAATTTTGGGCTACGGGGCCAGCCATGCAAAGAGCTTCTTTTGGATTTCCGATCTTTTTATTTGACGTTTGAGTTATGTAAGCATAACCAGTATATTAGAACGTAAGATACAAGGAAAAAGTAGCAAGCTATGCATGATCTTCCCAACTCAGAGAATCAGGCCAACCAATCTGATACGCCGAATACGCAAGAAACCTCAGGCCAGTCGGACACGGGCGCACCACGACCGCACCGCAAGCTTCCTAAAGTCGCCATCTTGGCCGGCATCGTGGTACTCGCGGGAATCGGAATCGGGGTTTGGCTACTAATCAAGCCAGCCGCCCAGCCAGCTGCCAATAAACAACCAACCCTGAAAGTCGGCTTTATGGCCACCGGCGATGCCGAAATTAGCGGTGGTATCGCCATGCGGCGTGGAATCGAAATGGCCAAGAAAGATTTTAAGGCAGCCAATGCCAAGATTGAAATCGTTGAAAAAGAGACTAACTGCGACGCCGATTCAGCGGTTAAGGCAATGCGTGAATTTGCGGCCGAAAAAGTAGTAGCCGTGATTGGCGAAAACTGCTCCGATGCCACCCTAGCGGCTGCTAAAACTGCCAATGACAGCAAAATACCCCTCATCAGCCCGTCATCCACCAGCCCCGAGATCACCGATGCTGGCGATTACATCTTCCGCACCATCCCCAGTGACGCGCTTACAGGTGTTTTTACCGCCAACGTCTTTAATAAAAAACACTATACCCGGGTTAGTATCATTTACGAAGCAGGCGATCCTTACACTATTGGCCTGCGCGATTCTGTAAAAGCCAGTGTCGAGAAGAGCGGCGGCCAGGTTGTTGCTAGCGAATCATTCGCCACCAAGGCCACCGAGGTCCATGCCCAAATGAAACGCATTAAGGCCGCCAACCCCGACGTCCTGTATATTGCCTCTGGGCCAACCGCTCCGGTTAGCTTGTTTGAGGACATGAGCCAACTTGGACTCAACATACCTGTCTACGGCTCTGAGTCGCTCCAAGACCATACCTTCCTGGACGACGCCGGTGCCCTGGCAAACGGCCTCAATATTGTTACGGTCAGCGAAGGTACCGAACAGTTTGTCGAGAAGCACCGGGCTGCGTATTCGGTTGACCCAGAAGTATACACCGCTCAGTCTTATGACGCCTATGGGGCCATCGTCACGACCGTTAATAATGGCGCCGCTACCGGTGAAGCCCTCAAAAATGCCCTATACAAAGTAGATTTTGAAGGCGCATCCGGGCACATCAAATTTGATAGCCATGGCGATGTTACTACCGACCACTTCATTTATGAGGTCATTGACCGCAAAGTCCGCCCCGTTACTTTATAGTCTCAGCTCCCACTTTAACCTTCGCCCATGAAGATATCGCAAAAACTCATCATTTTGTTCCTGCTGAGCAGTCTAACTCCTGTAATCGGCGTCGGTTTATTTGCGTATAGTATTTCTCGCAACACCCTCGAAGGGCAGATTCAGTCCGAGATCACCAACGTCGCCAACCGTCAGGCCGACAAAATCGATTCTCTCGTCAACAATTACTACGAAGAGCTCACCATTTTTAATAACCGGCAGCAGGTCCGGGTTGCTACCAAGGCATACAACGCCAGCCACAGCAGTGCCGACCAAGAAGCTCTTAATAATCATTTAGCGGAGGCGCGGCTCGATAACCGCAGTATGCGCCGCATTCATATCCTAGACACAAATGGGAAAGTCATTGGTTCGAGCGACCCCAAGTTTGTTGGCCAGAGCTTCCAGGGGAGCGAGGTTTTTAAGGTCGGGCATAAGGCCGATAATGCTTCAATTGTGTTTAAAGACGTTAATGGGGAATTGGGACTATATTTGGCCGGTCCACTATTTTTACGCGGAGAACAAATTGGCACCACCATTCTCGAATACCAAGTCGAAGGCTTGCGATCGATACTCAACGATTATAGTGACCTCGGCACCACCGGCGAAACGTTCCTGGCGCGGCCGGCAAACGGTCATAGGCACTATCTCTTACCGCTGCGCTTTAACTCAGACGCCGCCTTGGGGCAATTCAATAGTAGCAGCGGCCAGGACCGCGATTATCGCAACCAACAAGTACTCCGCAAATCACGTACCATTAATCGCACCGATTGGGTAATGTATGTACAGATTACAGCCAGCGAAGTTTACGCCCCCGTCTACCGCATCAGCAAGCTGACAATCATCGCCCTCGCTGCCACCAGCGTGGTTGTGTGTATTCTTGGCTGGCTTATATCAACCTGGCTGGTAGCACCCCTCGGCCGCTTCACTAAAATTGTCCGACGCATAGAAAACGGCGACTTATCTCTTCGCGTTCCGTTTACATCACGCGACGAAATCGCCACTCTTGGTCAAGCCTTCAACACCATGACCGACAGCTTACTTGAATCCCGCGCGCGCCTTACGGCGTCTATTATGAGCGTACCGTTTGGCTTTGCTCTCGTGGATAAGCAGAACCGCATTGTACTGGCCAATCCCTTGCTCAATAAACTCCTTAACAACGGTACATCACAAAAAGCCCCTGTATCTGGTGACTTGTTTGCGACTGTCAGCAATAACCTCAAGGACGTCATTAACATTTCAGATTACATTCAGCAGTCGCAAACCAAAAAACGCCCAATCGAACAGAATATTGAGTATGGCCCCATGTTCTTCCGGCTCATATTTGCACCCATCATTTCAGAAAATGACCGCATTCTCGGTTCGGTCATTATTATTGAAGACACCACCGAACGCATGGCGCTTCAGCGTTCCCGTGATGAATTCTTTTCTATTGCGTCGCATGAGCTTCGCACCCCCTTAACGGCTATTCGCGGCAACACCGGTATGATGCTCGACTACTTCGACGCCATCAAAAACGACCCCGAACTCCACCAAATGGTCCTCGACAATCATCAAGCGAGCACCCGTTTGATCGACATCGTAAATGACTTCCTGGACATGTCACGGTTGGAACAAGACCGCATGACCATGGAGCCGTCAGCATTTGAACTACCCGAACTTATCCAGCAAACGCTTCGCGAATACGACGTGACGAGCTCGCGTCGCAAATTGCGGTTGGAATTATTACCCAACCAAGAACCCGTACCACCGGTTTTTGCCGACCGCAACCGCACCCGTGAAGTATTGATTAACCTATTAGCAAACGCTATTCGTTTCACTACGAGTGGCGGTGTCACCTTTGGGCTCAAGCAGAGCGGACAGCATGTAGAAATCACCATTACCGACACTGGCTGTGGCATTCCCTTAGAATCGCAGCACCTACTGTTTCGTAAGTTTCAGCAAGCCAGCAATAATATTCTTACGCGCGACAATACGCATGGCACCGGCTTAGGGCTCTACATCTCGCGTCTCATGTGCCAAAAAATGGGCGGTGATGTACGCCTTGTATCATCGGAAGTGGGTAAGGGGAGCACCTTTGCCGTTACTTTGCCTACTGCAAAAGCCAAGCCAGCGCCCAAGCATAAGACCGGCGATCCGATCTCGTAGTTCCCAAATATCAGAAGGCAAGTAGGCATACGGTCTGCCACGCTCAGAGGATTAGCATAACAATTTATGGTACTATTTATTGAACGATAATTGTGGAGAGTACTATGAAGCGTCTGGGCGTCTATGTTTTTGCGGTAATTTTTTTAATGGCTGTTATGGGCGGTGGGGCATTCGCATTACACGCCGCCGCTATGGGGGCACGGCATACGACTACAAGCCATCTATCCACCGTATCGCTAGCTGCGAGTATTGACCAAAAGAACACGGTCATCAGTGCTCGTATAGAATATAGCGCCCCAGGGAATAAAAAAATTCGGGCAGTACAGCTACTAGTAAACGACACACCACGAGAAATCCGCATTGTACAGCCTTCAACCAAAGGTATCAGTACTATCTTGGTAGATCTGTCCAGCCTGCCAAAAGCCGAGCGTACCAAACCGATACGATTGCAAGCCCGGACATTTTGGCTCTACAACGCTAAGCACCCCAGCCCTAGCAAAGTGGCGGCAGTATCAAAAACAATCGTAGTCACTCCGCAATCAGGCACGCCAGGGGGTAATGAGGGCGGTGGTAGCGTAGCCATACCGCAAACAAGCGCCATTCCAGACGAAAGTCGCCTCACGACTTACCAAGATAATACAATCGTAAAAGACGAGATCATTGTAGGCCTTGGCCTTAATCTAGCCAATCCAGACCAAAGAATTAAGGAGATTGCCAACCAAGCACAAGGTACTATCGCGGGTTCGGTGCCTGGCACCGGTACATACCAACTACGATTTGAGGGTCTGAACCTGGATCAGCTAGAGGCAAAGCGCCAAACGCTAGAAAAACTTACCGACGTCAGTTTTGCATCCCACCACTTCATTGGCAATGAAACAGCCGTACCGAATGATCCCGAATATCCAACAGGCTCATGGAGCGACACCGTTTTTAACCAACGTAACTGGGGTCTTAAATATATTAAGGCACCGCAAGCCTGGGACCTGACAACCGGCAATGGTTCGGTAGGTATTGGCATCATAGATGGTGAATTTAACACCAGCCACGAAGATCTAAACCAAAATATTATCAGCAGTACCGGGTTTAAAAACGCTTCAACAGATAACCTGTCGTGGCACGGCACGCACGTGGCTGGCATCGCCTGCGCCTCTGGCAACAACGGCATTGGGATTACGGGGGTGAACTGGCAATGTTCAATGCGGCTGTACGCGCCGGCAATACGCTCGGAGTTCAGTGCCATGCACACGATGGAGCTAATGAAGCAGGCTGCCGACGATGGCGCGCGAGTAGTGAACATGAGCATAGGCTGGGTTGATTCCAACAATTGCGGTAAAGCAGGCAACGACCAGGCATTACAGCAGGTCCGCGAAGTTAACCAAGTGTTGGAACGTGGCGTCCTGTGGGGCGAACGCCACGATAAAGATGTACTATGGGTCTTTTCTGCCGGCAATGCCTGCCGCGATGTTAAGTACAATGCACCGGCCAGTTTGACCCTGACCCACCCGTCCAACGTTATGGCTGTTGCGGCTGTGGGTGTATCGGCTCCGGACAAGGATGCGCCGCTCTACGACCGTTCAAACTTTGGCGCAGGTATAACCGTTGCAGCGCCAGGCGTGGACATTTACAGTACGCTGACGTCTTGCATTATATTTACGTCAATATGCGCGCCAAGCTACAGTACAAAATCGGGCACCTCAATGGCTGCGCCATACGTAACAGGACTCGCAGGGTTAGTGTACAGCAAGCACCCCGACTTCACGGCCAGCCAAGTCCGGCAATGCATCGTCGACGCTGCCAATACCTACGGCCACAGTGTACCTGGCCAAGGATTTAAGGTAATTAGCGCCCCAGAGGCGATTACTTGCCAGAAGCCTACGCCTCCCACCGACACACCGGACTGCGTATTTGAACGGGGCACCCTTACTCCGGGCGGCTGCGCAAGCACTAACCCCACGGTCGAAGTACGCTATTTCAAGCCGAGTACTTGCCCTGCTAACGTGGAAATTACCTGGGATCAGGACGACCCGTCCACCAAAGAAGTGTTTGACGTGTCCAGTTTGGCCCCTGGCGCCGAAACCGTCCTCGGCCGGCATACCTTTGCTACCCCAGGAGACCACTGGATTAAGGAGGACCCGCGGTCAAGCACTGGCGAATCGTGCGTATTCGTAGCGCTGAGTTTCCTGTTCCGCCTAGAGAAGCCCTAAAGTAATTTTTAGATTGTAGCCATACGTTTGCGTTCTCTATTCTAGAGTGAAACAATACAATCAAGATGAAGGCAAAAGGGGTATACCAAGCATCAGCCCAAAAACGGGCAACCGTCCCTTTGTTGAGTGGCTTTATTCCTAGAATTGGCGTGTTGTCGTGGAGTTTTGTCGGCATTGTTGTGGCGTCCTCTCTCGTGGTCGTTGGCCTGGCGGCAGTGAGTGAAATTATGCTTCCCATACTACTCGCAGCTGTATTGGCAGTTGTACTCAAGCCACTCTCCGGGTTTCTGGTTGGCCGCGGATTCAAACCCGGCCTTGCAGCTGGAACTGTTGTTGTCTGTTTTCTTGCGCTTATGATAGGAGTAGCGATCTTGGCGGTACGTGGAGTCATAGACCAGGGTGCTCAAATTAATACAAATTCCGACGTTGCAATTACAAGTTTGTCAGACCTAACCGATGTACTGTCCATAGAAGAGGCTTCTTTACAAGCGGTGAAAAAAGCAGTCCAGGAGGCGGTACCAATGATTACGACCGGAATACTGGCTGGCATAGTTTCGGTGTTCGGGACACTCATCGCGCTGGTAAGTGGCTCAATACTTGGCGCGTTGGTTATGTACTATTTGCTTAAAGACGGAACGGGTATGAGGAAAACGCTCGTTTCGCAGGTACGGCCCGTATCCCGCCGGGGCTTCGATGATTTTATTGGCGCTGCCTGTCGGATTTTCCGCGACTATTACCGGGGACGGACAATTATGTCGGCAATAGTCGCTGCTGTCTTAGGGGTGGCCGCTTTGCTACTTGGCCTTCCACTGATCCTCACTATTGTAATCGTTAATTTTATTGGGGGCTATATTCCCTACATTGGTGCGTTTTTGGGCGGAGGTTTGGCGGTAATAGTTGCCTTAAGCGAGGGCGGTATTACTGCGGCAATCCTCATGCTGGTTGTGGTGCTGGCGTCAAATCTTATTCTAGAGAATTTTATAGGACCAGGAGTTATGGGCAGCACGCTGAACGTCCATCCTTTGACAGTACTGGTGGTCACGGCATTAGGCGGGGTGCTCGGTGGCATAGTCGGTCTTATGCTGGCCGTTCCTATTTATGTAGTGGCAGCAAATGCGGTACAACGGTTACGGTCTGGAAGCTTAGCAGAATAGATTATAGGTCAGTAGAGAATAGCATTATGCTCACGTAGCGCCAGCCCATCTTTTTCTTCATCATATTCAAATACCGTGATCCCACAACAGGCCGACGATGATTCGTCCACTAATTCACGCGCTTGTTGGTAATTCCAGCCCTCGATGTAGTACCTGAAACTGGAAATAACGCCGCCGTGCGTGACAATTAGTAACCTCTCGCTCGCATTTTCGGCATTTATCTTCTTGAAGAAGGGTCCGACACGAAGCGTCACATCTGCTACGCTTTCGCCGCCTGGTGGTCGGCCAAAGAACTTACCGACAACCTCAAAGTGACGCTGCAGCCACGGGAAAGCCGCACTAGCTTCTTCGGCAGTCATGCCATAGGTGTAACCAGGGTCGCGCTCGCGGATTCTTAAGTTATGACCGAGCGGCATCCGAGCCTGCTCTTCATCGGTGTATGCCTCTAAAATACCCTCCGTTGTTTCATGCACACGGCGCATGCCGGAGTGGTAGATACGATCAAATACGCCATATCGTTCACGGAGCAGTTTTCCCGTAGCTCGCGCTTGCTCCCAACCTTTCTGGCTAAGCGGCATATTTTCTGAAGGGACTGCAGATAGAAGTTCGCCCGCTTTGGTAGAGGGGTAAAAAATCTGGTCGCCTTTTAAGGCATTTCTTTCGGATTCTCCATGTCGGACCAGTACAATAAGGCGCGGCACATTCATATTTTTAAGTATACCTTCACCGTCAGGTACTGATTGTCTAAGATTATCCCCGGCGGGTCATGCATATAATAAAAAGATTTCAAAAGGAGCCTTTTTATTTTTCCAAGTAATTGTTAACCCTCTTGAGTAACAGTTCGCAACGTTTTACTGTTGAGTCACTATCGTTTAACTTACTTCGATCAAGTATTTCAAATGATCGTACCGACGAACCATTTGGAAATTGTTGCCATGATAAATCTATATGGTACAGATTACCGTTAATTAGCAACCCATTCCAGAAATGTGTTTCGATTTCTTTGCCGTTCCAAACTTTACCCTTGATGATTTCTGTTTCAGGGAAAAAAGATTGTATAACACGCCGCGAGGTAGGATAGCATTGCCCAAGAGCAGGGTTGCCTTCTTGCTTCACCGCCAGTTAAGAGGTCTTTTCGTCCCAAGTGGCCTCAAGCGCTTCGCGAATCTTTAGCAAGTCAGCTTTCATGAGGAAAGTATCGCATAAGCATTTCATTCTGGACAGCACATTATAATAACGTTATAATGTTTTTATGATTCAAAGCATTCAAAAAGTTATACGGATTGGTTCAAGCGGCGGCGTTACTATTCCCGCTAAAGACCTTAAGCGGCAGAATATTGCATTTGGCGACGAAGTCGAAGTAATCGTACGCCCGCTGCATAGCACCAACAGCAAAGACCAGGAGGTCCTGGCTGCTGCCAAGAGAATACTCGACGATTACAAGAAAGATTTTGAGAACCTTGCAAATCGATGAATGCACTATCCCTGGAGCAGTTATTAGAGATACATGCACTCGTTGTCGAAGCAACAGGCGGTAGCGCAGGACTGCGAGATCTTGGCAGGCTTGAAGCCTCAATTGCCACACAGACTCAAAATGTATTTGGCGAAGAACTGTATTCTACTATTGTCGATAAGGCTGCGGCTCTGATCCGCGGTATTATTGCAGACCATCCATTTATTGACGGAAATAAACGAACAGCTATGCTCGCAGGGCTGACCCTCCTAGATATTAACCATGTACGATTTAAAGCAGAGCCTGGCGAGATTGAAGACTTTGCAGTGCGGGTAGCTACGGAGAAACTCGATATTCCTGCAATCGTCTCGTGGCTCCATCGGCACACCGTAGTTGGCTAAAAGGAGTGTCGTTCTCGTTCAATAACCTGAGGAGGCGCTCAGTTCCTGCTACCTATGAGCGGCTGAACTGTATGGGCAACTCGGTATGGGCCACAATGGCGGGATCGGTTGTATCGACTATTGGGTCGCCGTTAAGGGTAACATCGGTAACGCCTTTGTCGCGCATGACTTCTATAAGAGTAGCCTGCGTCAGGCGTGCTGCTTGTGCGCCAACGCAGCGGTGCACGCCAGTGCCTAGCGCGGTGTGTCTCTGGAGATTACTGCGCCTGATGTCAAATTTGTAAGGATTGGACCATACAGTCCGATCGTGATTGGCGCTATGTTGGCAGGCAACGGTGCGTAAGCCCTCAAACTCTGCGGGTCCGCCGCGTACTATAAGGCGCAGTGGCGAACCACGGCGGAGCGCCTCTAGAGTAGCATTCTGATCTTTGGCGGGGTTAGCCATGAGTTCGCCCAAGTGGTTTCCTTCGGCAAGGCTACGCAGTAAAAATTCCAGACCGCCTTTCTGAGTGCGAATACCGGCAATAGGAACAGTTGCTATAAGGTTACCTGCCTCAAACTCTGTTAGTTCCCCTTCTATAAACGCTTGGCGGAGTGAGTGCCCAACGCTCCCTTCGGCAGCTTGCCCGCCCAGTACAGCGCCAAACACAGGGCCAAATGCTCCAAAGGTCTGGCCGGTCCGGCCGTCGTAGGCATCGGTGGCACCTTGGGTGGCGGTAGCCATGTGCGATAGCCGTTCTGCTACGGCTGCATCATAGCCTTGATCCGGGCCTACGCCCAGCAGGTCTCCTGTAGCTTCAGCTACAATGCGCCCCAAATAGCGTGCAGCATCGAAGGGTTCGGTGCCCACTTCGTCTACCATAGCTTCCAGGCGCGTACGGGTACGCGGTGCAATACGTTCCAAGGCTTTTGGGGTCATCGCATTGCTCAGGGGTTTCCGTAGCCGGCTATGGGCATCTCCTTCGTTATACAGAACGACGCTGCCGCTTTTTATCTCTGGATCTCGTCGCAGACCTTGTCCATCGCTGGTAGTAAACCGTTCATCGCTCTGGACGGTTTGCACGGCCCTGTGCCCTACGGCTACAACGACTTGCAGCGTTCCCGGCTCGCCAAAATTTGTTTCTATGTTAGCGATAGCAAACTGTGTGCCATGCGGCAGCCCGTCGGTTAGCCGATCAGGGTGCTGTACAACGTGGGGGCTATAAGGGGTGGTATCTGGCAGGCTTGGCATATCCTCCAGACGAGGTAATTCTTGCGGTAAGGTCATGAAATCTCCGAGTTATTTAGCAAACAATTTTATAATCAACCGCTGAACGCAGCCCTCATTGTAAAACCATGGCTAGTTGCTCGCAACCCTCGATTTCGTTGGCTATTATTTACTGAGAAGTCTGGTTCGGCCTGCCACGCATCCACACTATGTTGTGCATCTTCTTGTCGACCTGCAGGGGTCTCTGGCGTCGCGCGTTGACTTGGCGGATGCACTAACCGATAATGCTTATAACACATTAAATACGGAGCGTGTATGTCTTGGAAACGATTAATAGGAACGACATTTGTTGCCGTATTGGCACTATGTATGGTGCAAGGTTCGGTAGTTAAAGCTGAGCCGGAGTTTATACAACTACCTGGGGAAGCAGTGGAGCTGTTAGATGTAAACAATACTCTTTATTTTAGTAGCAGTAGTGGGACGCATGGCAACTTGAGTAAGACCGATGGTACGGTAGCTGGCACTGAAGTTATTACTTCGGACCCGGCAAGTAATATTACTAAAGTTGGAAATTCAGTTTTCTTTACTACCTACAACCAGACAACTCAGCTGAACGAACTATGGAAGACGGACGGAACGCCTGGAGACAGCATGCGCCTTGTGGAAGCAATAGGTTTTGGTACGAGGTTCGGCGAGTTTAACGGGCGTTTACTGTTTACTAGTATCGACAAAGACAATATGTATGGCCATGAACTGTGGTCGAGTGACGGCACCGTAGCAGGAACGCACATGGTTAAAGACATTAATCCTATAGGTGACGGTATACGGTCGCGTATGGCACTACTACATATTGGAAACGCAGTGTATTTTTCTGCCACTGATGGCGTAAATGACTACAAGCTATGGAAGACAGACGGCACCGAAGCGGGTACGGTTATGGTAAATGACGACCCCGTGACGGGCGATACAAATACCGGTAGTCTTGTTGAATTTAACGGTAAGATAGTATTTAATAACACGACTTCGCTGTGGGTTAGTGACGGCACTGCCGCTGGAACATATGCACTGAATGCACCGCTCGTGCGTACTGCTACTGATAAAAAAACGGTCCAGGCCCAGCAGGTAGGCGGCACGTTATTCTACACGGCACTCGACGGTACGCTTTGGAAGACTGACGGCACAGCGGCTGGTACGGCTATGGTTGACCCGTTAAGGCAAATTCATGTGCAAAACAGTAATAGTCCGCTGACCGAATTTAACGGTACCTTGTACTTTAATGGCGCCGACGGCAACAACGACTACGAATTCTGGAAGAGCGATGGCACGCCCGCAGGGACGCAATTAGTGGCAAACTTAAAGCTTATCGGAGCTTCCAACCCAGTTTATTTTAAGACCTACGAGAATAATCTGTATTTTTCCGCCTTTGACCAAAACAGCTCCCACGACGTGTTGTGGAAATATAGTGGAGTACCTGGTAGCGTACCAGAACGATTCGGATCACTGGCAGGCGATGTTCTAGAAAAAATCGTAGTGAGCGACGTACTGTATATAAATCAGAATGCCGGCACCGGTTACTTAAAACTTTGGCGTTTGCAAGAGCAAGAAGGCATAACCGCGCCTGCTAACCTTGCCGCACCAAGCCCAGCCAAGGTCGCGAATCTAACCTGGAATACGGTTGCTGGTGCCGATCATTACGACGTGTATCGGGATGGTAATAGTGTTGGTTCTACCTCGGTTAATAGTTTTAACGACAATGCCCCTGACGGCACATACGAGTATACGGTTGCGGCCGTAGGCGCAGGTGGAGTGTCGAGTGGGCCTTCCGGTGGGGTTTCGGTTGTTATTGATAACGCCGTACCGGCAATTACGGGCATAACCTGGACAGCGAATCCGTTGTTGCAGGGTCAAAATGCAACCCTGAGTATTTCCGCCAATGATGCACTATCTGGTGTAAGTAACGTGCACTATGCAGTCGAGGGCGGCGCTCCCCAGAACATGACCTTCGATGCTGTGTCCAATACCTGGAAAGCTACGTTCGGTTCTGCCCTAGCAGTAAATACCTACACCATTACGGTGACGGCCACCGATAACGCTGGCAATACCAGCCCCGCCAGCACTGATGTACTGGCAGTTTATAATGCAGCAAACGGCTATGTTACCGGCCACGAATGGTTAACTCCAAGCGCTACGGACACGTTGCCCATTGCCCAGGATGTGCCGCAAGGCAATGCTCCGGCTGCAAAAATGGTTATTGGGTTTACCAATGTTAAGGCGGCTACATCTACGACACCCACTGTCGGAAGTTTTGACGTTAAATATGTGGTTAAGAACAACCAAGACGAGTTTAGAATAGACAGCACATCTATAGACTGGCTGGTAATACCGGACGCCACTCATGCCAGTATTTTGGGCCACGGCAGCCTGACCAAATATGTAAACGGCGTACAAACAGTGCTACAAAACGTGAGTGTTAGGTTCGATGTTGTAAAGGGCGCTAATGGTGTAGACACGGTGACTACCAAAATCTATAACCCGGGCGTAGATCCTAATACTGGCTCGCCAACGTGGGTTATAAGCGACAGTACTATTGCTAGCCAATCAAACCTGATGATCAAGCAATAAAGCTCGGGACTTTAGCTAGCTATCCGGATCGTCATTAGTATCGGTTGTAACGGGGTCATGGTACGGCACTGGCCCCACACCAACCTCACCGCTTACCGGCAGGTGTCCGGTGCCTTCGGGATTTTCTTTGGGGTCCGATACAGTGTCTTTGTCCATAGTTCACTCCTTTTATATAAGGCATATTGTAAACGTCTTATATAAAAGGAGCTGTTAGGGTTTTTACTCTTATTTGTGGCGCGCCATACTTTGATAATGTTAGCCAATATTAAGTCGCAAGTACTTTCTCGGCTGTCTTTAATTACATCTCAGTCGTCCTTTCTTTAGTATGGGGCGTATGGTTTAATACTGTTCATGTGTTCTTACTCAAATTCCGAGGCAAAGGCGAGGGAATAGGTGGGAGAGGGCATTGTAGTAGTAAACAGAGTTCACCCCGATGAATATTACATTGGGGACCGAGTGGATCGGCTGTTTGCGAATGGGTCAATACGTGGAGTCCGCCTCGTTACACGGGATATACCCCAAAACGCAAGAAAACAACGCGGCCTGGTTTCGGGCAGTAACACAGCTTTACGCCAAGGGAATCCTCATGGCAACCTGGACGAGCAGTTCCTGTGGAAGATCACGCAGGCAGCCCAGCAGGCCAGGGTAGTGCTAGATATACACGGACATAGAGGACATGGGGGTGCAGTCAGTTATCCCTTTTACAGTGAATCGGCACGCCATGACCCATTGGTTCTCGGAATCGCTTCATTGCTCCGCTCCGACAAAGCGCTCATCCATCCGACGACCCTCTATCTAGCGGCCACCCTACCCAACTATGTGGGTTGGGATCTTGCTCCCGATACGGACGTGGAGGCGTTACGTCCAATTCTGGAGAAGCTTGGCTCCGGATGGCATCCTCCAATCGAGCCTATGGTAGAGTTCTCTTACGTCGGCGAAATTTCCGCCACCAGCTTCAGCAAATACGGTTTTGAAAAAGAATACAGGCAGTTCGAGCCATTGCCAGCCGAGGCTGTAGCAAGACTAGCTCTTCCTCAAGGCTCTTGTGCAAGCGCGTGGAACGCGTCTTTTTACGCCGTGGGTGAGGTGGTCATTCCTCTATCGCAACAGGCCTCTTCTTAGTCCTGCTTTCAGCGGCTTAATATACAAACTATTCTGCGTATCTAGACTACAATAGCTGTAATGCCTACCGACTCACTCGATTCTATCTACAGCCTGCCCATTAATGCCCGACGCGAAGAAATTGTGGCATCGGTACATGCAAATCAAGTTACCATCATTACCGCCGAAACAGGTGCGGGTAAAAGCACGCAGGTGCCGCAGTATTTGGCAGAAGCAGGGTTTGCCAAGGTTATTGTGACGCAGCCGCGTATTTTAGCTGCCCGCAACTTGAGCATGCGCGTGCGCCAGGAGTATTCGTGGCGCACTGGCCGCGACTGCACCAACCTGGTAGGGTACCGTACCGCCCACGAGCAAGACGATGGCCCCGAAAACGTCATATTGTATTGCACAGATGGCTTACAGCTGGTGCGCGAGCTAACTGGCAACGGTACCGATGACCGCCAAATACTCATACTCGACGAAATACACGAGTGGAACGAAAACATGGAAGTGCTGATTGCCTGGGCCAAAAAGCGCTGCCAAGAGGAACCACGCTTTAAGATTGTACTCATGAGCGCAACAATGGAAGCGGACAGTCTAGCTACCTATTACAACGCACCAGCGCCCATTACCATCGAGGGCCGCAGCTTTCCGGTTACTCGCACCAAAGGCGCAGACCTAGTAGAGGAACTCACTGCCAAATTGGCGGGAGGCGGCAGTAATATACTGGTCTTTTTGCCGGGTAAGAGCGAAATAGAACAAGTTGCGCAAGCGATTGAATCGGTTAAAGGCGGTGTGCCGGTCTTGCCGCTTCATAGCCAGCTAGAGCTTGAGTCGCAGCAACTAGCATTTGGCCACTATCCGAACGGCAAGGTAGTGCTAGCAACGAACATTGCCCAAACCAGTATTACTATTGACGACATCGATGTTGTCATCGACTCCGGCCTGGAACGCCGGGCAGAGGTACGTAGCGGGGTAGAGGGGCTTTTTATTTCCGAGGTGTCGCAGGCGGATTGTATCCAGCGTGCCGGACGGGCAGGGCGGGTAAAACCAGGCCAGTATGTATTAGCCCGTCTGGGGCGCATGCCCTGTTCGCCGCTCGAGGCGCGGCCAGCCTACGGCGTTCCGGAAATCATGCGTAAGCACATAGACCGCTTAGTGCTACGGCTGGCAAATATTGGTATGGATATAGAAAGCTTGCAGTTCTTTCATTCCCCCAGCCGCAACACCATTAAGCGTGCCAAGCAGACACTTGCGGCGCTGGGTGCGCTACAAAACGGCACGGTTACCGACTTAGGCCGCAAAATGGAACGCTTTCCGGTAGAGTCCAGCTATAGCCGCATGCTAGTAGAGGGCATGCAATACGCACCAGTTGTACAATCCAAGCTTGCTACCATTATTGCAATCCAGGAAGTGGGCGGCATAGTAAAGAGCGGCCCGCGCCATATTGGCTGGCAGCGCTACACCAAGCAGACCCGCTCAGATTTACTTGCTCAGTACGACGTACTGCTCGCTGTGCCGGGCATACCAGAGGCCGAATACGAAGAGCTTGGCATTATTGGCAAAAACATAGATAAAGCCATGGAGATACACGAACGTCTGCACCACGACCTCGGCCTTGGCGACAGCGAACCGTTACCGGTTGGTCCCGACGAGGAAGAAGCGCTACTAAAATGCATTACGGCAGGTCAGTTGCATCAAATATGGATACTAGAAGAGGGCGGCAAGGCGCTGCACATAACGACTCGCCAGGAACGTGAAGTCTCTGTCACAACTGTTGCCAGGAACGCCTCCTTATTTACCGGCACCCCATTCGACCTGGAAGTAGTAACGCCCAACGGGCTGGAAACACTGCATTTGGTAAACAACATTACCACGGTAGACCCCCTGTGGCTTACGCAACTGGCGCCGGGCATGTTTACATTCCGGGCAGGCGCTATTGAGTTTGACGCACATCTTGGCACACTTGTCCGTCCGGTTCGTCTTACTATTAATGGCAAAGAACTACAGATACGCGGTATCCCCGTGTTGGAACGTACGCCAGAAAACCAACGGCTTTTTTCAGTACTGTACAGCAGTTATATTGAACAGCGACTCGAGGAAGAACGCCGGCAGCTTGCTAGGTCAAATAACCGGCACATCCCGCGCGTACCCACGCAGCGTATTCGTGAAAGTATTCACCGTATAGCACAGGGGGTAATATCTACTGTCGAACTTCCACGCCAAGATAGGGTTGCATTGTATAGGTTGGCCAGGCTGGAGACGTGGCTCGGTAAAGAGTTTATGCAAACGCTTAATCCGCCCCACCAAGACCGGCAACCGCCCCACCCCGGCAGGCACCATGCGCACCGCCACCAGTGGAAGCCGAAGTACAAGCGACACCGTGACTAGGCGTTTCCTTTTTGTTTGATCAGGTACCTACTCATTAACATTGTTCAGCCGCCCGGTATTATCCAGTGCTATGTATTCGACAGTTGTGCTATCACTGAGCATAGGTACTACCGTTATGGCTTGGCCTATCTTTAAGTCGTTTGCGTTGTAGTCGCTGCTTGCGGTCGATTTCATGACCTTGGCGCCACTCGTAACCTTGAAGGTCTTTATGGCACTGCCGTCTGACGGGCGGACGCTAAGGCTGCTGCCGCTAACAGCCGTAATTGTCCCTTGCGTCGGCGGAACACCCTGGCCCTGTGACTGGTTTTGTGGCGCCGTGCAGCCTGCTTGTGGTTGACAATCCGAGGAGTAGGTAGGAGTGCCCTGGCCCGTACTTTGTTCGGAGGTACTTGGCGATTGCCTTGTCAGAATATCGTTGGATGGCTGACGCCTTTGGGATACATATACAACCATACCTGCTATAAGCACAACCATAGCCAGGCCGGTAATGGCAACGCCTGCTCCCGTCCATTTACTGTCTTTACGCATGTGCGACCTCCAATGTTCCGTCTTTAAGTTGAAATATTTCATCCGTTTTGTCTGCCAGGCTTTTATCGTGCGTCACAACTACTATGGTGGTTTTTTGCGATAGGCATAGCGACCGTAGTAAATCAACAATATGAGCGCCTGTTTGTTCGTCCAGATTGCCCGTAGGTTCATCGGCGAAAATTACTTTTGGCTGGTTAGCCAGAGCGCGGGCAATTGCCACTCGCTGCTGTTGTCCTCCGCTCAAACGGGTTGGCTTGCGTCGCATTTGGTCCTCGGCCAACCCTACTTGTTTGAGGAGCATGCGGGCGCGTTCTATGCGTAGGCGCCGCGGCAAGCGGGCTGCTTCCATGGGTAGCAGGACGTTTTCTAATGCTGTAAGATTGGGAACAAGATTATAGGATTGAAAGATGAAGCCAATCTTGCGGCTACGGTATCTTATGAGGGTGCTATCGCCCAGCCTGGTAATATCTTGCCCGTCGACCATAATGCTGCCAGCTGTTGGTTTTTCTAGGCCGCCCAGCAAGCTGAGTAGGGTTGTTTTGCCGCTACCACTCCGACCGACGATTGATACGAATGCCCCTTCGTTTATAGTAAACGTTACGCCATTAACCGCTGCCACTCGGCTATCGCCCGTAACAAATATTTTTCGTACATTGCTTATCTGTAACATTACTCGCTCCTTAATACTTCTGCGGGTTTAATTTTGGCGATAAAGAACGAGGCGAGTGCGCTCCCGAGCAGCGCGATAGCAACCGCTGCACCTAACCCAAACGCCAGTACTTCCCACCCTACGGTCGTTTGCACGTTACGCACACTGTTGAGCGCCTGTTCTTCGAAACCGATACCGCCTGTACCGCCAGTGTTCTTGACTAATGTGGAGGTCACTGGGTTGCCGCCCACGACACCAATAGCCAAACCAATAGCTGCTGCTAACGTCGCCAATGTAAGTGCTTCGCTCATAAACTGCAGCATAATGCGTACATTGCCAAAGCCGATTGCCTTGAGTACGCCAATCTCACGCTTACGCTCGCGTACAATCATAACCATAGTAAGAAGTACGATAATTGCAGCGGCAATAACGGCACCTGCCAAGCTGTATAGCGAGATGTCGCGAACACTTTTTAGTGGTTCAATAGCTTTAGTGGCCTCATCAATGGGGCTGGTTACATCGGCTGAAGCACCAAGTACTTTCTGGGTGGTCTTTGTGACATCTTCCAGGCGCTCTAAAGAATCAACTGTAGCGACGGCACCGGTAATAGTACTAGTTTGGTTCGTATACCGTTGTAGTGCTAACAACGGCACGACGATGCTACTATTGCCAGTCCGGGTGTTACTCTTAAAGATCGCTGCTACTTTTAGCGTTTTCTTATATGCCGTAAATGTATCGCCAACCTTCAATTTGTTTTTAGTGGCCATGTCCTCGCTGACCATAGCTACGTCAGTATCTTTGTCGCCTGCAAAAGCTTTGCCGGAGATAATTTGTATCTGTGAACTGTCGATAACTGCTGGGTCAGTTGGGGAATTAGTACCGATGACCCGTATGGGCAGACTAAAATTTGCCGGCAATGTTGGTGCCGGGCCGCCCCCACCCGAACTAAGCCCCATGCTGCCACTTACGCATTTACTACCATTACAGTCGAGTTTATAGGGTGATACTAAATCTGTGACCGATAGTGCATCCGCTGCGGGTCCAGTTGCTTTACTTTGGCTGTTATCGTCACCGCCCGGTGCAGTAGGGACGCCTGTTGTGCCCTTCGTTTGTAGCAGCCCTGTCAGAGTGCCTGAGACAGTCTTTACATGGGCTATCTTTCGGACTTTATCCAACTGCGCATTTGTTAGTGCATTGTTAACAGAATTTGCTCCCGAATAACCGGCAGGCTGTACGCGTATGGTGGTGCCAATGGACTGCAGAGTAATGGTAATCTTACGTTCGACTGCCTGGTGGGCGATAAACATCACCAGGCTTAGGCCAATGCTTAGGCCTAAAATGGTGACAATTGATATGGTACGGGTCACATTGCGAAACGCGTTCCGTATGCCCCTTGTGACTACATTCATACAACTCCTTGTATTATTACTGTCCAGGAGTGTATGGAAGTTACTTCAAAATAAGCTCAAAGCCGGACAAGGGGTATTGTTAGCGTAAATACCGAACCCGTACCCATGGCTGTTCGTACGGTAATCGTACCGTCCTGCTGAGTAATAATCTTTTGAGCGATGGATAAGCCAAGCCCATGACCCTGCTTGCTGCGGGAAACATCAGCCCGGTAAAAACGTTCAAAGATATGCGGCAAGTCTTTGTCGTGTATGCCTGATCCTTCATCGCGAACGCTGAGCTGAGCAATTTTACCGTCGACCGATCCTCCAAGGTAAACGGTCGATCCCTCGGGGCTGTATTTTATGGCGTTTTCCAGCAGGATAACTACTGCCTGTGCCAGCCCTTGACGGTCGGCATATACCTGCACGTGAGGTACATGCTCCTCTATGATTATGTGTTGAGACTTTGCCTGCGGTATTACCGTGTTCATTGCATCGTTGGCGATTTCCTGTAGAGATACTGATTGTTTCTTCCATGGGTTGTCTTGGCGGCTCAGACGCAGCAACCCTTCAGCTAATTGTTCTAATTTATGAGTTTGTTCAACGTCGTCTTTAATCACTCGCTTTGCCTCTGCTAGCGTTAGATGAGGGTCATGCAAGGCTACTTCGCTCCGAGCCCGTAATGCAGTCAGTGGCGTCCGGAGTTCATGGGAGGCGTCAGAGGAAAAACGCGCCTGTAGATCTATTGCTGCCTCGATTGGCGCAAGCGTACGACGGGCCAAGAAATAACTTATACCAGTGCCGACAATTAGCGCTCCCGCATTAAAAAGGATCAGACGGCGTTGTAATGCCTCCCGAAGTGCTTGCACTCGTTGTTGTAACTGTTCGTTGAGTCCCGAAATATTTTCGGAGGCATCGCCCGATAACGACACGCTGCCCACACCGCTATTAGCCTGGAGCGCCAGTCCGTTGTTGTCCGCACCCTGTGACTGTAATGGCCCCGAGTTTGTCTGAAAACTAAGGTTTAGTCCCTTTGTAGAGATTTGGTAAAATACCAAGCTAAAACCAATACACAGCACCATAATAATAGCTAAGTATGATGTTCCTAGACGTACGCTACGTTTGTCCGGGCGTTTAAGTGGAATTTTACTCATTGCAGGGGACCGATCGTGTAACCAAAACCTCGCACAGTCTGAATGATGGTGTGTCCAGGGAAGGGCTTATCAACCTTTTTGCGAAGCATCGCCATAAATGCTTCAACGGTATGGGGCAAAATGTCGGCATCAAAATCCCATACGTGAGTCACGATGCTATTCTTGCTGAGCACCGTGCCTTTGTTACGTAAGAGATATTCGAGAATGGCGAACTCTTTACTCGTTAGCGTTATGGGTTGGCCATTACGTGTGACCGCATGGGTAGCTGGGTTAAGCCGCAGATCGCCGGCTTCAAGAATTGTGGATTTGGCTTCTTGAGGACGGCGCAATAGTGCATGTATTCGGGCTAACAACTCTCCGAACGAGAAAGGTTTTACCATGTAATCATCTACCCCGGCATTCAGGCCGTTGATTTTATCCCCCGTTTGGTCTTTAGCCGAAAGCATTACTATACGCGAATGCACGTTCTCGGTTCGCAGGGCACTCGCTATCTCCATGCCATCCATGCCGGGTAAGAGTACATCCAAAATGATAATATCGTATGTTTCGCTGAGGGCTGTATGATAGCCCTCGTCTCCGTCGTAGCAAATATCCACTGCGAAAGACTCTTGCTGCAGCCCGTGCCGTATAGATTGTGCTATTATCGGATCGTCTTCTACGATTAAAACTCTCATGTATGCGACTACGCTATCATATTACGCTCAAGAATAGCTCAAAAGTACCTAGTTTAATCTTATTATTATATTTAATATTCGCTGTCGTGTTTTTGTAGCTGCTCTCTTACCTTATCGCGGATCTGTTCGGGAGCATAGTTACTCTTAATGAGGTACGCGTCGGCGCCAGCTTCCAGAGCCGTATGAACCGTATTTTCTTCACCTAAGTTAGACAGTATGAAAATTGGTATATGCTTTGTCTTGGGGTCGGCCTTGAGAACGGCAAGCACCTCGAGACCGTTCATTTTTGGCATCATAATATCGAGCAAAATTAAATGAGGCTGGAATTCCTGAGCAGTCTTGAGGGCAATCGTTGAATCGCTGAGGGTCTGCACGTTAATGGGCGGCTCATTAAAGAGCCGTTGGTAGAAACGTACGACGTAGGGGTCGTCCTCAATTATGAGTAGCCGGCTGGGGCTGCTGCTGGTGGCAGGCGTGCCCGCCGGCTTGCTGAGGATATTGGCTGCCTTAGTAATGGGGTCGATGGCTAGGCCGGTCTTAGTGTCGGTGTGCGGGGCAGTGGCGTCGCCGGTTTTCTGGCCTTGGGCTAGAGGCAATACGAAGCTAAAGACGCTGCCTTTGCCTTCATTCGAAGACTCTAGAGTAATCTGACCACCCATATTTTCGACCAACATCTTGGAAATATACAGGCCTAATCCGGTTCCGCGAGTAGTGTCGCGCGTCAAAAGACTGCTGCCAGCTTGCTGGAACTTATGGAATAAGATCTGTTGGCCTTCGGGCGAGATGCCTCGGCCGGTATCGGTCACCGTTACTTTCATCATGTTTCCAATGCTGGCCGCGGCAATAGCAATGCCACCCTTTTCAGTAAACTTTGCAGCATTGCCGACGAGGTTATAGAGCACTTGTTTGACTCGGTCGGGATCGGCCCAAATTTTTGGAAGTTTATCGAGGGTCATATGATCGTATTGAAGTGTCAGATGTTTTTCATTGAGTACGGCCCGCATCTCATACACAACATTTTCAATCACGCGGTCCAGGGCCACCTCGCTGTTGTTAAACTTAGCCTTGCCCTGTTCCAGCCGGGACGTATCCAAAAAGTCGTTTACAATATCTATGAGCCGGGTGCTGGATTCATGGATATCAAAGACCATTTCATGGAGATCTTTGTCCTCCAGGAGCTTCTTGTACATTTGCATAATGATTGAGGCGTTACCGCGAATGGCCGTTAGCGGCGTTCGTAGTTCGTGCGAGGCAATCGAGAAGAACTCATCTCTTGATCGTTCCTGCACTTTCTCTTCGGTTATGTCTTCGAGCAGCACCACCGAACCCAAGATTTTATCTTCGGCCTGGGGGGCGCTATTCATGATTGGCGCAACAAAAATACGCAAGATTCGCCCATTGTACTCCACTTCTTTACGTTCCACGGGCTGGCCGTTATGCAGAGACTGGAGGAGGGTATCGTTCAGTTTGAAATCGCCAGTAAATTTGGCGTTTAATTCTTCTGTCGTCCACTCATGTTCGGCCTCGATCGGCGCAGGCTCGCTGACGCCTTCTTTGGTTAAATGATAAGACAAGACCGCTTTTGCGGCATCGTTAATGGCAAACAGATTATTATGGTTATCGGTCATAATAAACCCAAGCGACAGGCTGTTGATTGACGCCGTTAACCGGGATTTTTCCTCTGTAAGCTCCGAAGTCCGTTCTTCGACTTTCTTTTCCACTCCCGCTTTAGCGTTATTTACTTCATCAATTTTTTCCTTTAGATTGGTCACCATCAGACCAAAAGAACGAGACAGGCTGCCCGTTTCATCATGCCGGGCCAGCAGTGAAGGGTTCATGGCTATTTTCATGTCGCCACCTGCAATTTGTTGCGCGAGCGAGGTAAGGGTAACGATAGGCAAGGTAATCCGCCGCGCGAAACGTACAGCATACAGTATGCAGGCGGCCAGTACGCTGACAAAGGCGATGATTCCAGCAACTAGACTATAGGTATACGTTCGGTTGATACCAGCCTGTACAGAACTCATGTACCGGAGTTCGTTAAACACCAGGGTAGTGCCATTTTCGCGCACGAATTCGTACTGCTTATTGGCGAGCTTATAATCGGTAGTGTAATCTTTAATGTTTTGGGTGGCTAGTCGGTCGAGGCTGCCGTAGATGGTCGTGGTAAGCGTTGCAATACTATTTTTTAGTCCCTGATAGCTTGCCAGAGATTGCTGGTCGACAATCGCTGAATCAAGATGACGCGTCAAGCTGTTGATTTCGCCTTTGGCTCTAGAAACGTTGCTATCTGCGGTCATGGTTAAGCTGTCATTGCTTTGCACCCGCGTGTTGTATGCGGCAATCAAGTCCGAAGAGGTCGCCACCAGCCGGTATTCGGCAATCATGGTGTCGGCAATGGCCTTGTATTCACCAACAACACGTACGTGCATTATAAAGAACCCTAGACAGACAACCGTGAAGACGCCTGCTATAAGCAAGAATGCTCGAACTAACCGGCTTTTAATACTTTTCACGACTTATCGCCCACTTCTCTTGTTGCTCCGCGCTTAAGTTACTGCCCCCCGGCCCCATAAATCTGTGCCGCGGTGAAGGTGCCATCTTTGATGACCGTATCCTTAATATTGTCTTTAGTGACAGGGATAGGGTCGAAGAGGTAACTCGGGACGTCTCGTTGCTTATTGTTCGTCACCCCTGTCGTAGTGATTTTTTTGCCGTTAGCCATATCTATTGCTAGCGCAATCGTCTTCTCGGCTAGTGGTTTGCCCGGCTTGTAGGCAGTCATCGTTTGGGTGCCGGCTGCAATCCGCTGGATGGCCTGTAGTTCGCCGTTTTGTCCGCTTACCGGTACCTTGCCGTCCAGCCCTTTCTCGTGCAATGCCCTGATGGCGCCAAATGCTAGGCCGTCATACGAGGTCACTACGGCGTCAACCTGGCCCCCGCCGTCTAGGAACTTCTTAAATTCGGTGTAGGCTTCGCTTGGGCTCCAATCAGTGATGAATTTGTCGAACACCAGGGTAGCTTTCCCGCTTTTTACGATCGGGTCAAGGATGCTCATGGCCCCGTCTTTGACAAGAAAAGCGTTATTGTCGGTCGTAGAGCCGCCCAGGAACGCAATCTTAGGAACTTTAACGGTAGCCGGAATTGCCTTTACGACGTAGTCTGCCGCCTGGACACCCACCTTGACACTGTCGAACGACATGTATAGGTCAGAGTCCGCTTTAATATTCAGACGATCATAATCTATTACTTTAATGCCGGCCTTATGAGCTCGTTCAATCGCCGGGGCTACGCCCGTGGCATCGGCCGATACCAATATGATCACATCCACCTTTTGCGTGATAAAGTTATCGATCTGGTCGACCTGCACTTGATTGTCGCCCTCTGCTACCAACGTTGTCAGCGTGGCTCCCATCGCGGTAGCCTTCTTGGCCATAATGTCACGCTCGTCCGACCAGCGCTGGATCTTGAGCGTATCCAAAGACAACCCAATGCGTACCGGTTTAACCGCTGCCTTAGGGGTTGGCTTGTTTGCCATCATCTTCCATATACCAAAACCGCCTGCCGCAAGCACTATTACGGCCACTACGGCTAAAGTTACGATCAAGCCCTTTTTTGATTTTGGCGTGCCTTGCACATGCGCGTCTTCAGTAGGAACCTCCGGCGGTGTCGCAGGAGGTTGTACGTTTGTATTTTCTTCATTCATAAATTTTAAGATCCCACCTTTATTTACGTTACAGTATAACACTTATGCTTAATTGGTAAGCTACAGTTTATTTCCGATCTGTGGGATCGGCATTATTGCATGGCTTCGACCCACAGAGGACATTACCTGAGGCCATTAGAACCACGATCCATTTAAGGTCCGTCCTCTAAATTTAAAGGTCCGTCCTTTTAAGAAAGGAGAATCATACGTAGTGCTAGGCTTTATTGAAGATGTGAGTGGCGTTAGTGCGATTTCTCTAAGATTGACTCCAGGCCTTTCCAAAGCCATGCGGCAGTCATAAGGCGCCGGTAGGGTCGAGCTGCAGTGTTTCGGGATTCATAAAAGAATAGCCAAGGCTGTACGAATAGCCATTTCGTTATTGTATTACTGGTATGCGATTGGCCGTGGTGTCCGACAGTTGCGAGCAGCCACTAGACGCTTGTGCCACGAACTAAAGTGGCCTCAACTACAAACACCTTAGGATTTGACTTATTAAAAAACTTAAGTAGCATGATAGTTTGTGCATCTTCACAAAAATGTGAGGTGGAGTAGCACCAGACGCCTCAAAACGGGCGGCCTGTATTTATTTGTAAAATAAGGAGGGTACCATATGCGTATAGCCGCTTTTTTGGCAGGCTTATTTGCATGTGCCGCAATTTTTGCGACGAGCAGCTCGGTGGCAAACGCCGAAACAGTTACACTGCTTGCGCTTAACACAACACAAAAAACATCAACAGTAACAACGGACAGTTTTGAGCCGGCAACAGCTATCTTGACGTCCATAAAAAACGAGCAGCAGCCACCAACGCCAGTGCCGCCACCAGAGGTAGTACATGTGGTGGCAGTGGGCGATACGCTGACATCTGTTGCCACAACGTACCAGATAACCTGGAACAGAATATTTAACAAGAACACACAAATTACACAGCCAGATGTTATTGCCGTAGGCGATAAGTTGGTTATTCCGCGAGCAGACGAAGTGTTACCCGACCGGGCAGCACCGGTGCCGCAGCCCGCCGCAAGCCAACCGGTAGCGACCGTGCAGTTTGCCTCGGCAACGGTGGCGCCGCGCGGATCAAGCGGAGGCAACACCTATGCGCCAGGTTACTGCACCTGGTATGTCAAAAATAAACGTCCCGACTTGCCAAACAACTTAGGCAATGCCGACACTTGGGTAGTGCAGGCAGCAGCCCAAGGTATTCCTACAGGCGCCACACCACGCGTCGGCGCAGTGGGCCAACGCAACATGCATGTGGTGTATGTCGAGCAGGTAAATGCCGACGGCACGATTGTTATCAGCGAAATGAACTATCAGTCGCTATATACCATTACGCAGCGCACCGTGCCCGGCAACACGTTTATGTACATATACTAAAAGGGCCTGCCAGGCAGACCCTTTTGTATGTAGCTTTAACCTAAGCTAAGGTTGTTGCTGCTGCGAAACGTTGTTAAGCGCTTGCTGTGCTTTACCGATTGCATCGTTTGCTTTGTTCCATGCCATAATCGACACGGCTAACGCAATCGCTGCGGCAATAAGCGCTAAGGTTGCTAGAGTTTTTGCAGCCGAAGCATTGACGTGTGCATCCCTGACATCCCTGTTTAGGTGTCTACGGTCATCGTATTCGTCCACGGCCATAATGGTAGCCCTCCTTAATTAGTAACGGTATATTGACATAACGATAATCAGCCATCTGTAACAAAATTAACTAAAAGCGAACTGAATGCCATAGAGTCTTTTACAGAGTAATAAACCTCACAGCGCTCGTCCGTACTATCCTGCAAACTAGTAAAAAATTAGTAGCAGGAGGAGCAATGACCGAGACGCAATCACAACCAAGCGATGACGATGCGGCAATACCTGTGCCGCAAGATTTGGTACAGGCCGGCCACGATACTAATGAGCCCCAAGCGGACTCGCCGGAATCGCTTGATGCAGAGATAGCCGAAGGCGCTAACCGCGAAGACATTGATCCGCACCACAGTATCGATCGTCCCTCGGTAGATACTATTGATGAAGAAGCGCAAGGGGCAGGGTAATGGCAGCAGCTGATGATTACGCCGCAAATAGCACAAACGATCGCCATCTAGAAGAAGGCGAGTCGCTTATAGAACCGCTAGAAGAGGATAACGCCGCTCCATTCAGCCCACCAACCGACCCCATCGCCGACCCTACCGCAGCTATTGACGTACGAGAAGAAGATAGCCGGCTTGAGCCTACCCACCAAGCAACAGATAACGCCACCGACATAGACTCTCAACAACTGTATGACGAGGGTTTAAGCGGTGCCGCAGAAGCCACCGAACCGAATGCAGGGAATGCTGTTGTTGATTATGATCCCAGCAAAGACCGGCGCAAGAAGTAAGCAATTAGTTCGGCAACCTGAGTTTTTTATTTTTTGTAAACAATGCTATATTATGGCGAATGACACAAGCAATGCCCGAGGGTGGAGCAAACGCTATTCTGGTCCCTTATACCGAATTTGAGCCTGTAGATTTAGCACGGCAGCTACACGGTCTTGTTGACGCTAACGTCACGCCGCTAACGCTGCGTGGCTTACGGGGCGTGATAAGCCGGTACGATGACCTTGACGCTGCTAAGCGAAACGTACTCCAGGGCCAGGCCGAGCATCATAGGTTAGGACGCTTTGCGATTGTAAACGAGGAGGGTAATGTACGAGGTGTTGCATCTCTACATCCGGATTTTCCGCTTCGTAAATTACGTTTGCCTATACCTCCGGCACTTGCGCGTGGGCCGCTAACAACAACGTATCCTTTTGCCGCCCCCAATGTACATGCCTGGACCGGCCATATCCTTAACTGGAGAGGTCGTAACGAAGATTTCGGGGCGTTACTCGCGCCTGCCTATAAAGAACTAGTGCGTATGGCAACTCCTGAGCAATCAGACACTACGACTCCACGGCCATGGACGGCCAAGCCAGTACGTTCGCCGGAGTTTGTACACGAAGCAATTGTAGAAGCTGGCCTAGCAAAAGTAGCTACCCGCCGGTTTGACAACGGCGAAAGCAGGCGCCGGGTACCACCGCGGTCTACGGTATATGCAAAGTTGCAGAGTAACGGGATCAGTGCGTATGAAAAGCAGGAAGAGTTAAGAACAGGCCAGAATAACGCTGCATACCAAGATAGCGGCGGGGCGGGCGGATACAGCCGGCTCTACTCTGGTGTGCGCAGAACAAACAAATATTATTAAATAGACCCGAGTACCCGGGTCTATTTTAGTGTAGGTATTGTTAAATACGGATTAGCGTACAGGCACCTCAATGTGATTGTGATTGCAGGTGTCCGAGAACTGACGTATGCCTGCCGGCATAGTTATACGCAAGTTCTTTTGCGTTGTACTGTGGTCTGCACGGCAGTTGGACTGGCCAAAGCCGGAACCGCTTGGCACACGAACCATAAGCTGGCGTACTAAATTAATATCGATGTCGTTCCAACCAGTGGACGAGACGCCGTCTACTTTAGCAAAGTCTACTGCATGTCCACCACTATTACGGTAATGGTAGCTGGCTGTACCCGAATCAGTGAGGACGCCGGTGCAGTAGCGGTTAAGCGAGCTGATGTACACGGTGTGGTTCAGACCGCCCGCAGAGGCTGGTGCAACCGTCGTGTAAATAACCGACAGAATGGTTGGGTTAATATGGCAGCCGTAGTTGCCGTTGGCATAGGCCTGGATTTGGCCAATGTAACGCGAGTCGCCGGTTACTCTGCCCGAAGCCATAATCTTCTGAGCGAGGTCGCGGTCAGAGCCGCCAATAAGACCGCCGCTTCCGCCCCCGCCTACATCAGGGGTTGTGTCGCCGCGGGTGCTCCATAAAATACCGCGCGTTGGCGTGTACACTACAAAGTTACCGTCGTTTTGTCCCTCTAGGTAGCTTCCGTTGGGGCCTGTTTGGTTGGTGGCCCATAACGCTAGATGATTGCGGCCATATAGCACTAGGTTACCATCTGTTTGCATTTCGAAGGTGCCGGGAGTTTGGTCGGCACCGCCATGCTTAGACCAGATAGGGGTATTGCGGTCGTACAGTACGACGTTTGCATCCGGTTGCATTACCATTCGGTAGCGGAAATCAGGTGAATAAATTGCCCAGCTCCGGTCGCCGTTTAGGGATTGGCCGCTGTATAGGCGTATAGGGGCTGCATTCGAGGCCCATAGTACGCCGCGCGAGTTACCAACTAATACAAGGTTGCCATCGTTCTGGATGCGCAGCTGCGCGCCGCTAGGGTCGCTCGTGCCAGTTGCCCAGGCAGCACCGCCGCCGTTAGGCCGGTAAATAACCATGTTACCGTCGCCCTGTATGGCCAGGAACCAGCCGTTCGATATGTTGCTGGTATTCGTGCCAGTCGACCAATATGGGCGGCCGCCAAAGTGCGTAACTAAGTTGCCGTCAGTTTGGATGACCATACTAAATTGGCCGCTGTCGGATGTTAATGTCGTACCTGCTGGCAAGTCGACATGGCTATTTGCATAGCTGGCCGCGTGTGCCTTAGCGGGGGTAATAATTGCAAATGCCACCGCGAGTAGCGGTATGGCCATGAGCATTTTTAGGCTGTTTTTTCTTACTGTTATTTTCATAAGCCCTCCTTGTCCGTTCAATTGTACGCGAGCATTAGCTCTTTAGAAACGATGTTCCGGCGTATTTTAGGCAACATATGCATATCCGTTTTGGTGGCAGTTGTGTCTGGCCGCGTAGACCTAAAATTGAAATAGGACGAGTTGCTGTCAGAGCTTACTTATGATATAATATGTTCATTATGTCTTCAGATCATCTGCTTTCAGAAACCGGGCGCTACATAAGGGCAAAGCAACGCGAACTTCGTCAGGTGCCCCCCGAAGAACTGCAGGCGTTTGTTGTGTCCTCTGTGAGTAGATTGGCCATACAGTACTTTGAGCCTCTCGTGCACAGCGTCAGTCAAAATGTACCAGAGACAGAGAATACTGGCCTTGGCATAGAACTCATTAATAGTGGCCAGAATCCCATCGTTGAACCTGCATCAATCCAACACTTGCTTCCTGCTCGTGTTAGCCGCTACGGTGTGGGGCGCAATCACAACCTTATGTTGCCAATTGAGGGAAGATTGCTAAAAGTGCAAACGTGGGCACCCGTCTCAAACTCTCCTGCTGAGTCTGGCGATGTTTCAATGCAAATTACAGGTTTTGATGCTGCCACTCCCAGTGAAGCGGCAGATTATATAGAAAAACGCGCTAGTTTTGGCGATTACATTGCGCCGGCTACTGCCATACTGCTCCCTAGCAATGAGGTCAGTTATGGCAAATGGCCAGACTCAAAGGGGTACCTCCTCAGCGCCCGAACACGCAGCATCGACATCGACAATTACTCTACGCCTGAGGGGGTCGCACCATTAGGGCCGGATGATCTTTCTACCCTGCACTCAGCGTTTATGTACGAGACACAAGTCGCCTTGGTCGGCCTCCGTTCTTTATTGCAGTAGAATAGTGCCGTTCCGGTGTGGCAACATCTCCGATTTCGTCATGTAAAAAATGATAAAATGGCAGCTAATAGGCAATATTAATAAAGCTGCTCAATAAGGGTAAGGAATAATTGACGAGGCTTTTAGGAGAGGTGCTATCAGAAATGCCCCCATGGCAAAGCGACCGCGCGTTGGCCGAAATTACACCGCGTATGGAGGCTGTGGAAAAGCAGGCAAAGAGTTACGAGCTGCCACTATGTAACGCATTAGCGTTAGAATATAGCGAAAGGATAGCTGAGCGTGGATGGATGGTGTGCGGCCCGGCCAGTATTATTTTAATAGATTTGCTTAGCGAAGATACGGGCATTCCAATCGTTCCATTTAATCAGAACCGTCACCTTGAGTGTTTTCAGCTAGAGACCTATCTGTTCAATGCTTACGATGACCCCAAATGGCCGCCGCGGTGCGAGCACACGCTTATTCAATACCATACTGGCAAAGGTTTTAGTATGACTATAGACCCTGTATACCGGTTATTATGGGGCGACACGAGCATAGCCAAGCCCAAATTTCTTACAAAGTGGCACTACGATCATCTGCAACAGTTCGACATGCAGGATTACAATCTACGCCCTTTGCGTACTATGATGATGCTTGCTCAATCCAATCCTTCTATTGATCGACGGTTCGGGCTATGGAGTGATGAGCCAGAGGGGCAACAAGATCTAATAGATCTGCTGTATGTCATGCAAAGCCCTCAAGTATTTGGGTCAACCGTGCGGGCACCATCCGGCCGTGTGGTAAATACTAATATACATTGGGGGAAGCGGCTGGTACGTGTTAAACAAGCTGTCCGCCAACAAGTACCCGCCGGCACATTTTCTATATAGCGATTTGCTAAGACAAGCCGGCAAAAATTTTGTAAACCGCTTATGTTCTTTGCTAGACTATCCAAGTATTTGAACGACAAAAATAGGGGAGTGGAGATATGTCGCCGGAGCTTTTCGGTTTGGCCGCAGGCATTATTGGCGTGGTTGGTTACGCGCCGTATATTCGGGATGTACTAAAACGCACCACTAAGCCAGACCGGGCCTCGTGGCTTATATGGACACTAGAATATGGGGTGCTATTTTTTGCCCAGCTTGCCACGGGAGCTACTGGTTCTTTGTGGCTCGTGGGGTTGCAAACCCTAGGAGTCATTGCGGTGTTTGCGCTGTCCTTTCGGTACGGCATAGGAAGTATAGACAAACGCAACGCTGGCCTGCTGGTATGTATTTGTCTGGCGCTGGGAGCTTGGTACTTTACCAATAACGCCTCTGTAGCGCTGCTTATAGCTTTGGCCGTCGAAGCGTCGGGCGTAATACTCACGGCCAAAAAAGTACACCGCTACCCTGGCAGCGAAACGCTCAGCTTTTGGGCATTGGTTGGTGTTGCCGGAGCGATGGGCATACCGGCCATAGAGAAAGGTTCTTCTGGTATGCTCTACATCTATCCAATTTCGTTGGTTATTATGAGTGCCTGCGTAGTAGGTGCAGCATTCCTGGGCACCCAAAGGGCAAGAAAACTACGCGCATGGCAGCCGCGAATATATTACCCCTCACTTGCCGCTCACGACAACGCCGCGACATAACACGATGCATTATAGGACAGTATTTTGCGAGCTGAATGACTGCTTGTATGGTTAGTCTGGCCTACGCAAGGGGTTTGTAGGTGTATCGAATATATACTCAACAGGAGGCAAGTCTGCAGCTTCGGTATAGATCAGTATAATTGTATCTAATGCTAGTGTCCCAACGCCTCTTTGTACGGCAAGGGCTACTCTTTCAAGATCCCATGGCTCCTCATTAACTTTTCGCATCGGGGGATATTCTGTGCCGGACGTTGGCAAACGTTCTAGGCCGGCTTCGGTGCGCTGAAGGCGTGCGGCGGAAAACTCACGGGCGTTACGTGTAGCCGTTACAATACTCTTGTCCCCCCATAGACGGGTGCCATCCTCAGCGGTGCCAGTCGGGAACTCCACGACATCGCCAAAGCCGAGTATGATTTTTTGTTGCTCGGTATTCATATGTACTATTATAGGGTTTTGTGCAAGTTCTACAAATTACAGTCGGCATACCAACAGTGTTTAGGTGTTTTACAGTAGCTATTGGAAGGCTTCTAATTTTTGGACGGTTGTCTTAAAAATACCCGACAGCATATCTTGGCCGCTGAATACGCCGTTAGCTATATGCAGCTTTGCTTCGGCAGCCATACGCAGGTAGGTGGTAATAGGTAGCCGGCTCAGCTCTGGTCCTGCAGGCATGGTAAGCCGGTTGTCGCTGTGGGCGTGTTCGGCAGGGACCTGCTTGCCGCTAGGCCAATCCGGATTACCGCCAATTGAAGCTATAAAAGTGCCATCATCTTTTAGCACGCGTCGTACTTCACCTAAAGTAGTGCAGACGTCGGCAGGATCTTGCAGAAAATTAAGTGTGTAGTCGGATATAACACAGTCAATTGTGTCTGCTGGTAAGGGTAGTTGCCGCATGTCTGCTTGCGCAAACATGAAGTGTGGGTACAGTAGGCCGTTTCCAAGTGGTTTGGTTTGGTTTTTATGCCATTCGTCTAGCCACTCTGCATGTGCCACGTGCTTTGTGAGCGGATAACGAACGCGGTCAATAATATATACGTCGTCTTGTTTGCCTTTGCCGGGGCGCAAGATACGATCCATGATTGCCATATTGTCTAGGTTGCGTACGGTGGCCGAACCAAGCAGCAAAAAACGGGCCTCTTCCTTACGCCTTAAATCAGCCACAAGACCACGTTCGGTGCTTATTTGACCTCGCAGAATCTCGTTCATGAGTCCCAAATGCCAGCCATCATGCTCGAAATGGTCGTAATATGCTTGATCGGGTGTGTGCACCGCCATAAGACGGCTATATTACAATAAACTAATTACTTTAGCAACTTACTTGTTGCCATCGAGCCGTAAGGTATCTGATTCGTCGCGGTGCGCGCCGGTGGTACCAACATGTTTGTCGCTAATTGTAGCGCCGTGTTTTATAACGTGCACCAGTGCCATGGCGTGGCCATGCCCCAGGCCAAAATCTGCTTTAAGCCAGTCTACAATAACACCGGCTTTGGTGGCGGGGTCGGTAAAGCCTTTTTCGGTCGCCAGGGCGATAAAGTCGTTCGGCGTTTTGCCGGTTTTTGCTTGTATGTTGTCTAGATATGCTTGAAATGACATGCCTATAGTATAGCGTGCATTTGAGCGTACTGGCAGTTATTGGTAGCCATCAAACCAGCCTCTCTGAACGGCCTTATGCAGACTTTTTTTGGCTTGTTCAATTTTCGATTTAACAAAACCTACGCTTACGCCAAGTTGGGCTGCTATTTCTGAGTGAGATGCACCATTAACTGACAACCGCATGATTTCCACTCTTTCATCATCCGCGATTACCCGTACCGCCTTTTCCCATAAGCCTTGGGTCATTGCGGCTTGCTCAGGCTCGTTGGGGGTTATTTTTTCGCGATCCGCTTCATATTTCTCCTCACGTTTTACTCTGCTCGACTGCCAACGAAATTCGTCAATGGTTCTTCGGCGGACGGCGGTAAAAAGGAAACCTGTAAATTCTGGGCCGGCGCGTAATGGTTCGAGGTCCTTATTAAGTACGTGCTTTAATGCGTCAAGCGATGCTAGTTGCACGGGGTCTTCGGGATCTGAGTTCATGCTAATAGAGCCAGCGAACCTTACTAAAGCGTGACGGCGCGCAGCCACTTCACCGCCAAGCGTTTCGAGCGTAACAAAACCATATTCAGGAGGCATAATTATCAGATTATAAAATAAAAATGTCTAAAACGCAATGAGTGAACGTTTACTGTTGTAACGGCTATTGAATATCAAGGCGTACAAATGCTTCTGCGTACTGCGTACCACAAGTTTTGCCGGCTTCTTCGGCTAGCTGCTGAACGAGTGCGCGTAGGTTTGATTCATTTGTATATTGGCTGGCGTGCGCGGCAATGGCTTGCAGCTTAAGGTCATAGGTACTAGTAATATCAACGCTAAAAGTAGTATCTTCGTTGCTGAAACATGTAAGGAGTACGTGCGGTGTTTTGTGCGGTTCGTAACCTTGTGCTAACAGTTCAGGAAAAGCCATATGGTCGCGGGCAAGGGGAAACAGTGCATCTAACGCAGCCTGGCCAGCGGCGCGGTGGTCGGGATGGTTGATGCTATTATTTTTGGCTGAATATATAAATGTAGGGTCTAGTGTAATAACCACGTCTGGTTTAACCTTACGGATTACCTGTACGACGTCGCGTTTAACATCTTGGGTGTTTTCGAGTGTGCCATCGGTGTAATCACGAAAGAATACGTCTTTGGCGCCAAGTATTTTGGCAGCATTACGTTGTTCTTCGCGGCGTATGTCGCGCAGGCGGTCAGCGGTCATGGCCCGGTCTTCGCTGCCGCGGCTGCCATCTGTCAGGATAAGGTAGTACACTTCCGCCCCTTGCGCTGCAAAGGCTGCCATGGTGCCGCCAGCGCAAAAGTCTAGGTCGTCAGGATGGGCAGCAATGCCCAGTACTATTTTGGGTTGGAGGGGCGTAAATTGTTGCTGCATAAGGCTATTGTATAAGTATAGAGCAGTCAAGGATAGGGGCGTTTGTACCCGAACGGATCGTATACTTTACAAACTAAACCTTTTATGGTAATATATGGTCTAAGCTTAAGGTGCTTACGTATATGTTACAAGATATTTTTATTTGGATGTTTACACTTGTCGGCCTGATGAACTTTTTTCACTTGGGCCTGTATATTGCCGGTGCAAACATTTATGACACGCTTCGTATTACTAAAGAGCGCAAGGCTAAGAAGCAGCCTAAGGGCAAGGCCTTTCGGCCACACGTTACTGTGCTTATTCCTGCACATAACGAGCAGATGGGTGTAATACGCACTATAGAAAGTGTACGTGCCAGCACATACAAGAACCTTTCGATTGTTGTCATTGACGACGCGTCGACCGATGACACGGCCGACCTGGTACGGCGTTATATTATGGAAAATTCCGTTAAAACGCGTGCCCGCATAGTACGCAAGAATGGTACACTTACACGCGAATTCCGCCGTATAGATCCCGGCATGCAGCCTTTGCGTTTACTGGCCCTAGAGAAAAATGGCGGTAAAGCGGCTGGGCTTAACTATGCCTTACACCGTGCAGTTAAAGGCGGCTTAACAATGACGCTCGATGCAGACTCAATGTTGCAGCCAGAAGCGATTGCTAACTCGGTACGTTATTTTAAAGACCCTGGCGTAGTAGGTGTTGGTGCTAATGTGCAAATTCAAGAACAGCACACTATACTTGGCCTGCTGCAAAAATTTGAGCACATGATTGGCTACCGGTCTAAAAAGTTTTACACCGTTACTAATTCGGAATTTATTATTGGCGGCGTTGGTTCTATGTACCGCTATGACGTATTAAAGCGAGTAGGCTTTTACGACACCGATACGGTAACCGAAGATATTGGTTTGAGCATGAAGATTGTTGCACTGGGCAACCGCGCGCAGCGCATTATATATGGTGCCGATGTTGTAGCCTCTACAGAAGGCGTACAAACCTACAAAGCCTTATTTAAACAGCGCTACCGTTGGAAACTAGGCAACCTGCAGAACTTGCTTAAATACCGTGCGTTGTTTGGCAGCCGTGACCACAAATACAGCCGTATGCTAACGTTCTACCGCATACCAATGGCCTTTATAGGCGAAGTGATTTTGATGATGCAACCGTTCTTCTTGGCTTACGTCGTGTACCTGTCGGTTATCTACCAGACCTTTGGATTGCTGGCCGGTAGCTACCTTACTATTACCGTGTTTGTACTTTGGAACTTATGGCCGGACGAAAACCATGGTTTTTGGCACAAGGTACGCTTAAGCCTGTATGCCCCCGCCATGTACTTCTGCTTCTTTATTATGGATGCCGTGCAGATTTCGGCCATCTTCCGTTGTCTTATAAATGCTCGTCAGCTTACTGACAAGCGTGACCGCAGCGGCACCTGGGTATCGCCGGAACGCGCAAGCACCGTTATCGCCCAAACTGCTTAGGTGATGTTTTCCGGAGGGTTGTCGTTTTCGAGCGAGACTTTTTCGGTTTGGTCTTCGGGTTTTAGAATGCGGTCAACTAATTGGTCGAGCATGTCGTTGGTAAGGTTGGCCTTAACCGCGTAGCCTTCTATGCCTTTATCGCGTAGCCCAGCGGGCGCATCTGCTTCGTTTAGGTTAGATACAATTAATACCTTAATGTTCTTCCCCCAATCGCTGGCGCGCATTTGCTCTAAGATTTGGTCGCCGGCAATTTTAGGCACCATAAGATCTAGCAGTACTAGGTTTGGTAATT
This sequence comes from uncultured Candidatus Saccharibacteria bacterium, assembly GCA_964432725.1. Taxonomy (GTDB): domain Bacteria; phylum Patescibacteriota; class Saccharimonadia; order Saccharimonadales; family UBA4665; genus PMNU01. The sequence continues at coordinate 139,513 of CAYSOP010000001.1, read as the reverse complement.
CGCGTTGGATAGTAGCCAGGGCTTCTTGGCCGTCGTAGGCGGTAAAACACTGGTAGCCTAGTATTTCGAGGCGAGTTTTGTAAATATCTGCCAGGCTGGCGTTGTCTTCGACAATAACTACTTTGAGTTGTGGGGCATTTGGATCCATTAGCAATAATTGTACGCTATTTTTGTCTGTACTGCTGCTTCTTTGTTACTATGTATGCTTGATGTACATCACTAAAGTGCGGCTCGCGCGCAAAGTCCGCGAGTGGGTTATTCGGTATGGCCCGGCAGAAATTGGCGGTACGGTTGCGGCTTTTGCTGGCGCCTATGTGTCGCTTGCTATCAGCGATTCGCTGGCTGCCGCAGCTATAGCTGGCACTATTGGCGAAGGCGTTGGTTTTTACGGTGTAGCGGCTAGCCGCGAAGCAGTGCGTTATTGGCGTTCGCACCATGGGCATACTCGTGTGCGGCGCGCTTGGCTGACCGGTTTGCATACTTTGCGTGGCATGATGGTAGAGTTTGGCCCGGCAGAAATTGTAGACAGTTTTGCCGTGAGGCCCGGCTTGCTCTATATTATTCCGTTCCTTATGGGTGAGGCCAACTACGCTATTGCGTTCCTAATAGCTAAGATAACAGCCGACCTTGTATTTTACGGCTTTGCAATTATAGGCTACGAAGTGCGCCGGCGGTTTATTGAAAATGCCCCTACGCGTAAGCCTCAAAAAATTGCTTAAGCATCCTTGTGCTGCCGCCACAAAAATTGTATAGTCTGGGCACATGACAGAATGGCAGCAGCACAACCTCGAAGCCTTTGAACCAGAACGGCAAGACTTACGTATTGTCTTTGGGCTAGCTGAGGTTGCCTTATACGCGGAGCATGCCGAGGCACGTGTGCCCTATCTGACATCCAGCTATCGTAATCGCTTAGATGACCAGACTGCTATAACTGAAAACGACATAAGAAAGAAGCTAACGCTCGCTGCACTGCAAGATCCCCAAGGCATAAGACGGCCCCCGGGCGAAGTATTTTGGACGCGCCAGCTTATAAGGGAAAGCATGCCCGAAATAGCGCAGAACGAATCTAGGTTAACTGCGGTCCAAACAAGTCTTGATGTTTGGTTAAACGGGCGGTTTCGCGTTGCCCGTAAACGAGTGCTTGTGCCTGAGGCCGTACCAGTAAACAACAGAGGTGCAACCAGAGGATTCTTTAAAGTATCCGAAAAGTTCAATATAACTGATATTGTCGTCGAAAAAGAGGCACTGTAAGCCGTATACTAAAGGTATGACACTAACGGTGTACGTAGCGTTTTTACGCGGCATTAATGTGGGCGGCAAGAGCAAAGTGCCAATGGCCCAACTAAAAGCTTGCTTTGAAGACATGGGCTTCAGCAACGTACGCACTTATATTAATAGCGGCAACGTCATATTTACGGCGGCCGATACCAACTCTCGGGCACTAGAGGCAGTTATAGAACCGGCACTAGAAAAGGCCTTTTCTTTTCCGATTACCGTGGTAGTGCGGAGCATGTCTGAAATGGAAGCAACAATGCAATGTGTGCCAAAGTCGTGGAAGGGCGATGCTAACACGCGCTACTACATATTGTTTTTGCGTCACACCATAGATAAGCCTGACATTATACAGCACATGCAGCCACGAGCCGAAGTAGATGACGTATCGTATGGCGCTGGAGCAGTCTTTTGGTCCACGCCCATGAACCTGCGTACTAAAAGCAGCATGCAAAAGATTATGGCTACACCGCTCTATAAAGACATAACTATCCGCAATGCAAACACTACCCGCAAAGTATACGAGCTGATGAGCAAGCCCCAACAGGACTAACGCTTGCGCGCCCTATTGGCAGCCTAGGCGTATACTAAGGGTATGAATAAAACACGATTAAACCCCTATTTATCATTTGGCGGTAACGCCCGCGAAGCCATGGAATTTTATAAAAGCGTCTTTGGCGGCGAACTAACGGTTAGCACATTTGGCGAAACTGACCCTAATTGCCCGGACGATATTAAAGACCAAGTCATGCATGCCCAGCTAGAAAGCGAAGATCTTATTGTGTTAATGGCCAGCGACCCTGCGCCCGGCGGCAGCGGTGCCGGTCCGAATGGCAGTTTGTCGCTATCGGGCGATAACGAAGCCCAGCTAACAGAATTTTTTACCAAGTTGTCCGACGGCGGCAAAGTGGTAGAGCCACTGCGTAAGCAAGTATGGGGCGACACCTTCGGTATGTGTACCGACAAATACGGTGTGTTCTGGATGATTAATATTACGACTCGTTAGCTTGTAATATAACTTGTAGCATTTTAGGATCACGCTCGGCCAGGTGGTCGTAAGCGTGCTGTGCTTTGGTGAATGGCAATACATGCGTAATAACGTGCTCTTTTATAATGTCGCCGTATTCCTGCAAAAAGGTTATGGTTTCGCCGGCCAGGCGTACGCGGTCCCAATACTGTTGCTGATGCCGAGGCATGGCACCTATTTGGGCGCAAATATGACGCAGGCGGTTATGGTGGAACTCTTTGCCAAACAGTACTTGGGCGGCGCCTTGCTGATAAAAGCCCATATCGATGACGGTGCCTTGTTCACGCAAGCAGCTAAAGGCCTGGTGCAATAAAAAGTCTGAGCCTGTGCATTGGAACGCAATGTCGGCACCCGTATCGAGTGGATCGGCGGTGTGCCAGTGCTTTTTGACGTCAAGCGCTAGCGTAGGTTTTGCTAAGAATGGTTTAAAGCCTAGTTTTTTGGCAATTTCTAGGCGTTCCGGAATGCCATCTACAATGCCTACTTCGCGTGCGCCTGCCCATTTAGCAAACAGGCCGGTCAATACGCCTACCATTCCCGCGCCAAATACCATTACGCGTTGGCCAGTAAGGCTGCCTTTTAGTGTTTTTAGTTCGGTACGGGTCAAATCGTCCGCGGCGTACAGAATGCCGTTCATGCAAATGGGGCCCATCCAGGGCACGATTACGCCGAGCATGGGGTCTAAGTTGTCGGGTAGTAAAATCCAAAAGTCGTCTTTGGTCATAACGTGGCCGGTAGTGTGGCCGTATTTGCCGCCTACGATTGAGCCTACTTTTACCTTGGGGTTTTTAGAGGCGGTTACGATGCCGGTCTGCATGTAGCCTTTAAGCATGGGGTATATCTCGCCGGCGTCAGGTTCTACATCGCCACGGAATAACCGGTGGGTCTCGTCCCAGCCTTCGCTCGTTTTAGGGTTAGTGCCCAAAAAGAAGGTTAGCTCGGTACCGGCTGATATGCCACTGTAGAGGGCTTTCACAAAGAAATCGCCATCTTTTAGTTTGGGCACGGGTACTGTGCGGGTGCCAATTTTATTTGGGCGTTCAAATAATACATCGGTAATGGTATCTGGAACATCTGACGTCATAATTAAGACTTCCTTTTATTAGGCTTATCTATGGTTGCGAGTATATCTATGGTTAATGCTGCTGTCCACGAGAAATCGGCCGCACCTGCAGGCTTGCCGTTGAGCGGCGAAAAATATTCGCGCATGCCACTGTGCTGCACCAGTTCTAGTGTCTCTTGGCGCAAATCTCTTGCCAGGTTTGCATACCCGTAACGTTCCAGGCCATCGGCTATGAGCCAGTTGAGGTTAACCCACACTGGTCCCTGCCAAAATCGCCGCGCGCGAAAATCTGGTGAGCTAACAGGTACGGAGGCGACCCCGAACATGGGCTGGTAGTCTTTGCTTGCCACTAAACGGGCTAGCCGGTCGGCACGGGGCTGGGAAATCGTACCGGCGTATAATCCCATTAAGCCTGCTGCTGTTGGCGCCAAAATGAGTTTATGGTTGCGATAGTCGCGGCTCCAGTATTGGCCATTTTTGTACAGCGTTTCAAAGGCGTGCGGTGTGGTTTTGATAGATTCGGCCAGCTCTGTAGGCAGTACCTCGCCTAGGTCTTTGGCAATAGTTTCTAGGTGGTGGTTGGCGCGTATTAAAATAGCATTAAAAAACACATCTTGTACGAGCGGAACGCCGGGCACATTGACCAGCTGGCCAAGGTCGTACTTTTGGCCGCGGATTTTATCGAACAGGTTATACAGGGTATAAAAATCGGTGGTAGAGGGGCGATCTTCTGCGGGGGCAAATTTAAGGTCGGGCCTGGCTTTGTCGAGTAATTCTTCTTGGTGAATGGCCTTTAATGCTTTAACTCGGAGGGGTGCGACCGGACGCATAAGATGTGCCCAATAGGGCGTGTCTTCTATGCCGCATTCCCAGGGATGAATAAGGGTTACCAGTCCGGTGTGCAAGGGGTCGCGTTCGCGGTACAGCCACTGATGGTACCGTACGAGGCCGGGGTAGACCTTTTTATAAAAGGCCAGCTTATTGGTTGGATCCATATATTCGCCTATGCGCACCACTGCTTCGGCAACCATAGGCGGTTGTGTAATACAGGTGGTATGCAGGTCTTTTGGCGAGCCACTGATTTTATCGGAACGCCACCGTTGATGCCCTGCATAGTAATCGCTGGACTTATTAAAGATCTCGTGCGGCAGCATGCCGTTATCCCACTGGCCACTTAGCAGGGAAAGAATTTCTTTGGCGGCCCGTTCGGGGTTAAGGTGTCGCAGGCCAATCGCTATAAAACAGCTGTCCCACAGCCATTGGTGTGGATAGAGCCGGCTGGTTGGTTTCGTACTGTTGCCTAGATCGTTATCGGCTAACACTTTAGCGGCAGTTTGGCGAAGTGCTTGTGCGTCCATTGCACTCATTCTAGCATGGCAGTTTATGGTACGCTGACTACATGAACAATACTGTTGGCGTTGGTATTATTGGCTTCGGCCCAAACTCGGCATCTAGTACGTTCCATGTGCCGCTTATTGGCTACGAACCGCGCATGGACATACGGGTTATTAGCACTACTATGCTCGATGAGGCACAGCAATTACTGCCGGACCAAAACATAGTAAACGACGTAGACGAAGTTATGAATCATCCCCAAGTGCAGCTGGTAGTTATTGCGGTGCCAAATGCGCTCCACTTTGATTTTGCCAAGCGTGCGCTTAATGCCGGCAAACATGTGGTAGTAGAAAAACCTTTGGCCGTGACCACTGCCCAGATTGATGAACTGATAGCTCTGGCCGCAGAAAAGAAGTTGTTGCTAACCCAGTTTCACAATCGGCGTTGGGACGGCGGTTTTTTAACGGTTAAGAAGTTACTGGACGAGGACCGTATTGGCAACCCAGTCGTGTACGAGGCAAACTACGACCGTTGGGCTCCCGAAGTGCCGGATAACTGGCGAGCGAAAAAAGGAGCAGGGGGTGGATACCTGTATGATCTTGGCGTGCATTTGCTTGACCAAACTATTGCATTATTCGGCCGCCCCCAATCAGTAGCGGCAACTATAAAGACGCAGCGTGAGGGTTCGCAGGCAGATGATTACTTTAGCTTGTACCTAGATTATGGCCGCCTGCAAGCAGTTTTGCGGGCCAGTATGTTAGCGGCATTGCCCGGGCCTCGCTACAAAATAAGCGGCGATAAAGGCGCGTACCAAAAGTTTGGCATAGATTACCAGGCCATCATGCTTAACGACGGCAAGCTGCCCAGTGACCCAGACTGGGGTAAAGACAAGCCAGAAGAATACGGCCACTATAGCAACGGCACCACAACCGAAGTCGTGTCTACCGAGAAAGGCGCTTATCAGGCATTTTACGCCGCTATTGCTGCCAGTATTTTAGACGGCACGCCACTGCCGGTGCCTGTGGAGGATGCCCGTACCATTATAGAAATTATTGAAGCAGCTATACGCTCAGACGCTGAAGGCAGGAGGATAACACTATGAAGCAACTAAAACTTTCCGTACAAGAACATATGGTGCCCGGTAACACTGTAGAAGAAAAATTTGAATTAGCGACAAGCCTTGGTTACGACGCGTTGGAGGTACGGGGCAAAGGCGACTTTGGGTTTAAGGCGCGCCTGCCCGAATTACAGGCAGCCAAGAAGGCGGGCGTTGTCATGAACGCCGTATGCCCGGACATGGATCATTTTATTGGCGACTTTAAGGCCGACCGGCGCAAAGATGCCATAGAAAATATGAAATCGCAGTTATCAGTTATTGCTGCCCTTGGCGGAAGCGGGGCTATAACACCTGCAGCCTGGGGCATGTTTTCTCGTCGTTTACCTCCGTTTACGCCTCCACGCTCTGCAGAGGAAGACCGCGAAGTGCTGCTAGAAGGCTTGCGTCAGCTCGGCGAGCACGCCAAACAAGAAGGTGTCGCGCTGTTTTTAGAACCAATAAACCGCTACGAAAACCACATGATTTGCACTATTGCCCAGGCCCTAGAACTTATCGAAACAGTTGGTCTGTCGTCAATCAAGGTGTGTGCCGACGCCTACCATATGAACATAGAAGAAGTCGACATGAATACGGCATTAAAGGATGCTGGCACTCGTCTTGGCCTGCTCCATTCCTGTGACTCTAACCGCTTACCAGCTGGTTCGGGACACATAGACTGGCAAGGATTACTACAAACCCTGCACGATATGGATTACGACGGCTATGTAACTGCCGAAGGTGCTTTGCAAGGCGACTCTACCGAGGCATTGCGGCAGTCGGCCGCTTATTTGCGGGGACTTTGGCAGAAGGTAACCGAGTAGCCGGTTCGTTCAGTAACTCCAGCGTAAGGGCGGCTGTCCAGGAGAAGTTTGGCGCGCCCGCTGGTTTGCCATCGAGCGGCGAAAAGTATTCGTACATACCGTGACGAGTAACCAGTTTTAGTAACTGAACCTTGATATGTTCTGCCTCTTGCAACTCGCCGTTTTGGCGTAGCCCTTGAATAAGTAGCCAGTTAACGTTAAACCAAACCGGCCCCTGCCAGTAACAGTGCGGTTTAAAGTAAGGCGAATTAACGGGCGTGCTGGGTACCGGATACACGGTATTGAACGACAAGGGGTCGCGTATATGCCGGCGCAAGGCTTGTACGCGTGCTTTTGGTAGTGTGCCCGCGTATAAGGGTAAGAAGCTGGCAATTGTTGGAGCCTTGACCAACTTGCCGGTACGTAAGTCTTTACTGTAGTAGTATTCGCTTTCGGGGTCCCATAAGGCGTCTAAAACTGCCGTGCCACGTTTGTAAGCAGCGGCAGTTCGCGGCGGCAATGCTTTGCCAATTCCTTTGGCTATTGTGCCTACGTGTTGGGTGGCGCGCACCAGGATGCTATTCATACCAATATCTTGTACCAGTAGTTTGCTACGGGCGTATAATTTGGCGTCATCGTAATGCAAGGCGCGCATCTGCCGGACTTGGTCGTACAAGGCCATGAGTTCTAGGGTAGACATACGTTCATTGGCTGGTACCACACTAGTATCTTTGCGAAAGCATTCCATGAATTTTATGAGTGTTTTACTCTTGTCCATAAACCACAGACGGCGTGAAAGGGCATGCTCGTTAATCATGTCCATCCAGGGTGGCGTGTTATCTAGGCCGGTCTCCCAGGAATGGAACAACACCACCAGCCCCGTGCCTTCTGGGTCACGGGCTGTATACAGCCACTCGTGGTAACGGGCGAGGGCGGGGTAAACTTCTTTGTACCATGCCGCGCGTTCTTTGGGCGATAGCGACTGGCCTATTCGTACCACGGCTTCGGCAATCATGGGCGGCTGTGTGCCGCCGGTGGTTTGCAGCCCGGGCGGACAGTTGGGGCTAATAGATGAACGCCACAACGAAGGCCCGGCGTGGTATTCCTTGGCTGGCCCAAAAATAATGTAGGGAATCATGCCATTGTGCCACTGGCCTTTTAGTAATGATCGGATTTCTGTTTGGGCTCGTTTGGCGTCCAGATGCCGTAGCCCAATAGCAATAAAAGCGCTGTCCCACAGCCATTGGTGCGGATACAATTTGGCGGTTGGACGGGTAGAGGTGCCGAGGTCATTTAGGCGCAAGACTTCTGTGGCGGTTTTGATAAGCGTTGCACGGTTCATTGCTCCTTATAGTAGCATCTTAGCGGTTGGCAGCTGCTTTTTAGGCGACAGGTTTTTTTGATTTATTCTTGCGGCGATCACGGCGACCAATTTTGCCCAGCAACGCACGGCTGGCAGCTAAAGCTCCTGCCGCTACTGCGGCGTTACGAATGGGGTGATGGCGACGTTCTGTATGATTCATTGTTGCTACAGGGGGATCTATAACCGGATGCTGAGCAACAGGAGCTTGACTTGTAGTACGAGGGACTGGAGGCTCAGCTGCTGCCTGTCGGCGGAAGGTATAACGGCGGCCGGTATCGTACAGCGGTCTTAGGCCGGTTCGGTTTCTGTCGAGCACTACTTGCCCTATTCCGCCCCCAATCAGAGCGAGCCCGATGAGTAATGTATTACCGATATCGGGCGCGGTTAACTGGCAGTCCCAGTATGATCTAAACGGGTATGCGGTGCTATGGATTCCCCAGAATGATGCTTGCAATGGATACCAGCCTGGCGGAATAGGTGGTGGACAGGCATCTAGCGGCGGCAACGTTTGCTGTCCGGTATTGCCAGTAGGCGGGGGCAGATTGTTGCCCGCTGGAGGAGGTAGGGTGGTATGCACTGGTGGCCGGTCGGCCGCATGAGTTTTGGTTGCACCGGCGTCTTCTAACACGCGTATAGCTTCGCTTTGAGTTGGAAAGTGCACATCGTAACCAGGCTGTAAATCACGGGCGCTGTCCCAAGATTTGTTATTCGCGTCTAGCATTTTGGCAGCCATGGCTTCTTTTTCGTCTGTGTCCAAATGGCCGTAGCCCAGTTCGTCGGCCATCTTAATGCCCCAGCGCCACAACGTACCGTCGCCGGTTTTGCCATTGTACCTACCTAAGTTAACGGTGTCTGGAGCTTTTGAAGTGTTGGCGGGTAAATCAATGCCGCGGTCATGCACATTGGCTGCCGCAATTTTGGTTTCGGTAACTGCTGCCAGCGACATGTGCTCGCCGGGGGTGGCGGTATGCACGGCAGATAGACTACTACCCCCACCTCCGCTAGAGGGTAACGTGTGCAAAGCCTCGTCTAGGCCATGGACTACGCCGCCGCCCAGCCGGGAAGCAATAGTGCCCGCTGCCACACCAACGGTTAATTTGCCAACGCTATGGACGGCGCGGCTCCAGGATGACATGTTGTCCCAGTTGTCGGCTATTCGGTTGGCGTGTTCGCCTACATGTATTTGTACGGCCGCGGCCACACTATACACTGCATCCGAAAATGCAGTATGTGTATAGTCGAGTGTTGCGCGTAATCCACCGGGTGCGCTCAGTTCGTGCAGCGTGCGCATAGCATAATAATACATTGGCGGCTTACCAGGGTATGTAAATTGTTTAACACGCGGCGCCCAATAACTTTAACTGCGGCCGACTTCGTGCAGGGCAACCACGTACATGCTTTCCGACCAGCCGAGCGGTGTGTTTTCGTTGGGCTCGTCGCTGTGCGAAAAGTATAGTTCTGGTATTTTGCCGTCTTTTGTAATAGTGGCAGTGGCTTTAGCCAGATAAGCCTTGGCGGCTTCGTCGTTGCCTAGCATTTTTTGGGCAATTGCTAGCCAGCTTAAGCCAAAACACCACTCGGCTTCTTCGGAATAGCCATCAGGATTTTTGTTGTAATAGGCGTCAAATTTATAACGCAGTACACCCTTGTCTTTTGCTAAGTGGTATTCAAGGTTGGTAACAATTTCTTTGGCAGTCTCGTGGCTCACAATGCGGTACGGGAAGATCAGCGACAATAAGGCAAGGTCGGTAAACTTTGTTTCGGATTCACGGGGCAACAGGGTGTTGAGCGCCCGTTCGCCTCGGTCTATGGCGTCTTGGTCGACATCCATGCCGCCAATGGCCTTCCACATTTTAAGGCCGGCAAGTACAGCGCCTACGGAACTGGCGTGGACTTCTTCGTTTTCTTCCCACATGCCGTTGTCGGCATCGTGCCAGTATTCGACATTACATATGTAATGAATAAGCGTCTGCACGGTCTTATGGTCTTTTTTGGTGCGCAGCATGCTGTGGCCCTTGGCCTCAAAGTCGGCAAGTTTAAATAGTACGGCACCAATGGCGTCGTGCTGTTTGTTACCCCAATCTTCCCAAAATTCTTCCAGGGTTTCGGGGTTGTAGCGGGCGTGTATGTATTGCCAGGTTTCGAAGGGCTTGTTGGTGACTGCCCAGTTAATCTTGTCGATGTGCTTATTAAAGATGTCCAGCAAGCTGTGGTAGGTTTTGGTTACGGTGTCCCAATCGTCGGCGTATTCGAAGGCCAGTGCTTCGTATACGTTGTCGCGGATCCAGGCTTTGTCGTAGCCGGTGCCGACGCTGTGCGACGATGCGCGGAACAAGCCGGTAGGCGTAATAAGTTTACGTAAATTGCGGATGTGCTTTTGTACTTGTTTGTCTGCGTCAGCCATATTAGTCCTTACCTCGGTGGTGACTGTGATCGTAGCTATCGTGTATTTCGCGGTTGTGCACGTAGGCGAGCAGTTCGTTGACGATATACTCGGAACCCTGGCCGCTGTGTAGTTCCGCACGAGTAATGGCAATATCGGCCTCTTGCTTAAAGTAGTCGGCGGCCATCTGTACGTGTTCGCGCACAATAGGGTCTAGTATGCTGCGGGCAGCAATACGAAGGTGTGTATATGCTTGTTGCGCCTCGGCAATCGGGCGCGTACAGCGTACACACGCTTTGTATTCGCCAAGTTTAAGAATGTGACCGCCGTAATCGTAGGTATCGGCGGGCGGCAGGTTTTTCAGTACGCGCCGAACAATATCGGCTGCTTCGGTCGCAGCGGATTCGACATCCGGATCGTCGGAATGCGTTTTTATCATGTTTATTACCCTGTTTTAGTGCTTATGTTTAAGTATAGCACCCCTAGAATGGATTCATAGAACCCATTTCAAGTCTCCCTCCGATAGCGAAAAATGTGCCGCTGGCACGGTTTGTAGCCGGGGGGAGACTTGGGGTGGGTTCTTAGTATACTAAGGGCAGTATGGCAACCAAGATTTTTTACAGAAATATACGGGCCCGTGACCAGCTAGAGCTATTTTTATTGGCGGCAGTCACTAGTTTGCTTGGCGTACGGTTTTATCTGCATATAACGGGCTACCCGCAAATTGGCAGTGGTGGATTGCATATTGCGCACATGTTGTGGGGCGGTCTGCTGATGCTGGCGTCTATTGTTATTGCACTGTCATTTTTAGGGGCGCGGGCACTGCGGGTTGCGGCCCTACTGGGTGGAGTAGGTTTTGGGGTATTTATTGATGAACTGGGCAAGTTCATAACCCATAACAACGATTATTTTTATCAGCCTGCTATTGGGCTGATTTATGCCGTATTTATTATCATTTATCTATCGTTTAACTTTCTAACTCGCCGTCAGCGGCTCAGCTCGCGCGAGTACCAGCTGAATGCGTTAGCAGAACTAGAAGAAGCCATTGTGCAAGATATGGACGAAACCGAAAAAGCACGCGTGCAATCACTGCTCGCCCAAGCAGACCATACCGATTCGTTTACCGGGCAACTAGAGCAGCTGCTCAAAAGGGTCCGAACCGTGCCGGTCTCGCGCCCATCTGTTTTGAGCCGTTTTGTTCAGTCGGTTAATAAAAAGTATCAAGATTTTTGGCAGCACCGTAGTTCTAACGCGCTTGTCCGCAATTTATTCTTGCTGCAAGCGTTTTTATTTGTCGGTGGGGTAGTGGGCACCATTTACCTTAACATCGACGGCGCTTTCGATTTATTTACGATTAAGTCAACGGCACCGTGGCTTATTGTCGGGCAATTAGCGTCGCTGGCAGTAGCGGTGGTATTTGCGGTACGGGGTGCTGCACTGTTACCTAAATCGCGGCTACGGGGATACGAAGAATTCCGGCGTGCCACGCTCGTTAATATACTGCTGGTGCAGTTTTTTATATTTTCGCGCATCGAGTTTGCGGCGCTACCCGGCTTTGTGTTTAATCTGGGATTGCTGGGGCTGATCGGCTACGCCGTGCGCCAAGAACAACGCTTGCAAGAACCTAGAGGCGTAAGATAGTTTACTGTAGGTTATTGAGGACGTTGGTAGTATAGGGCCTATGATATTTTTCTATCGTCTTATACGACTCATTAAGCTGTTTATTCTCATCCGGACTGTGCTGCGTTTTTTGCGCTCCAGAGCGTCGTCTTAGGACGCTAGCGGTAATCAGCCGCCTGGTGATATAGTTAAGCGTAACGAATGACTGCGCATCCTATAACCCGCAAAGAACTTTGGTTGGCCGAAGCCGCCTTGCTTGTAGCAATTGCACTTCAGGTTGGCGTATGGGCAATTAGACCCGGTCTAACTGTAGGCCCCCAACAGCTGATCATACCTATTGAGCTTGCCCTGGCAGTGATTATCGCCCTCAGCGCCCCCAGCCGCCACACTGTTACTAAAGGCATCCACCGGCCACTTTCGTTTCTGCTTATGGGACTTATATCTGCTGCGAATATTAGTTCGTTTGTGCTGGCGGCTAAATCTTTGATTACGACGCATGCGCATTTATCCGGGCAGGAATTGTTAATATCGGCGGTGGCCATACTGCTGACTAATATTATTGTATTTGCGCTGTGGTATTGGGAAATAGACAGCCCTGGGTTATCAGGCAAGCGGTGGTCGCGGCACGATAAAGACTTTCAGTTTACCCAACAAGATCTTAGCCGTGATTTTCCGGGTTGGCAGCCTGGCTTTGCCGATTACCTCTACCTATCGCTTACGAACGCCGTAAATTTTGCGCCGGCCGATACCAAACCTTTGACCGCGCAAGCAAAAGCACTCATGGGCGTGCAAGCAATCGTATCGGTAGTTACGTTGGCATTAGTTGTAGCCCGCTCTGTTAGTATCTTAGGCACGTAAAGGGTAAGGGAGAGGGCGCGCGCCCCATGTAAGAAAAAGTACTGCTGGTTTTTGCAGTACCTTTTACTATGGTGATGTACTAAAAGGAGGAGGGGTCTATGCTAGCTTCATTAGCCTATGCGATATTTGGATTTATTGGTTTAGTTGTTGGGCTCAGGTTTGTGCTGCTCCTGTTGGGCGCCAGCGCTGCCAGTCCGTTTGTATCGTGGATATATACCTGGAGCGATCCATTTGTTGCGCCGTTCGCCAATATTTTTGGACAATCTTCATCTGCAGGCGGTCAAGGCCTAGCCGCCCAAAGTATTTTTGACTGGACAGCTCTTATTGCATTAGTAGTATATGCCGCCCTCGCCGCCATCCTCGGCCGCGTCCTCAGCCACCACCGCCCCCACACTTACCACTACAACTAATAACAACACTCAAGATTCAGCCTTACCACCGACCGGGGGAGAGCAGCCGGAGACCTGGGCTTAGCCCAGGCGCCGCGCGATGAGAGGGGGGAGTGTGCCAGTGGCACATGAGTATTCTCGGCTCTGATTGGCCATGCAGGCATAACTTTTCAGCACGTCAGCTATTACCGTAAGTCCGGGTCGTTGTTGGGCCAGTGGGTTTCGAACAGACGTTTTAAAAGTTTTCGGTGGTGCCATCGATAATACGAAGTTACCAGAATGCCTACGGTAACGCCAACAGCTATATAGACCTGCCAGGGGGCAATAAGCACCGATTTTAGCTGTTGTTTTGTAGCTGCAATGGTGCCTACTGCGCCGCCTGTAGCCTTGTTTGTGGGAACAGGTAGCCCGGTGGCCGGGTCTATAACGACTGTGCCGCCGCTAGCTTCTGACCCTGACCCGGCAGTACTGCCGCTCGGGACTGCCTTAGCAATACTGCTGGCAACCACTTGTTTGAAGGTCATGTTGGCCAACTGGTCGCTGATACTGCGCAGGCCTATCTCGATGTCGTTGCTTTTATCGCCGTTAACGTCGTACTGCTTTGTTTCGCCCGTCTGCAATGTGGCGCCTACAGGAGCGGGGCGTGCGCTCAGCGTAAAGGTAACACTTGCACTGCCGACTTCAGAAATGGTTATAGTATGGTCTTCGTCAGCCTCTAAAGTGGGAATATTATAGTCTATTGTGCCACTGCCGATGCCGTCTATTTGTATGCCGGTGGTTGTAAATTCGGAATAATCGTTTAAGAATAAGCCGCTAATTGGTTCGGTGTCGTCGTCATCATTAGTTTGAGCATGGCCCACAACCGGGCAAACAAAAGAGCATCCCACTAGTAGTAGCAGGGACACAACGTACGCTGTTCTTTTAAGACGGTGCATGCCCTATGTAAAATCCTTATGCCAATAGTAACATCAGGGCCGTACACGGTACTAGTTCCTGCCGGTAAGTTACGAGTGTTTTACTGTGGGTATCAGTCCCAGCAGTGCGCCGGTAAAGGCGATAAACTGCGCTTCAGATAAGGTACGGGGAGTTATAGATTCGGGCACGTTTGTCTGTTCGCTAAAATGCTCGTCATTGCCCCGCAGTACAAATGAGCGGCTTTTTTCTATGTATCCACTGCCGCCCGGATCAGTGGAATCGTATCGCTGCACTACGGTAAGAGAGGGGGTATCGGTTAGCTTTACGCCGATGTGCGCTTCTGAAGCTGTGATTGCTGGCTGGACTAATACCGAGTCTAAATGGATAGGTATAGTGGGAGTGCGGTGGGCAACGTCGCTTAAAAACCGGAGTGTGTTACCAATACTTTGCCTATGAGAACCCTTAGTTATCGCCAAATTAATACTAGACAGTAAACCGTTCGTAAGGCCAAGCGTAAGGCTGGGCGGTTCTTTTTCGTTGGGGCTACGTTTGTAAACCACATGCAGTCCGCTAGCCTCCGGTCGTGGGTCTGCCGCTTTATAAGAAAGCTTAAAGGCGGCGGTGAACGGCTGTCCGCCGGCAACGCATCCGGCTTCCCATATTGTGGTGCTTTCTGCTTGTGGCCCAGAATCGAGTTCTTCTCTAACCGGAACGCGCAGCTGAATAGCCTCTAGCGTGCTAGAGGCTGCCATCTGCACCCCTGTAAGAATGCGCAAATTTCTGAGAGTACGAGCCGCTATGTCGTCTGCGCTTAACAGTGAGTCGCCAGCCAGTTCGCTGCCAAGGGCTGCGCCGCCAATAGCGGGCACGGGTATGTCGCCATGGCGCTCGGCGTGTTGTTCTAAACGGGCTGCCATTGTTGTATCCCCCCGTAGCCCTCGTTCATGGAGTTGACTAGCAAGCCACATCATTACCATGCTGTTTACAATACACCATTCAAGACCTCTCGTATAGAAGCGGCTATATGGCTGCTGTTTTTGAGAACAGGCGAGGCTTAAACATAAATAATCTGCATAGTACAACAAGCATATGCATGCCTGCGCTCAGTAGCAACAGTGATAATAAAGTAGCGCCTGTAGCTGCTACCCAAGAGGTGCTATTGCTAGGCAGGTACGATGCGGCCAACACATATGTAATAAGAATTTTTAGAAATACGCCGATGCCTAGTAGCAATAAGCAGAGCGCTATGCCGCGTACCGCAACATGCAGAGATACCGATGCCGCAATATGGAGTGATTCGGTACGTTTTGGGCCACGCTTGAGCTTGTGGTCGGCTGCATTATTAAGGCCTTGCACTAACCCGGCGGCAGAAAAGTAGAGCAACGCAATAATGGAACCCCAAAGCGCCACTGACCGCATAATGATAATACTGTCCTCTAAGCTGCTGGGTTCGTCAGGGTAGGCCCCGTAGGGGTCGCTTGAGTTCATGCGTTCCACGGCTATGTGCCAAGTATTAAGATGACGATGCATGAAGGCGCCATCTATATGAGACATCAGCATGAGAATGCCAATTATAGCCAGGCTGGCGTACAGATAGACCAATAAACCTGTCGATGACGGCTTTAAGAAGTGTCCAAGTAGTGTAAACGATCCTTCGGTTGCTGCACGCTTACTATGGCCGGCCATTTGCACTTATTGTAGCCTAAAAACCATAGTAAGCGTTAGCTGTTTGACATGCTGGTTACGATGCAATAGCTTCCCACGGCAGGTCTGGCTTGCCAAAGTGGCCGTATGCGCTTGTTTGGCTGTAGATAGGGCGGGCAAGGTCTAGCTTGGTAATGATACCTCTTACCGAAGTGTCAATTAGCGTGTCTTTGAAGGCGTACAGCTCGTCATCGCTAACAGTGGCCGTACCAAACGTTTCGATAGTTTGCATCAGTGGCAGTGGTTGCCCAATAACGTAGGCCAGGCCAACCTCGCACTTGGTCGCCAGGCCGGCCGCTACAATATTCTTGGCAATGTAACGGGCCGCATATGCTCCGGAGCGGTCTACTTTGCTTGGGTCTTTGCCACTAAAGGCGCCGCCGCCCACCCGGGCGTAGCCGCCGTACGTGTCGACAACTATTTTACGGCCCGTCAGACCGGCATCAGATTCTGGGCCGGGAATGTGCCACAAGCCGGTGCCGTTAACAATAATGTCTTGGTCTTTTGGCAGGTCAAAGCCGTAGGTTTTCAACACCGGAGTAAAGATAGTTGCAATAACGTCTTTCCGTACATCCTCGGCCGGCGTTTGTTCGTCGTGGGCAACGGCGGCTACTAGTTTTTCTACGGCAACAGGTTTGTCGTTTTCGTAGCGTACCGTTACCTGTGCCTTGCCATCGGGCCGTAGCCAGCTCAGTTCGCCATTCTCGCGCACTTCGTCTATACGGCGGGTCAGCGCATGGGCGAGGGCAATAGGTAGCGGCATAAGCTCGGGGGTTTCGGTGCAGGCGTAACCGAACATCATGCCTTGGTCGCTAGCGCCGTCTTGGTCTGTGCCAAGGGCAATTTCGGGTGATTGATGGTGGATATCGTTACTAAAAATAGATTCGGTACTAAAACCCCAGTTTGGGTTGGTATAGCCTAGGCGTTCGATGGTGCCGCGAACAATCCGTTCGTAGTCTATCTTGGCGGTTGTTTTAATTTCGCCGTACAAACTAATTTGGTTGGCACCAGCTACGGTTTCTATGGCAGTGTGCGACTTAGGGTCCTGGGCTAGCGCGGCATCTACAATCGCGTCGCTAATGGCGTCGCAAATTTTGTCTGGATGTCCAGCGCACACCGATTCGCTCGTAAAGAGCCGGACCGACACACTGGCCGCAACAGCTTCAGCCGAATCAAGTTCGACTTGCTCTGTTGCTCTTGGCACAGATGCCGTTTTTCGTTTCCGTTGCTCACTCGCCGTACTTTGCGTACGACTCCCTCCGCTACTCGCCGAGAAAACGTCATCTGCACTCAAGCCAGTGCGTCGGTTTGACGGATTTGACATAAAAAACCTTTCTGGATAAGCCAGAAAGGATACACGCCGAGACGGTTTAATATCTTTCCCTGGCTTAACCGGGGCTAGATGTGGCACCTTGCCGTTACGTACGGTAGGTTGTCGGCAGATCAACGAGCTAGATCTCTTCCTGCACTCTGTATATTTAAATTGTTAATGTCTGTATCGTAGCATGCGATCGCCTCGCGCGCTAGCCTATGTCGCGCCGCCGAAAGCCGATCCAGCTGGTAATTGCCAGCAGCACAATACAAATAGCTCCGGCCATAAGTGGTAGTGATACTGCGGAGGTTCCTTTTAGAATCTCGGCTGGCTGATAGTAATAGTACGGCATAAGCAAGGCGGGGGCATGCAGCCAGCTAACAAGTGTTTCTAACGACGCGATAATGTAGCTGCCGAATGCAACCAAAGCGGCAACACCGCTCGCTGCGCTGCGTGCTCGGCCAGGAGCAGCGGTTAACACGAAAGCGACCATACCAAACAAGGCGCTCAGTAGTACAGCCTGCAGCGTGGTCATGGCGAGGGCGCCATAGCTGATGCTGTCCAGTCCTGAAGGCTTTAGACATACAAGAGCAGTCAGCAACGCTACGGTACCCAGTATGCCAAGTGCAATGCCGCCAGCTACTAATTTACTGCACAGCAATTTAGTGCGGGATATAGGCCGGGCCAAAATAAGCTCTAAGGTACCGTGGCGTTCTTCGCTGCCAATCAGGCCTGCGCCAAGGCGTATAGCAAAAATACTCAATAGTAGCGGCAGTAGCAGGTAATACACTCGGGCGCTCAAGAAACCGGCTGGGCTTAAAAAGTCGGCGCCGTCTGCAAAAAGAGCCAATACGGCGGGCGGCATATTTTTGAGGGCTTTATCTAGCTCGGCCGCCTGATCCTTGAGCGAACTGTATAGCAGCATGTCTATGCCGACTAACGCAGCTACGCCAACCGACCACCAAAAAATACCATTTCGTCGCTGCCATAGTTCGTGGCGTATTAAGGCAAGCGCTTGCTTCGTTTCTTGGCCTCTTTTTGGTATAAATGCATGAATTCGTCCTCTAGGTCTACGGCGCGTTGGTCAAGCTGTAGGACTGATTGCGCTGCCAATAGCTGCAGAAAAGGCTTGAGCGCACCATGTACTGCCACGGTTACGCGAGCAGGATCGGTAGTAGTTGTTACCTGTACTTGCTTGAGCTTTTTGAGCTCGGCGATTGGGGCTTTGCTGGCAAACATAATGTCGAATGTGTGCGAAGCTAAGTTGGCTAATTGGGCAATAGATCGTTCGGCAATTAATTGCCCGTCTTTTATAAAGCCAATGCGGTCACAGATGCGTCGTACTTCTGGTAGGTTGTGGCTGCTAAAGAATATACTGGCACCCCGTGCTTTTGCTTCGCCTATATGCGTAAAGAATACTTCTTGCATCAGCGGGTCCAAGCCAGATGTTGGTTCGTCCAAAATAAGCACCTCCGGCTCGTGCATCATAGCCTGCAACAGTCCTATTTTTTGGCGGTTGCCTTTACTGAGCGTGGCGATAGGCTTGTTAAGCTCTGCTCTAAAATCACGTGTCAGTGTACGTACGTAGCCGGGGTGTTTGGGCGGCTGCAAGGTAGCCATATACTGCAAAAACTGTTGCCCACTCATGTCTCTGTACAGGGAAACATCGCCTGCCAGATAGCCGACATGTTTTTTAACGGCAACGCTGCTGCGCACAATATCGTAACCTAATACCGTAGCCGTGCCGTTGGTGGGCTGAATAAAGTTAAGTAAACATCTAATAGTGGTCGACTTGCCGGCGCCATTTGGGCCTAAAAAGCCATATACTTCGCCCGCCGCTACTTGTAGCGACACGTCCTGTATTGCAAATGTGTTCGTTCCTTTGTATTGCTTGCTCAATTGCTTGAGTTCAATACCGTTGGTCTGATTATTGGGCACTGCCATAGTGGGTGGGGTTAGTACTTCGCAGGGCACTCGTATCACGGACGTCGAGCTGAGTAAGGGCGACTACGGTGAGGATTAGCAAAACAAAAAGCACGACTGTGCTCAGGGTTCTTTTCATAGGCACTATGTAGTATACGCCTTTTGTAAACGATTTTCCTCATGTTATACACAGAGAGCGCCGCTCACAGGGTTAGCTAAAGAAATCTTGGCCGGTAAGTTCGGGCGGTAAGAAGCCCCCATCGTGCTTAAAGTCAGCCTCCCATTTGTATCCTTTGTTATAGCCTAAATCTTTCATCAGTTTGGTGGGCGCATTACGCAGATGTAGGGGCACTGGCAGGTCGGGACTGTCGCGCGCGGCAGCTTTGGCGGCGGTCATGGCGTTGGCAACCTGGCGCGATTTTGGGGCTTTAGCCAGTACGGTTGCGCAGTGGTACAGATTATATTCGCCTTCTGGCAGGCCGATGCGTTCTATAGCTAAGAATGTTGATACAGCTAAGTTAAGCGCTGCCGGTGCAGCAATGCCAATGTCCTCGGATGCAAAAATAACCATGCGGCGGGCAATAAACTTGGGGTCCTCGCCGGCTTGCAGCATGCGGGCCATATAATACAGGGCCGCCGTGGCATCGCTGCCTCGTAATGATTTTATAAAGGCGCTTATTATGTTGTAGTGCTGTTCGCCAGCTTTATCGTAGCCAGGCAAGCGCTTTTGGGCGGCTGTAGTAACCACGTCTGCCGTAACCGTCTTGTCGGTAAGTTGCAAGGCAAGTTCTAGATTACCAAGTGCTACACGAGCATCGCCGCCGGATAGTTCTGCTAGCAGGTCAATGCTTTTGGCAGGCAGTCGTTTGGCCGATATACCTTCGGCTTTTGCCGTACGTTTTAGTATGGCGGTAATGTCATCTTTGGTAAGCGGTTCTAGTACTAGTACGCGTGAACGGCTGAGTAGGGGGGTTATGACCTCAAAGCTAGGATTTTCGGTGGTGGCGCCAATAAGTATTAACGTGCCATCTTCTACATAAGGTAAAAAGGCGTCTTGTTGGGCTTTATTAAACCGATGTATTTCGTCTACAAATAGAATAGTGCGCATACCCAAACGCCGGTTAACCTGGGCAGTTTCGACTACTTTGCGCACGTCTTCTTTTTTGGCAGTTACGGCACTTAGTTCTACAAATTCGGCTTCTGTTTCGCGCGCAATAATACGGGCAAGCGTAGTTTTTCCACTGCCGGGCGGGCCCCATAAAATAAGACTGGTAGGTTGCTTGCGGTCTATAATTTCGCGGATTATATGGCCGTGTTCGACTAAATGCTTTTGGCCAATAACTTGGTCAAGCGTTTGAGGTCTCATGCGTTCTGCCAGGGGTTGCATAGATATAGCATACTCCCTTCGCGCCCATTAACAGGGGATTATGATAACCGAAAATTACTTACGGGGGGTTCGGACTTTTTTGCGGGTAGCCATGAAGACACCAACAAAACCAACTACAATGCCGGCAATGCCAAAGTAGGTAGCGCGCCGCGCGGCGGCTTGTGCGGCATGGGCATTATCGTGCACGTGGTCAATCTTGGTACCTAGGGTTGTTTTGTCCAGAACCTTGGTAATCGAGAACGGGCCGGACTGAGAGAAATCGGGCGAACCGTCAGCCTTTTTTGGCAGCTGGTCTTCACGTACATTCCATTCTATTATTAGGCCGTCGGCGTAGGTCTGGTATGCCTTCCACTGCAGTTGTGTTTGTGTGTCGGGCGTTTTGGCACCAAAACTAAAATCGTCGCGGAAGCCCGGCTCTATTTGGCCGCCGGTCCAGGTAATAGATTTTACGGCAGCGTCTTCGGCTTCGCCATCTTTACTGACCGAAATAGTCCAACCGGGTTTTACGGTCGGTGTTACATACTGCAGGCCCGCAGGTATATCTAGCTTGATGGCTGTGGTAGGTACGCCTCTTTCTACAGGCACGCTCACGCTGAATGTTTCAAAAGATCCGGTGACCACCTCGCTCGGTTTAACAACAACGTGCGCCGAAGCAGTGTGTGTAATAGCAAGCAGTACAACACCGGCGCTCAGGCTTATAGTGGTTAGCGTTTTGGTTATTTTCATTTTGGCTCCTTTACCGTTTGCTATACGTACGGATGCGCTTACCACGGTTATAAACAATAATCGCCGTAAAGACGGCCGCAAGTACAGAAGTTATCAGGCCAATTTCAGTCCACGCCGGAGGAAGCGGTGTAGTTGTGTCTCCGAGTGTGCCCTGGCTGACGCGTTGGCTGTAGACAAACTGGTGAGCGGCCTGGCCATCCTTAGTAACAATCAGTTTGAGGGTAAATAATCCTTGATTAGGAAAGATGTAATCGGCAGACACGCTGCTGCCTTTTAGCCGTGAAGGTACGGCTACTGTCTTATCATTTTCGTCCGTAATGGTTAGGCTGGCCGTGTCATTTTGGGTAAGAGACGCATCTTTAATATCAAAAAATAAGTTGGCTTGTTCGCCGGCGGTGGGGTTGTCGTCTGGATTAACATGCAAAATGGCGCCCGTGCCCTGTGCGCTGTCTTTAAGGAGTACGTGGGCGCTTGCATTTTGCGGGATAAGCAGTACTGCTGCCAGCGTCAGCAAAGGCAAAAATAGCTTATTCATGGCCACCTTCGCTATGCGGCGTACCGCTGGAAGCGTTAGTGGAGTGGGTAGCATGTTTGCTGTGGTAGCTTTGGACTAAAGTTGGCAGCAAAAAGAGTAATAGCGATGCAACGGCCCACAACGTTAGTGCCGTGGTTATTGCGTAATCTTTCGACTTAAATTCGGGATACTTCAGACCAAACTTGCTAACCGTGCACCAGGCCTCTAGGGCAAACAGCAAACTGATAGGAATAAACGCCGTAAGCTGTACCCAGGTGTATGCGCTGTGGGTACCAATGATCCAAACGTGCAAAATAATCAGTATGCCGCCTGCATATACAAAGCGGTGCAGCCATTTCCATCTGCGGAAGGTCATAAATGCAATAACTTTGTCGAACGACGTAATAGCCATAAGGAACAATACGACTAGCGCAACCAGGCCAAGCGTAAGGGCCATAACGAACCGCCCTGGTAATAGCCCGACGCCGCCCAAGCCGCCAATTTGCCCCCACAAGGCTATGCCGGCATGCAGCAGGGCAAAGTAGGCGGCCGCCACGCCTATAGCCCGACGGCCAAACTCAAGGTTTTGCATCCATAGGTGCGTGCCGCCAATGACTCGCTTGAGCGGGGCGATAATAAGCGCCGTATATAACAAGGCTATGCTGATAAACCCGTAGGCTTGCTCCAGTCTAATGTAAAACAGCTGATTGCTGGCTATAGTGCTACGCAGCAGGCATGCCACGCCAACACTTAACAAGAACGAAAAGACCAGAATATAAAAGCGGTTATTATTGGGCAGGTTGCGGAGTGTTTTATGGGCCATGCTTTTACGATAATCATAACAAAGATGCGGCAGATACTTGCAGTTACTTCGCTAAGTGGGTTGTCGGAAATAGCTGCTTATGCTATAATATAAGTAAGAAAGTGGCAAGCGCCTGCTGAGTAAGGGCGCCTGTTTTTATGAACTACCTATGAACAATAATCAAGACCCAGCCAAAATACGTAACATTGCCATTATTGCGCACGTTGACCATGGCAAGACAACGTTGGTTGACGGCCTATTAAAGCAGTCTAAGACCTTCCGCGACAACCAAGCCGAAATGAGCCAAGACCTTATTATGGACAGCGGCGACCAAGAGCGTGAACGCGGCATTACGATCACTGCTAAGGTAACGGCCGTGCAACACGACGATTACCGTATTAATATTATTGACACTCCCGGGCACGCCGACTTCAGTGGCGAGGTAGAACGTACGCTTAACATGGCTGATGGCTGTTTGTTAATTGTTGACGCCCAAGAAGGTCCCATGCCGCAGACCAAGTTTGTATTAACAAAAGCGCTGGCCAATGGCCTAAAGCCGATTGTTATTATTAACAAGATAGACAAACCCGGCCGACGCATTGCAGAAGTAGAAAACGAATTAGCCGATTTATTCCTAGAACTTGCCGTCCACGAAGACCAGTTGCATTACCCTGTGTATTACGCCGTTGGCCGCGCCGGCAAAGCCTGGACATCTATTCCCGACGACAGCGAAGCAGACGGTAACCTAGACGTTATCTTCGATGCTATTATCAACGATATTCCTGCGCCAAGCGTAGAACTCGATAAGCCCTTCCAAATGCTGGTAACCGCGCTTAGCTGGGACAGTTACAAAGGCAAGTACGCCGTAGGCCGTATTAACCGCGGACGCGTAAAAGCTGGCGACCAAGTTGCCTTGTGCAAAGCTGATGGCAGCGTCACCAAAGCCAAAGTAGAACTTGTGTTCATGAGCCACGGCGTTAGTAAGTTCGAAGTGAGCGAAGGCGGTATAGCTGGCGATATCGTGCAACTTACCGGTATTGGTGCCGCCCGCATTGGCGAAACTATTGCCGATGCCGACAACCCCGAGGCACTGCCGGTAATGGAAGTAGAGGCGCCCACCCTACGTATTTACCTTGGCCCGAACACCTCTCCCTTTAAAGGCCAAGAAGGCGAATTTAACACCTCACGCCAAATTGGCGAACGCCTTACCAAAGAACTAGAAACAAACGTAGGTTTGCGTGTACAAGACGAAGGCATTGGCTTTTTGGTTTCCGGCCGTGGCGAATTACACCTGAGCGTACTAATAGAAACCATGCGCCGCGAAGGCTACGAGTTTGAAGTAGGCCGCCCCCAAGTAGTTACCCACGAAGAAAACGGCAAGACTATGGAACCTGTCGAAGAGCTTATTATCGAGGTTCCCGCCGAACACGTTGGCACCGTACAAATGGAACTCGGCAAGCGCCGCGCCGAACTAAAAGAACAATTTGCCAGCCCTAAAGGCGTGACTAAATTGGTGTACGAACTACCCACGCGCGCCATGCTTGGTTTGCGCAACATTCTTATGACCAATACCAAAGGCACTATTGTCATGAACAGCCTAACGAGCGGCTATCAGCCCCTGGGTAGCGCACTGCAGCAGCTGCGTAGTGGTGTGTTAATTGCCTTCGAGACCGGTACCACTACGGCATATTCCTTGCAGAACGCCGAAGCGCGCGGCACCGTATTTGTTGGCCCCGCCGAAAAAGTATATACCGGCCAGATCATTGGTTTAAATACTCGCCAAGAAGACATGGAAATTAACGTCTGTAAAGCCAAGCACCTTACCAACATGCGCAGTAGCAGCAGCGATGGCGTGGTACAGCTAACTCCACCGGTTATTTTCAGCCTTGAGCAATGCTTGGACTTTATCGAAAACGACGAACTTCTAGAAGTTACTCCCAAAAATTTGCGTTTGCGCAAGCGCGAGCTAGACCAGAACAAGCGCAAACGTCAGTAGACTAATCGTCGCCGGTCTTGGGCAGACTGGTGGTCTCGCCCGATACGGCGGTGGTTGGTGCGACCTCACGTACTGGTTTTGGTGCCGCTACGGTAGTGGCAGTATACGTGTATGCGGTGTTGAATTTGGTGTTGCCATTTGTTGACTGCATGCGGCGCAGTTGGAATTCGCTGTTATCGAACCAGATGTAGGTAACGGCACCCTGGGCTGCTGGGTCGTTTACTTGGTACTTGTAGCAGGTTTCGTTGCCACAATCCTCGGTGCCTACTTTTTTATAGCTTACTTTTGTCGGGTCGGCGCCCTTAACGGCGTCGGGTAGTGCTAGGTTAACGCTCTGTACGTTTTTGGCAGATTCTTCCTTTGGCAAAGTTTGTTTTATCCAAGTACCATCAGTAGCCTTTGTGTAGGTAGTGTCGTCTATGCTTATTAGTTCAATCGGGCCAGTGCCGGTAACCTTCATGTAATATTTATTGGTACCATCTTGCTTAACGTTTACCTCTGACTTTTGGCCGTCTACTTCGCGTGCTGACGTAAGCGAGTAATTGTCGGTCACCTTGCGGACCGCAAAAAACTTACATAAATCAGTGTCAGTGTAATCGCATTTGGCGTTGTCTATAGCCTCTGCAACTTTAGGGCTGGCGGCACTGGCTTTTTGATCTTGTGGTTTATCTTGACGCTGCCATTGCCACGCTAAAAGGCCCACGCCTAACAGAAGCGCTACGGTAATAACAAGACCAACGCGGCTTATACCGCGCTGGTCTTTTGAATAGTTGCTGTAGTTCATACCCTCATCCCTCATACTACTAGTATGTAGCCTATGGTAACGGGATTCTTGCCAATTCGTCAATGGTGTTATACCGAATGACTTGAACGGCTGAAGGCTTTTACGATCATAAGTAGGACGACCGCGCCAAGTGTGGCTACCAGCAGGCTCCATAGGTTGAAGCCACTAATGCCATTACCGCCGAGCGCGTTTACTAGGAAACCGCCCAGGAATGCACCGAGAATACCTACTATAATGTTTGCCAGTAGACCCATTTGTGCATTAGTGCCAGCGATCATAGATGCGATCCATCCGGCAAGTGCCCCTAAAATAATCCATGCAATGATATTCATATCGTTTGTCGCTCCTTATTACGTTTGTAAGCCCAAGTATGGACGAACGTATAGAAACAGTATGTAAAAAACCCCACATACAGTTACCGGTAATTCTTACAGCTGTATTCTTACTCGAATTCGTAGTCGTCGGGCAGCGGTGCGGGCTGCTGGCTTTGGTCGGCTGAAATAGGGGTGCTCTGGCCGGGAGGCAGCACTTGGCCAGGTGCTAAGTCTTTTACGGGTGTAGGAGCGTTGACCACGACGTTGCCATAGGTGTATGTGGCATTAAAGGGATTTGCAAGGCCGGTGTTCTGTAATCGGCGTAGCTTGTATTCGCTTGTATCGAACCAGACGTATGTATAGTTGCCAGGGTCGGATGGGTCGGTCATTTGGTATTTAAGACAGGTAAGATTGCCGCAGGCTTCCTGGCCTTGCTGTTCGTAGTAGGGCCTGTCGTTCAGTACTGTTTTTGCGCTTGGTTCTACCAGGTCATCGTGGACCTCTGGATTGTATTTGTCGGCTTCGTCTGCAGGAATTGACCGCTTCCACCACGTACCATCGGCGCCCCTCACATAATATGCGTCGCCAATGGTAACGGTTTCGTAGGGAACGGCGCCGGTAACTTTGAGCGAGTAGGTGCTGGCATCTTTTAACTGGATGGTCATAGTGTTTTGCGCTGTGCCGCTGCCGGTGATGTAGGTAAGGGTGTGGGGCGCTGCTTTTTTACGGATGGTAAAGAATTTGCAGAGTTCTTCGTCGCTGTAGTCGCAGGTGGCATTTTTAATGACAGCTGCTGTGCTGCCGTTACTAGTGGCGGGTTTCTTGCCGCTATTTGTTACGATAACAATCAACCCGACGCCTGCAACAAGTATTATGCCAACAATGACCACAATGCCCATAGTGCTAAAACCATGCTGCTTTTTAAAGAGAGCCTGTTTCATTGGAAGAAGCCTTGCTTACGCTTTATATACCTTAATAGTACTATTATTATCGATTAATTCGATAATAATAGTCTCAGCGGAAGGGGTAGATCCTTAAGCTGAAGGCGAAGCTAAGAAAGGGAAACCTTTTTGGGTTTCTCTTGCTTACAGGTAATATAAATAAGCATGCTAGAGGTTAGTGACGATCAATTTGCAGAACTTATAGAGGCGGCGTACGAGCATTTGCCTAAGACCCACCTTAAAGCCATTAAAAACGTGGCGATTGTATACGAAGATGAACCCAGCGAAGCTCAGCGCATCGCGCTTAAACTGCAATGCCATGAAACGCTGTTCGGTTTATACGAAGGGGTGCCGCTCGCGCAGCGTAACGGACAGACGCACTTTCCACCCGATAAAATTACGATTTTTAAAGGCCCAATTACGGCCTACGTTAATAGCTTTGACGAATTAAAAGAGCAGATCCGTCATACACTGTGGCACGAAATTGCGCATTATTTTGGGCTTAATCACGACCAGATTCATAAACTCGAACAATAAATAATCTATTATTCGTCATCCTGAACCCGTCCAGAACCCCCCCGTCATTCCCGCGAAGGCGGGAATCCAGTCAAATAAGATTCCTTTTCTTCCTGACTACCATCAAGCTGCAATGTTACTTCTTTTGTCCCGCCAAAAGAAGTAACCAAGAAAACCTCTCGGTACTCCATCAGCCACTCGACTGCTTCCACTAGGTTATTTCGGCGCAGCAATAACTCCCTCCACATTCGTTCCGGTCGCCCCCTCCCTTTATTCTTTGGGATTATTCCGGGGGACGATTGCTGCTTTACTCCGAAATAACCTAGCTCCACCAATCGGGTGGCTGCTGAGGTACCGAACCTAGGCTGCAAATCTCAGTGTCATCCTGGAACATGCCAGTGGCATGTGAGTATTCTCGGCTCCGATTGGCCATGCTGTATAAACTGTTTGGTACGCATAGGGTGGATTGAGTAGATTCAGGATCCAGTTAGTATAGAATTTTTTAATTATTGGATTCCGGGGCTAGTGCGGAATGATAGATGTGATGGAGTTAACATATTTCAAACTATATTGCGTGGTATACCAAAGTGTACGATGGCATTTGAAATTTGGGATATACCAGGTGGGCAATGGGCTGAAGGGGCTAATGAAACTACGGCTATTTATAGCGCGATTGGCGAAGCGGCAGTTAACAATCGGTTGTTTATAAACCAGCTGCAGGCTGGGAGCCATGATTTGACGGTAACAGAGATACAGCTAGAGACGCATGAGCAGGCGGGTATCGCGGTCATCGATCCGCACCGGGCCTTTTGTTATAGCGGTGTGCCACCGGCTAAACATGTGAGGGGTGGACCAGTAGTAAGAAGGCACAACGAGCCGCACCTTCGCATTATGCCCGACGATATGCCGCATTTTCCCCTATTTCTTTCCCGTGAGGCGGGTAAATTTATGCGGGTACAGTTGTTCAGCTTTGTCCGCTACGTCGAAGGGACGGATAGCTTGTCGCAGATTGTCGCCAGAAGACTGCAAAAATAAGCCACCTACAAAAACCATAACCGAAAATGCTACACTAGCTGCATGTCCGGTTACAAGGGTCACATTGCCGGTGCGCTGGCTATCAATACGGTATATGTTGCTGGCGTGCGTTTATTGCCTGGCGAGATGCTAGAACGCTGGGATATATCCCTCACAGACTGGCAACTGCTTATCGGCCTGTTTATTATTGCCGTGCTGTTCGGCTTATTCCCCGATGTCGATACCAATTCTATGGGCCAAAACATCTTTTTTGGCATCGCGTTTTTAACGCTCATTGCCTTAATTATTGCCGGTAAGTTTGAACCAGCGGCGTATTTAGGGCTGTTAGCTATGACGCCCATTGTGGGCAAACACCGCGGCTGGACCCACAGCAAGCTGGCCATGTTTTTAGTGCCCGCGCCCATAGTAATTGTGCCGTATTTGCACAACCAGCACGTCTGGACACTCGGCATACTTATATACGGAGCGGCGGTTGCCGGTTACTTTAGCCACTTGCTGTTAGACGGGCTAATCATCCGCAGCATTCGTTTTAAGACGTAAAACCTAATACTCGACCCGTATGTATGTACTCGGGTATAATTATAGGGAATGAGACATCCGTTACATCCGCATTCTTCTATTCGTATATTTGCGTTTTCTATAGTCATTACATTAGCAACGCTCATAGGCATGCTGGTTAGTAAGGGCTGGGGCGCTATGTTTGTGGCGCTTATTTTGATTGCTGTCGAGGTATCGTTCAGCTTCGACAACGCTATTTTAAACGCCAAAATTTTGGCAAAGATGTCGCGGTTTTGGCAGAACATGTTTTTAACCGTCGGCGCGTTGATTGCCATTTTTGGTATGCGGCTGGTGTTTCCTATACTCATTGTGTCGTTGACTGCAGGCCTTGGTTGGGGTGAAGTCATAGACTTGGCGTTACATCATCCAGAACAGTATGCCCACGAACTAGAAAAAGCCCACGTAACGCTGTCGGCATTTGGCGGTGCCTTCTTGTTGGTGCTGGCCCTAGACTTTTTTATTGACCCGTCACGAGAAGTTTCCTGGATAACCAAAATTGAAGATTCGTTCCAAAAGCTTGCCAGGCACTGGGCTGCTCCAGCTATTACGCTGGGCGTGGTCGTGCTGGCGGCGCTGCTACCAATGAACCACGAAAAAACGGCAACGTTGATAGCCGGTGTCCTGGGTATTGTGGTGTATAGCGTTATTCATGGCTTAACCACGCTGTTTGGGCGCTCCCAAGAAAAACGTATGAAGGGCGCTACATACGTTGGCCTGGCGGCATTCACCAGTTTTTTGTACTTAGAAGTATTAGACGCCACGTTCTCGTTCGACAGCGTGTTGGGGGCGTTTGCGGTTACGCAAGACGTACTGCTTATTGCACTGGGGCTTGGCGTGGGTGCCTTTTGGGTACGGTCGCTGACTATCTTTATGGTTCGCCGCGGTACGCTTGGTAATTACCTCTATATAGAGCACGGTGCACACTACACCATTGGTATTTTGGCGTGCATTTTGTTCGTCAGTATTATCGTTGATGTGCCCGAGGTCATTACGGGACTTACCGGAATAGGCATTATTGTTGCGTCAGTGATTGCCTCGCGCCAAGCGTTGCAGGCTACTAACGTCAAAACATAAAAGAACTACCTCGCAATCGGTGTATACTTTGTCTAGTAATGAAGCGCGAAACAAAAGCACCAAAGCCCGCGCCCAAACATATGCGGCCCATCGAACCTCCTATAGAAATTGACCTGCCAGACGCCCGGCCAGAACGCCGTTGGCTATGGGGTATCGGCCTAGCAGCCGGATTACTATTGTTTGGCGCGAGTGCATTCGTGGCCTCTAGCGGTACGCTGCCAGGCTGGGAAGAACACTTATTCCGCCTGGTTAATAATTGGCCCGACAATATGCGCAATGCATTTTTAGTAGGTACGATCGCTCCGGAAAGCTTATGGATTGCGGTTGCTGCGGTGCTAGTAACTTTTTTTGTTAAGTTGTACCGGTTGTCGTGGCAGTTGGCCGCCGCCACTATTGGGGGGTATGTCTTAACGTATGTTGCCAAAGAGCTTATCGGCCGTCCGCGGCCAATAGAGATGTTCCACGACGCCAGCATACGCATTAACGAAACGGGCATGGGGTTCCCATCTGGGCATACCATGATTATTACGGTTATTGTCCTAACGCTGTTTCCTTATTTACCGCGCGGCTGGCGATGGGGCGTATTGGTACTTATACCCATTATGGCGATATCCCGGGTGTACTTGGGCGTGCATGCACCGCTAGACGTCGTAGGCGGCTTTGCACTTGGCCTTGCGGTCGTCGCATTCATGCGCATACTCCCATACAAACTCCGCGAACTATTTAGGTTAGATTAATCCCTCGTCATTCCGGGCCTGACCCTGAACATGCCAGTGGCATGTGAGCAATCCCGGCTGTGATTGACCTTGCACCACAAGCTATTCGCCACCACCGTCATTCCGGACTTGATCCGGAATCCAAATCAATAAGTAATTCCTTTTCCTTTCTGCTCAACGTCAAACTACCAATGTTACTTCTTTTGTCCCGCCAAAAGAAGTAACCAAGAAAACCTCTCGCTACAACGTCAGCCACTCGACTGCTTCCACTGAACTATTTCGGCGCAGCAATAACTCCCTCCGCTTTGCTCCGGTCGGCCCCTCCCTTTTATTTTCGGATTATTCCACGGCACGATTGCTGCTTGATTCCGAAATAGTTCAGCTCCAGCAATCGGGTAGCTGCCGATGCAGCGAACCTAGACTGCGAATAGATATTTGAGGTTGACGACAGTTTATGGCAGGCGCAAATAAATATAATTCGACAGAGGGAATTTATTTCCCGTCGGAGAATGCGTATCGGAAAGAAGGAGCAGCTCCGGTAATCCGGAGCGATGAGGGAGGAAACCCTTGCTGGGTTTCTTCTCTTATGACCAAAAAAAGACCCAAGGACTCGCCTTAGGTCTTACTGGAAGCCTCACACTCCCGTAACTATTAATATAGCGTAAACATAAATAAGTGCAAGCGTAATCTAACAGGTTGCTACGGTGGAGAGTTTGTTGTAGATTGTACATATATAAAGGGGACGAACATTATGGATCCGCACAGCAACGTACCACAAGATCAGCACGTGCCCGTAGCTGATATGGAACTCGATACGCCCCCAGCCAGGCCACCGCATTTTGCCCAAAAAGCTGTGAAGCGAAAGAAAAAAATTATGCTGATTGTAACGGTAAGCGTTGCAGTTCTATTAGTAATCGGGGCGGGTGCTTATTGGTTTCTTAAGGTGCGTAAGGATGCACCAGCGCCCCAGGCTCAGACGCAGCAGACGGCAAATACTACCGACGACCAACCCGTGGTAGCGGATGCAACCACAACTTCGTACAAAAGCAGCAAGCTTAACATAGAGTTTACCCACCGCAAAGACTGGAAGGTGCAAGAGTCTGCCGATCGTTCAGAGGTAACGGTAACATCCCCCAAAACTACCTACACCAAAGCCGATGGCACCTCCACAGAGGGCGTGTTTACACTCAAAATGCGCACCGGCACTATTCCGGAGGCCATCCAAAGCACTGTTACAAAGGCGATTGCCGTGCGTGATTCAGAAGTAGTTGCCTACGACGCTCCTACCGAACAACAGCGCCAGTACACGAATATTACCGATGCCGGGTCTGACGCCAATACCTTTAACTTTGTCATTGTTAGCAGCAGCACGGCTTTTAAAGCAGGGCAAGTTTTAGGGTACGGCGTTAATTTAACGGGCGATGCCTACCTATTTGCCGGCGGTTACGGTAAAGATGCAGGCAATACACTAACGTTTGACGGTTTATCCAAGACCGAATTCCAGACGCCTACGTACGAGCAAGCGCGGGCTGTGCTTACGTCGCTCAAGATCTATTAGGATTCGCTGACCGTGTAGCCAGGCCGTTTATAACGATCCTGTAGCCACATGACGATCATACCCAACCCAAACCAAATCATTGCCAGGGTGGTAACAAAGCCAATAAGCGGCAGGTACATGGCAATCATCACGATAGAACTGCCTAGCAGCATGTACAGAACGGCGTTTTTGTAGCGAGTACCACGAAGGAGCAGGCGGCCAAAGTAGTAGGCAGCAAACGAACCGCTTAAGCAGCAGACGACAAACCAGACTATGCCCAAGAACAGTGCGAGCGGTATACCAACAAAGGTAAAGAGCAGTGCTACCAGTGCAACAGGAACGACAATCGAGGCCAGCAAGCCTGTAAGTACGGTTTTGCCTGGCCGGTCAATTGCAAACTGACTGCTGCGTTGTAGCACGCGCGGTACAAGTAACACCAATGCAAGAGACGCCAGCAGGGTAGCTATAAAGAAGTACAGGCGTACACCCCAGGCTGGGCCCTTATGCTGCTCTGGCTTAGGTGTATGGTATGTAAGATTGCCAGCTACAACTGCGCCGTCGGCTATCTGAGCTTTTTGCGGACTGGTATAACTGCCGCCGCCAGCCACCCGTGCAGAACTGTTAAGGAGTAGGTGCTGCATAGTGCCGGTAAGGTCGCGCCCAACACTACCGGCAATGGTCAGGGTGTCGCCTGCGTAGGCTACATCACGCCCAACCGAACCGTTGAGTGTGGCTGTTTCGGCGGCTAGGCCCATGTCGCCGGCAATTCGGCTTTTGCTGTCGCTCATGTATGTTTGCGCGGCTATGCTTGCGTTACGGCCAACAGTGCCGTTGACTGTAACAGTCTGGCCGGCAATACGTATATTGCCTTCGACGGTACCAGATATAGTAATGGCCTGGGCGGCACAGACAACGTCGCCCTTTACAGTGCCGCTAATAGTGACGGTTTGGCCACCGCAAAAGACGTCACCGTCCACGGTGCCAGCTATATCGAGAGTCTTGCCTGCACTATAAAGCGTCCGGTTAAGTGTTTGCCCGGCTGGTACGGCCACCATGTCACCGCTTTTAAAAGACTGTGCATGTGCCAGGCTCGTGAATCCTACGAATGACAGCCCCATTAGGGACACTAGTATTGCTAAGAGTCTTCCGCGTTGCATAGCCACCTCCTTATGTATATATGCTTAGTATAACCTGAGAGGCGTATATGCCCCCAATGACGGAACCGCCCAAACACGGTACAATAAGATAACTATGCTTGTGGCTGTAATTATTTTAGGGGTAATGTGTCTGGTTTTGGCTGTGCTGGCACTACGCAAGCCTGCGGCAACTGGGGCAGATGCCAACAGCGCATTGCTATTAAAGCAAGACCTCACAAGGCTCAGCGACGATATTGCCCGGCTAAAAGAGGGCATGCACCACCAGCTAACCGAGCGCTTCGATAAAAACCAAGAACTTATGCGCGAGTCGGTACACCGGCAGTTTACAGCCAGCAGTAGGCTTATTGCCGAGGTTTCCGAACGGCTGACAAAATTAGACGAAACTAACAAGCGGGTCGTTAATGTTGCAGACGAACTAAAAACATTGCAGAACGTGCTGCAAAACCCCAAGCAGCGTGGTGTGTTAGGCGAATATTACCTAACCTCGGTGCTAGAAAACGTGCTGCCTCCAGAGCGATTTAAACTGCAATATACTATTGGCAAAGACGAGCAAGGGCACGACCTTATTTGTGACGCCGTTATTATGCTCGAAAAAGGTAAAATGTTGCCGGTAGATAGTAAGTTTAGCCTAGAAAACTACAACCGCGTACTAGAAGAAACCGATAAAGCCCAACGCCTTATACACGTTAGAGCTTTTAAGACTGACCTAAAAAATCGTATAGACGAAACAAGTAAGTATATTAGGCCAAAAGACGGCACCATGGACTACGCTTTTATGTTTATTCCAAGCGAGGCAATTTATTACGATTTGCTAGTAAACAAGGTGGGCGTGACTACCTCTAGCGCCCGTGACCTCATAGAATACGCGTTCCGCGAAAAAAAGGTTATTATTGTCAGCCCCACCACCTTCATGGCCTATTTACAGACGGTACTGCAAGGTTTGCGCGGGTTACAGATTGAATCCCAGGCCAAAGAGATTCAGCAGCGTGTGGGCGAACTGGGCCGGCACATTAGCACCTACGAGCAGCTGATGCAGAAGCTTGGCGGTTCACTCGGCACTACAGTGAATCATTTTAATACCGCTCACAAAGAGTTAAAAAAGGTAGATAAAGACGTCGTTAAAATTGCCCACGTTACCCCATCTGTTGAACCGTTACTACTTGATAAACCAATCCTGGAGGAGGATTAAATGGACCCAGACCATCCCCAAAATACCGACCCTAACCGCCGTTTGCGCCACGCTACCCATGTGCAGCCATTGTCGGCCCTAGAACCGCACCTTGACCGCAGTAGTGTTGTAGACGCGCCGCCGCCACCTCAGCGTTACCGAGAGCGTCCAAAGATGAAGCGATACTATCCCTGGAAGAAATGGGCAATTATTGCGGGTGCGTTCGTAGTTGTTGCCGGGGCCGCGCTGACGCTCCCCGGTTTGCTTAGTGGTAAAAGTAAAGCGCCCCCAACGAATGGTGGAACAACTACTGCAACGCCCCCACCTGCCGCACCTACAAGTATTCGTATGTTTGCAACCGGCGACTTTATTGCCCACGATTCGTTAAACGCTGCTGCCATAAAAGACAACGGCACCTACGACTACCTGCCGCTCATGAAGGACTTTGTGCCCATTCTGGCTAAAGCCGATGTTCGTTACTGTAACGACCCCATTTTAAACGGCGGCAAGCAGTTTGGCATTACCGGGTACCCGGTATTTAACTCGCCCGCAGAATTTGTGCGCGACATGGGCAAGGTTGGCTGTAATGTCGTAAGTACTGCCTCTAACCATAGTTTTGACAAAACTCAAGAAGTTATTAGCGCCTCGGTATTTAATTGGGAGGCGGTGCCGGGCATGTTGGCGGTTGCCGGCCAAAACCGTACCGAAGCAGAACGTACCACCGTGCATTATTTTACGATTAAGGGTGTTAAGTTTGCCTTTCTGGCTTACACCACCTATTCGAACAAGCCGGTGGGTAATAGCTTTGGGGTGAATGTTTTTAGCGAGGAATTTGCCAGCACTCAAATTAAAGAGGCTAAGCGCGAGGGTGCTCAGTTTATTATTACCAGCATGCGTTGGGGTACTGAATATTCCTCCGAGGTTAATGCCGCTCAAAAAGCCCAGGCGCAATTTTTGGCAAATCAAGGGGTAGATTTAGTGCTTGGTCATGGTCCGCATGTGTTGCAAGCTGTGGACGAAGTAGTAGGCGCCAGCGGCAAAAAGACATTAGTATGGTATAGCCTAGGTAATTTTATTAATACCCAGATTCCGCCCGAAACACTATTTAACGGCATCGGTGTTATGGACATAGACATCCAGACTAAAAAGATCACCAAGACGCAGTACCTGCCAATTTATATGCACTACAAGTGGAATGCCGTGCAGGCCGCTGCAGAAGATCTTGATGCCCGCTATGACGTAAAGCTAATGCTGTTAGAAAATGCCACGCAGTCCATGCTGGACGCCCAACAGCTCAAGACGACCATACCTGCACAAAAAGAACGCATGCGTAACTTGCTGGGTGCAGAAGGCTTGGCAATCCCGCTTATTACTAGCAAACAGCTATAGTTCGCTTAGCATTTCTCTGCACTTTAACGTTTGGTTAGCTCGTTACCCAAAGTTTGGCGGGGTTGGCGGGAATAATTTCTGTGCCGGGCGCATAGCTAAAATTAATGGTCGAATTTGGTTCGGGTACCATTATACGCCCCAACGTGCGCACTGCAGTTATGGTGTCGGTGGCACTGCCTTCTAGTACTGCATCGCCATTCGCATCGTAGTAGCCGGCATAGACATCAGCGCGTTGCATACCAGTACGGTACGCCGCAAAACTGCCAACAATTTAGTCGTTGGGAACGGTAAGATCAACGACACCGGCTGCACACGAAGCGGCAGGTTTATTTATCTTATAAGATGTTAGTAATGCTATTTTAGTAGCTGGTGCCGCCGTTAACACCAAAGAATTCTTCTAGAGTGGTGACCTTTTTAGCGTGCAGTTCGGCCGCTAAGTCTTTGCCGATGTACCGTAAATGCCAAGGTTCGTATTCGTAGCCGGTAACGCCTATTTTGTCGGCGGGGTAGCGAACAATAAAGCCGTATTCGTAGGCGTGTTCGGCGATCCACTTGCCTTCGGGTAATGTGCCAAAGCATTGCTCTAGCTCGCATTCTTTGGTTGCAGGTTCGACGTCTAGTGCCAGACCAGTCTGGTGTTCGCTGTGTCCGGGCCGGGCACTGGTTTTATCGGCTTCGCTTTGGCCTAACGACTTTACATAGCCGCCGTACAGGCCTACTTGGTAATTGTACGATCGGTAGCCACTGGCGAGCATTAGGTTAAATCCTGCGTTTTTGGCGCTGGCAATTAATTGTTCGAGTGCAGTTGCGGTTTCGGAGCGTAATTTCATAGATTCGTTGCCCGGGACGCGTAAGGGGACATTAGGAAAAACAAGATCGCTTGGCACGTAGTCTTTGGGGTCTAGTTGGTGCTGTTTATTCACGATCACCCACATGCTGGTTGGGTCGGTCGTGGAATACTGCTTTTTATTAAAGCTAGGAGTGCTAGCAGTGTCAGCCTGGCTGGTAGGGGCCCCTGTTTTGCCGGTTTCCGGGGCAGCTGCTTTCTTACTAAAAAAGAATAGGGTGCACGCGACTACAATAATAAGTGCGACAATTAATATAACCAGTGGTCTTTTGCTGTTTTTGCTCATCTCTTGCTAGATTGTAACAAATCTAGCGATAAAGCGGCGGTCCAACTAAAATCGTGGGCACCTAACCCGTCGCCGTTTAGCGGGTCGTAGTATTCTCTAAAACCTTGCGTAGACGCTAATTCGTGCATTACTTCGGTTAATGCGGCGGCGTGCTGGTGGTAGCCGTAGCGTTTAAGGCCATCAATAATCATCCAGTTGGTATTAAACCAAGTCGGCCCTTGCCAGTATCCGTGCGGTTTAAACCAGGGTGAGTTAAGCGGTGTACTGGGTATGGGGTAGGGCGGCCCAAAGGTGTGCTCATTCTCGATGCTCTTTACCAAAATAGCTGCGCGTTCTTTGGATATACAGCCAGCATACAAGGGCAAGAGGCTGGCAATGCTTTGTTCCTTAAGCAGGCGGTGGGTTATGAAGTCGCGGCTAAAGTATGTTTCGGTGTATGGGTCCCATAGTTCATCCAGGGTTTTTATGCCTTTTTGCATAGATTCTAGCAATGCTTCTGGAATGTCCTGCCGGATGCTGCGGGCAATCGTAATAAGGTGTTCGTTGGCGCGTAGTAAGATGCTGTTAAACGCCAGGTCTTCTATGGCAAATAGTGAATGTTTGAGTATGTGGCTGGTGTTATAACTCTTGCGGCGCAGGCGGCGCTGGGCATCAAACATAGCTAGCGCATCTATGGTGCTGTATCGTTTGCCGCGCGGTTCTACATGACTGTCGCGCCGGAACATTCCTACAGCATTGTCTAGCTTGGTCTGCCGGATAACCCTAATCCACCACGGTAGTAGGTGGTCGTGCATTTCGCTCATCCAGGGGGGTGTGGTGTCGAGGCCGGTTTCCCAGGGGTGAATTTGGAGTGTTAAGCCTTCGTTATGTGGGTCGCGGTCGGTATACAGCCATGTATGGTAAGCCAATAGGTTAGGCCAGACTTGGCGGTACCAACGCCGGCGTTCAACTACTGGTAATTTTTCGCCAATACGCACCACTGCTTCGGCTACTACGGGCGGCTGGGTTATGCCGCTGGTTGGAATGTCGTCTGGGGCAAAGGGGCTGACTTTGCTGAGCCAAAAGTTTTGGTCGCGCCGGTATTCGTGGCCGTCGCTAAAAATAATATGCGGCAGCATGCCATTGGACCACTGGCCGCGCAGCAAGCTCAAGATTTCCATTTTGGCGCGTTCCACATCGTAATGCCGCTGGCCTATGGCTATAAAACAGCTATCCCACAGCCATTGGTGAGGGTAAAGGCTGGGGCCAGGCATTGTATAACTGCCGCGGTCGTTTCGTTCCAATACTGCCTGTGCTTGCTTGGCTAGGTCGGCAGCAGAGACCTCGGTAGTAGAATCTACTTGGGTGTTATTTACGGTCACCAATCAATCCCTTTTGAGTGTTCAATTTTTGCCTCGTAAAGAGCACCCAGGTAGATTTTACTCATGCTTACAAGTATAACCTATGGCAGTTGGAATGTGTCTTGGCCTTTTGCCAACGCTTGCTTACAATTTACGGTACATGATATCTGGCGAGGGACGCGACGCTAGGCGAGGGCCTATTATAGACATACCACCTCCTATTATGTATCGGCGGGTTGTTACTGCTGCTTTGGGGGACGCTGCCGTCCCGGCTTTAGAAGCAAAGGGTTCTTGGGCCCAAACCGAAGAGCGTATCCGCAAAGCAGCGCAAAGTATTGTCTTGCGTACGGTGCACACATGTTTTCGGCCGGAATCGGAAGAAGGGGCTTTTAACAGAGAGTTTCCTAACGGGCAGTTTGCGGCATTACAGGAATCCGCACGTTTTACCCATGAAGATGTGAGCGATATATGCGCCGTTTCATACAGTACTGTACTGCGCATAGGGGCGGATATTCGGCCGTCGCATACTATGGTATTAAGAGGCAAATTGTGCGTCCCAACTAAGCTGTATGGCGTTGAAGGCGTGGCTGATTTTGTGCACTACATTGACCAAGTGCCCATAGCTGACGCTACCGACGTGCCCCTCGCTGATCTGAAAGAGCAACTGGGATGGTATGTCTACTCGTATTCTTACGGGCACCCCGAGCTTATACGACCCCAACTAAAGCGGCGTCCCCGCCAAGGAAGGCATGTAAAGGCGTACCTTATGCATGTTACGGCAGAGGAGGCGGCTATCCTGCGTGACCCCCCGCGCGTACCGGTAGCAACACATACTCATATGAGCATGACAGAACTGGCCAAAAAGGCTGATGTAAGTTTGCACGTTGCCATACGGGCAGTGGCCAGACTGGCGCAAGATAGGCCGAGCATAATTGTGCCGCTTCGCCCCGGCAATGGGCCTCGTGGTCGGGCCCGCGATTATTTACACAGGCGTTACGGGGAAGACCTAGCAGATGCAATAAGACCGGTTAAGTTGTTACCACACCAAATAGCCCAGCCAATGCTCATGCGTTATTTTGGCAGGAACGCTTCGTTTTTACAGTATCGAATGGAACAAGCAATAGAAAGGGATCGACTTGATCCAACCCTTTATGCGAAGGAGTCTTTAAACCTGGGTGGCAGGCAAAGCCAAGTGGTCGCTTATAGCTGGGACGCGCTAGGACTCTTAGAAGACAGCGGCGTACCAGTTGCCGAGGGGATAACTCCCATAGATCGGTCTCGGCTTGCCCGCAACCCCGATACCGACGATTGGTCGTACAGCCAGCAAGTGCAGCGGCAACTTATATCACCAGATAAACTTGAGCATCGTCAGGTGTACATGGAGGAACTTTCCAAACGTACATGGCATGCGGTACGTATGGCAACTGGGTGTGACGAACAGGCTTTTCAGTGGCTTATTGCCCATTTTGGGCTTACCGAGGATGATGTTACGACAGTAACAATCGACGACCAAGCGCACACGGCGTTTTCTAGAAGTGCCCTACGCCGTTTGAGCACGTTCGCCGTCGACCCTATACCGCCCGGATGGGGACGCCTTGCCTTTGTTGCGCGCAATGGAGCGTCTACACAAGAAGAAGCTTACAAAGTGCTTGTGCGGCATGAGCAGGCGCAACAAGAGCCCTTCGGCATGGAGGATTGCCGCTTAGGCAGGAACGGCACCAAAGTAGAGTTATATCTTGCGCCCCATATCAGCCGGCCATGTATTGCTAAAATGCGCCCCATGCTGAGACACAATACAGGCAACCCTACTTGACAATATAAGGTACCTTGTATAACATAGTAGTGTATGAATCAAAGTACCGACAATGTAAACGGCATTCAGCAAGCCGAAACCCAAATGCGCAAGGGCATGCTGACGTACTGCGTACTGCTTATATGCAAGGACGACAAAGTGTACAGTTCCGAGATTATCCGGCAGCTTAGGGCGGCCGAATTAATCGTGGTAGAGGGCACGTTGTACCCATTGTTAAACCGCCTGGCCAAAGACGGCTTAGTGGCTTACGAATGGCAAGAATCTGAGCAAGGGCCGCCGCGTAAATATTATTGGTTAACCGACAGCGGCCACGAACTACTGGCCGCCTTGCAGGCTACCTATCACCGGCTGCATACATCATTGACTAAACTCGAGAAAGGATCATCCAAATGAAAGAAATAACGAATATTCACCTGGGCCGCCAACCGTTTACTATAGCTGTCGATGCTTATAAGGAACTGCAAGATTACCTGGACGCCATAAAACGCGAGGTAGGCAAGCAAAGCAAAGATGTCCTAGAAGAAGTAGAACTGCGCATGGCAGAGTTACTGCACGAACGCGGCATAACTGGCGACAAAGTAGTAGTGCCCGACGACATCGATTTTCTGAAACGTCAGCTCGGTAACCCCGGCGACTTCAAGGAAGAAGCCGAAGCCCGTCAGGAATACGAAGCACCGCAAGACGGTGGCCCGCGGCGTTTGTACCGTGACACCGATAACGCCATGCTTGCGGGCGTGTCATCGGGCTTGGCAGCGTATTTTAATATCGATGCCGTTATTTTTAGGCTTTTGTTTGTTATTGCCACCGTCAGCGGCGGCTGGGGTATTTTACTGTATATTGTCATGTGGATTATTATCCCCGAAGCCAAAACCTCTAGCGAACGCCTGCAAATGCACGGCAAATCCGTAACCGTAGACAGTATTAAGGCAGCGGTGGAACAAGCCGACTTTAAAGGCACGGCAGAGCGAGCTGGTAAAACTGCAAGCAAGGCGGTACGCCCCCTTTTAAAAGTCCTTTCGGTCGCCGTCGGAGCAGTCCTGGCGACGATCGGGGCAGCGATACTGTTCGGCGGGATGACTCTGGGAACACTACTACTGGTACACGGCACTCAGGTAAATAACCAAGTTGTGTTCCCGACTAGTCCGCAGGAGTGGTTTCTGGCGAGCTGTATGCTCATGATTTTGGCCAGCCTAGCATTGCTACTGCTGCTAGGTGGCATAGAGTTAGTCCGCGGCCGCAGCCTAATGCCAGCCTGGGTGAAGGTCGTACTTGCGGTACTGTTCTTTGCCGGGATGGGTGTAGGCACTGCGGTGGCCGCCGATCTTATGCCTAAAATGGAAACACGCATAGACAATATACGGCAAGTGCACACAGAAGAACCATGCCAAGACAGCGTCTTTAACTACTGCACCAACAACGCTCCCGACTACAAACCAGAATTTATGCCCGATACTATTCCCGAATCTCAGCGGTAGTTTGTAAAGTTTAGTGGAAAATCAAAGTCCTGCGATTTTAGCAGCTGCATAACAGCCTGCAGGTCGTCTTTGCTGTTGCTGGTAACGCGTACGGCATCGCCTTGAATTTGCGGTTTGGCCTTTGGGTAATTGTCGCGGATAAGGTTGGTAATCTTCTTTGCTTTTTCTTGGTCCAAGCCTTTTTTAAACGGTACTTCTTTGCTGGTTTTAAGATTACTTTCGGTAACCGCCTGCGTAGTGTCCAGTACCTTTTGGCTCTGACCCCGGGTGGCTAGTTTTTTGCGCACAATATCGAGGATGGCGTCTATTTGCCATTCGCCGTTGCCAATTATTTTAAGGCCGGTTTTTTCGCTATTGAGCCACTCTATTGCGGCAGGCGTGCCTTTAAAGTCATAACGATTGTTCATTTCGCGTTCGGTTTGGTCGAATACGTTGTTCATCTCGGCTTTGTCGTATTCGCTGACGATATCAAAAGAAAAATTGGCCATATGTTTAGTATATCCTTTTGTACGCTATGCTGCAGGCCTATTGGCTTCGGATTGCACGGGGACGGGCCATTCCGAGTACGCCATTCCTGCCGCCAGGGCGGTCGTGCCTACCGAAACACCGCGGGCATATAGTTCAAAAAGCGGCAGACCCTCAGATAGTTTGACCCCGGTTCTGGCAGAAACTACTGCATCAACTACGTTAACACCCAGCGCTATGCCGCCGGCAATAGTGGCCGCACGCGTGCGTGCTTTGGTAGCGGATTCGAGGGGCTTATCCAGGGATGCGCTGATAGCAAAGCCCAAG
The DNA here is from genome assembly GCA_964432725.1 of uncultured Candidatus Saccharibacteria bacterium. Classification (GTDB taxonomy): domain Bacteria; phylum Patescibacteriota; class Saccharimonadia; order Saccharimonadales; family UBA4665; genus PMNU01. The sequence goes on along the minus strand of CAYSOP010000001.1, from coordinate 97,286 downwards.
CACATGCCCGTCAACTGGGCAGAAGCTGTCCACCATGACTCGGTCGCACGCGCAAACAAAGGCATTGTCGCAACATTTGCCCCTGCAACGGTTAGTAGCCTTATAGGATTTACGAATGCCTTTTTCATGTAATGCGACTATACGATCGTAATCATTTATAGTCAATCGTCTACATGCGGCACTTTTGCTATACTTATTGACAAGATGAGTTACCAAAATTCCCGTATTGCTGAAGTTGCCGAGCAACTGAAACGTCGTTTAGACGAACTACAAGATAAGTCCGAAATTTTAAAGGCGCCAGAACTTAAATCGTTGTATGCTGAAATCCCTAACTTGCCCCCCGAAGAACGCGGCGCGTTCGGCAAAGAGATTAATCAGTTAAAGGCCGAACTGCAAGAGGTGGTTGCCACTCAAAAAGATCAAGCCGATGCATTGCCGTCTATTGATGTAACGGCTCCGTATGACATAAATGTACCATCCGAAAAACGTCCCCGGTTGCTTACCGCTGCCCAGGGCAGCCGCCATCCGCTGACCAGCGAAATCAAAATTATTAGCGACATTTTTTACCGCATGGGCTTTACGGTTGCCCAGTCCCGCCAACTAGATGACGAATATCACATGTTTACCAGCCTTAACTTTCCGGCCGGCCACCCTGCGCGCGACGATTACGATACCTTTATGACCGAAGAGACCGACGCCAACGGCCACCCGCTAATCGCCCCCGCCCACACCAGTACCATGCAAAACCGCCTGCTTATTAAGTACAAGGCTAACCTAGAACAAGGCAAACCCATTGCGGTACTAGTACCCGACCGCGTATTCCGTAACGAAGACCTCGACGCCCGGCACGAGCACACCTTTTACCAGCACGAGGGTATTTATGTCGACAAAGGCCTGCACGCCGGTAACCTCATGGCTACACTGCGTACTTTTTTGCAAGAATATTACCACCAACAGCTCGAGGTTAAGACCCAGCCGTTTTACTTTCCGTTTACCGAACCAAGTTTCGAATTTGCTCTCAGCTGCCCATTCTGTAAAAAGAAGGGCTGCAATGTGTGCAGCTACAGTGGCTGGATAGAGCTGTTAGGCTGCGGCATGATCCACCCCAACGTACTCAAAATGGCTGGCATCGACCCGGAGGTATACACCGGTTTTGCGTGGGGCGGCGGCGTAGAACGCCTGGTAATGATGAAGTACGACATAGAAGACGTGCGCTACTTCGAAAGCGGTAAATTAGACTTTTTGAGGCAATTTTCATGAGCGAACCGACCGTGTATGACAAAATTATAGATGGCAGTATTCCTAGTTATCCGATTTGGGAAGACGAACACTACCTGGCGTTTTTAACGCCGTTTGGCAACACGCCCGGTTTTTCTGTAGTTATTCCTAAAATAAACCCAGGCGATAATTATTTAGATGTAGACGAAGACGTCTATGTAGGCCTACTGAAGGCGTCTAGAAAAGTAGCCGACGTGCTGCGAAAAGCCTTTGACGTATACCGCGTAGGTTTAGTCATAGAAGGCGAAGGGGTACCACACCTGCATGTAAAACTTATTCCTATGCATGGCTTAGGCAAAGGCAGCCGCAGTCCCCGGCACGAACCAGTTTTTAACGCTACATACCAGGGATATTTGACTACCGTAGAGGGGCCAGAAATGAACGATGAACAGTTACGGGCAATCCAATCCAAGATAAAGGCCGCCGCATGAAGATAAGTACCGGTGCAGTCAAGTTTATTAACGAGCATTACCATTCTGCCGGCAATCCAGCACGCGACGGTGCCGATGCCTTGGTGCAGAAGATTGGCGCACAGCTGGCAGCGGTAGAAGAAACCGATGTATTTGGCAAACGCTACGACGGCATTATTATTGTTAAGATTATCTCCAGCGAACAGCATCCCAATGCCGATCGCCTGCATGTGTGCAAAGTAGACGACGGGGGCAAGCTGCAAACTATTGACCGTGACGAAGAAGGCCATGTGCAAGTTGTCTGTGGCGCGCCTAATGTACGTGTAGGCATGCTGGCTGCCTGGATTCCGCCTGGTGCCACGGTGCCCAGTACATACGACAAAGAGCCATTTGTAGTTGGCAGCCGTGACCTTAGGGGCGTGATGAGCCATGGCATGATGGCCAGCCCCAAAGAACTTGCCTTGGGCGACAGCCACGAAGGTCTGCTAGACATAGACGAAGGGTCTGGCCCCATTGCGCCCGGCACGTACTTTGTAGATGCGTTCCATATGCGCGACGACGTGATTATTGATATGGAAAACAAGATGTTTACCCACCGCCCCGATCTATTCGGCTGGCTGGGTATTGCCCGCGAGCTAGAGGGAATACAGCATCGCCCTTATAAAAGTCCTAATTGGTATATCCAAGACCCCGAATTTCCGGACACCGAAACCGACAGGCTACCGCTCGAAGTCCATAACGAAATAACCGATGTCGTGCCGCGCTTTACTGCCGTTGTACTAAGTAATATAGAACTCAAGCCCAGCCCCGTCTGGTTACAGATTGATTTGGTGCGTGCGGGCTTACGCCCCATTAATAACATTGTCGACTACACCAACTATTACATGCTGCTTACTGGCCAGCCCCTCCATGCTTACGACTACGACAAAGTTAAAAACATATCGGGTGGCGACGTGGCCGTGCTTACGGTTCGTCGTGCCCGCGCCACAGAAACACTCGCCCTATTAAATGGCAAAGAAATAACCTTGCGCGAAGAAGACATGGTAGTAGTGGCCGGTACCGAACACATTGCCGGACTTGGCGGCGCCATGGGCGGTGCCGATACCGAGGTGGACAAACACACCAAGCATATTATTCTAGAGGCCGCTACCTGGGACATGTATACCATTCGCCGCACGGCCATGGCCCACGGTGTGTTTACTGATGCCGTTACCCGGTTTAATAAAGGCCAAAGCCCACTGCAAAATAAGGCTGTTATGGCTAAAATTGTTGACCAAATTCGTCGGTATGCCGGCGGTAAAATTGCCAGCCCGCTCGTAGACATAAACCATGTACCGAGCGAGGCAGTCAGCCGTGGTAATATCCATGCGCCGGTTACCCTAACACGGTCATTTATTAACGACCGGCTTGGCTGGAACCTTTCGGTAGACGAAATCTCCCAGTTGCTTACTAATGTTGAGTTTTCGGTAACCGCACATAGCGATGCAATCACGGTAGCTGCACCATTCTGGCGTACCGACATAGAAATTCCCGAAGATGTTGTAGAAGAAGTTGGCCGCTTGTACGGCTTCGACCACTTGCCCATGGTACTGCCTAAACGCGACCTAGCGCCAGCGCCTACAGAGCCTATGCTCGAACTACAAACTACCCTCCGTGGTACATTAGCGGCTGCCGGAGCCAACGAGGTGTTAACCTATAGCTTTGTACACGGCGAATTGCTAGACAAAGCAGGCCAAGACCGTGCACAAGCTTTTAAACTTAGTAATGCGCTCAGCCCCGACTTGCAATACTTTCGCATGAGCTTAGCGCCAAGCTTGCTTAACTTGGTACACACCAATGTAAAGGCTGGGTACGATAGTTTTGCACTCTTCGAAATTGGTAAAGCGCACATTAAAGGCCTAGAAGTAGATGGTCTGCCTGCCGAACTAGAGCGTCTGGCCGTAGTATGCACGGCCGATGGCAAGGCAGCTAACGCCTACAGCGGTGCCGCATACTACCAGGCGCGGCAGTACCTTATGCGTCTATTAAAGGTGGTCGGCCTAGACAGTAAAGTTACCTTCGAACCGGTTACAGAAGGCGATACCGATTCGGCTGCAGCGTACTACCAACCGGGCAGGGCGGCAGTTGTTCGTGTTGGCGACACCACAATTGGCCGCATAGGCGAATATAAATCGTCGGTGCGGCGGGCACTCAAATTGCCTAACTTTACCGCCGGCTTCGAACTTGGTCTTACGCCATTGTTATTGCATGCAGACATAGACCATAAGTACACGCGTCTGCCACGATTCCCTAAAGTCGAGCAAGATATTTGCCTAAAGGTAAACGCCGATATGCCCTATGGCCAAGTGTATGCATTTGTAAGCGAGCACCTAGACCAACATCGCCCTGACAAAACCTACCACAGCCTGAGCCCGGTAGATATTTACCAGCGCGAGGACGACCAGGCCCACAAACAGATTACCCTACGCCTGAGCATCGCCAGTTACGAACGCACGTTAACCGACAAAGAAGTAACCGAGCTACTAGATCGTATTGCCGGCGCCGCCAAAGATGCATTAGATGCCGAGCGCGTGTAGCGCTGCCTTACCCGAAACTGTTATCATAAGCATATGAAAACGGTTGTCGTTACCGGTGCTAACCATGGCCTGGGCCTGGCGCTTGCGCGTCAGTTCTTGCAATCTGGCTGGAGGGTCGCGGCGTTTGCTCGTACGCAACCAGATATTGCCCCAAGCGATCAACTGCGCGTAGAACTAGCCGACCTTACTGACATGGCGGCGCTAGCGGGTGCGGTTGACCGGCTTAAGGGTATGCCAATAGACGTACTTATAAATAACGCCGCCGTGTACGATTCGGCTGATGCCGAAGCCCCGATTGCGTCTAAAAATTTCGACGACCTGACTAATGTGTTCCAGGTTAACACTATTGTGCCGCGGTTACTGGCAGACGCCCTGGTGCCCAACCTACAGGCCGGCGGCGATAAGTTGGTAGTGACGCTGTCATCTGGCATGGGCACCTTTGCCGAACTTGATGCATTCAATGGGGCCCACTGGGCGTACAGCGCCAGCAAAGCGGCAGTAAACCACGCCATGATCGGTTTTGCCAAAGTACACCCCGACCTAAAGTCTGCCCTTATTAACCCCGGTTGGGTGCAAACTAAAATGGGCGGTAGTGGAGCGCTTATCCCGGCAGACGAAGCTGCCATAAACTTATATAAACTAATAGCAGAGCATTCGAACAAACTGCCGAACGGCAAATTGGTGGATTACGAAGGCAAGGGAATGGGGCTATAAACAAACATGCCAATATATTTTGTACGGCACGGAGAGTGCAGGGCGAACGAGCAAAAATTACTTGCAGGACAGCGCGATGATTCATCGTTAACCGACGTTGGCCGCAAGCAAGCCGCACAGGCAGCACTCGACTTAAGCAAAATACACATAGACTATATTATTTCGTCGCCGCTTATGCGTACCCGCGAAACTGCCGTTATTATTGCCGAGGCAACGTCGTTCGATAAGCGAAAAATCTCTATAGACGACCGCATAAACGAGTACGACCTAGGCGATTACACGCGTATGCCCGTAGACATGCCGCCACCGGACTGGAATAATGTGCCCCATGGCGAGAGTGTACGGCAGTTTAGGGACAGAGTTATATCGTTCTTTAAACAGTACAAAAATAACAAAGAAAATATTTTGGTTGTCAGTCACGCAGGGGTCGGGCGTATTATCGACGCCTGCCGCCAAGACATGCAACCAGAAGAATTCTACGAACTCGATGCCTACCCAAACGGGCGGGTTATACAGCTCGATCTTGATTGGTTAAAATAACATGCGCGCATTACTAAAAAGGGTGGGGCTGCTAACAGCAGCTATGGTTGCTGTATTTGTCTTATTCATTGCCCCACGTGTTTCTGCGCAGGTTAACGACTTTACGATTACCAAGTTTGACGCCGATTACACACTTACAAAGGCCGACAAGCAGGGAACGCTCCAGGTTACCGAACGCATAGATGTTACATTCCCTCATTTTAACCACGGTTTACTAAGGGCACTTCCTAACAGTTACAAACATCACAAATTGCAATTAGATGTTCAGAAGGTAAGTTCTAATACGGGCGCACCGGTGCAGTACACCACCTATCAACAAAACGGCAACACCGTACTTAAAATTGGCGATCCCAGTCGTGTTATTACCGGCCATCAACAATACACAATCCAGTACACGGTTAACAATGTCGTTGGTTTTTATGATGACCATGACGAACTGTATTGGGATATTAACGGCGATCAGTGGAATCAAGAAACTCAAGCTGTATCCGTAGTGCTTCATTTGCCGTTTGGCTCAACACAACTGGTTAAGCAATCGCGCTGCTATGCCGGGGGTGGTTTTGGAAGTTTGGCTAGCAAGTGCCAAATAGATGATGTTACCGGTGATGCCTCTGTTACCGCACGCACTATAGAACCGCTTGCTCCTCGCCAAACTTTAAGCATTGTCGTTGGCTTTGAGAAGGGTTATTTTACGCCATCCCCCTGGTACGAAACATTTGCTGAATACCTATGGGGCGTAGCCGGCTTTATAACGCCCATAGTATTGCTTGGCGGTGCGGCATTCAGGACGTGGTACACGCGTGGCCGTGACGAAAAAGGCCGAGGTGTCATAGTGCCGCAGTACGATGCGCCCGACGGTTTGTTGCCCCTAGAGGTCGGTACTATCGTAGACTTTAGAACCGACAACCGAGATATTACCGCCGCCATTATTAACCTGGCGATCAAGCGCTACATTACCATTATCGAGCAAGTCCAAGAGCGCAAGCTGCGTAAAGATTTATCGACCTATGCGCTCCGTTTAGACAAAACCGATATGACTGGGCTTAATCAGTTTGAACAAAAATTGCTCAAAGGCTTGTTTAGTAATTTTACGGCCGGCAACACGGTTGATCTGAGTGTGCTTAAGTTTAAACTTTCTAAAACAGCCGATTCATTGCGTACGAACGTCCGCAAACAATTAGTAACCGATGGTTACTTTAGAGGTAGCCTGGGCTTTGGCTGGGCGGCTAAGCGAATACTGCTAGTTATCCTTAGCTTGGCTGTTCTAGCTGTTGTGTTTGCGATTGCCGGGGCATGGCCTGCATTTATGTTCGGCTGCTTTATTGGAATAGTTATTGCCGTTCTCTTTATGGTCAATATGCCCGCCCGTACCGCTAAGGGCACCCTGGCCAAAGAGCACATACTTGGCCTAAAAATGTACCTCAAAACAGCCGAGGCCGACCGTCTTAAAAAGTTGCAATCTCCCAACGCCCCGTATAATCCGGCGCACGCACCCAAGCATACGGTTAACTTATTCGAGAAGCTGCTGCCCTACGCGATGGTACTAGGTGTAGAACAGGATTGGGCAAAGCAGTTCGAAAACATCTACACCACACCGCCGGATTGGTATAGCGGTAACTGGACGGCATTCAATGCCGGATACTTGGCGTCATCGTTAAGCACTGGTATTGGCGGCGCAGTTAATAGCGCGTTTAGTTCGCCTAGCAGTTCTGGCGATAGCGGATTTAGTGGTGGCGGCTCCGGCGGTGGCGGTGGCGGAGGCGGCGGAGGAGGCTGGTAGTCGGGCGCCAGGTACGCTCGCTGCGGGTACAAGCGGAGGGTTGCGCTCAGGTTGTTTAGGATGCATACTCTGGTTTTATGCAGGAAGCAGACTCCCAGCCCCTGGAATATGAGCCATATCTACTAAGTACCGTAGTACCCCACGAACAACTTGGACGGCTCGGCCTCTTGGCTGTATCCGTACATGGTCGTGATCTTGATAGGTTTTTGCAAAACTACGACATTCCGGATTATGCCGCTTTTACTTCAGAAGGAGCCAGGAGAATATGTATCGAGATTAATGACGACCAGCAGAGTAGTGATACCGAGGCCTATAGATTGCGCCGTAAGACTACGACTACCCGGCTGTGTGATGATGATAAATTCGTAGAGCTCCATTCGGACGACCTAGGAGCAGAGCTGGTAGAAGCAATGAGTGAAATATCTGAACGAGAGCTGTATGAACAATGCGATCCTCGTTATCGTCCGGTATTGTTTATTCTTAGTATCTTCACCGACGAGCAACGGGCCGCGTATGAACAAGAGCAACCAAGGAGGCTGCGACCGGTAGGGCGCCCTATATTTTTAGAAATGCTCGAACCTCCAAGCTACGCGTAAGACATTGTTCTACGCAGTAAGCTTTTAGCCCTACAAAAATACGACGTTTGCGCACTGGTCAAGTGCACCTTGGTACGGGTATAATAAGGCCAACAACACGAGGGAAAGTCTGGAGGATATATGGCGCGTACGCGTGACCGGGTAATTGCATTGACGTTAGCAATATTATTTTTTGGTACATCGTTTGCCATTAGCTTTGCCGTAATTTGGCAACTTTACAAAGATAACAAGGAGTCAAAAGTAGTGAATTCACCGACTAATTCGAACACAAGCGCAAGCAACCAAACCCAACCAACCGACAAGCTAGAGGGCAGCAAGCTGCAAAGCTTCACCCCACTCACTGCAGCAGCTACTGACTTACAGGCTACCGACACAAAAGAAGGTACTGGCGACGAAGTTAAAGCAGGCGACACCATAACGGTCGACTATACGGGTGCCGTTGCTGCCACTGGCGTGATTTTCCAAAGCTCTTTAGACAGTGGCCAGCCGGTTTCGTTCCCGCTAGGCAATGTTATTCAGGGCTGGCAAGAAGGTATTCCTGGCATGAAAGTCGGCGGTACCCGCCGGTTAATCATCCCAGCTGCCAAGGCTTACGGCGCTAGTCCACCACAGGGCTCAAACATTCCTGCAAACGCAGACCTCGTGTTTGACGTTACTCTACACAAAATCGGTCAATAAACCTTTGAAGATGTTCTTCTAATTTGAGTGCAGTGCAAGGCGGCTGCGAGGAGCGGAAAGAGTCGTACGGAAAAAGTACGGCGATGAGCACCGGAGCAGCCAACGCGGCAATGTGCCAAATTAGATGGACATGGGGTAAAAAACACAATATGTAGTGCACTTGAATTAACCACAAGCGCTATATACAATATAAAGAACAAAGAACAGAAAAAATTAGAGGGGTTATTATGGTCAAGAACATCACTATTTTTACTACTAATACCTGCGCATCGTGCCACATGGTAAAGCGTTGGCTAGAGGCAAAGGGTTTTGGATACGATCTTGTTAACCTAGATGATAACCCCGAACGCCAAGAAGAAGCCATGCGTTTAAGCGGCGCTTTAACCGTACCCGTTACTGTAGTAACCAAACACGACGATTCCCAGCAAGTTGTCGTTGGCTACAATCTTGCCCAATTAGCTCCGGCGTTAGCGTAGTATAGTAATACAATGACACAAACTACCACCAGCACCCCTACAGTGCATGACGTTATTATGATTGGTGCCGGTCCGGCAGCATTAACGGCTGCTATTTACACTACCCGCGAAGATATAGAAACCGTGTTATTTGAACGCGGCGTGGTGGGCGGACTGGCGGCTGTTACTGACTGGATAGATAACTTTCCTGGGTTTCCGAAAGGTGTAGCCGGCTTGGAATATGCTGATTTATTACGCCAACAAGCCGAACGTTTTGGCGCTAACATTGAATACGGCGAAGTAACCAAGCTGGTCAACGAAGGCAAATACAAGCGCCTAGAAACTACCGAGGGCGACATGCTGGCTAAGGCCGTATTACTCGCCACGGGCAGCGATTATAAAAAGATTGGCGTGCCCGGCGAAAAAGAATACTACGCCCGCGGCGTGCACTACTGTGCTACCTGCGACGGTGCCTTTTACCGCGACAAGCGGTTAGTAGTGGTTGGCGGTGGTAATTCGGCCGTACAAGAAGCCATGTTCTTAACCCGCTTTGCAACGCACATAGATTTACTAGTGCGCTCCGACCATATGCGTGCCTCCGAAATTCTGCAAGAAGAACTGCTAACCAAGCACAAAGATAAAATTACCGTGCACTTTAACACCACCACCGACGAAATTATCGGCAAGGACAACAAAGTAACGGCTGTTATTGGCACTGATAAAACGACCGGTAAAAAAGTAACCTTTAAAACCGACGGCGTATTTGTATTTGTAGGCCTTTTGCCGAATACTGACTTTTTAAAGGGCACTGCCGTAGAACTAGACGAAGTCGGCCTGATAAAAAGCAACGACCGTTTAGAAACGACTATGCCTGGCGTATTTGTTGCCGGCGATGTACGCAGTGGAGCAACCATGCAAATAGCCTCTGCCACCGGCGATGGCGCCACGGCCGCATTGTATATGCGCGAATACCTAGACGACCACGCGCGCGAACACAAATCCTAGCCGGGCCCTGGCAGCCTGCTCTTGTTGTGCGCGATGGTATAATTAAGGCTTAAAAGCGAGGTTTGCCATGAAAAGGAATGTTCTTGTAATTGTTATCGCAGTCGCAGCTTTATTAGGCGTTGGCACGGTCGTTGCGTTAAATAACCGCACAGACGATACTCAGACTCCTCAGACCAGTAGTACCAATAGTACTGACGAAAACATGAATATGAACCCCCAGTCTAGCCCACCCGCCAGCTCGCCAAACGAAGCAACGCCAAACCCAAGTACCAGCGCCGAAGGCGAAGTACAAATAGAAGACTTTGCGTTTGCCCCGGCAATCTTAACGGTTAAAAAGGGCACGACCGTAAAATGGACCAACAAAGACGACGTTGGCCACACGGTTACTAGTGATAATGACGGTCCTTTAGACAGTAAAGTACTTGCCAAGGGCGACTCGTACACCCATACTTTTGACACTGTTGGTACGTTTGCGTACCACTGTACGCCGCACCCCAACATGACCGCCAAGGTTGTGGTCACCGAGTAGTAGGACTAGACTCGCATTTTAACTTTAGATTGTAAGTTTCCGGTGGCTATGGCGTCTGGCTGCAAGTACAAGTTAGCCATGCCCACCCAAGATTGCCCAAATATGTTCATAGCCTGACCCTCTTGCCGGGGAATTTGCCGCGCTGGGCATCCCCGACTTTCTGCATACAGGCTTCTGATTGCTGTTCGAGCCTTTTCCTTAAATATAAGCTCATCACCCGACCGTTCGATGTGTCGAGGACTGACATAGGGCCAGCCTAAAAATTTCCGCATGCGTGGTAGATTTCGCTCCCTGACCCCTGTAATATCTTGCAAGCCAGTACTTCTGCCAACTATGTCGGCAGGCAATTCGTCGGCGGGTGCCGAACGATCGTGCTTCAAGAACCTTAGCGCCCCGCCCATTACTAAGGAGGCATCGTATAAGGCTGCATCGCCAAGTGTCGACAGGCTTTCGGTTAGCTCATCATCTTTGCCGCGTAAGGCGTTGCCAATCCCTAAAACCGGGTCTCGTTGTAAGCGTCCTAAATGAGGACTTGTCATATAATATCGTTCAAATCCACCTTTTGTTATGCCGAACGTTATCATGGCTCTCGCACAAGCGCTGGCTACGTTTGCACGTTTATAGATTTCTTTCGGGAGGTTTTCCGCAACTTTATTATCTTTTAGAACGTGCAATGTAGCTTGTATAGAAAAATAGGTGAGCGGTATAAGTGCCGTAAAACCTTTACGGTCTTCGTCCGCATACTGCGGTTTAGACACGAGCTTGGCAGTTTGTTCCGCCAACTTGTCATAAAAGGGCGTTTGTAACGCCGCCAGTTCTTGTTCATAACCTACATATACCGTAGATTCACGTATCTCTAAACCGCCTAATTTCATCGCAGGCAATTATCCTATACGAATTAGGTATTGGCAATTAAAATTTTTGATAGCCCGGGAAGTAATCAGTAATAATACGCCGGCTGCTGATGCCTTTTTCGGCGAGTTCTTTTGTGAACACCTCTACCATTGGTTCTGGCCCAGACAGATAAAACAGTGTGTCTGGCTTGCTATCGGTAATCTCTAAAATGCGTTCGGTGGTGAGCGATCCAATCTCACCCTTATAGCCTACAGGCGGATCTTTGACGACGGTTGTAAGGCGCACGCTTTCTTTAAATAGCGGCAAGAATGCCAGTTCTTCGGCTTTGGTAACGGCATACAGGAGGTGAATATCGCGCTGTTGGCCTTTATCGTGCAGGTATTTGATCATACTGTGCATGGGGGTTACACCAATGCCGCCGGCCACAAAAACCAATGGGCGGCTGGCGTCTTTTGGCAGTACAAAATCGCCCATGGGCTGGGCGAGCTTTAAGTGTGTGCCTGGCTGCATCGTAGCCAACACTTGTTTGAACGTGCTGCTCTGCTGCGTCGAAAACTTAGTGGTAATACTCACCAACGGTTCGGTAGGCGAGCTGCTGAGCGTAAACCAACGTCGGATACCGCGGTTATCAGGGTGGTCATGGGCCAGATATAACTCGGTAAATTGCCCGGCAATGTAATCTACTGGCTTTTCTGGCTTAAAGTAAAAAGTCTTAATATTCGCGGCCGTATCTTCGGCATGGTCAAACACAACATTCATTAAACTTATAGTACCAGACCTCCCGTCATTACCCCCAAGGCCGGAAAAACGAAAAAATAAAAAAAAATAAAAATTTAAAATATAACCCCATCAGCCGCAAGACCGGGGGGGGTAACGTTTTTTATTTGGCATGTTCAGGATGATGGATCGGTATTAGCTATATGCGCTTTGTATAATGCTATCATCAAGCTATGGACATAAAGTTTCTGCTGGCCGATACGCGTTCGCGCGTGTACTTGGTGTGGGCGGTGCTTGTTCCTTTGGGTTTTGTCGCAAACCATTATTTTCAGGTACATGCCATTAATATTGTGTGGACCGCTATATCGTTAATCGGCCTTGGTTTTATGCTTAAAGTAATGCCCCTTAGGGTCAAGCAAATGCAGCATATCTTTTTAGCCTGGCTGCTGCCCATTACCTACGGCATGTGTGCATCCGGTGCAGTGTTTTACGTACATGGTGCAGGGGCGGCCAACTTGCTGGCTCATCTTGGTGCCTTTTGGCTGGCAGTTATGGCTGTAGCTTATTTGCTTAATGGGTTGGTAGACAGGCCAATGGGCTGGTACATATTTGCGGCGGTTATTAATGCGGCGGCCAGCATACTTTGTTTTACTAACCCAGCATTTACCGAAGTGCAATATTTAGTTGCCGCGATTATTACGGCGTGGTCAATGCTTAATTTGCTGCTTTTTAGAACTGACGTACTTAGTTAGGCGCGGTTTTGTTAGTAGGCGTAAAGGATGGTTGGTAATAATGACTGCATCCGGGTAAAACAGCTGAAAAAACTTAAGCAGCCAGCGATAATTAACGCTGTATACATATACTTCTAAGTTGCGGTCTTTTGCCAACCGGTAGGTCCAGGGATTCATAAGCCACATGTTTATGCATATGCCGTGCGCCCCCATGGCGTGCGCGTTATGGATAACGTCAATCGGGTCATAGTGGTGCTGAATCAAAAACGGAATATCCGGCCGTGCTAGGTGCAATTTTTTAAGGTCGTCGTATTGCCGGCCGCTAAAGAATACTTGCACTTCGGGGTGGGCATCTAACAACTGTAGTAGAGGGTCGGCAAGGCCGCTATCTTTGAGGTCAATCATTAAGGGCACTTTGCTGCCCACCAGCTTAAACACCTCCTCGATTGTTGGCACATGGTCACCGTTGTGGAGTGCTACACCGCTCAGTTCAGCCAAGCTTACGTCGCTGGCCTTTAATTTTTGGGTAGATACTTTTTTAGTAGTGGGGTCGTGCAATAACACTATATGACCATCGGCGGTACGACGCAGGTCAATCTCGATAGCGTATAAATCTAACTTAAGGGCGGTTCTAATGGCAGACAGAGTGTTTTGGAGGGCAAGGCCCATGGCACCGCGGTGCCCAATAATTTTTGTCATAAAAGTATGCCTAAACTATACCACTGCCTTAGTAGTAATGCGAACGCCCCAGCCCTTGGTATGTTCCCACTCTGGCTGAATAACCCGAAACATCGTACAATACATGCGAAGCAAAGGAGTTATGCATGGCTGATTTTAACAAAATACTAACCCCGGGTGATTACAAGAATGGCATTGTTAATGCGGTTGTCGAAATTCCCGAAGGATCATTTTTAAAGATTGAATGGGACCGCGAGCGTGCTGCATTTATGCTTGACCGTGTGGAACCGTCTATTTTTGCCAAGCCTTGCAGCTATGGTTTTATTCCGCAAACCCTTGACGAAGACGGCGACGAGCTAGACGTATTAGTATTTTGTGCCGAGCCAATTCCTACCGGCGTATGGCTAGAAGCTAAAATTATTGGCATTATGAACTTTACCGACGACGGCGAAGCCGATCACAAGGTGGTCGTGGTGCCAGCGGACGACCGTAACTCGGGTGATGGCGTAAACTCGCTAGACGACTTGTGGCCTCGCTGGAAGCAAAAGGTAGAACATCACTTTAACCACTACAAAGACCTTAAAAAGCCCGGCACCACAACCGTAGATGGTTGGGGCGACGTAGAGGCTGCTAAGAAGGTTATAGAAGAGTCAATTGCCCGCTGGAACAACAAGTAGCGTTATAACGCGGTAGCCCGAGGCTCGTCAGGGAGCGCACCAAATGTATTGGTGCGCTCTGTTTGCAAGAAGTCTGTCATGCCGGTTGCTTGCCATATCTTTTTAGCTACGTAACTAACATCCGGATCGTTATGTAATAGGTCCAATGTTTCTATTGCTTCTGGCTCATCAAGTAACTGTTCGATAATCGCTGTTTGGGGGGAGTCTAGCCCGAATAAACGGATTACGTCACGCCCAAACAGTTTTACCTCGGCATACGGTGGTTGCTCGTCAGCTAGGCGAGCGATGTCTCCAAAGAGCGCTTGCTCTAAAGAATGCCCTAGCAGTAGGCTCGTGCCAATGGGGCTGCGGTCGTTGAATACGGCAGCAGCAACTTCGCGAGCGTCAGCACTATCGTAGCCAAGACGATTAAATAGGTCGCGGTGCTGTTCTAGTATCTTGTTCACCCCATGCAGATTAAAAAAGTAGCCGGGCATTTGTGGGTCCGGGTACGTTTCTTCGTCAAACAATGGTACAAACCCTACGTTAGGCAGCGCACCGTCCGGCCGCGCCTCTGCCCTAAGAAAAGTGCGGGGCAGCCTAGCGGCGGGTTTAATACCAATGGTCACCAGCCGAAAATCGGTGCCGTCTTGCACGCCAAGCTCTTGAGCGGCATGTGCTGCAGCTAGCTGCTCGTTGCCACGGAACTTTTGCGTTGTCGCCTTGTAGGCGTTTTGGTAGCCCCGGACCGCCTGCCATATAGCGTTGGAATCTTCGTGAGTGGCGCACACTATATTAGCGTATGATTCACGGCCCAAAATACCGAGGTCGGCAAATTCCTGCTGCACACGGAGGCTGTTCAGTGTTTCGATAGAAAGGTCGGAGTGGGATGACTTCTCGGGCATTCGTTACATAGTACCTACATACACACTAAAGTTGCAATACATTACAGTATCTGTATTTGTAACTTTACTAGCCATGGTATAGTAATAGTAATTAGCTAATGCTTAAAAGGGGTACGAAAAGATGGCAGCAATTACAAAGGTAGCAATTAATGGTTTTGGCCGGATTGGGCGTAACGCCTTTAAGATCGCGTTCGATAGAACAGACCTAGAGATTGTAGCAATTAACGACCTAACTGTTACCAAAACGCTTGCCCACTTGCTGAAGCACGACACTAACTACGGCGAGTACCCCCACGACGTAAAAGCGGGCGAGACCAGCATTACCGTCGACGGCAAAGAGATTAAAGTGTATGCCCAGAAAGATCCCGCACAACTGCCATGGAAAGACCTTGGTGTTGACGTTGTTATAGAATCGACCGGTTTTTTTGTTGACCCGGCCAAGGCAAAGGCGCACATTGATGCCGGCGCTAAAAAGGTAGTTATTAGTGCGCCTGCTAAAGGCGAAGGCGCAGCCACTATTGTGCTTGGTGTTAACGAAGACCAACTAGAGGGCGCTGGCGAAATAATTAGCAATGCCAGCTGCACGACCAACTGTATTACTCCAGTCGCTGCTATTATTGAAAGCCACTTTGGCATTGAAAAAGCCATGATGACTACCATCCATAGCTACACTGCTAGCCAGGTGTTGCAAGATGGCCCAGCTAAAGATTTACGCGAAGCCCGGTCTGCTGCCGAGAACATCGTGCCTACTACCACTGGTGCCAGCATCGCGGCTGCCAAGGCTTTGCCCGCACTTAAAGATAAGTTCGGCGGTTTAAGCGTCCGTGTTCCCACCCCTGTTGTGTCGTTAAGCGATTTTGTTATTATTACCAAACGCAAGGTAACTGTAGAGGAAGTAAACGAAGTCTTTAAAAAGGCTGCATCCGAACCATTTTACCAGGGCATTTTAGCGGTAACCGAAGAAGAGCTGGTAAGCAGTGACTTTATTGGCAATAGCCACTCGGCAATCGTAGACCTAAAATTAACCGCAGTAATCGATGGCAATATGTTGAAGGTTGTTGCTTGGTATGACAACGAATGGGGCTATAGCAACCGCTTGGTAGAAGAAGTTGCCGACATCGGGCGTTTGCTCCACAAGGCTTAAACCGCTGCACCGTACCATTCCGCCCACCATCATTCCGGACTAGATCCGGAGCATGCCAGTGGCACACGAGCAGTCCCGCCTCCGATTGACCTCGCATCACAAACTGTTGACCACCCCCGTCATTCCCGCGAAGGCGGGAATCCAGTAAAAGAAAGTTCCTTTGTCATCCTGAACGATGGTTATGGATCCAGTAATATATAATTCCTTTTTCCTTCTGACTACCGTCAAACTGCAATGTTACTTCTTTTGTCCCGCCAAAAGAAGTAACCAAGAAAATCTCTCGGAACCGCAGTCCAGACTCGACTGCTTCCAAAGCACTTAGACGGCGCAGTAAAAACTCCCTGCGGTCGGCCCCTCCCTTTATTCTTTTGGGATTATTCCGGGGCTTTAGTTTACTGCTTGATTCCGTCTAAGCACCTTGGAAGCAATCGGGTCCGGCCAGAGGTTCCGAACCCCGGCTGCAAATGAGTGCGTAGGGTTAACATCTGATTAGCGCTCGCTCTTTTTCGTCTAAGTGACTTGAATCGAAGCGGAGCCGGAAAGGAATTAAAAAGACTGAACCAGAATTGATATGTAGGTATATTCTATGTAGGCTTTTTTATTCCTTTACCGCGTGTGAGCGGTCACTTGGAGGGAAAAGGACGATTAGCAACCGCAAGTCTTACCTTATTGACTTGGGTCCCTGGACTCAAGTCCGGAATGACAAGAATACGATTAGCTTAAGCAAAATAATCAGTGAATTAATGTACTGGCCAGATAGGCAATATTAGGCTATAATTAGGTTAAAGGAAATTAGCGGTATGGATGTAGTGGTTAAGCGAGTTGTGGTCTGGTTTATTGTACTCTTATTACTTGTCAATTTTTTGCCCTTCGAGGCTTTTTCCGAAGCCATAATGCAGTTTGTCGCTGCCGGCGTACTGCCTGGTGTAGATGTGGCTATGCCGGCAACAGCAACCTTCTTGCTGCTGACGGAAACGCTGCTTTTGTCGCTGTTACTTATTTTTAGGCGCGAATTGAATGCCAACGTTACGCAGTGGCACGTTGCCCGAATATTGCGCACAGAGGCAGCTGCTGCCCAGCCTGCGCCAGCATCAGAGGTGGCTCCTGTCGCTGCACCTGATCCAATAGTCATTATCATACCTGGCCGTCCCGGCTTACTACCTCGCTTTTTTAAGGCGTTGGCCGTCCATTCGCCCGGGCTTATCCGCCGCGGGTTCCTACTGCTGGCATTGGGCTGCGAGGTAGCGGCACGCAAGTTCCACTCTATGGTGGTTGCGGTGTGGGCATGGTTGCAAGTGGTGGCCAATTTTATATGGCAAGGGTTAACGATGCTAATTGGCGTAATAGCTGCGCGGGTGAGTCGTGCTGGTATCGCAATTTGGCGATACGCATCTGCAAAGGTGTATACATACTGGCTGAAGGCATTGCCGTATTTATATCAGTTCGACCGTTGGCTCGAAGTTAAGTTTAAACAGAACGAGGGCCGCATAGCGGCAGCTAAACTTGTCCGTGAAGTCAAACAGTTAGTACTCAATTGGCGCCAAGAGGTTAGTTCCGCGCTCCAACGCATTTCTACCAAAGGCTAGCGCGGCTTAATCACAAGCGCTATAGTTTGTACTATGAAGATCTATATTGATGCCGACCATAATGGCTTTGATATGAAGCAAACTTTAGTAGAAGAGTTAACCCGCACGGGGTACGAAGTTATTGACGTTGGTAACGAAACTATTAATCCAGACGACGATTACCCTCAGGCCGCCGAACGCGTGGTGGGCGCACTGCGCGCCAGCGATGACGACGAGCCTCGCGGTATTCTAATTTGCGGTTCGGGGCAGGGTGTTTGTATTGCCGCCAACCGCTTTAAAGATATTAGGGCCAGTTTGGTATGGAGCCACGAAGAAGCCACGGCTGCACGCAACGACGACGATGCCAATGTACTGTGTTTGCCCGCCCGTTACGTGCCAACCGGCGAAGCGATTGATCTTGCCGAAACGTGGTTAGCGACGCCATTTGCCGGTGCCACACGCTACAAGCGACGTATTAAAGAATTAGATAAACTGGGGTAATTTTGTTTACAGGGCATAAGCGGTATACTCTAGGGTATAAAGGAATACAAGAGCGTTAGACTATGAATTCACCCCGAGCAACAATCTGCCCAACCGTGCTAGCGGGCGATCCGGATGAGTACAGGCGGCAAATGGAACGTGTGGCTGGCTTTGCCTCGCGTATACATATTGACCTGGCCGATGGTAAGTTTGCTCCTAGCCGGACTGTCCCGCTTGAAAGTGTGTGGTGGCCAGCTGGCATGCATGTAGACCTGCACGTTATGTACAAGCATCCGTTTGAGCACGCCAAAAAGATGCTGCAAATGCGCCCCCAACTTATTATTGTGCACGCCGAGGCCGAAGGCGACTTTGTCGGTTTTGCCGAAGCAGCCCACCGGTCCGGTATTAGGGTAGGGGTGGCACTGAAGCCCCGGACGTCTGTAGAAGTTGTAGCTCCTGCGTTAGAATTTATTGACCACGTACTTATATTCTCGGGCGACCTTGGTCATTTTGGCGGCAAAGCAGACACGCACCTGTTAACCAAAGTACTGCTACTCAAAAAACTGAACCCCCAAATAGAAGTCGGCTGGGACGGTGGCCTGAACGGCCGGAACGCTGCAATACTTGCAGCGGGCGGTGTTGATGTTCTGAACGTAGGCGGTTACATTCAGCATGCTGCCGAACCGCACGAAGCCTTCGAAACGCTGCATAAAGTGTTGCATGCTGCACCAAAACGCCGGCATGGTATATAATCGTTAGCGTAATGAGACAGATACATTCCATAGAGGCATTAGAGCTCAAAGCTAACGAAATTAGGCAAGATATTATTAAAATGTTGCTCGAGGCTGGCAGCGGACACTCAGCCGGGCCGCTTGATCTTGCCGATATTTTTACTGCCCTGTATTTTAATGTGCTACGGCACGACCCTACGAATCCTGACTGGGAAGACCGCGATATTCTTATTTTAAGCAATGGGCATTGTAACCCGGTGCAGTATGCTGCCATGGCCCATGCAGGCTACTTTGACCGCAAAGAACTTATGACGCTTCGTAAGTTAGGCACTCGTTTACAGGGCCACCCTGAACGCACCAAGTTGCCCGGCATAGAGACTACCAGCGGCCCACTAGGCTGTGGCCTGAGCCAGGGCGCCGGTATGGCGTTGGCTATGCGTATGAATAACCAACACCACCGTTGGGTGTATGTAGTAACCGGCGACGGCGAGCTAAACGAGGGCAACAACTGGGAAGCCATAATGCTTATAAACAAGTATAAGCTTAATAATGTCATTGCCATTGTTGACCGCAATAATATTCAGATAGACGGCCCAACAGAAGAAGTCATGCCTTTAGAAGATCTGCGTCAAAAGTTCGAAGCCTTTGGCTGGCACGTACTAGAAATTGATGGCAACGATGTAGAAGCAGTTATAGACACCTGCAATATGGCCAAGGCGATTGTAGAAAAACCAGTCGTTATTATTGCCCACACTATTCCCGGCAAGGGCGTAGACTTTATGGAATACGACTTCCACTGGCATGGTACGCCACCAGGACTCAAGGAGATGGCCGGTGCACCAGCTAAAGAGCAACAAGCCAAAGTGGCGCTTAAGCAGCTACGCACCCTTGAGGGCAAAATAAAAAGCGAGGCCCACGATGACTGATATGCATTTGGTTGCAGATATTACTGCCCACGATCTAGTAGTGGAGCCTATTCGTAAAGGTTTTGGCCGTGGACTGGTACTCGCCGCAGAGGCTAACCAGCATGTTGTTGGCTGTTGTGCCGACCTTACCGAATCTACGGCTATGTCCGACTTTGTTAAGAAATTCCCGGAACGGTTTGTAGAGATTGGTATTGGTGAACAGAACTTAGTGACCGTTGGATCGGGCCTAGCCGCCCAAGGCAAGATACCGTTCGTAACAAGCTATGCCGCATTTTGTCCTGGCCGCTGCTGGGAGCAAATTCGTACCACCATATGTTTAAATGAACGGCCGGTAAAAATTGTCGGTTCGCACGCCGGCGTAAGCGTGGGCCCCGACGGCGCCACGCACCAAATGCTAGAAGACATCGCCATTATGCGCGTGTTGCCCAATATGAAAGTGTTTGTACCCGCCGACAGCATAGAAGCCGAAAAAATTACTTTGGCTATGGCCAAAGACGGACAGCCCAATTACATACGGCTGGCACGCGAAGGCACGCCGGTGTTTACTACCAAAGATACGCCATTCGAAATTGGTAAGGCCTATGTGTACTGGGTAGGCACAGACGTGACCATTATAGCCACCGGCACGATGACCTATCAGGCTATGCTGGCGGCTGATAAACTAGCCAAAGACGGTATAAGCGCAGAAGTTGTGCATGTTCCTACCGTAAAGCCACTCGACGCACACACCATACTAGCTAGTGTTAAGAAAACCGGTGCAGTCGTAACTGCCGAAGAGGGCCAGATTGCGGGCGGCTTAGGCGGGGCTATTGCCGAATTGCTAGCCGAAGAACGGCCTGCGCCCATGGTGCGCATTGGTATAAAAGACCGCTTTGGCGAATCGGGCGAACCCGCCGAACTTATGGAACACTTTGGATTAGACGCGGCCCATATAACAATGGCGGCCCATCACGTATTAGATAAAAAAGCATAAGCAGGCATAACTACTATGAATTCATCGGCAGATATAGACACTAAAAAACTCGAAGCAACCGTTAAACAGTTATTATTGCCGGGCAAGGGGTTATTGGCTGCAGACGAAAGCAGTGCCAGTTGCCAAAAACGATTTGATTCGGTAGGAGTGCCGTGTACCGAAGAAACGCGCCGCGAATACCGTGACTTGCTTATTACCGCGCCTGGAGCCGAAGAATTTATGAGTGGTGTTATTTTTTATGACGAAACGTTTTGGCAGTCGGCCGAAAGTGGGCAAATATTCCGCGAATACCTAAAAAACCATGGCGTGGCCCCAGGCATTAAAGTAGATAAAGGCTTGGTAGACTTACCTGGTTTTCCCGGCGAAAAGATTACCCAAGGACTAGATGGCCTGCCCGAACGCATGGACACCTACGAAGGCGCTGGTGCTCAGTTTGCCAAATGGCGTGTGGTGTTGGCCATTGGCGATGGTATTCCAACCAACGAATGTATTGGTGCTAATACATTCGTGCTAGCCCGCTATGCGCGTATTTGCCAAGAGTCTGGCATTGTACCCATTGTAGAACCAGAAGTGCTGTTCGATGGCAACCATACCGCAGAACAAGCCGAACAAACCATGGCTCGTGCCTTTGACTTATTGTTCCAGACAATGCGCGCCTTTAAGGTGCACATGCCCGGGGCAATCCTCAAGACCAGCATGGCGTTACCTGGTAAGGACAGCGGCATAGCGATAGATGCCGACGAAGTTGCCGAACGCACCGTACGCGCATTGCACGAACACGTACCGCACGACCTTGGCGGGGTAGTGTTCTTAAGTGGCGGTCAGACCTCTAAAGATGCGTTCATTAACCTGAACCGCATTGCCAAACGCGGCCCGCACCCCTGGGGTATTACATTCTCGTATTCGCGCGCGCTGCAAGACCCGGTGCTTAAAGCCTGGGCTGCTAACCGTAACGCGGTACAAAGCACCAAACAATTATTCCGTAATCAGTTAGAACTTGCGAGCGCAGCCAGTAAGGGCGAGCTAGACGAATCTAAGCTAGCTGGCGACGGCTTTGTGTCGCACGCCCAAGATCTGTAGCCGTTAAAAGAGCTCCGGAATATTCTCGATGCCTGATTCGGGCTCCATGGTGGCACTATTAAATGTAAGCGGCACTACAACCAGCTTCGCCATTTTAATTACACGGTTAACGGTGCTAGGCGCTGTGTTTTGGGGCAGCGTCTGTAATAAAACTGGACTGAACCTGGCCCTTTTACGACTAGCAAACAAGTCGAGACGTATAGTCCCATTGCGAGCCGCACTTATGCTACCGCCTATTATTCTTGGGTGGGTGGCTACACTATTAGCGTAGTGTCGTAGTTGTACGGGGTGGATTAGCTCTGCGTCAGGGACGCTGCTACTCCGCGAGGTCACCATAAGCGCGGCATTTGCCCCACCGTAATCGTTTGGCTTTGAACTGAGGGTAAGGGCACTTAATCGTTCCAGAAATTCCCAGCTTGGAACATCTCTTTCGTGTTCGCACTCTGGCCTGACTACTTCGTTCGGCCAGGCCTTCGGACTCAGCGCAAGTCCACCTACGCTGCCTCGGCTAGCTGTAAGGGCTAGGCCATGTAGGCCTGTACGAAGCGGGCTTGGCCGGAGTAGTAACTCGGTAAGATTTCTAGGGGTCAGAGATGGCATCAATCATTTATACCATTTTTTATTTTTTAAAACACCAAGAGCTTCCGCATACTAAGAATTCCATTGCGCTAATGCCTAGTGGCATGTAACAATAAACATAATTAAAACGTAGTAAAAGGGCAGACTTTGAGCACGCAGTTCGACATCATCAGTATTGGCGACGTAGTAACTGATGCCTTTATTAGGCTTTTAGAAGACGAAGCAAAAGTAGTCACCGACAACCACGGCGACGAATGGCTGGCAATGCCGTTTGCCACCAAATTACCGTTCGACCATGTAGAGGTTATTGAGGGTGTTGGCAATGCCGCCAATGGTGCAGCTGCGTTTGCACGCCTTGGTATGAAGACGGGTTTTGTTACCAATGTTGGCGGCGACGCGTTTGGCCGCGACATTATTCGAGCCCTCGACAAAAAAGACGTCGATACCCGCTTTGTCCGCATAAACCCTAAAAAGCTCAGCAACTACCACTACGTACTGTGGTACAAAGAAGAGCGCACTATTTTAATCAAGCACGAAGAATACGACTACCATTGGCCGCATCTTCGCCCAACCGAAATCCCGCGCTGGGTGTACTTTAGCTCTATTAGCAAGAACGCCCTAGACTACCACGACGACATTGCCGACTGGCTAGACGAAAACCCTAGCGTACACTTAGCGTTCCAACCCGGCACCTTCCAAATGGAAGCCGGTGCCAAACGCCTAAGCCGCCTATACAAACGGGCATCGGTACTTATATTAAACCGCGAAGAAGCCGTAACCGTAGGCGGCGGCAACCATAACAATGTCCACGATCTTATAGATAAATTACACGACCTTGGTCCGCAAGTGGTAGTGGTAACCGACGGCCCAGACGGCGCCTATGCCTCCGACGGCCACGTACGCTTGCAAATGCCGTTATACCCCGACCCGGCTCCGCCGCTCGAACGCACCGGCGCAGGCGACGCCTTTGCCTCTACATTCGTTGCTGCAGCTGCCAAGGGTTTAAGCCTAGAGGACGCACTGCGTTGGGCGCCTATTAACAGTATGAGTGTTGTGCAGCATGTTGGTGCTCAAGCCGGCTTGTTAACCGAAAAACAACTCCAGACTTTACTACACAAAGCCCCTAAAGACTACCAGCCCAAACCGTTTTAAGTGTTTGCTTCGGGTGGGGGAAATAATAAGTTGCTCACCGCGAGTTCACTTAGTACGCGTAGCGCTGGTTGGGCTTTATAGTATTTGGTAGTGGTCAGCACTTCACCAGCTTGTGTGGCAAGCTCCATTACGGCTTCGCCACCACCGGCCAATATACCTAATTGAGTTGCCATAGCGCCGACACGTTCGGCGTCCGTGCTTTTCAGCTCGGCTGTAGCCACAGTACGCAGCCCCGCTACTTCAGAAAAGATCAAACCTCTAGTAATGTCCTCTTCTGCGATGCCAGGGAATGCTTCGGTAGTAGCAGCTATAAATTCATCACTTGATAAATCGCCCTCGGATACATCGCCAATACGGCCAGAATACAACGCAACAACACTCCGCAGCATAGGATCGAGCTGTTGCCAGGGGTTTGGACGTGTTTCGGACATGCTGCTATTGTAGTGCCTTACTGCATAAAGTCAATCGGCGCATTGTTCTCATTGTTACGTATAAGTTGCTTGTGGTAATCTGTACATAGATATGACACGTTTCTTGTCGAGGGCATTGGGGGCCATAGAGCCGGCGTTTAGTCAGAGCATACAGCAGCTGGAACGCGCCGCAGGCATGCCTGGCACGGACATTCGTTTGTCGGCCGATATTATTCAGCGAACCCGCACTAAAATTGCCCAACTAGGCTTAGACCCTGACGACACAACCGGAGAAGAACTGTATGGCGCTTTGCAGGAACGCTTACGCGCAGACGAACAAACGGTACGCAGCGCACTAGGCATTAGCCCCGACGCAACTGCCGCAGACGTTGTTGCAGCGGTACAAAAATACCTAACCAGCCACGAGGTGCAAAAGACTAGTTTTGCCTTAAAAGCCAGTGTTGCCAAAAAACTACTCAAGAAAAAACCGCCCAAGCTTGCCATGAAGCGCCTGGGGTATCGTTCGGTTGATTCGTTGCTTAAACACGAGTCAGTCGCTGCCATTTATATGGCCGCGCTTATAAGCGAGGTAAACGGTAACTGGCCAAAGTCGTTCCGTGATCAGTACGCCAAATTACAGCCCAGCGATTTTGAAAATCGTGCGATTACCATTGTGCACCCTACCTCTAAGAAGTGGCAGGAACTTGCCAAAGGTTTCGTAACCGAGTCGCATCATAATATCGTCAGCTTTAAAGAACTCGGTGCAGTAGTAGTGCTGCCCTTAGACCAAGCAGTAGACGGATTAGCAATTACCACACTGCTGCTAGTAGCCGAAGAAATGAACGCCGTTCGCACCCATAGCTCGTATGCCAAACTGCAGCAGGTCAAACCGGATTTTGGGAGGCGTTTACAGGTGTCTTCGGTGCGTGAGCCTATTACATCGGCAACGCTTGCCGGGCAGCCGGTGCCATGGCGAATGATCCAGCGTTACTATGCCCGGTTTACTGACGCCTACCACCCCGAAATTTTTGAACCACATGTCCAGCCCGAGGATTTGCAGTGGACAAGCGGCGAGTCTGTGCTGACCGGCATTGCGCCCGAGCTATCGTTTTGGGCTGGTAACGAGGCATTAGGCCTGGTGCACGACGGCGCAATTGTGTCATGTAATGCCCTTGATGTAGCGCTCGGCTTTTGCAACCACTTATCCTACGCCGAACGCATTGTGCACTTTGTGCGCGACACCTTGTGGCACGAAGTTATGATGCAATACTTAAACCAAGAGAACCTAGAGACGGCCGTACACCAGCAACTACATAACGAACTTACCGGTGAACAACTGGCGCTCGCTGAGCAGTCAGCGTACAATAAATCATAAGCATGAACAAACAACCAAGCCTAGGGGAGGTGTAATCGGTGGCTCCTGATTTGAATGATTTAAAATACCTGCGGTATTCCATATGTGTATCCGGTGCGGCCGCGGGCTCCACGGTTACGAACAACAAAGACGCCGCTCAGCGTCTGGGCGCTGCTATAGCAAAAAGTGGCCACGTACTAACCACCGGTGCCACAGTTGGCCTGCCGTATTTTGCGGCACTTGGCGCTAAAGAAGCCAATGGCACCAGCATTGGCTTTTCGCCCGCTACATCACTGCGCGAACACGTGCGTAAATACCGCTTGCCTTACGATGTATTCGATTTTATTAATTACACCGGCCTTAACTATGTGGGCCGCGACCTGTACCTCGTGCAATCTAGCGATGCCGTTATTACCATTGGCGGCCGGTTTGGCAGCCTGCACGAATTTACCTCAGCGCTAGAGGCGCGTTTGCCCTGCGCAGTGCTTACCGGCAGTGGCGGCACAGCAGATGCTATCCCCGAACTGCTTAAAGTGCTCGACCCATCCCGTGCGCGTTTAGTTATTTTTGACGACAACCCCGAACGTTTAGTAAAACGACTAATCGAAATACTAGACGAAGAGTATGCCGATGTACGCAAAGAACTCAGAGATCACGACCCCCATTGGTTTATCCGTGAAGCATCATCCAACAACCCGCCGCCCAGGGCTGGTTAAAAACTAGGAGATAATCATGAATCCCAAAGAACGCAAGGAGTTAGCTGCGAGCAAGCTCCTAATTATTGTGTTCGCCGTGGTGGGACTTGCGGTGGTCGTATGGTTGGCGTGGCTGCGCCCGGTGCATCATGTAACTTCTACAGCCGATCAAACAACGTCATCGCAGGGCGCCAAAAGCAAATCTACAGACCAGGTAATTCCCCCTAAGGATGAGCAGCAAAAGTATATAGTTATAAACGAATGGAACGTACGCGCTCCGCTGGGTCAAGATACATACGACATGGTCTATGCCTACCACCCCCTAGAAGGCGATTCAGTTGCGTTTACATTCAAGCGTCTGCAAGACGTGGGTATTTGCGATCCGGGGGTTGGCGTATCTATGACTCGCTCCATGCAACACAACCAACCGCCGTATAATCTAGATAACCCAGAACCTATAGCCAAGGTGGGCGAGTACAGCTATTACCTCGCATACGCCGGTGAACCGTGCACCACAACCGCTACCCAAGCTCAAAAAGACGTCGCTAACACCATTAACAATGGCGACCTCAACGCAGCAGTTCGTAGCGTACTTATGCAGCTTAAGTCGTTGTAAAAATAGGCTTTTGACAGTATAATTACTTTTTTACATAAGGATCTGTCATGAATCGTCGTCTTGTCGGTAGTGCCACCGCTTTTACAGCTGCAGCCGCACTTGCTAATCTTGCCCCTACAGTGCCCGTAGAAGATCGTGCCCGCGAAGCAATTGCCGCACGTTTTGCTGGATGCACTGTGGCCGAAGTAGTAGATACCGGTCGGGTACTGCCCGCTAACAATCCTATTGAGGGCCCGGAACGTAGCGTTGTTACCGTAATGCTTGATCCTCATGTACCCAGCCGTACTCGGTGGTACGAAAAGATGTATGACAAAGACGATACGGTAATGTGGCGCCCGTACAGTGTCAGTGCTCGTATGATTAGATACGATGAAAACGGTGAGGCATATTTGGGTAATGATGTGCAGCTAGGCGATCGTTATGGCGAAATGGGCATACCACGTCCTGGCGGAAAATCTAAGGCCGTGCTTTTGCCCCGCGCAGCACACCCGCAAGGTGATCAAATCGCCCTTTTTGCAAATACTAAGGTATACACTTTAAACAACGAAGGTCTTACTACATCAACTGCATCTGCCTACTGTGGTGCAATTGTACTGGGCAGTGAAAAACCTGCCTGGGAGCCGTCAGTGTTTATAGCCAAAGCGCCACAAGAGGGTTGGCAGAAAATGGCCAACCCTCCGCAGTTTGCTGGCGAAGCGCTGGTAACCCAATTTGAGCCCCGAGAACCTTCCACCCCCTAATTTCGTTCTCTATAGGTGTAGAAAGTGGTTATAATATAACGATGGCTTCATTCGAACTCAAAAGCGATTATCAACCACTCGGCGACCAGCCTGCAGCTATTGCGCAGCTTACCAAAGGTGTGCAAGACAAACTGCAGCATCAAACGCTGCTTGGGGTTACTGGCTCCGGAAAAACTTTTTCCATGGCAAATGTCATACAAAACACCGGCAAGCCAACGCTGGTGCTTAGCCACAACAAAACACTGGCAGCGCAGCTGTACGGCGAATTTAAAAACTTCTTTCCCAATAATGCCGTCCACTACTTTGTAAGCTACTTCGACTACTACCAGCCAGAGGCATACATTCCACGCTCCGACACCTACATAGAAAAAGACTCGCAAATTAACGAAGAGATAGACCGGCTGCGCCACGCCGCCACCGATGCGCTACTCAGCCGCCGTGACGTTATTATCGTTGCGAGTGTCAGCTGTATTTACGGTATAGGCTCGGTAGAAGATTACGACGGCCTGTCTATTCGCTTAAAAACCGGCGAACGCCGCGTGCGCGACAAACTAATGCGCCAATTAACAGATATTCAGTACACCCGTAACGACATAGACTTTCATCGTGGTACCTTTAGGGTCCGCGGCGACGTGGTAGATGTGTTCCCGGCAGGCGAAGAAGTAGCCTACCGTTTAGAATTCTTTGGCGACGAAATAGAGCGCATTTTAAAGATAGACCCCTTAACCGGCGAAATATTGGGCAAGCCCGAAACGCTTACCGTATTCCCAGGTTCGCACTACGTTACTCCCTACGACAAACTAAAGGTAGCGCTTGGCCATATAGAGCACGAGCTAGACGAACGCTTGTCGTTGTTTAAACGCGAAGGCAAGCTGCTAGAAGCGCAACGCCTCGAACAACGCACCCGCTTTGATCTAGAGATGCTAGAAGAAACCGGCTTTGTAAAAGGCATCGAAAACTATTCCCGCTACTTGACCAACCGTAACCCGGGCGAACAGCCGGCGACACTATTAGACTATTATCCTGACGATTACCTGTTGCTGGTAGACGAATCGCACATGACCATGCCGCAAATTAGGGGCATGTACAACGGCGACCGCGCCCGTAAAGAGGTATTAGTCGAGCATGGCTTCCGGCTGCCAAGCGCACTCGATAACCGTCCGCTTACATTTACCGAGTTCGAAAAGCACGTTAACCAGGCTATATATGTCAGCGCCACGCCAGCCGAATACGAACTCAGCCGCAGTCCGACGCCCGCCCAGCAGGTCATTCGGCCAACCGGTTTGCTTGACCCTAAAATAGAAGTGCGGCCCATAGAGGGCCAAATTGACGACCTGCTCGCCGAAATTCGCGCCACCATAGACAAACAACAGCGTGTACTGGTAACCACCCTTACCAAACGCATGTCCGAAGACCTAACCGACTACCTAAAAGAACTAAACATCAAGGTTGCCTATTTGCACAGCGACGTCGATACTCTGGATCGTACCGATATTCTGCGCGATCTGCGCCTGGGCGTGTACGACGTGTTGGTGGGCATTAACTTACTGCGCGAAGGCCTGGACTTACCAGAAGTGTCGTTAGTGTCGATTTTAGATGCAGACAAAGAGGGTTTCTTGCGCAGCGAACAGGCCTTAATTCAGACTGTCGGCCGTGCTGCCCGCCACGTAGAAGGCCGGGTTATTATGTATGCCGACCGCATTACGAACAGTATGCGCAAAACCATAGACGAAACCGACCGACGCCGCATTATCCAGGAACAATACAATACCGATCACGGTATAACACCGGCTGGCATTAACAAGGCCATAGAAAAAGGTATGCGGCCCGACCTGCCCGAAGAAGCCAAGCGCGCCAAGCTTAACCTTAACAAGATCCCTAAAGACGAATATGGGCAGTTGCTTAAAGACCTCACCTCGCAAATGGATTTGGCTGCCGCAAACCTACAATTCGAACAAGCAGCCGAACTGCGCGACATTATTTCTGATATAAAAGCTAAACTGTAGCCACATGAAGAATTTCTTAATGAAAGATTTTTTGACGGTTGCCGGTATAGAAATGGGGTCGGCCGCATTACATGCGTTACCCAAAGGTCTTCGCGAAAAAATTGCTGCCGTGCCGCCGACAAAGTTGAACGACCCGCGTGACGTACTGTTGCGCTGGCGTGGCATAGGCCCTGTATCGAAATTACTGAACGGCGCGTGGGCGCATGCGCCGGCGGCCGACAGGTCGGTCTCGTCTGTGTCTACATCACAGTGGGAACCTGTAGTCGCAATGATACGGCGGCGCGATTACGAGGCTATGCGAAAGTATGCGGATAGGGTCACGGTGGCATATCATGTTGGTTCGTGGGCGGTAGCGGGCCTGTCGGCTACTAAAGAACAGTTTTTAGCTCCGGTGGATGGCAGTGGTGCGCCAGACCCCGAAGGCAAGTTTATGGGCGTGGTTGTACGCCGTGGCCCCGGCGAGCTGCATGTGGCGATAGGTTCGCTTAACACACGTGGCGCGAGCCGCCAATTACATGCACTTCCTACGCAGATTGGCAGTTACTCCGTAGGCTCAGAAGTTCCGGCTGGGCTTCATAGGGTCTAGCCATTGGCGATGCCCCTTCTTACCTGATATAGTAGATATAAATATATGGCAGATTTATCACGCGACGATGTCTTAAAGTTGGCCCGTCTCGCCCGGCTTACTATTAGCGACCAAGAAGCCGACGAGTACCGCACCGAACTAAGCACAATCCTACACTATGTTGAGCAATTACAGACTGCTGACGTAGAAGGGTTGCAGCCGACCTCTCAGGTAACCGGTCTTACGAACGTTATGCGCGACGACGTGGTGGTAGATTATGGCGTAACGCCAGACGACTTGCTACGTATTGCGCCCGCGACTCAGGATCGCCAGGTTAAGGTTAAGAGGATGATCGGATGAGCGCCTCGCAGTGGCTGCCTGTTGCTGACATTGCCGCCAAGGTTAATACTGGCCACCTTAAAGCTGCCGATCTTGTCGAGCAAGCGCTGAAAACAATCGAAGCCAAAAAAGAATATCAGGCAATTATTGCTACTACCGAGGTTCGCGCCCGTGAACGCGCCGCTAGCATAGATGCTGCAATTAAGAATGGGCAAAAATCCGGCCGTCTGGCAGGTGTGCCTTTTATTGCCAAAGATAATTTTTTGGTGCTCGGCGCCCAAACAACGGCTGCCAGCAATATGCTGCGCGGTTTTGAAGCGCCCTACCAGGCAACTGTTATAGACCGCCTAGAAGCCGAAGGCGCGATTTGTGTTGCCAAAGCCAACATGGATGCCTTTGCTCACGGCAGCAGTACCGAAAACAGCGACTACTTCGTAACCAAAAACCCACACGACAAAGAGCGGGTGCCCGGCGGTTCTTCCGGCGGTTCGGCTGCGGCAGTAGTACTCGATATGGTGCCGTTTGCTCTGGGTACCGACACGGGCGGATCTATTCGTCAGCCTGCAAGTTTTGTTGGCTGTATTGGTTACAAACCAACCTATGGCCTTATGTCACGGTCCGGCGTCGTTGCTATGGCTAGCAGCACCGATACCATAGGGACGCTTACGCGCACAACCAATGATGCAGCCCTTGTTATTGACGTCATGGCTGGTCAAGATCCTCTGGATGGCACGACAATTAAGCGCGAAGAAACCAGCTACGCTAATTTGCCCGAAGGAATTGCAGGCAAAAAAGTTGGCCTTATTAAAGAATGGATGGACGAAGGCCTTGATGAGGGGGTTCGTAAGGTCATTCTAGAGGCGGTCAGTACACTTAAAGCTGCCGGCGCTAGCGTCGAAGAAATCAGCCTGCCATCGCTGTCGCTTTCGCTGGCTGCGTATTACATTATTGCTCCTGCCGAAATAAGTAGTAATTTGTCACGACACGATGGCCAGCGCTACCAGCACGCTGCCGACCAACCTGCAGATTTGGATGAAAGCTACATGAAATCCCGCGGGCAGGGGTTCGGTAAAGAAGCCAAGCGGCGTATTATGATTGGTACGTACGTGCTCAGTAGTGGCTATTATGACGCCTATTACACCAAAGCACAGACAGTACGTACAAAGCTTATTAACGAATTTAACCAAGCATTTACCAATTTTGATTTTTTGATTGGCCCAGTCGTGCCTACTGCAGCCTTTAAGATTGGCGAGAACGCTAACGACCCGCTTCAGATGTATTTAGGAGACATTATGTCCGTAGGTGCAAGTCTGGTTGGTATACCGTCGGTCAGCGTTCCAGCGGGCACAACAGACAGTATGCCTGTCGGCCTGCAAATAATGGCCGCGCAACGCCAAGACCGGGCACTACTAGGGGCGGCTAAAGCCGCCGAGGAGTTATTACAGTGAACGCAAGCACAATCATTCTAACGGTGGTACTGGCAGCTATGGCCATTGGTCTTGGTGGTTTTTTGTGGTGGCGTAATATGCCGCGTAAAAGTCTTAAGACCGAACAGTTCCAGGCTAAATGGAAAGACCTGCAAAAGCTATGCAGCGATAAAGCTCGCTGGTCAGAAGCCATATTGTCTGCCGACACGCTGCTAGACGAAGCCCTTAAAAAGAAGCGTATTCGCGGACGTACTATGGGCGAACGCATGGTAAAGGCGCAGCGCCTATTTAGCGACAACGACAGCGTCTGGTTTGGCCACAAACTACGCAGCAAAATAGACGCCGACCCCACCACTAAGCTTAAGCAAAGCGATGTCAAACAAGCCCTGACAGGTATACGCCAGGCACTAAAGGATATCGGTGCCCTATGATATCGCCAGAAGTGCGCGCCAAATACAAACCGACCATAGGCATTGAATGCCATGTACAGCTAAAAACAGCCACCAAGCTATTTGCTGCCGTTGGCAACGATGCCCGCGAGGCAGAACCCAACACGCTTATTAGCCACATATGTTTTGGATTGCCCGGTGCGCTACCGGTACTAAACAAAGAGGCGCTGCGCTTAGCTATGCGGGCTGCGTTTGCCCTTAACACCGTGCCGCAAAAGTTCAGCTACTTTGAACGCAAGCATTATTTTTACCCCGACCTGCCTTTGGGCTACCAGATTTCGCAGCTTGCTCACCCTATTATTACCGGCGGCTACGTAGATGTTGATGTAGACGGCGCCACAACGCGCATTAATATTAACCGCGTACAAATGGAAGCCGACGCCGGTAAAAGTACGCACCCAGCCGGCAAAGATTACAGCCTGGTAGACTTTAACCGCGCCGGTACGCCGCTACTCGAAATTGTATCCGAAGCCGACATGCACACCGCCGCCGAAGCCAAAGCATATGCCCACGAGCTATACCTGCGTATGCGTTACGCCGATGTTTCTGACTGTAATTTGTATTACGGCAACATGCGGTTTGATGTGAACGTGTCAGTGAGCACAACCGACGAATTCGGTACTCGTACCGAAACCAAAAACATCAACAGCTTTAAAGCAGTTGAAAAGACGGTAGAGTACGAAATTAACCGCCAAATAGAAGTACTAGAGCGCGGCGAGAAGATTGTGCAAGAAACTCGTGGCTGGGACGATGCCAAGCAGCGCACCTACACCATGCGCACCAAAGAAAATGCCGAAGATTACCGCTACATGCCCGAACCCGACATTCCGCCTATTACCCTAACGGACGACATGATCGCAACTGTACAAAACGAAATGCCCGTACTGCCAGCCGAATGGCGTACGCGCCTGAGCGGCCTGGGGCTAGATGCCTCTGCCATGGAGACATTACTAGAAGCCGAGTTAGACGACCCTACGGTAAGCTACCTTGGCCTTATAGAAGAAGCGGCTGCCAGTAAAGACTTTGCCAAAACACTGGCAAATTGGTTTGTAAATCTAGAGATTCCGCTGCGCCGCGACGATAGCGTACAGTTTACCGAGCACCTGACCAATCAGGGCCGCCTAAGCCTATACCGCACTGTTTCCGACCTGGTGGCAGGCAATCAGCTCAGCTCGTCCAACGCCAAAGCGTTGCTTACCACAGTGCTCACTGCCTCAGAGCCCATTGCCGACATAGAAGCCTATGCCAAGCAACACAACCTTATCCAGCAGTCCGACGAAGGCGAGATTGCCAAGATTGTTGCAACAGTGCTAGCAGAAAACCCCAAAGCCGCCCAAGATGTGCAAAATGGCGAAATGAAGGCCATAGGTTTTTTGGTGGGACAAATAATGAAGCATTCGCAAGGACGCGCTAACCCTGGCGTCGCCCAGCAGCTTATAAAGAAACAGCTAGGGCTGGATAGCTAATCAGGAATAGGGGGGAAACATAATGCCTACGTATCCAAAACCTACTAAAGCAATTATTGCCGCTGCCGGTTTTGGCACCCGGTTCTTGCCGCAGACCAAGGCTATGCCCAAAGAGATGCTGCCTATTGTCGACAAGCCTATCATCCAGTATGTCGTCGAAGGGCTTGTGCAAGAAGGTATTAAAGACATTATTATTGTTACCGGTTACTCTAAGCGCAGCATAGAAGATCATTTCGATACACCTAATGCCGAACTAAGCGCCTTGCTGCAGGCCGGCGGCAAACAAACCATGCTGGACGGCTTAAACGAAATTGCCGACATGGCCAACTTTGCGTTTGTGCGCCAAAAAGAACCACTCGGCAACATTGCTGCGTTGTATTATGCCCGGCACCTGGTACAGGGCGAGCCATTCATTTACACCTGGGCCGATGAATTTGTAGAGGCCAACCCCAGCCTGCTGTCGCAAACCCTGGCCGCGTACGAGCAAACCGGCAGCTCCATTTTGCCCTGCATACGCATTACCAAAGACGAAGAGTTCGACCGCTACGGCATTGTAGGCGGCGAGGAAGTGGATGACTTGCTTAAACTGAATACTATCGCCGAGAAACCGGGCCGTGCAGCGGCCCCCTCCGACCTGGCCAGTGTTGGCGGCTATCTGCTAACCCCCGACATACTGCCATACATAGAAGCTCTGGCAAAAGAATATAACGGTACAGAACTTAAAATCCAAACTGCCATGCAGTCGATGATTGCTGACAAGCATGCGCTATACGCCTACGAAATCAAGAATGCCGCTTACCACGACGCTGGCAATAAACTAGAATATCTAAAGACTGTTGTCAACTTCGGTCTACGGCGTGATGACATTGGCGAAGAGTTCCGCAGCTACTTGCAAGAGCGCCTTAATAGTTAAAAAGTAATATTCTTTACTGTCAGGTTATTGCCAGAGATTACAATAGTTGTATACTTAAGGAGACAAATAGCTTATGAATACTGCAGAACAAATTTTACTTATCATTCTTTCCGGAGCGCTGGCAGTATTCCTGATTCTAGCCATCTATCTTATCGCGCAGGTGCTCAAGCTTATAAAAGTTGTAAACGAGCTTGCCGGTAAAGCACAGCACCTCATCGATACCGCCGAAACCGCTGCTGACACCGTCAAGAATGCA
The DNA here is from genome assembly GCA_964432725.1 of uncultured Candidatus Saccharibacteria bacterium. Taxonomy (GTDB): domain Bacteria; phylum Patescibacteriota; class Saccharimonadia; order Saccharimonadales; family UBA4665; genus PMNU01. Next base: position 62,317 of record CAYSOP010000001.1, on the reverse strand, counting down.
GCTGGCCAATTAAGTGTCCTTAAGTTTATCCATAGCGTCGTGGGCATGGTTAATAAGCATAAAAAATAATACGAGCCACGCTCGAAGGGAATACAATTACATGGACAAACGCACAAAACGCCTCGCACTCGGTACGGTGATTGCCGCAGCCGCTGGCTACGTTGCAGGCATTTTAACTGCGCCTAAAAGCGGCAAAGAAACTCGTACCGACATTAAGGAAGCTGCCGAACGCACCTACACCACTGCCGAAAAAGAACTGAAAGTACTGCACACCGAACTGAACCAGCTCATCGACGAAGCCCGGACGCACGGTGCCGAGCTAAAAGGCGTGACCAAAGAGAATCTAGACAAAGCAATGGAAGTCGCTAAGACAGCCAAAGAAAAGACCCGCGAACTGCTAAGCGCAGTCCACGAAGGCGGTGCCGACGACAAAGACTTGCAAAAGGCCATAGCCGAAGCCCGCAAGGCAGTTACTCACCTAAAGAAGTTTGTACAAAAGTAAGCCTTCTTCTAGAGGTATATATAAAACTATCTCTGGAGGACAATTGCACTAAAAACGCTCTGCCGGCAGAGCGTTTTTAGTGCAATTGTCTTTATTCTTATAGCTTTATATATTCTACTTTAGTTTAAGCTACGCGTTTAACTCCTTGGTGGTCGGTGTCTAGATCGTCTTGATCGTCTACGCCTGATGCGCTCGTGGCACCTTCGTCGTATAGTTCTGCCGAGTCGATATTAGAATCGGACTCTGGGTAATCTTTTGGCGAGCGTTCTTTCGTATCAGATGGCTGCCCGGTTGGCGGGTCGAAATCCTGCGGCAAATGCTGGTCGTCGTGCCGGGGGTTATAAAAGCCGTCATCTCGGTTTTGGAAGGGGTCTGGTTTTGATGCTTGGTCGTCTGGGTTCATTATTGCTCCTCTGGCGCACCCTTACCAAGCTCGTCTAATAATTCAGAAAGCTGTGTGGTAGATAGGGCATCGCAATTAATTTGTTGTCTGGCGGCAATGACGTAGCCCTGTAAAATTCGCTTTAATTTTAGGGCATCGGCCCGCCATAAATAGTGTACCTCGTATGGTTTGGCTTGTTCATTAAAAAAACGCGTAGCAATTTTTATAGACCCAAAAAACGGGCCAATGTTGGCGGTTACATTTAAAATGTCCTCTATTCGTACGCTAATAACTTCGGACACTTGCCAAAATGCCCGGTGCGATATGGTTACCTGTGCACGGTCTACAGCCACAAAGTCGGGGAATAATGTAAAGGGGAACACTGTTTTGGCTTCGCAGAGTGTGTCTTGCGCGTGGCTCAGTGCCTCGCCTAGCTGTTGTCGTACCATAGCTGGCGACGGCGGGGGTTGTTGTTGCAGAGGTGCTTGCCGTGGTTGGGGGAGCGGGGTTGATTGTGGTTGCCCATAGTACATGGTGTACCTCCTTCTTAGTGCTATACACTATATGACCACTCCAAAAAATATGCAGTAAAATAACTTGCAGCTATTGCCAAGAAGGCATAGAAGCAACTTTGCCTCCCCCTGTTGCTAGGCCTTGACACGATTGGTGTACGGTGGTACGGTACGTATGAATAGGATCATTATTATATGAATGGCGAACAACTACACTACGGCGAATATAACACAAGCGTAATCGACGAGACCGTTGTTTATCTCACAACGCTTGTGAGCATGGGCACCGTGCAACTACCACCTGTTTTGCAGCCATATCGTTCGGCTCCAGCCTTTGAAGCTCCGGCACCAGCTATCGCTACTCCCGCCGAAACCTTTCAACCCGTTAGGGCCGATGCATTCAAAATTCCACAAGCTGCCTACGCGCTCGGCGCAACTTCTCGCGAATCTCTTGCACTAGCTGCCTAATATTGGCGGGTAGTTGCAACTATATAACGAGCAAATAAACGCGTGCTATAATTTTTGTCTATGACAGCACCAGGACAACCGTATATCGGACCAGTAGAAGCAAAGGGCTGGCACCTCTACGAAGTAGAGGTTGACCGTCCGCTATTTGCTAGCGACTGGGATCGCCTGCAACAAATCGGCCCCGCACACCAGGTGGAGGAAGGCGGCGTCTATGTATTTGCGCCAGAGCCCCACCACGGGCAACGTCTAGGCGAGGCGTATACAGCCCTAGACGGCGGCATAGGACCAAGTCTTAACATCCGCGATGCGCAGTCAGAAGATTATCCCGGGCTTGCGCTACGGTTCTCGCTGCAGTTCGCAATTTTTTCGCGGCTGGCTATGGGCGCAGCACGGGTGCGATTGTACTCGCCGCATATCCCGGGCGTTCCCCAGTTAGACATTGTAGAGTTAGACCGCAAGACAGGACCGGCAGTCTTTGCCCGCGATTTTGACATTATATCCCCGGCAGAGTTCCAGGCACGCCTGGCACGTAACCAATAGCTAGCGGCTACCTGCTATAAACTGCTAATGGTTTACTGTAGAATACAAGTGTGAACAACAATATTTGGCAGTCGTTGCAGCAGTATATTTTTGATCCGGCTGGCGGCAACACCGTACTCCGGGTAGTGCTTATATTCTCGTTGGCACTTTTATTGTTGCTACTGTTTAACCTGATCATCGAACTGCTCAAACCGGTATTTGGTAACAAAATCGTCGACCGTGCCGAGGCAGTTGCCAACCGCGAAAACTTTTTAAAGGTACGCCGCTTCGAGACCATCTTTGGGCTGAGCCTTACCGTACTGCGTGTGTTGGTGGTGCTGGGAGCTCTGTTTTTGGCCTGGCGCATTGCCTATCCGCAATCGGCACCGATTGCCTTTATTAGCGCCAGTACCGTAGTGGTATTGCTCGCCAGTGCCTCGCTGGTGCCTATTCTGCGCGACGTTACGTACGGCATTATTATGGTCGTGGAACGCTGGTACAGCGTGGGCGACCACATTGTTGTAGAACCATTCGCTAAAAGCGGTGGTATTGTGGAACGCGTTACATTACGTTCTACCAAATTACGCAGCGTCAATGGCGAGGCCATTTACATTCACCACCAAAACATTATGGCGGTTAAAGTGAAGCGTTCCGTAACCCATCCAGAAGCCATAGAAACATTTGTAAACGACCCCGAAAAAGGCAAAAAGCTGATACAGGCCGCCAGCAAGGTACTGCCTAAAAGCCCAGCACTCGTGCCTCGGCCGCTAGAGATCAGCGAAGTTAAAAAGATAGACGACAATTTATGGCGTATTACCGCCGTCTGCGAAGTTATACCATTCCGTGAGTGGCTGATAGACGACTTTGCCCTGGCCGTCATTAAAAAGACCGACGAAATCCAGAACGGTAAAAAGCCGGTTATTGTACATGGCCCTATAGCCTACTACGACGACGAAAACGCCGAACGAAGCTTTACGCGTTCGGTGCGCGCTGCTAGTCGTGCCCGGATTAGCGCCGTTGATGAAGAGAGTTAACCTTTCTAAGGTGTTGTAGGGGGCGTTTCGGGCAGCTGTAGGGGCGCTATGCGTCTGTCGACAATTGTTAGGCCTGGGTTTAACTGATAAAGTGCAATGTTTCTTTCGGGGTCTTGTACTCGTTCTATGGTTTGTGGGCCGCTTAGCCTGCCAATTAACTTTCCATACGGCTGCATCATTTGCTTTTTAGTAGCAACCGGAAGAGACTCTGACAGAATAGCTAGATCTTGTTTACGCAATCTAAACCCACGTGTGAGCAGCAGTACATTGAGGTTATACATGCGTGTAGCTCTATCGTGTATACGTACGCTCAGACCGTCCAGGGCTAGATGTGTATCATCTAATATCTCTAGCGTGTGTTTCGGCGCCTCGGGATTTTGCGAAGCTAGAGGCACATAGCCTGTATCTATAATGCGATCGCCCAGTCGGTGCAACGGCCAGGGCGTATCTAGAAAAGGGCCGCGCAAACGTGTTGGCAAGTGATGGCCCTTATAGCTCCTGCCATTTTGTGTAAGCTGACCAAAGGTTGTCCAACCTGGAATAACCGGAGTGGTAACCCTAACCATGTCTCCGGAGGTATCCCCGCCTGGGCACAGCGGCGCTTTCTCACTGCTAGGATTATTCATGTGGTGCATAATTATATAACTTTTGCCAGTAATTGTCGACCGTTTTGAGGGTAAATTGGCTATTGGAGTACAATGTACCTACTATGCAAGCGTACGAGCAAGTCCGACAGCAGTATAAGCCAAAGCACATACACATACTGTTTATCGCCGAATCGCCGCCCCCTGCGCCTGCCGTGCAAAGCAGCCGCCAGTTTTACTATACCGACCGCGTCCGCAAAGACGACCGTCTGTTTACGAATACTATCCGGGCGCTGTACCCCGAAGCGGGCGAGGCACCGGAGGCAACACTGCAAGCCAACAAACAACAGTGGTTACAGCGGTTTATGGCCGACGGCTATTATATGATCGAAGCGCTCACCAATTCGCAGGAACACGAGGTAACCAAACAACAACGTCAAGACCGCATTACGGCTGCGCTACCGGATTTATTAGACCGCGTAGCTGCGCTACAGTTATCCAAACAAGCTGCTATTATACTGATTAAGTCCAATGTGTACGATGTAGCTGCTACGCCCTTACAGCAGGCTGGCTACCGCGTATTAAACGACGGACTGCTTGATTACCCCGGCAGGTTTAACCAGCGGGCCTACCGCCAAAAATTGACACATTACATTGCAAGCTATAAGGAGACCTAAAAAGGCATGATTAAAAACCAACTCAACGAATTTAAGAAGTTTATATTACGCGGCAACGTGGTAGAACTAGCAGTTGCTGTGGTAATTGGTGCTGCATTCAACAGCGTTATTGGCAGCCTGGTAAAAGATATGTTTACGCCGCTTATTGCCGCATTTGGTGGCCAACCGGACTTTTCGGCGCTGAAGTTCAGTATTAACGGCAGCCAGTTTATGTACGGCAGCTTTTTGAATGCGCTGATTGCATTCCTTATAGTGGCGTTTGTAGTGTTCTTTCTGGTGGTACAGCCGCTTAACAAACTTATGTCGCACCTAAAACCATCCGACGAAGTAGACAAGCCAGCAGAACGTCAATGCCCCGCTTGCTTAAGCGCCATCCCCACAGAAGCCACTCGCTGTAAGTTTTGTACAACTAGCTTTGATAAGTCGGGTAAGGTTGTAAAAGCCTAAACGGGCAGCTGTGAGGCTAGTTGCTGTACTATAAGACATTATGTCTGCAGATATTTTTTTACTCCACGGTAAGGGTCTGCCCGAACCTTTGCGCAAGTACGCTCCGGATAGAAGCATGTTAATTATTGGCACAGTAGCGCTAGCGGAAGCGTATGTAAATACGGTGCAACAGTTTGGCGGCGACATTGGCCCTAACGAAACCGCAGTGGTTATTCCAGAAGATGTGTTTGCGTACGCCGCTGCTGACTACTTGCGGGACAAATCTCGCAAACAAGATCCGCAGCGCGACCCCAAAACCGGCCTGTACGTTGTGCGCTACGGCCGTGATCGCTAGCCAGGCCTAAGCTTGAGTAGTAGCGGGTACGCGTCGTACGATAGTTTGCGAATAGTCTACGGTGCGGTTTGTATAAAACTCGCCAGGTGCAACGTCAGCTAGGTCAGGAGCGTTATGTGCCCCGGGGTCTTCTACTAAATCTACCACTACGCGGCCACCTAATGCCCGGCCAACGCGCATAACCCTCGCAAGCGTTCCTTCCCTCAGCCCTTGTTCTAATTCCGACAGATGTGGCTGCTTCATACCCGCCTGGTCGGCAACTTGTTGCTGGGTAAGTCCGCGGTCTAGCCGGTGCTCGCGTAGCCACTGGCCTACGCTTACTGCATCTGGGTTTGGTGCTTTGTCCATATAAAGCACCATTATGCCACATTAAGGAGTGATACTGTAAAATAAAACCAACAAGCAACGCTACTGACCTACAAAAGCGAATCCTAGAAGGTATACCCTATGTCTCAGCCATTAACGTTTACTGCCACCATACAAATAATTGGTGTTAACCCGTACGTACTGGTTAATGAACAACAAGCGCAAGCATTACAGCCTGGCTGGCGTAAGCCCATGCCGGTGCTGGTGCAGGTAAACGACCAGCCCAACGACCCCTGGCATATAAACATGATGCCCGCAGGCGATGGCAGCTTTTATTTGTACCTGCACGGCGATGTGCGTAAAGCCAGTGGCACCCAGGTGGGCGATACCGTAACAGTACACGTACAATTTGACGACGCATACCAATCTGGCCCCACCCATTCCATGCCACAGCAGCTTGTAGAGGCCATGGCTCAAGACGCTAACGTGCGGCAAAACTGGGATGCTCTAACCCCAAGCCGCCAAAAAGAAGTGCTGCGCTACCTGGCTTCACTCAAATCACAGGAAGCATTAGCGCGTAATATCGCCAAGGTAATTAATGTACTACGCGGCAACAACGACCGGTTTATGGGCAGAGATTGGAAGGACGGCAAATAAAAACTGCTATTGCAACTGTACCTGGGCCGTCGTAAGCTGGGCATTAACTTTAATATTTGAGCTCGATTAGCTACACTTAGAGCAGTAGCATCATGGAAAATCCAAACAAAGAAATTAGCCACCAGGTGGCCCCGCCGCCCCAGGGCCACAAGGGTAGATCATTTCTCCTTTTATTGTTTCTTTTGTTGTGCGGAGCCGGAGTAGTGGGCGGAGTCTACTATACTCAGCACGCCAAAGCCCAAGATGTAAGCAGCCAGATAAAATCGCTAGATCAACAAATCGTAGTCCTAAAATCTCAAATCAAAACTCAGGAAGACATTAACAAGGGTGTGCCAAAAACAGGCAACGAGCATAAAGACCCTGCTGGCAAGCTTGCTATGCAAGAAGGCGTTATTACCTTTACTATGCCCAAAGACTGGGCACGTGTCGCTACAAATAGTTGTTATGGCGGGTTTAGAGGCGGGGTGGCCTTATGTTCGGATGTTGCGCGTATTGCACCCATAAGCCTCATAGACAAAGAGGGCAACGCGAGCTGGAGTGTGGACGTGGGAGTGTACGAAAACACCAATGCCAAAACAGATGCAAGAATTTGGTTTGAGGAAGATTTTATTGGTTCGAAGCTTGTGAACATGGGCGAGCCCGCAGCTGCTGACACCAAGAGCTACACCGTACAGGGCTACAACGCCTTCAAATTTTTATCGGTCAATGGAGCGACAAATAAGCCGGACATTGCCACTTCGTTTCATACGGTTGTGCATGGCAAATACGCTATAGCTGTTATGTCGGAGGTGGTGCGCGGTAGTAGTTACGCTACTGCAACTTCTCCTGCGTATGATTACCGCAAGCAATATGTACCGGTAATCGATGAGCTTGTAGATTCACTAAGGATCCAGGAGTAACGATGCGCAAGACTGTTACGTTAGGTAGTGTAATCATTATTTTTATTGCAATCGCTGGCAGTGGTTTTGTATATATGCAGCAAGATAAGCAGTACAAAGCATTAATGCAGCAAAAAGCTTCTGTAGGTACGGAACTGCAAAAATTACGCACGCAATATGCATCTGCCCAGGCTGCCAGCAAGATTTCTACAGATAGCTGGAAAAAGTACTGCAGCCCAAAGTCGCCAGTTTGTTTTAGTTACCCTGCTGCCTGGACATTAGAAGGGGGTGAGGTAGGCGAATCTGGCTATGTAAGCGCGGTCGTTACCGACCCAGAAAAAACGACGACGATTAGTTTTGCTGATCCACTTATTAAGGACGGCGGCACTCAAAGTGCCCACATCGTGAGCGTGTCCGACATTACCATAGCTAGTCAAAAAATTAAACTAGTTGGTTCATATCCGGTTGCTTCGGGCGATTACGAACCGAGCTATATCGCATTAGCCGATGCTGGGCTTGCGCAAAAGCTTACAGCTGGCAAACTAGGCCTAGCCATTGTAAACGGTAGATTCGATATCAGCGGGCAGTATCCAAACGTACATCTTTCGGCCTTTTACAGCGGCAAAAGTGTACTGATTACCAAAGGGCAGGCAGATGCATGGTTTGAAAGTACGGACGGCAGAACTGCGCGCAAGATTATGGAGTCGTTGAGCGCACGATAAGTGCAGGTAATCAGGAATGATATCCGGTAGAGAAGGCCAAGGGCAATCACAAGAAGTACACGGACTTAGCCCAAGATACAATGTAGCCCTCCGAGGGTGTATGCTAGTAAAATGACAGAATCATTTACAGGCGGCAGCGAACAGTATAGGCAGCCCCCTACGCCCGATCAGTACAAATCAGTACACGATCTTGTAACCTCTTTTCCGCCGGGCAGGCAAACATTGACCTACGAGGACGACAGTGGTGTAAGGCACAACGTTTTTATTATTAACCATACGGGGATGCCCGCCGAAGATATGCCAGAAGATAGACCCAATGCCGTTGCATTTGTAAATGACGCTGCTTTCAGTGATAAAGCTCCAGTGCTGTATTATTTTGATGCAAATCCCAACGCTACCAGTGATGATGACCGCTGGAGCCTGCGTCTAGAGGAATTTAAGGTGTCAGACCTTTTTGATTCTTCCACGCCACTGGGAAAAGTGGTGCAAATGGGGCTCGAGAGAAGGGACGATTCAGAGGTTGCCAAGGCACTGGACGTGCAAGCAGCGAACGCGGCGCAGGCACAAGACCTTATAAACCTAATGACGGCCGTCAAGGCGCGAGGCGTTAGGCTCTAGCCTCTTTTACGGGCTAACGGCCGCTGACTTGAGTTCTTTGGGCACGATAAGCGCCTTAATAAGCAGCCCGCTTAAACTATAAACTGGCTGGCTTTCGTAATATCTTTTCCATTGCTTTTCCTTTTGCCAGCTCGTCGATTAATTTGTCTAGGTAGCGGATTTCTTGCATGAGCGGCTCTTTAATATCCTCTACGCGCACGCCGCAAACGACACCGGTAATTAACCTACGGGATGGGTTAAGCAACGGAGCTTGATCAAAGAAGGTTTGGAAGTCTGTTTGTTCGTTTATCTGGCCCTCTAGGCCTTGCTGGCTGTACCCGGTTAGCCAACGAATGATTTCGTCTACTTCGGCACCGGTGCGGCCCTTCTTTTCTGCCTTGGCAATGTATAACGGGTAGACGCTGGCGAAGCTTATGGAGTAAATGCGAACGTTTGCCATTAGGCTACTGTGCCTTTGCCGCGTTTAGCCGTATGGCCTCATGGACAAGTGCCTGTAGTGCTGCTTCGTCTACGGTGTCGCCTTCGCGGAATTCGATTGCGCGGTCTGTTTTGCTGTTTAGGCGGGCGTTAAAAAGCTGCTGTGAGTCCTTCATTTGGGCGCCTTTGAAGAATGCTAGTTTAATGTCGTTCTTAAATACTTCGGCTATACACAGTATTCCGTTATGCGACCACACAGGCCGGCCCTCTGGTAGGGAAGGCATCTTCCATTTTACTTCTTCGGTTACGGCAGGGTCGGCTTGGGTAATTGCAGCGCGCAGCTGGGTTAGTATGTCGCCCTTCCAGCCGTCGTGCATTTTTATGATGTTGTCTATTTGCTGGGATGCGGGTATGTCTTGCATGCGGGTCCTTTCTGTTCTTTATAGTATAGCTTTTAGGCTGCATATTTTACTGTGATTGACTGAGTAACGAGCCGCATGATATCGTTCAGCTATTAGGGACACTAAAGTACATAAAGGGGGGATCATGCCACATCTTTTTAAGCGACGCGATACAGATCTATCGGTGAAGTCTCGTAAACAATCCTGGAATATTACAGTTGTGAGCCTGCTGGCCGCAATTACTATTACAGCGGGCGCGCTTGCGCCGCTCGCGAACCCTGCTCAGGCATCGGCCGCAATGATTGCACCGCAATGGTTGGTAAATTATATTTACAAAAAGATGCCAGGCCAGGCGGCAGGCATTATGGGTCAAATGGGTTACCAATGCGCCGGCACACCATTTGTTTGTTGGACCAACACCAGCTACGATCCGCCACGCTGGTTTTATTACGGGGTAGTCCAGACTGGCAACGGCGCTGGCGGATACGTTAACGCTCGCGGTTGGCCAAGAACCAATGCAGCAGTTATCCGTACATTCCCGGAAAATTGGAAGCTCGTAATATTCTGCCAAACGACAGGCGACTGGGTATATGGACGCTGGGGATGGACGAATGTATGGAATTACGTTGGCCATTATGGTGATGCACCCATGTTTGTAAGTGACGGCTTTGTATATACCGGTACTAATGGGTTTGTGGCTGGCGACTGCGCCAATAGCAATTACGGTGGCAACCCTTAAGAACTTTAGTACGATCATTATTCGATGACGCCTGCCCAAGCCGAAGTTCCATATGTAGACGCGGTGCAAGCACATCGCTGGCAGTTGTACGACGTTACGGGTATTGACCGGCAGCTTGATTATCACGAATGGCAGGTACTAGAACAACGCGGGCCGACACAGCAACTAGAAGAGGGCGGCCAATATTTATTAGGCCCGGTGCTAGCAGCTGGCCAAAGCTTAGGCGGCGCGTACGCCCGTCTAACAGAGATACATATGCCTGGCCTTCGTATTGGCAATGTGGCATCTTCGGATTATCCCCATCTAGAACTACACCATTCAAGCACATTCGCTGTTTTTAGCAGGCTCGCATTAGATGCCCATGGCGTGCGATTGTACACTCCAGAAATGCCCGAACAATCTTTTTCTGATGTAGTAATACTAGACCGGCATACTGGCCCGGTCGTATTTGCACGCGATTTCGGCCTTGTGCCGATTCGCGATGTGCGCCAAGTGTATAAGTACAGACGATAGCGTACGTTGGGGAGTATACACAGCATCACGGACATCGATTTGCATCTACATGGTGTAAATGTCAGAATAATGCAATGTTCAAAAAAAGCGGCACCGCGAAGTTTAACGTATGCGCTCATAAAACCCTAAACTTGCTAGACAATCAGGCAGACCTTTCTTGCCCGGTAACTAGGCGTACCGGAACCACGGTTGAAGTGTCTGCCGGTACATACGCCAGACTATGGAACGTACAGAAGGATGGCGACAACAATGATATGTGGCTCTATAAGAGTGCTGTCCATGCAACTAATGAGCTAGGGCGGGCAGCAGGTGCTATGGTATGCGGCGGCTGCAGTTTTTATAACATGTCGCCTGCCGAAGTTAACGCCACTCTGGCCACGGAAGCTCTAACCGAAGCAGAACTGCTAGCAGCCGAAGCAGAAAGGGCTCGTCAGCGCAAAGGATACCTGGATGCGATACAGGAGCTTACTACCGCCCATCCAGAAGAGGTTGTGCGGCCGCATTTGCCGGAGCTTCCTCCAGGCAGTGCATAGGCTGACGGCCCAAATTCTATAACTGTATAACAGGGGTGGTATACTGTTGGCAGTCACGAGAGACTACCCCTGTTTATGAACGACATCCTTTTTGCACTCTTTTTTCTAACCGGTTTGCTGTGTGGCCTTGCGCTAGTAACGACCACAATTGTATTTGGTGTGCTGAACATGCCGGTCAAAGACGGTTCGCCGCTGCACGTTATGCTCGACACGCTGGGCCGGTTTACTGGCATCGGCATTATTGGCGCCCTGGCTGTTGCCAGCGGCCACTGGCTGGCCATAGCTGCGGCGGTGGCTAGCATTACCGTACTAGTTGGCGGCAATATGTTTACGCTGGCGCTAATGAGCATACTCATGCGCTACAAAAACGGCCACCGTGTAATGCGCGAACTAAGTAAGCACGAGCGGGAACAATACCTCAAAGACAAAGCAAAAGAATTCAAAGACGAAGACGAAGACGAAGATGATGACACCGAAGGTCCAAAGGGAACAGGCCCAAGTACTCCAACCATGCCTAAACCATCTGCACCTGCAAGAAGCGCAGCACCGCAAACCTCTAAGCAGCAAACCAAAGACTATGTATCGCTCGAGAAGTTAAGCAACCAAATTTTATCTGACTTACAGTCTAGAATAATCAAATCAAGTGATGAGTTTTTGCTGTTTAAAGAATACGTAGAAGTAATCCACAATAACCAACGTGTAATCTACGACGCAGTGGTAACGGATAAGAAAGATAATATAGTTACTGCTATAGAGATTAAGCAACGCAGAACAAGATATATAGACGACATTGTAAAAAGTTACACCTACACATTTGCTGCTGCTAACAAACACCCACTAACATACATATTCGTGACTACTAAGAGTAATAAAGACAAAACACTACAAGCAAGCAACGCCCTAAGGGAATTGCCTAATATTAAGGGCGTGCTTACGTACTTGTGCGAGCAGTCGGAGGTGGAAGCGGTGGATATGCGGGATTTTTATAAGATTTTGGGTAGATAGTTAGGGAGCTGACCCTCAGTAACTAACTTATAACGTAGAATTGGTTTTCCATGGACCGGCTTTCGAATGATGTTAAATTAGTACCAAATTTCCTTAACCATACACTGTTTGATTGTTGTTGAGTCGGTTTTTGAAATACAACCATAGGTGGCAGTACTTTTATTGCTGCCAGGCTGTGTTAAATAAGCTTCTTCACCATGTGTACAGAAATAATTGAACCTTTGATTGGCGGCAAATAATGATGTTCCGGAGGCGTAAAAACATTTACTTCCAGAGTTCGTAATAATAAACCACGGTGTATTGACTTCCGCGGTTGAAATCGGATTAACGATTTCTTCAGAGTTGACTAATGAGAAAGCATATATAACATTGGCCTTTGGGTTATGCGGATCGAGTGGGCAAGTGACAATATGATTACCGTACATGTCTACAAAGCACGGGTCAGAGATCCTACTTCCGCTAGAACATTTTTTAGCATCGCCTCTTTGTGAAACATTGCTTTTCCAACAATCGGCATTTTGCAAAGAGGATATGGGTGATGTATTTTTCGGGGGCACATAGTTAAACTGTTCGGTAATAAATGTTTTAGAATTAGGGTTTATTGTGGGACTAAAATTCATTACATTCTTTATAGTAGGGCCCGATATTACACCTATTATACCAGTGGTAAGAGCTAACAATAAGGCGTATGGTCTATCGCCAAGAACATGGTCATGTACGCCAAAAGCAGACTTTAGTTCACTGGCGTAGTTACGCAGTTCGGTGACTTGGTGGATTGTAGGTATGATCCTTTTATCAAGTACGGTTTCTTTATCAATCTTTTTATTCTTTTTGCGATCGTCCTCTGAAGTGTATTGATGGGACCACGCATTTGCATAGGTAGCCGTAGCATTACCAGTGCTAACTAAACCTTTAAGTAGTAAGGTTGACGGTCTTTTCATTGCTATGCGGAATAAGTTCCATTTTCTTAGCAAGTATAAGCCATCATCAAGTGATATGATCCATTCATCTAATTGTTCTGAACTCCTGCTAGATAGCTTTGGCTTAATACTAATTAAGTGGTTTCTTAACGCAACTAAACTAGATTTATAAACTCGAGCTTGTTTAAATTTATGTGTATAGACACTGTTCATATATCAAGAGTATATGACAATGAATTAGATACTGTGTTTAAATTCGCAATAAGGATTTACTTAAGAATCATTTAATTGACTTTGGAGTTAAGTTTAGCAGGTTACGCAGGACGAGCTTGAATAGGCTCTCCGTCTGTGTCGATTGAGACAATCTCTTTCTTTATTTTCTCCAATGCTTCCTGCTTTTTATTTAACGCTTTTCTTGCACTTTCCGTTTCAGCGTCTGCTATGGCCATTTCCTGAATAATTTTATTTTTACTTAGTCGCTTACTCCATAAGGTGTATAAGGTGTTCGTATTTTTGTAGAATCCTTCATGATTAAAGTATGCTAGTGCTTTATCATATGGTTTAATTATGCGGCAGAAGGCTTGCCCCATCGCTACATATGCTGCTTTTTCATCACCAAGTCCAGAAGTGAAAGAAGCAGCAAAAGCTTCGGTCAGATTAAAAGCTTCTCGTTTTGCCTCAAATGCCCGCATGATAGCCAGTCGGTAAAGCTCTTGGCCACTTTCTGGGAAATTATATTTTTCTTTGACCGCTTTCGGGAGGGCCCCGATGTTAATCTTTCCTTTTTCCATTATCTCTAAGGATTTCAATAGATCTGCATCTTCTAATGTGAGTTGACCATGCTCATGCGCAGGAAGAATTATGAGTCCAGGGCCAGTCCCTGGACTCTCGAAAACATGGTGTAAAATTGAGGAGGTTCAGCAACTGAACCCACTATCTTATTGTAGTCGCTGTTAGATACGGATTTGCTATGATTGGAACACAGAAGCATAGGCATGGAAGAAATTAAACACTATTGGCTATACGTACTAGAACTTAAATCACATAAATTTTATGTGGGTATTACTACCAGAACTCCTAAAGCTAGGTACGAACAACACCTCAATGGGTTCGCCGGTGCAGCATGGACAAGGAAATACCCACCTGTAGGAATCCATTATCAAAGAGACCTAGGGATGATTACTAAGGGTCGGGCAGAAGCCTACGAAAATAGGGTAGTACGCCGTTACATCGACCAGTATGGAATAGATAATGTACGCGGCGGAGATATCCGGCTTGCAGAAGATCTAGTAATTCGTTTCGGATGGTGGTGGTCTAAGAAAGACTGGGAAGGTCTAGTGGCAGTAGTTTTCTTGTTGGTATGTTTTATTGCCATGGGTATATATGCCATCTCTAAGTAGGTAACCAGAGGCCAGACTTAAAAACAGTACATTCCACCCCCGAAAGTGATAAGCATAACCCCATTGCAAACAATCCATAAGCATGTTATAATAAGCATATTATGCATAGAGGTTTACGCAATTCTGCAGCTGCTTTAGTGGCAACAGGCGCATTACTTGCAGGTGGGTGTAGCGGCGAAAGCAGCGATGATAGGTTTGGTGCTAATAGTGCCGAGCTAACGCAGGCGTTCGACGAAACCAAGGCCTATTGGCAAGAGCAGGGCGAAGATGTCGGCGCGGTAGCGCTTCAAACCATCGTAAGCGGCGAAGTGTTATGCAAAACTGACACCTCCATAGTAAAAGTGATTACCGCAGACGCGGCCAGTCCGGCCACCTATTGCGGCGACAAGCGTACCGTTTATATTTCTAGCCAAAGCTATGCCCAAATGGAAAAAGATCTGCAGGCAGAAGGTGTAAGCGTTAAAGCAGTTGCAGCAGTTGCCGTTGGGCATGAAGTTGCGCACGATATTATTGCGCAATACGACAGCACAGTTAAAGGCCAACAAAATGAACTAACTGCAGACTGCGAGGCAGGACAATTTATTGGAGCTACACACCCCGGTTTAGTTCCAGAATCTAAGAATATGATGACTCAGCTTGGTAGCGACGGGCACGGTAGCTCGGCTGAGCGCGAAGGGGCCTTTACTGTTGGCGTAACTATGGGTAAAATCGGCTGCAATTCTATTATGCTCGGCACGCCGCTGCCCGGCTAAAAGTCTTTTTATTTTTATCTAACCCTTGCCTGTGCAGCAACATAGAGTGCATCTTGCGCTTTGTCTAATACTCCCCTTTCAATTGCAAAGGCACCTAGAGCTTCGTGTATTACCGTTTGTGGATGTAATTTTTCTGTTTGGCAAAGCAGATGTAGCGTATCGCGCGCCGGGATGTCCGGGGCCAGGTTGTGCGTTGTGCGGTAAACCGCCGAATATTTTTGTAGCGTTACTTGGCGTACCTGGTTTTCGCTCATTGGCGGCTCGACGGCATCTCCTATGGTCTTGCAATACAGTTTATTGTAGCCAAAAGCCAACGCTGGTAGCTGAGGAGCGGCTTCATATTTGAATCGTGGCTTTATAACATTGGGGCGCTCTCGCATAGGTGCGATGGCAACTACTAATTGCTGCTCTTTCAAGACTTCTAATATTCTTGGAAATATACTATCCTTGCGCCGATGGCCGCTTAGCGCTGCCAAGCGTGCCGGGCATAAGTATTTCTCTGGAAGGTTAATCAAAGTAAACACAGGACTCAGGATTTTAGAGGGGAGGATTCTTTTGAATCCATGCACAGGATCTCGATACACGCTAGCTAAAAAGTTTAAAGCCGAATTGTCTTCTGGAGCTGCCCGTCCCGAATGTTCTTGCCTATAAGCCATTTACTCAACCCGCGCCAACGCTGCCTTGTACAGCGCATTTTGCGCTTTACGAAGCACTCTTTGTTCAGTCGCAAAGTCGCCAAGGGCTTCATGTATTACCGTTTGAGGGTGCAATGATTCTGTTTCGCAAACCACAGGCAGTGCGTCGCGCAGGGGGATGTCGGGTGCTAGGTTGTGCGCTGTGCGGTAAAACGCCATAAAGGTGTTGAGCGATATTTGGCTTACCTCTTTTTCGCTCATTGGCGCTTCAATTGCGTTGCCTATAGCCTTGCGGTACAGCTGGTTGTAGTCAATAGCCAGGGCCGCTAGTCCGTGGGCTGCCTTATACTTAGTTCGTGGATGTAAGGTGTTAGGACGCTTTCGAATAGCCTGCATGGGAAGTATCAACTTTTGCTCCTCTAAGACGTCGAGTGTTTTTACATATACGCTAGAGTTACGTACATGGCCGCTTAGTATTGCCAGACGTTCTGGGGTTATGTGCGCATTACCAGTATTAAGCAGTGAAAATACAGGGCTGAGTATTTCAGAGGGGAGTACTTTTTTATACTCATGCGTACGTCCGTGGTACACAGCACCTAAAAAGTCTAATGCCAGATTTTCTTTTGGCGTTGTTTGCACGGATTGTTCTTGCGTATAAACCATGTCTGAAAATAATACGATTTTTATAAAATATGTTAAAGCCTCTTCTTGTATAACAGTACATAAGATTTTAACTATCGATTGAGCATCTGCTAGAAATTCGCAAAGCAAGCAAAATGATACTACCTGACTCAAAAACTCTCTTTACCACAACCGCAATCCGCGCTAAAATAAATATCCGTTATTGTGTAAAGAAAGGGGGTGATCTTTGAAAAGTCCTAAATCTAACGGGCAGCCACTACGCCTAGCGGCGTGCGAGGTACGCGCCAACTAGCGCCCTAAAACTTTAGGTACCCGGGTAGCCTGCCTATGTAGGCAACATACCTTAACCGCCCTCTTAGTGGGGCGGTTTTATATTATTGCAAGCACGATTTAATTCTAAAATGGATGGTATAATACGCTGTCGTGACAGATCATATTAACCAGAAGCACCCGGTTGGCCCAGCAATTGAATGCCTTAGCGCCTACCCGCCAAACGAAACAACCGACCCGGATGTAACGCATCTTGCACACTATTTAGGTAACACGCTTTTAAGCAGAGGCGAAGACTACACTATTGATGCGCGTGGTTTTGTTATGCTTGCCGACATTGTTGTTTCTGACTTAAAGCGGGGCAGGGACGAGTTTACTGCCAAGGTTATTTCCGACCATCCTTTGACAGGCCGAGAGCCTGATGTATACGACAAACTGTACGCCGCACTGCCGCGTCTTGCAGAAGACGGCTTTTCTAGCCAGTTCGGATTAGCAGTGCGCTGCCAGTTGCACAACATGGGTATGTATGGTGCCCCGCAAGAGGCAACGTTAGATGCAACCGAGATCATTACCGAACCAATTACCAACATCGACACGGCACGGACCAAAATAGTCGAGGACTCCAGACTACGCGTGTTAGCCCACGATTGGCAGGGTTTGGGCGTACAGCCAATCTTGGCCGAAGATGAGTATACCTACGCATATACCAGTGGCTTACGCTTACGGCAGTCATTGGTTAAATCGCCAGTAAATCTGCTTACCGCAAAGGCAGAAAACGACCTTGCAATTGTTTCGGCCTTGCCCAAGGACCGCATACACGAGCTCGGACCAGGTAAATGGCTGGCTCTTACCAGCGAAGTCGTTTCTCCGGACTACGCAACCGCCATCAGAGATTTGCTGTATAGAGAGATGGTTGTGGCAGTAGCTAATAGCGCTGGATTAAATGGCGAAAATATATCGCTTAGCTTTGCAAAGGATGTACATGGCCCTTTGTACCGGGCGGTGACGCGGTTTAGTGAATTTTCGGTGCAGCATCCTTATATTTTGGGTTCCCATTAGGCACGGGATTCTCAGTACACGCTTGCTTTAGTCTGCAGTACCAAGATGGCTGTATTGGTGAGTACGAATCCGCGGCAACGCTGGCGTGTTGCCGTTCGTATATTCCGGAACCCGCTGAGCAATCGCTTCCCAGACAGTAGCCACGGTTGTTACTGGTCTATATGAGCTGCTTGCCTTATGGAGTGCCTCTGTTGCCTCGGCTTGTTCTAAACGCAGTTGGGTGCGTACGCCAATAACCATAGTATGGGGCGGATTATGATGTACGTTTTTTATACCCTTAATGCATAACTGCACAACAGGCTGGTAAGTGCCTTCGGTGTTCATACACAGCACTGCGTCATATGGCGTACGCTTATTAATGGCCGCAGCCGCGGATTCGCTATTTTGGTTTTCTGCGCGGTTTTTCTGTCTAAAGCGGCGTGTGGCGCGAAGTGGCGCAGGTAGTAGCAATACATTGTCTGTTTCTTGCAGGCTACCTAGCATCATCAGCAGCGTAACTTTTAGTCGTGCCATTTCAGAGGCTGCGCCTTCGCTGGAGATGTCTTCGGGGTTTAATTTGGCAACATAACGTCCAACGCGCATTAGTCGTTCCCTTAGCTCTTGTCGTGTCTGGTTGGTAACCTCGCCGCATACGAGGTCTTTATGCACATTGTCGTACTGGGCTTCTAGCCAGCCGCCTAGCACGGGAATTTGTTGGTCTACTGTTGTAAACCCCTTGTCCATGTGTTGCCAGCCCAGCTCAACACTTGTACGCAGGTGGTGTTGTGCATTGTCTAGTAGCGCAAAGTCGCCTAGGCGTGTACCGTCTTGGATGTGGTCAATTGATTCCACGCTGCGCTCAGGCCAAAACAGTACGGCTTCGCGCATAGCAGAAGACGAAGCTCGGAGTACATGGGGGAGTGTCGTGTTACTCATGCCGTCAGCTGCATGTGCCAGCTGCTTAGGGTCGGGTGCGCCAAACCTAAGCCCGAGCGACATATAGGTGTGGTATGCTTCTGGCCCCAGCGTATGGGAGCTAGAAAGCCGTTCCCGGTTTTCGGTACCAGGTAATCCGGGCTGCCTAATATCCATTGGAGCATGGTACCACAGCCTAGATACACGGCCTAAAGGTAGCAGTATTTACAGTACGGGTGTGCCAGCCGGCACGTCGCCAACGTATATTTCGTCGTGTAGCACGGTTGGAATTTGCAGGCGGGTGACATGGCCTTTACTTTCCCGGTTAATCAAGGCAAAAGTAAAGTACGCAGGTTTGCGGCCCTCGAGCACGGCGACAGTTAGGTGTTGCTGGTCGGCGTACATGGCGTTGCGGCCATAAGGCTGACCGGGCTCGGCCCAGCCCTCGTGCCACTTGCCGCCTGGATCGGTGTAGGCAACGCCTAAATTTGCGTTTGGCTTTTCACGCCATCCTTTGAGTAAACTGGCTACAGAAGCGCCAATAATTGCAGCTTTGTGCCAATGGCTCGGCAGGGGTGAATCTGCATGTCTATCACCAGTTGTTGGTGCAGCGTCGGCAGTTCGTAAATGGGGGTCTTCAAAGCTGTGGTTCTGCCATGTAAACCCTTGTACGTCGCCCGGATGCTTAAAGTAGTCTATGCTATTGCCAAGTGCGGCTCCAGCGGCAAAAAGGCCCAGACCACAGGTAACCTCTAATAGTCTACGTCTGGTTATTGGCCTTGTTTCTCTTTCTGGTGATGACGTCATGATGCAGCTAGTATACAAGACTTACGGTATGGCCTAGAAAGCTTTCGTAGGCTCTAGTGCTCGGCCGCAATGCCTACGTAGTCGGGAGTTGCCGCCATGGCGCCTATGTCATAGGCAAACTCAACGGTCATTCCAGGGCGTGGAAGGTGCACTAAACCGCTAAGGGCTACTGGGCTGGTAAGCGCGTCTGTGCCATAGTCGGCCACAATGTCTTTACCTTGGGCTCTAATGTCGGCTCGCACCCATACTCTAGTAGGGCCAGAACTAAGGCTGGTAAACCTACCCGAAACACGGGGGTTTGGATCGGTTAAATCAACACGGGCAACTTCTTGCCAATATGCATTAACCGAGTCAGAGTCGGCAGCATACAACCTGGCGGCATCTGGTATTTTGTGAGTAGCCCGTTTATTTAGGGCTGCAATAACGGCCGGGCCGTCTTCGTTCCGTAAGCCTGGGCCTAAGATTTCGGCAATGGCAGCATCTACGTGGTTGGGCAGGTCGGTGGCTGTAAGAATACTGCCCGGCTTAATGTCGATTTGCTGGGCGTAGCCAGTTAGCCGTACTACTTCTCGGGCGCATTCGGCGGCACGCTCGTCTATTTCGTACGCCACTACTTCGGCACCTCGCGTGGCAGCGGCAACGCTTAATAAGGCGCTAGCACCCGGGCCGGCCTCTATGGCCGATTCCATTTTTGGTACTTCATGAATGGCTTGCAAAAAACCGCTCACCCGACGGGTTGTCATAACCAAAGCGGCAGACATTTTGGGCGGAAATTGTCCGGCATAATCGCTGGACACTCTACTCTCGTCATGGCCAAGACGGCTTATTACTTCCTGGCATAATCCGTAATATGCAGTATTCGCCTCAATGTTGTCTGGGCTGACGCGCATAGTATCGATCAGATTGTTCGTAATAGCACGACGTTCCAGATCATTGCCAGCGGCGTCTAGTTGCTCGTACAGTCCCGGCATTTTCTGTTTCCTATAAAGTATAATTATAACATATAAACTGCGCTACAGCTACAATGACGAGAAGATGGCTACTCCAAAACTCCTTGTGATTGCCTGGTATACTTTAAGATCATGACCGAGCGTGTAGAATTAAATAAAGTTGGGGATGTAACTGCTAGCGCAGCCTTGCCTCGTGAATTACTAAGCGTGACCAAAGAAAACCATGAGTTGGATGCTGGTGCCCTTGAGGCAGATATTCGTAGATCCGAAGAGGCCCTCGGCCTGACGACGACGCCCAAGAGACTCATTGAGGCGGCCCTAGTTATCGACAAAAAGTTTCTCGATACAGCGATCATTACTGGCCAGCCGGCCAAACCCGAGAGAATATTTGGGGACAAAGAATGGGCAGGCTATCTTGCAGCTCGACTATTTACTCGACAATATGGCAACCAACCGATGACTGTAGACTTCATTTTAGCTTTGCATCAACGCTTTTTGGATATAATGGAGCCCGGCAAAATTAGTACAATTCGGGATGGACCTGCAGGACGAGGCGGGCAATATGTAGAAGGATACCAGGGCGTGCATACCTTTGATCGGCTGGCACCAATAACCTGCACGAACGAGCAAATTACGGCGATCAACAATAATCCTTTGCTCGGATTCGACATAGATAAAGCATCGGCCATCCCAAACACAGGTTTTATTGTGTACCCTGACATGTCAGTGCAAGAGAGACGTGAACAGTTAGATGAAATTTGCGTTGAGTATAATGCGGGTCAAGCATCCGGCACCGACCCTCATCGAGTCGCCGCAACCATGCAACGTCGTTTCGTATCATTACATTCGCTTATAGGAGGCGAAGCAGGCCGTGTATCTAGAGCCCTTATGAACTGGTCGCTAGAGAATGCAGACGAAAACCCAAGTATCGTTAATGACTTAGACGGCGATCTCTTTTTGCCAGAAGAGGGATGGGTAGATAGTGTTAGGTTTGGAAGCGGTTGTTATGGCGAATACCGGCGCCGAGCCGAGGCTGGCGAAACAAATCCTGTGGCTTTATTTGGCCTAGAGCAAGAGAAAATGCGCTACGACGAACTTTTGGGCTCATCGGGTATCTACTCTCCGTCGTTGGCTGGAAGCGGCTGGCACGATCACTATCAATGCGAAAAGTTCCTAACAGAATTAAGAAGCCCAATATAAACAAGTCCACCAATAGAGCATCTTGGCTATTGACCCTGCACGTTATCAATCGCGTCGTTTGTTTGCTTCTGTACACTGTCCGGCGTAATGTTACCGCCTGAACGATTGTATGCCATGATGGCTACAATCAAAGCTAACAGTGCTATTAATAATGTTAACCAGGTAAGAAACGTACTGGCCCCTCGTTTATCGTGTACTATCTCGCGCGTTACTGCTCCATCTGCCATAGCATTCTCCACCTTATGTTTACTAGCTTTGTATATAACCAAGCTTAATGCTGGGCGGCAGTGAAGACCCTTACAATTAGAAACTAGGCTTCTAAACGGCTTGTTGTAAAAGTCCTACAACTGAGTCGTACGTGTTCATTTAACAGAGGCAAGCTCATTGCAGTTAGGCGTACAAGATGCTATTGTACGAAAAATGAAAACGGGAAGCGCGATTATACTATTTAAGCCTGATGCGGAGAAGCACTTAGTAGAAGGCATCAGGCGAATATATCCTGTACGTGAGCTTGCGGTCGCAATGCTCACCTCAGCCGGAGTGGAGATTGTTGATCATACCAGAAGGCAACTTGAGCCTAACGAGGTAAGGACGATGTACGCAAACGCGCTGAAATCAAATCCCAAAGAAGACGCCATATACGGAATTCAATGGAAGCAGGATGTCGTAGATCACTTAAGCTCGACGCCTATCGACGCATACCTATTAGATGATGCTGGCCAGAGCGCGGAGTACAAAGCAAAGCTGATTAAGTCGCATTTACGTTCAGTATTATCAACACCGGATAATGTGGTCCAAAATATTGCACATGTTCCGGATGCCGACGAGTTTATGATGGCGAGGAGTATACTATTTACTTATGAATAAAACCGAAACAGAACATGAAATTGCCTACGAATGGGTAGAAGACCCACAGATTATTACTACCCTAAAAGTACTGAATAGTTGGAAAAAGACTGAGCACACGTATCGCATCAAAGACACTATTTACGACTCTACGGATAAGCAGATGGCAAAACATAAGGTGGGTGTTAGAGTGCGCGCAAAGAGCGATACCACCGTATTAACAGCTAAGCGGTATATAGGGCAAGGGAAGTCCGGCGAAAGTATTTTTGAAGAATTTCATAAGCAGCTGGTTAACGATGAGCATCCAGGGGTACTTTCTTCTGCGGATTTTGATCTTGGCCTTCCAAAATTTGAGATCAAGCCTTATTTGGAATTTACCAATCGACGCGTTGAAGTAGTGTATGAACATGACGACAAGAAGGTACTTTTAATAAATGAAACAGTCACATACTCAGACGTTGCACATACCTATACCGAAAGGCTACTTGAAGTAGAATTCTTGAATGTTGACGACGATTTAGTAGCTGCTATTCGCAAAGAGCTCGAGGCCTCTCATAATCTCAAGATGTATAAAGAGGGTAAGACGGACAGGGCACTAAGATTTCTGTCGAAATTAAAGGAAATGCCCCTCGTCGAGAATATAAACGACATAGAGCCTATTCGGATGTCAGCTCATGGTGGAAAAGGTCTTATGAGCATGAAGTTCTTCCATCAGCCATATAATGCTTTTGCTAGCGACGATGTTGATGCCAAAGTCATTGGCTACGAAAAAAGTAATTGGGATTTTTTTGGCTGTGCAAGCTTACCGATAGGAGCAGAAGTTAAAGAACACCTACATGATACTACTGATGAGATCTATTTTATTCTTGATGGGTCTGCAACCATGAATGTTGACGGTGCTGATATTAAAGTGGGCAAGGGTGACTGCATACTAACTCGAAAGGGTAGTAAGCATAGTGTTCGTGACGTAGAAGACGAACTTAAATTTGTTGCAATTGAAATTAAAGCTTAAGTACGATGAATTCCGTTAAGAAGAGTATTGCCATTGTATATGCTACATATGATGGAGCTGTTAACTCTACCTGCGGCGTCGGGGTATTATCGCAGTATTTTATTGGCTCTATGCCATCGATAATTAAAAAACTTAACACTCCGCATGTTGACTATACTTTTCATGTAATTGCTGTGGATCTGGCGTCTAGCGCGCACGGTTATTCGAGTGAGATTGCGACCACTACAAAAGAAGTTTGTCAGAGCCTGGGCGGCAAGTTATGGTTTGTAAGCAATGGTACCAATGGCAACGAGAACTATGGCTCGCCAGCGAACTGGCAAGAGGCGTCAAGAAATGCAGCTGAATGCCTAGAGCAACTTGCAAGACAGTATGACCACGTGCTGACATATTTAGTGGACACGCCTTTTCTGCACACGCCTTATTTATGTGGTGCCAATAATGTAACGTCAATTTTAGTGCCTCACAGTGATGTTTATTCGCATTTTCCCGATAACGTGCCCAAAGACCGGCAGGCTTGGGAGGCAGACGCATTTACTGGCATTGCGTTCACTGACAAGCTGTATCTGGCAAGCACGAGCCAGTTTCTGACCGACACTTTACAGCACGCATATAACATTCCTAAGAAAAAGATCGTGAATCTCCAGACAGGGATAAATATAGCCGATAAGAAGTTTGATGTCATTGCACCTTCACGAATAAAAGAGGCGCTCATGCAGCGCGGTATACCCCTAAACAAAAAGCTTATTTTCAGCGTTGCAAGAGCTGTACCTTATAAGGGTTTTGAGACCCTTATAGAGGCGTTTAGCATATTAAATCAACGGCGTGATGATATACATCTTGTGTTCATAGCTTCGCCGTTTCGTAATTCTCCTTCAAATGTTGGTCAGCTAAAACAAATGATTAAAAGCTATGGTTTAGAAGAAGCCTGCACTGCAATTTTTGATTTAGATATGGATTTGCCCAAATATATTTGTCAGTGGCGCAATACTAAAATTGTTGCCCAGCTTTCCTACAGGGAGCCATTCGGACTTGTCCCTGAAGAGGTAAGAATGTGGGGTCGCATGGCAGGGCCATTAGTATTGGCGAGCGAGGTGGACGGCTTTGTGGAGCAAATTGACGACAACGTCGATGGCTATGTTGTTGTTCCTAAAAACGCTGAGATAGCCGCCGA
The DNA here is from genome assembly GCA_964432725.1 of uncultured Candidatus Saccharibacteria bacterium. GTDB lineage: Bacteria > Patescibacteriota > Saccharimonadia > Saccharimonadales > UBA4665 > PMNU01. The sequence continues at coordinate 37,511 of CAYSOP010000001.1, read as the reverse complement.
TAAGATAGATGTGATACTAAACTTAAGTCCATTACAGATAGACAATGTGCGGCGTGCTGGTTACAAAAGATGTATAGATAAATACGACTACACGCACACAGTAAATCTATCAATAAGAGAAATGACAGCGCAGCTATGATTGTTGCATTGGAAGGCCTGTCCTGTGCGGGTAAGTCGGCCCTAAGCGCAGCATTATCTGCGCAAGATGATTCCACTTACGAGTTTATTCCAGAGTTTATGGTGGACGTCTCAAATGGTGTTACTACTACGCTTTGTATGGCTAACGACGTCGCGAAAGCTGTTTACGCCAAGCTGATTAATCGGACTGATAAATGCGTCATAATGGACCGCTCGTATCTATCTACACTCGTGTATACGTACGCCGGATCGCCCAAAGAACACTTAAAGCTCAAGGATTGGTACGACAATGAGCTACTTGCTGGACGGCTTGAGGAGCCTGACCTAATAATCTATCTTCGCATCAAGCCTAAAACATCCTTAGAGAGGGCTAAATCTATTGGGCGTTTTAATGATAAATATGCGTGGTACACGCACTCCCAAGAAGCATTTGATAAATATGATGATTACTTAAATGGTTCCTTGTTGTCAGAAAAGTGCATAACGATCGATTGCGATGCAGCACCCACTAAAGTATTGGCCAAAAGAATAAACGAGATAATAAAGAGGCGACTTAAGGGGTAATTATGAAGAAGAACATATTGATTATCGGCGGAACTAAGTTTATCGGGAGTTTACTGGTCGACTTATTTTTGTCCGAAGAAGCGAATGTCTATATATTTTCTAGGGCCGCGCCCAAACAAAAAAATGTCACCTTTATAAGAGGTGATAGGAATAACCCTTCTGACCTGAAAAAGTTACAAGTGGCTCTGGGCGCTACGCACTTCGACTGCGTTTATGATATGTGCTGCTATGAACCGGTACAGGTGAGGCCTCTTTTCGGCGTCATAAAAGACTGTACCGAAAGAATAGTATTTTTCAGCTCTGCTGCTGTCTATGCACGAACGGATGTCTATCCTTTAGTCGAGGCGTCGCCTCTTGGCGAGAACAATTCATTTGGAAATTATGGCACCAACAAAGCACAGGCTGAGCATCTGTATACCGGGCTTGCTAAAAAGCGAGGCGTACAACTTACCATTTTTAGACCTCATTATATTCTTGGGGTTAAGGATTATTTCTTGAGACATCAGTACTTTTATAGTCGGATCGAAAAAGGTCAGGCTATTCCAGTACCCGGTAATGGCCAGTCTTTGGTCCAGTTTGCCTATGCGCCTGAGGTAGCAAGCCTATTTTATTCAGTGCCCTTTAGTCACAATTTGGATGCAGAGATACTGAATGTAGCAAGCACTCAAATGCTAACCTTAGACGGTGTCGCTGCAGCATTTGCTGCCTCTATGGGCCAGCAAGCTGATATATCGCATATAGATTATGGTGCTGCCGGCCTCGATGAGAAGAATTTTTACGACGACCTATTCCCGCTGCCTAATCTAAATCTTGTTTTGGATACAGAGCGAGCGCGCAAGGTATACGGCTATCCGGCGTCAGATATTTCATCCTACATCAATAATTTGTGCGATGATTGGAAGAACGTGAAGTCGGATTATGAACAGGTGTTGTCTAAATTTGATACAAAGTTATAGTTTACGTTGCACGTAAGATGAACGAGTCTTCTACGCCTTCAAGACGATAAACGACGTTTTTTCTTTCCACTACGATTTGCCATTTACTGCTAAGAGCGATTTGTTGCAGCTCTCTCTCGGGATTGAAGGCAATCGGATTGTCTACTAGTTCTAGCATCAAGGCGTCTGCTTTTGTGTCGCCAATTGCATAGCTGCCTTTAAGCGATAAATTGTTTTCTTCGGTTAAACGTCTAAGAACTGCGCCTTTAGTTTCGAGATTGGAGTAGATTGTCCAATCGATAATATGACCACTCTTGCTATCCAGTATTTCATCATTGGCAGAGACAATATCAAAGCCCAAGGCGTGAGCAAAAGGCCGGGCTACTGCACCTACGGAATTTGTTATTGCGACTAAGATGTACCCTTCATTTTTAAAGTTGGTAAGTAGTTCACGGGTGTATTTATATAGCCTGTCTGAGTTTTGCTCAGCAATTTGTTTGCCAAGACTCCAGTAAATACTCATGTCATTAATATTGCCAAGATTCTTGCAGAATACTTCGATTAAATTCTTGTCGTATTCACTGTATGCCTTATCGCTTATCCGTGTGTCATGTGCAATATAGAAAGACTCAAGCGCTTCCATAGAAGAGGATGGAATAATCTCGCGCCTAATAAGTTGGTTGAAGAAATCCCATGTCAGATTGCCTCGATACAAAGTTCCGTCTATATCGAATGCCGCAAATTTACTCTTAGTAGATAACATAGAGCCGTATACTATAATAAATATTCATGTATAGCAATTCCCTCACTAGTCGTAAAGTTTAGTCGTCACATACCCTCTACATTCGCTATAATTAAAAGATACAAGGAGGGTACTTGGCAGACGCACAGCCAACCACTAATTTACAGGCGTCAGATTATGTACATCTGCATAACCATACGCAATATTCTTTGCTCGACGGACTTACCAAAGTTCCCGAGCTTGTTGACTATGTAAAAGAGCAAGGCATGGTGGCTGTTGCCCAAACAGATCATGGCACGTTAAGTGGCAACGTCGACTTTTACAAAGCGGCAAGTGCAGGCGGTATTAAACCTATTTTGGGTATGGAAACATACGTTGCTGCCCGCACTATGCACGACAAAGAGGCTGGCAAAGACAAAGTATATTACCACCTTATTCTGCTGGCCATGAACGAAGTCGGCTACAAAAACCTGATGCAACTTTCTACTGCTGCTAACCTAGAGGGCTTTTACTACAAGCCCCGTGTAGACCACAACATACTAGAGAAACACAACGAAGGCCTAATTGTCCTGAGTGGCTGTATTGGTGGCGAAGTGGGCGATTCTATTCGCCAAGGCCAGTACGCCAAAGCTGTAGAAACAGCCAAGTGGTACAAAAAGGTCTTTGGCGATAGGTATTACATAGAGGTCCAAGATCACGGCCACCCCGAACACCCCAGTAAATGGGATGAGCAAGTAAAGGTAAATGTAGAGCTATTAAAGCTGGCCAAAGAGTTAGACATTTCGCCAGTAGTCACCAGCGACGCACACTACCTAAAGCACCAAGACCAACAAGCCCACGAGATTTTATTGTGTGTGCAAACCGGCTCGTTCATGAGCGACGAAAAGCGTATGAGCCTAAGCGACTTTGAACTGCACGTAACCGACCCAAAAGAAGTCATCGAACGCTGGAAAGACCTGTGCCCAGAAGCTATTAAAAACACCCGCGCTATTGCAGACAGGGTTAACTTTGAATTCGAACTAGGCAAGATATTAATCCCTAAGTTCCCCGTGCCAGACGGCGAAACCGAAAAGACCTATCTAGACAAGCTGGTATACAGGGGCTTGGCAGAATGCTATTTGGGCAAGTCGCGCGAGGCTGCCGACAAAATGACTCAGGACGAGGTAAAACAAGAACTACCCAAAGAGGTCTTAGAGCGCACGCTGTACGAGTTGCAGGTAATAGACGGCATGGGCTTTAACGGCTACATGTTAATTGTGCAGGACTTTATTAACTGGGGCAAAGACCAAGGGATTATTTTTGGCCCAGGCCGAGGCAGCGCGGCGGGGTCTATTATTGCCTACACACTGCACATTACTGACCTCGACCCATTGGCATATGGCTTGCTGTTCGAACGCTTCCTAAACCCTGACCGTATTAGCATGCCCGATATTGACGTAGATATTCAGGATAACCGGCGCGACGAGGTTATTCAGTATTGTTCAGATAAATATGGCGCAGACAGAGTAAGCAACATTGTCACCTTTGGCAAAATGGCCGCCAGGGCCGCCTTGCGTGACGTTGCCCGTGTGCTGCAAGTGCCGTACGCCGAAGCCGACCGTCTGGCCAAGTTAATTCCGCAGCCGGTGCAGGGCAGGCATATTCCGTTAAAAGTCAGCATAGAGAAAGACCCAGACCTAAAGCGCGAATACGAAAGCAGCGAAAGTACCAAAGAAGTTATAGACCTAGCCATTGCCTTAGAGGGCACTATCCGTAGCCACGGCGTACACGCTTGCGGCGTGGTGATTGCTCCGGGCGAGCTAGTACAATATGTACCGCTCGAAATGGCCCAGAAGGGTGTCGTGGCAACGCAGTTCTCTATGGGGCAAATAGAAGAGCTAGGCCTGCTAAAAATGGACTTTTTGGGGTTATCTAACCTAACTATTATTAAGAACGCCCTACGTATTATCCGCAAGGTACACGGTGCCGATATTAACTTGGCGAGTATTCCCCTGGACGACCCAGAAACGTTTGCCCTGCTAGGCCGCGGCGACACCACCGGCGTATTCCAGTTTGAATCCAGCGGCATGAAGCGCTACCTGCGCGAACTTAAACCCACCGAATTTAACGACGTCATCGCCATGGGTGCCTTATACCGCCCCGGCCCACTATCTGCCGGCCTAACCGACAGCTTTATTAAGCGTAAAAACAAGCTAGAAGAGATCAGTTACGCCCACCCGCTTATGAAGAACGCCCTAGAAAGCACTTTTGGCGTACTGGTGTACCAAGAGCAAGTTATGCAGATATCGCGCGACGTATGCGGCTTTACCGGCGGCGAAGCCGACACGCTGCGCAAAGCCATTGGCAAGAAAAAGCTCGACGTCATGCAAAAAATGCAGGTCAAGTTTATAGACGGCGCGGTTAATAACGGCGTACCAAAGGCTGTTATAGAAAAGTTCTGGAAAGACCTGTTAGGCTTTGCAGACTACTGCTTTAACAAGTCGCACTCCGCCTGCTATGGCATGACGTCGTACTGGACAGCCTACCTAAAGGCACATTACCCCAGCGCATTTATGGCCGCGCTTATGACCAGCGATTACGACGACACCGACCGCCTCAGCATCGAGATATCGGAATGCCAAAAAATGGGTATAGCCGTGCTGCCCCCAGATGTTAACGAATCGTACCACGAATTTGCTGTTGTGCCAGATAAAGCCAACCCAGACAACCGCAAAGCACCCATCCGATTTGGCATGGACGCCATTAAAAACGTCGGTACCGGGGCCGTGGCCGAGATTCTGCGCGCGCGTAAAGAATCGGGCAACACCGGGTTTGCTACGCTAGACGACTTTTTGTCCAAGGTTTCTCCCCGTGTTTGCAACCGCAAAGCCCTAGAAAGTTTGGTAAAGGCCGGGGCGTGCGACAGGTTTGGCGACCGTTCGCAGCTGCTGCATAACCTAGATGTGATGCTGGCTTACGCTAACCGTCTGCAAAAAGAGGCCAATAGCGGCCAAGTAGATTTATTTGGCGACGCCGTAGATATTGCCAAGCCCCAGCTAACCCTAGAAAAAGCCGTAGAGATCTTTAACCAGCGCGAGCAATTGCTATGGGAGCGCGAATTGCTGGGTCTATACCTGAGTCAGCATCCATTAGCTATGTTTTCTAAATATCTAGCAGAACAAACCATGCCCATTAAAGAATTAAAACCTAGTCATGACGGCAGAAGCGTAGTAATCGGCGGCGCCATTGTAGACGTACGCGAAATTACCACCAAAACCGGCAGCAAAATGGCCTTTGTAAAGCTAGAAGACCAAACAGCCGACCTAGAACTTATATTGTTCCCCAACGCCTTCCAACAAACCGTAGGGCTGTGGGAACGAGACCGCGTGGTGCTGGTACGTGGTAAGGCCAGTGCCAAAGACCGCGAAGGCAACATCGGCGAAGAAATTAAAATATTTGTAGACGACGCCCGCGAAATTACCGCCGAACAAGCCACCGGCTACCAAGAAACCGGCAAAAAAGTTAAGGTTCCTACTGTCAAAAAACCCGCTGCCAGCGTCACCACGGCCAAATCCAAAGTAGCCACTACCGCCGCGAAAGCTGGCGCGGCGCCCCGAATATACGTACGCTTACCCGACAGCAAAAACCAGCAAATGTTAGTATCGCTCAAAAATATTATAGACGGCCACCAGGGCGACACCGAGGTAGTGTTGGTACTGGGTACCGAAACCGACAAGCAAATAATTAAGCTGCCCATGCGCATGACTGCCGCCGAAGCCGGCATTGCTAAACTGCGCGAACTCGCCGGAACTGCCAATATTAAAGTCCAATAGGAGCAATACATGCCACAATCCTTGCTGCACGCAGAACAAACGGGTGCAGTAACTATTTGGCATGAGCGGTTTGCACCGGTAGTACAGGATTTACAAAATTTGTTTGGCGGCGTGGTGCTTCCTTTAGACCCACGTCATATTATTCCCACTAGTTCTGCACTACTAAATGAAGGCCGCATAGAAGTCACTCATCGAAAGCCAAGCAAAGAAACGACTGTGGTCATAGGCAAGCTGGGATTACATCCTGACCTTATTGCCAGCCTCGCTGCCGTAGATATGTATGCGCAAAAAAAGTTACCCCGTTACGAAACACATAACGTCGCCTCGCTAACGCTCGGTCCGTATGCAACCGACACTTCAGCGTTAAAGGATGGGGAATGTTTGAACGTTCATCATATCCGCGCACTGACAGGCGCTGTACATGCATATTATGAACCTGGTGCGAACGAGGCTGAGGCATTGTTGCGCATTAAGCATTCCAGTATTCAAGAGGTGCTGCGCACTATTGCCACCGACTACCACACTTTTTTCCCGCACAGCAGGTATCAGGGTTCCGAAGTTGCAGCCGCTATATTAGGCGTATCCAGTTTTACAGACGCAGACGAGGTATTCGCTGATGCCGAAGCCAGATCATCGCCGTTCGACGCAGCATCAACCTTGCTGTCAGGCCTGCGCATTTTGCAGGGTCAGCACGTCAACGTTAGCGGATAATGCCGTCAGTGCGTGTCAATATGTAACCTATCATTGCTAGGCTAACTAATGCGATGTCCAGGAATGGGTGTTTGTGTATAAATGACTCACCGCGCACCAATACCCGGTGCCACAATAGGCCGTGCCGTAAAAAGAAGATGGCAATACTAATGGTGGCGATTGCCGATACGGCGAATAAGCTCCACGGTGCCTCGCCGTTAGCTAATAGCTGTACGCGTGCGACTTTGCGAGCGGTTACGGGCGTTGGTGCAGGCGTAGGCTCAGCTGCTGCAACTGTGGTTTTGTTCTGTTCTGCGGCTGCGGGAGTAGGCGTAGGAGTAGGCTCTGGTGCCGGGGCTGGTTCTGGTGTGGCTGCTACCGGTGCAGGAGCAGGCGTTGGTACCGGGGCTGGTGCTTTGGCAACTGGGGTGGGTGTAACCGGTGCGCTCGCGCCCGCAACAGTGCTGCCATACATGGCAACGACAATAGTTTCCGGGCCGGTCCCTTGGTAGTTGGCAGAATTAGCAAAGCCAAAGCCCACATCTACAAAACTATTATTCAGAATATTAGCGCGGTGGCCGGGGCTGTTCATCCATGCGGTTACCGTAGTGCTGCTGCTGTCGAATCCATATGCCAGGTTTTCGCCAGCGGTTACATAACTGTAGCCGGCGTTATTAAAGAATACCCAAGGTGGATTGCCCTCCGGAGTGTTATGCGACCAATAGTCGCGGGTGGCCATGTCGTTGGCTTTTGCTTGGGCGGCGGCGTTTAGGGTGTTATGCAAAGCCAGCGCCCCTAAGCCATTGGCGGCGCGCTCGTTGTTGGTGTATTGCAGCAGACCGTTAATAGACGTGTCGGTGGCATAGCCCAGCACGTTAGTTTGTACCACGCCCCACAAGTTGCTAAATAGCAGGCCCACAGCAACAATGGCCACCAGTGGCAGGTACGGCCAGTACGTCTTTAAATAGCGCTCGTCTTTTTTGGCGTGGTGGCCTTTGCGCTGCTGTCTGACTTTGGTCGTTCGTTTTACTTTGGTTACCAGAACCATCTTAGCTACAGTGTAGCATAAGAGTTACGACGTAGGGATAGGATTGGGCTTATCTGCAGGACGGCCGCCGTTGTCCGGGTACGTGTGAGGAAAAATCTTGGGGATATTGGCCTTCGGAGCCGGGCATTTTAATAGCCATGAAGGCCTGTCTTCCGTAATGCTATTTACAATAGGGGGGCTTAGTTCAATATAGCCGGCGTTTGTTTGTGCTACTGGGTCGTAGGGGTCGGCGCCTGGGACAATACCAAATTGCAGCGGTTTGTTTTCGACAGGATTCTTGTAGGTACATATAATAGTAAACTCGTCGCCTTTGTTAATATCTACAGGACTGTCAAAGTCTACGCCTAGCACTACAGTGCAGCGTCCAAGATTGCGGGCTACCATGTAAGCGCCGGACTGAGCTGAACCGTAGTCACCGTTACCCCCGTCATTCCCATCCTCATTGCCGTCGCCGCTGCCATCATTGTTGCCATTACCCTGATTGCCCGGGTCGTCGTCCATACCGCCTTGGCCTCCGGTGGCTGGGCCAACTAGTTCGTATTCTTCTAGGGATCCGCAGGAGTAAGCGGGGTCGGTTGGTTCTTGGGTAGCGACAGTACCGTCGTGGGGGGAGCCGTTGAGGCCGCCATTGGGATTGTTGGCCAGATGTTCTTGGGTATTACAGCCACCTAACGCCAGTGTCGCTGTCAGAAATAATGCTGGTATTCGTTCGCGGGAAGCCATACGTCTTTTACCTTACTCGTAAGACATTATTTTACCACAAAAGTGGTAAGCTGGCTAGGCTATATAAAGCGGCAGTGGTATAGCGCCATCGCAGACGCTTGCACTACATTAAACGATTCTTTTTTGCCAAACATGGGAATTTCTAGAATTACATCGCAGGCGTCTAATATTGCTTGCTCTATGCCTTCTACCTCGCGGCCCACCAGCAGAGCAATCTTTTGGGGTGGGTGATAGCCTGGCAACAATTTGGCGTCTTCGGCTTGCTCTATGGCGGCTACTATATAGCCGTCTTTTTTAAGCTTGGCAATTACTGGCAGAATATCTTTGTGGTGTTCCCAGGCCAACATATCTTGTGCGCCCAGGGCGGTTTTATGCAGCTGCTTGGCAATTTTGGCTGCCTCGTGCGGCAATCGGCGGTCGTTGGCATGCTGCGGGTGGGGTGTGTAGCCGCTTAGGTAAACCTTAGACACGCCCAAACCCTCGGCGGTACGCAATAGCGAACCGACGTTGTGCGTACTGCGCAAGTTATGAGCAATTAAAACAATATCCCGGGCATCCATATAACTAATGCTTATTTTACACTACAGCCTGCCATAGTACCTACGCCTCTACCATTCAGACGCGCCCCAACCGCCCTCCGTCATCCTGAACGAGGGTTATGGATCCAGTAATAAAGAATTCTTATTTTTACTGGATCCCAAATCAAGTTTGGAATGACACGAGGTTTGCAGCCTAGGTGCGGTGCATTGACAGCTGCCCGATTACCGGAAAGGTACTTGGACGGCAGTCAAGCGGCAATCGTACCCCGGAATAATCCTATGAAAAAATAAGGGAGGGGGCGACTGGAACGATAGTGGAAGGAGTTATTGCAGCGCCGTCCAAGTAGCTTGGAGGTAGTCGAGTAGCTGACACTGTACCGAGAGGTTTTCTTGGTTACTTCTTTTGGCGGGACAAAAGAAGTAACATTGCAGTTTGATGCTAGTCAGAAGAAAGAAGAAAGAATTTTATTCTTACTGGATCCTGAATCAAGTTCAGGATGACACGGAATGCTTTATTGATTGGGCCCCGCCTTCGCGGGGGTGACGAGCGCTCATTGCAGAAGAGGCGGGTGGGGTTGTGAGGACCAGTTTGGAATGACGGGCAAGGCCATAGTTCCGCTTATGTACTGCGTGCTACAATTGGGGCATGAGTCAAGATGCCCGACGCGATGAAGAAGTCGCAACCCAACGGCGTGCCCGCATACTCGGGCTTGCATATATAGACACGTCTCGTATGGCCGAGAAGCCATTGTTTAAAGATTTGCTTAAGCCAACAGAACTCTACAATATGCGCACTGTGCCGCTCACTGTCCAAAAGGGTAGCGCCCTGTTCGGCATTACCAACACCACGTCGCAGCAAGTTATACACGACCTCGAACGTCGATTTACCGATATGCGCATAACCACCGCGCTTATTTCTGACACCGGTTTTCGGGACTACATGCGATTGTACGACCCGCCAAAACAGGTTGTGTATGAAGACATTAATATTAGCAAGCACGACGACCTAGATGCACTGGCTAAAATTTCCCAAACGCTATCCCAGGTGCGTGCCGACGATATTTTGGCTTACTTAGTGCAACAAGCCTACCAGTTAAAAGCGTCTGACATCCACCTAGAAAACCAAGACGACGCCGTACGCGCTCGTTTTAGAGTAGACGGCGTGTTGCACACTATTGCCAGTATTGCCCGCACCCAATACCACCAGGTGCTGTCGGCTATTGCTTCGGCCGCCGATGTTTCTACTGACGCGCCAGATGCCCAGACCGGCCATATTAACCGCCAGTTCCGTATGGCTACCGGCGAGCTGGTAAACGTTAACTTGCGCGTAGAGACAGTGCCGGCTGCCTATGGTACCGACGTAGTCATGCGTCTGTTTACCCTAGAACTAGAGCTACTAAACCTAGACAAGCTAAGCCTAAGCCCGCGCGAGCGCGATGTCGTAAACGATGTTATTAAGCACCCGACTGGTTTGGTGTTGGTAGTGGGCCCAACTGGTTCCGGTAAGACGACTACGTTGTATTCGCTATTAACCACCCTTAATAACGACGAACGCAAGATTATTACCCTAGAAGATCCGGTTGAATACTTCTTGCGCGGTGTAGTGCAAATACCGGTGCACGGCGATGTGAACGCCTCTGGCTTTGCCGAAAAACTGCGTGCTGTGCTGCGCCTCGACCCAGACATTATTATGGTTGGCGAGATCCGCGACCAAGACACCGCCAAGACCGCTTTGCAGGCGGCCTTAACCGGCCACTTGGTGTTAAGCACCTTCCACGCCTCGTCTGCGGCAGCGGCGCTTACTCGTATGATTGACTTTATTGGCGTCAACCCATTGTTCGCATCGGCCATTCACCTTATTATGGCGCAGCGTTTGGTTCGCCGCTTAGACGACGCCACCAAGCAGCCCTACCAGCCAGACGATGGCCTAAAAGCCCAGCTACAAGAAGTTATTAATACCTTTCCGCCTGGCGTCGAGCGACCAGATGTAAATACCGTTACGTTGTACAAGCCGGGCATATCTCCCGAAAGTCCTTTTGGGTATCGCGGTCAGCTACCTATCCGCGAACAGCTGCAAATGACACCCGGCATCCAGCAGCTGCTTCGGCTGCCACCCAACCAAATCAGTACCGATATGCTGCAACAAAAGGCCGTAGAAGATGGCATGCTAACCATGGTGCAAGACGGTGTTATTAAGTCTATGCAAGGCATTACTACCATCGAAGAAGTCTACCGCGTCGTTACATAGTAGTTGTGATATGGATCACAGTTATTTGATCGTGATGGATTGATGTTATATAGATAGTCGTAGTGTCAGTGCAGAGTATAGAAGCTAATCGCGCCCAGACGATAGATACGCATTCCGATGTTGAAGCTATGTTGCGTATACATCGGGCTGACGAGGTGTTTAGCCGCTCGCTTGGCAGAAACGCTCTACAGAATGTAGCCGACTTGTTGGCTGATGCAGCGGGATGGCAATCCTTAGCTGCGTGTTCAAAAACCGATGTTGAAGCATTTTTTCCAGGATCAGGGGGCGATAGTAGTAAGGCCAAACGTATTTGTGACCGTTGTGACGTTATAGAAGAGTGCCTAAAGTTTGCCCTAGACAATAAAGAACGCTACGGCATATGGGGCGGGTTGACTACGAGTGAACGCAACAAGTTACGACGGCGACGTGGTTTGTAGATATTGTCGTTTTATAACAGATATGCTATAGTGTTCTGAAAGCGAAATAGTAGTGTAAGGTTTATTAATTATGCAATCTGTCATTCAACAAATCGAAGCCAAGTTTAAAAAGAGCGCCGTCGTAGACGTAAAAAGCGGCGACACTGTAAAGGTGCACCAAAAAATCCGCGAAGGCGCCAAAGAGCGTGTGCAGATTTTCCAGGGCATGGTCATTCGCACCGACCGCAAGAACAGCCACACCAGCCGTATTACCGTTCGTCGTATTGCCAGCGGTATTGGTGTAGAAAAAAGCTTTTTACTGCACAGCCCACTTGTACTGAAGATCGAAGTTACCAAGCGTAGCAAAGTTCGCCGCAACTACCTTACCTACATGCGCAGCCGTACCGGTAAATCTGCCCGTCTTACCGGCGTAGACTTTGACCGTTACGCAGTTAACGACATCTCGGACAACAAGGCAGAGCAAGAAGAAGCCAAGTTGGCCGAAGAAAAAGCCGCAGCCGCAGAAGCCGAAGCCGCCAAAAAGGCCGCCGAAGAAGAAAAGCGCGAAGCTAAAGTAGCCGCCGCACTCGCCAAGCACGAAGACAAGTAACACTTTATAGTGCACAAAAAAGACCTCCCCAGCGGAGGTCTTTTTTGTACGAGTGTGTGCTAGAGTAATGAATATGATTGTGGGGATAGATGAGGTTGGCAGGGGCTGCTGGGCGGGGCCGTTGGTAGCCGGGGCAGTGCTACTAGGCGACCCAATTACAGGACTTAAAGATTCTAAAAAGCTGAGTAAAAAGCAGCGCGAGATATTAGACGCCGAAATTCGGGTGAGTGCGCTTAGCTACGGCCTTGGCTGGGTTATGCCCGCAGAGCTTGACGAAGTGGGGCTGACAGGCGCGGTGCGCCTAGCTATGGAGCGCGCCATGGCGTGCATTACGCAAGCGTATACCGAACTTATTGTTGACGGCAACTATAACTTTTTTCCAAACAATCCGTTAGCACGGGCTGTTATTGGCGCAGACAATTTGGTACCGGCAGTCAGTGCCGCCAGTATTATTGCCAAAGTAGCCCGCGATAAGTACATGGCCGACGCAGCAAGCTCATACCCCGGTTACGCCTTTGAAAAACACGTAGGCTACGGCACTGCCGCCCATGCTGCCGCATTAAAGACGCTCGGCATATGCGACTTACATCGCCGTAGTTTTAAGCCCATTCAAGTCTACGCTGTATGACCACCGTTGCTACCGGCCGGCTGGCCGAAAACGCTGCCGCAGATTATTTGCGCGCGCAGGGCTACACAATACTTAAGCAGAACTGGCGTACCCAGTGGTGCGAAGTAGATATTATTGCTGTACGCAACAATGCCGTATATATGTGCGAAGTAAAATACCGCGAATCGGTCCGCCAAGGCGGCGGCCTAGACTACATTACGACTGCTAAACTGCGCCAAATGGCCCGCGCCGCCGATTCTTGGGTTGCACTGCATAATTGGCCGGGCGAATACCAGTTGGCTGCTCTAGAAATCTCCGGTACTGACTTTGCTGTTACGGCCTTTATTACAGACTTTGTAGGGTCGGCGCCGAGGCGGTTGCGAAGTGCTTCGCTGCGCTTGGCGCGTAGGCCGGTCTGTAGCATATCTATAATTTCTACATGCTGCATATCTTGTGCAAACTGTTCGGCTCGTACTGACTGTTCTATGGATGGCAATCGGCTGCGGTCCAGAATAAGCAACAAAGCATCGCCTACATTACGCGTATCATGGACATCGTAACGCGGAAAATGCTCGTCGCCAGCAGCGGCTGTCTTGTTCTTGGTCTGCGCTAGGCCATTACCTACGGCAATAAGTTGAGGTATGTCGACGTTTCCGCGTTTATCGATAATAATTTTTTTTACTTTGCCTAATAGTTCGCAGTCACGCGCGTTATCTTGCGCATAGGTGTTTATTATTTTTGTGACGTATGAGTTCACATACGATATGCCATTTGTAGGTTGAAGATTGGCCATACTGCGTTCGGACTCTTTGCTTGCAAGCTTGCGGTGTAGCATAGGCAAAAAACCAGGTACGGTAAACACGCATCCGGCAGTAATGCCATTACCGAGCCACCATATGTCGTCGATTACGCCGTGCCTATCTAATACAAATGTAGCTTCACGGGCAGCAGCTGTCGGAGGAGTTTTGGTAGACGACACGAAAGCCAGCCGGCCATCGTTTAGTAGTGCCCTGCTAAGAGCCCCGAGAGCCGTATTCTTTATGGCGGCATGACGCTGGTTCTCGGGGTCCAGGGCGGCCAAAACCTGGGCATATCCCGTTGCGTGCTCGTAAGATACTTTTTGGTCGGTCGCTATCAGTAGACTGCGCGACATAGAATAGGCACCAATACGGTTATCGGCACTCACAATCTCTTCGGCTTTATCCGGCGTTGCCCGCTCGGCATATGTTTGCGTTGCTAGGGCTACATCACCGTAAGTGTATGCTATAGAGCAACCGCGGATGCAAATGCGTCCGACAGTTGCGGGGCGGGCATCGAGATTCGGTGCATTTATAAACCCTTCCTCCCATTTTTGTCCGGCGGCGGATGACTTAGAAGGCAGTGCCGTTGCTCCATTGTTAGTCATTTCGGTACGGCTATAGTGCACGGTGCGCGGGTATGCCGGATCGCTTACCCACTCTGGTTTAGAAACACCAGGTTGAGGCGTAAACTCATTAGAATCTCGAAGGTTGTAAATAACACTGGGCTGCCAGGTTTCTGATCTGTATTGTCCTGGCGATCTTTTGTTGGGCTCCCATTCAAACCATGCATTACCACCGCCTGACTGGGCGTTCCATTCGGCAAGCCCAACCAATCTCGAAAAATGACGTTCAAATTGAGGGCTAGGCAGGCTCTCTGCTGGTGTTCCAGGTGTATGCATAGGCAGCATTACATCACAGAAGTACGATTACTACAATCCTTAACGACTATACCTTGTAGTAGGCTGTAACGCCCTCGAGGTCGCGCTCTATCCAGGCAACGCGACTTTCTAGTTCCTCTATACCCATAACTATATTACGATTTAGGGCAATCTGGTCTTTTAGGGGTTCGAAAAAGTCCTTGTATTCTTGCAAGCGCACACTCGTATTAAGGGCGCTGGCGGCATAGCGGGGGAAGTAGTCGTACGACTTATCATTCTTAAAGATTTCTTCAATCCAGCCCCAGTTAGTACGCAGCCAGTCCCAACCTTCTTGCTGGGTGTAGCGGTTGCGCATAATAAGCACTAGCCAGTGGTCAACGTCTTGGGGGCGTACCTTTTTGGCATCTTTGAGCCTGGCTAACAGTAGTTTGGCTTGTTCAGGCTGGCGTGTACCTGCCAGCGCTCCCATGGCGTCGAGCTTGAGTTCTGGGTTGGCAGACGAGGCTTCTAGTTGTTGTAGATAGTCGAACGCGCCAGGCACTTTGTTACGGACTGCAGCCGCAAACACTATGCCGCGCAGTTCGCCAGAAACAACTCCAGTATCTTTTTGGTAGGCGTCAAATAGCCGTAAGGCCTCTTTGGTAATTGCGGGGTGTTCGGCAAACACGCCAAGGCCTAAAATAGTTGCGCGCAGTTTGGTGTCTTGGCTAGATTCGCCCTCGTGTTCTTGCCAGCCGAGTTTTTCGTATTCGGCTTGTATTAGGGTGCGCACCTGCGCCTTGATGGCGTCTTCTAGTGCAGGCTCGGCGTCTATAAAGCGGCGGGCATCGGCCAGTATTAGCGACATAACATCCCATACCGATTCGTTGGACTCGTTGGTGTAATGCTGTAAAAGTTCTAGGGTATCTGCAAAGGGCAGCACGCCGGCGCGAGCTAGTAGCGCGCTGTCGCTGAGTAGCATTAATCGTTCGGCAACCCCTAGGGTCTTGTCTTCTGCCTGTTTGGCAATGGCCGCTAAGTGCGCAGGATTAGTGTACTGGGTAATGTAATGGCCAAGCGCGCCCTGATTAATGCGTACGTATTCGTCAGTGTCCAGAGTTACGGTTGCGGTTTGTTGATCGAGCAGTGCCGGTACTTTAGGGTTGGTGGACAGTAGCGGCACGGGCCAACGTCGGTCGTCTGTGCGGGTAGGATCTAATACAAAGTGAGATTGGGTAAGCGTAACTTGGCGGCCGTCTTGGGTCACGCGCACCACCGGAAAGTTAGACTGCTCTAGCCAAGCGTTCATGAATGTTGCTACGTCTTTGCCGCTCGCATCGGACAGGGAAGCCCACAGGTCGTCGCGGGTGGTGTTGCCGTAGGCGTGCTTGGTAAAGTAGGCCTTTAGGCCCTTCCTGAAGTCATCGTCGCCCAGGTAGTTGCGCAGCATATTAATAAGCCGGCCACCTTTGGCGTACACAATGGACGGATCGAAGATGGTATTAATTTCGTCGGGGCCGTGCACCTCTATACGAATGGGCTGCACACTTGGTATGGCGTCGCGCCTAAAGGCTGCTAAGCCTTCGTCCGCAACAAACATGTCCCACATATTCCACTGCGGGTACAGCGCGTCGGGGCCAAGATATTCCATAACATTGGCAAAGCTTTCGTTTAGCCACAGGTCGTCCCACCACTTCATGGTTACCAGGTTGCCAAACCATTGGTGCGATAGTTCGTGCATAACAACCAGTGCAATGCGTTCTTTGCTGCTTTGCGATATAGTGTCCGGCTCGGCAATAAGTACTGATTCTCTAAAGGTAATAAGTCCCCAGTTTTCCATAGCGCCAGCCGAAAAGTCGGGTAGGGCAACCAAATCTGCTTTGGGTAGCGGGTAAGGCACGCCGTAATAGTCGTCAAAGAATGTAATGCCACGCTGAGCAACTTCTAGACCAAAATCTAGTGATTCTGGTGAGTGTACTTTAGAAGACCAAACACGTACGGCTACGCCATTATCTGTTTTGGCCTCGCGGTACTGCATGTCGCCGTACACGAATGCCAATAAGTACGTGGACATACGGGGCGTGGTCTCGAAGGTAGTGTGTAGTTTGCCATCTTTTTCGGCTTGGGTTTTAACAGGTGTATTAGCTAACACGGCTTCGCCCACTGGGCTGGCGAGCGATAGGTCGAATGTGGCTTTAGCTTCGGGTTCGTCAATGCATGGGAATGCTTCGCGGGCGTGGTGGCTTTCTAGTTGCGTGCCAATAAGTGCCTTGCGTTCGCCGTTTAGCTCGTAGTAAGCGGGGTAAATGCCGTGCATTTCGCCGTCGTTAATTTTGCCGTTAAACTCCATTGTTATGCTATAGCTGCCGCCGTACAGCATGGCGTCTGCATGCAGGCGTACCTCGTCCAGCTTGCGCTGGTGGTTAATGCGCGCGACCGCAAACTCTTGGTCGCCTTTTTTATCGTGCCGGGTAATAGTGGCCTTCGTTACGGTAAGGCCATGCTGATGGAACGTCAGGCGTTGGCTGGGCCGGCTTTTTTTAAGGCCGGTAATTGTTACGGTGCCGGTAAACGTCTTGGCTTCGCGATCGGGGTGCAAAAATAAATCGTAGTTTTGGGGCTGGAAGTTGTTATAGAGTCTTGGTACGCTTTTCATCAGTTTATTTTAGCATGTCAGGCAGGTGTAAGAGGCGGGTGCGCAACGTCACCCATTTTGCAAAGTGATCCCAACGAGGTATGATCATGCAATGAATCGTACAAATCGAGCTGGATTGGCAACCGCACTTACATTGGCAGCGGGCTTAACACTTGCTTCTAGCCAGGCCAAGGCACCCGCAGAATCAGTTACCTATACCTCCATTGCCCCCAAAGCCGAGACTGATTGGCTGGCCTGTGCACCACCAGAAGCAATGGTAAAGAGCCCCGACCGATCTACCATAGAGGCTCTTGGCATACTGCTTGTAGCAGATCCAGAAGTTGACTACACAGTTCCTGCCAACACTGAAGCTCGTTACCGCGTACTAACGTTTCCGGATGTACCCAATACAGTCGAGGGCATTGCATTTTACAGGACTAAGCCACCAGTGTATGGCAGTAGTATCGGTGTGGCAGTTCTTACCGAAGAGATGCAACAACCAAGCACAGATGGTATGCACCACGTGCAAGTTCCGTTAACAGATGTCAATAGGTATGCCGTAGGCGTTGCTATTACACCGCGTATGCCCGATCCCACGTACTTTGAACGTTATGGTGCAGGTCTGCTGCCAACGGCAGCTTCAGATGTGTACGACACCACTACTCCGACGGGGGCGGCTACACGCTACAACTTGTTCGATCAAAATATTCTGGAGTGCTAGTTTGACGCTTTACCGCGCGCTTGGTATACTACAAGAGTTCAGTCGGCCGCAGCGGTCGGCTTTTTTCGTATAAGATCATTAAAAATCAATCTGCACACTTGAGTAGGACACCGGCAAACAGCAGTGCACCAAGAACTCCAAAGCAAGCGACGGGTTTTGCCCGACTAGGTTAGAACAGTGTGAAGATCGACAAGGAGACAACAACAATGGAATTTGACTTTAGACAACTGGCTACCGCCATAAAAGCTATTTCCGAAGAAAAAAACTTACCAGAAGACACCGTTAAAGAAGTTGTAGAGCAAGCGCTAGCCGCTGCCTACCGCCGCGACTACGGTGAACGCGAACAAGAGGTACGCGTAACCATGAACCTTAACACCGGCGACGTAGATGCCTATGTTATGAAAGAGGTTGTAGAAGAGGTCGAGAGCCCTGCCTACGAGATTAGTCTTAAAGACGCCGGCGCAATGCAAAAGAACGCTAAAGTAGGCGACCTTGTAGAAGTACACGAAAAAGTTAACGACTTTGGCCGCGTTGCCGCCCAGACTGCCAAGCAAGTTATTCTGCAGCGTCTGCGCGAAGCCGAGCGCGAAATTGTCATGGCTGAGTACGAAGATAAAATCGGCACGGTTATTAATGCATTAGTAGCCCGCGTAGAAGGCAACATCGTACGAGTAGACTTGGGCAAAGCACAGGGCATTATGCCTCGCAGCGAGCAAATCCAGGGCGAGCGCTACTACCCAGGCCAGCGCCTAAAGGTGTACCTGAAAGATGTAGAACGCGGCCTTCGTGGCCCGCAGCTAGTTGTATCTCGTGGTTGTACTCAGTTTGTTGAGTGGCTGTTTAGGGCCGAAGTTCCCGAAATGGAAAGCGGCGCCGTAGAAATTAAGGGCATGGCCCGTGAAGCCGGCGTACGCACCAAGCTTGCTGTGAACAGCACCGTACCGGGCGTTGACCCCGTTGGTACCTTTGTAGGTGGCCACGGTACTCGTGTGAACGCTGTTATGAGCGAAGTCGGCGAGCAAGAGAAGATTGACATTATTGTTTGGAAAGAAAATGCCAAAGAATACATTAGCGAGGCGTTAAGTCCAACTAAGGTAGCTAAGGTAGAAATTGACGAAAACACTAAGAAAGCCAAGGTTATCGTACCCGAAGACCAGCTGAGTATTGCCATTGGCCGCGGCGGCCAGAACGTACGCTTAGCCAGCAAGCTAACCGGCTACGAACTAGATATTGAAGCCGAAAAGGTTAACGCTCCTGTCGAGACAGCCCCAGTAGAACCAAAAGCCCCCGCAGCCCCCGTAGCTAACGGCCCTAAGCCAGCTGCACCTAAATTAAAGAAGAAGAGCGAACTCGAGAGCAGTCTGCTAGACGCCATCGAAAAACACGGCGAATAAAAATGCTGGCAGTTGAGTTTTGGGATCAGAGCTCAAGAATCCTTGCGCATTTAACAGGCCCGCAACCCGATCACCAATTCAAGTACCCGGTAGCTCGGATTAACGGCACGGCGTGGGTCGAGGATATTCCGCGGCCAAATACCGTTATGCTGGCTGTTCTGTTGGGAAAAACAGTAGCCGGTGGCAATCGTGCGTTTGTATTGAGTGCTCAAGAAACGGAAAACTCTGGCAGGCGTTTCATCCGAAGCCGGGTTGGCCCTGACCGCACTGCATATGACGCAGAAGCAGGTATGTACACCTTACGTAAGGTTCCCGTACTAACCGGAAGGCCCCGCGCCGATATAGATCGACCTCCAGTTGAGTCTGTGGAGCTTAGTCTGGCTGTTCCAAAGTCCGACACCTCTTCCTACATGGGTAAGTACGTTTTGAATACCAAGGTAAGCCTATACATAGATGGAGATTGGCACTAGTATATTTTGCATGCATGACGTATTAATTGTATAATTAGCTTATATGTTACATGGTGAATTCCAGGCTGAACTTGATACTGCACTGTCCGAAGAGCGCAGGCGTAACGGTGATAGCGGTGTATTTGTAGTGCGCGCTATTGGTAAGATGCTCCCGCGTACAGGAGTAAGTGCTCAGCCAAGCTGGTGGCAGGGTAGGCCAATGCGCGAGCCGCATATAGCTGTTGTGTCCGACCAATCAACCGACCTAGTGCGCCGTAAATATGGGGTGTACGTGGCTGACGGCAGATTTGGAAAGTCGGGTTTCGCGCATCACACTGCTCAGCATCGGGCTAACCTAATTAACAACCCAAGGCAGGAACGGGCTATGCTCGCGGAAGTTGAAAGTGAATTCCCTAATTACGTACCCTTAGTGAACAAGGGAGAAGAGGGCTTGGGCCTGGAAATCGTAGAGTATATAGAGGGCGATCTAGGTAGTTTAGTGGTAAATGGTTTTGCAGCTGCCACGGCAGATATGGCCTTGGTGCACGATCATATTGATTTTAAGCAATCTTAAGCCAAACCACAATTAGCACTCTTGACTGCTGAGTGCTAATTAATTATTATGGAAACATGACTCCAAATAGTGCAGATTTCCAAGACTTTTTGAACCATCTAACCAACAATGCGTTAGAAAGCCTCAAGCATGCCGACGCCATTGCGCGCAGCTTTGGCAGCGCCTATGTTGGCACCGAGCATTTGTTGCTTGGCATATTGGCCCAAGAAACATCCATGGGTGCCAAGATTTTAGAGGGCGCAGGCGTAACGCTTGACCGCGCGCGCATTGCCCTTAACCTAACGCCAAAGACGCTCGTAGTACAAGCAGGTGCAAAGGGCTTAAGCGAGACCGCTAAGCTGACGCTTAAAATGGCCTATGACACCGCTCAGGAATACAACCAGGAATTTTGTGGCACCGAACATATACTAGAGGCATTACTCAGCCAAAAGAACGCCCGCGCTACATCGCTGCTACGCACCATGAATATAGACGTAGACGGCTTAACCAACGAACTTGAGCAATTCTTAAACCGCCAGCAATACGACGACGAAGACAGCACAAACGCCAGCGAAGTACGCCCACGCAGCGGCGGCCGCAACAAGAACCGCAAGACGGCTCTAGACTTTTTTGGCACAGATATGACCGCCGAAGCTCGTAACGGCAAGCTTGACCCTGTAGTTGGGCGCGAGGCGCAAATTCGGCGTGTCGTAACAATCCTTAACCGCCGCACCAAAAACAACCCGGTTCTTATTGGCGAACCCGGCGTTGGCAAGACGGCTATTGTAGAAGGCCTAGCACAGCGCATTGTCAGCGAAGACGTACCCGACAGCTTGCTAGACAAGCGAATTATTATGCTAGACCTTGCGGGCATGATTGCCGGTACCAAATACCGCGGCGAATTCGAAGAACGCCTAAAGAAGGTAATGGCCGAACTCAGCGGCGATAGCAAGACAATCGTATTTATTGACGAACTACACCTCATTGTAGGTGCTGGTGCTGCCGAAGGCGCCATGGACGCTGGCAATATATTAAAGCCAGCCCTGGCGCGTGGTAAGATCCAGCTGATCGGCGCTACCACTACTGCCGAATATACCAAGCACATCGAAAAAGATGCTGCTCTGGAACGACGTTTCCAACCGGTACAAGTACCAGAAACCAACATCCCCGAGACGCTGTCGATCCTTAAGGGCCTGCGCAAGCACTACGAGCAATTCCACGGCGTAACAGTAAACGACGAAGTGCTCGAAGACATTGTTGGCCTTGCCGCCCGCTACATCAACGACCGCTACATGCCCGACAAGGCGATTGATCTATTAGACGAAACAGCCGCACACTTGCGCGTGAGTAAAGGCAAAACATCGCCAGAGGTCCGCCGCTTACAGAAGGAACTCAAGCTGGTGAGTACCCGTATTGACGACGCTGTAGATAACGAAGATTACCAAAAGGCTGCAGAATACAAAACCCGCGCATCCCGTATTAACGAAGAACTTGCTAAGCACCAGGCGTCCGACAAAGATGTAAAGCGTATCGACCTAACAAGCGATGACGTAGCCGAAGTTGTTGCCCGTATTACCGGCGTACCTGTTAAAAAGGTAATCCGTTCCGAAGCAAAATATTTGCTGAACCTAGAGAAGAACATTGCGAAGCACATTGTTGGACAAACCGAAGCTGTCGAGGCCGTAGCCCGCGCCGTACGCCGCAGCCGCTCTGGTATTGGGTCGTCTAAGCGCCCCATTGGATCGTTTATATTCCTTGGACCAACAGGTGTAGGAAAGACCGAACTTGCCCGAGTTTTGGCGCGTGAATTTTTTGGCTCTGACGAAGCGCTCGTAAAAATAGATATGAGCGAGTTCAGAGAGCATCATAACGTAGCCCGTCTAGTCGGTGCCCCCGCCGGCTACGTCGGCTACGATGACGGTGGCCAACTGACCGATAAAATCCGCCGCCGCCCGAGAAAGGAACATCTTCGTGTAAGGAAATACTGTACGAACTTT
>CAYSOP010000001.1:0-15023 GCA_964432725.1 uncultured Candidatus Saccharibacteria bacterium | reverse complement strand
CGCCGCCCGTTAACTTTGGTGTTATTCGACGAAATAGAAAAAGCCCACCCAGACAGCTTTAACATGTTGCTGCAGATTTTAGAGGACGGTACCTTAACCGATGCCAAGGGCCGCAAGATTGACTTTACTAACACCATCATCATCATGACCTCGAACATTGGTGCCGAAAAACTACAGCGCGAAGCCTCGTTAGGCTTCCAGGCCGACCGCGCCCAAGACCTCAAAGACCTAGAGGCCTTACACGAACGCAATAAAGACAAAGTGCTGGACGACCTTAAAAAGACGATGCGCCCCGAATTCCTAAACCGTATCGATAAACTAATCGTGTTCCACGCATTAACCAAAAAGAACATCTACCACATTATTGATCTGCAAATAGACGAACTGTCCGGACGCCTGCGCAAGCACGGCCTTGGCATTAAGCTAACCACCGGCGCCAAGCAGTTACTACTAGACAAGGGTTACGATTCTAAGAACGGTGTGCGCCCACTGCGCCGCCTTATCCAGGACGAGTTAGAAGACCACATTGCCGAGGCATTGTTATCCGAAAGCTACCACACCGGCGACATCATAAATGTCAGTGCCAAAGACAATAAACTCACCTACGCCGCAGTCAACGAATAAACAGCTCGTCATTCCCGCGGAGGCGGGAATCCAGTATTATTAAGCTATGAGTTTTATGCGCCGCATCGCGCCGCTTATAGTACTGGCGTGTCTAGTAACTGGCGGGTGGATACTGTTCGCCAATCGTAACGGTATATTAGACTACCTGACGCTACGTAACTACCAGCCGCCAGCCGCTATTCAGGCCTTGGCTACCGAAACGACGATGACGCCCTCTGCCGAGCACTTGTTCTTCGTAAACAAGCCGGTATTGGCCGAAAAGAAACTGTTTAATCAGCACTGCACCGACGGCTCCGATCAAGTGGCTACGCTGGGATGCTACAAGGGCGATCGGCGAGGTATTTACTTATACGATGTTACCGATGCCCGGTTAAATGGGGTAGAAGAGGTGACTGCCGCCCACGAAATGCTACACCAGGCATACGACCGCCTGGCACCTGCCGAAAAACAACGGGTCGATGGCTTGCTACAAACCTACTACGAACAGCTAACCGATCCATTTATTCTGGACCAAATGGAAACATACAAAAAGACAGAGCCAGACCAACTGGTAAACGAAATGCATTCTATATTTGGCACACAGGTACGCGATTTGCCGGCAGAGCTAGAGACCTACTATCAGCAGTACTTCACCGACCGTTCCAAAATTGTTGGTTTTTACGACCAATACCAAGCAGAATTTACCCAGCGCCGAAAGCAAATAGCCGACTACGACGCCCAGTTAGATTCGCTAAAGAGCCAAATAGATACGCACAAGGCCAGCCTTAAATCGCGAGAATCCCAATTAAGCGCCGAGCGCAAAAAACTAGACGCGCTATTAGACGAAAACCGCGTTGCCGAATATAACCAAGCAGTGCCCGGCTTTAACGATTTGGTTAATGCCTACCGCGCCGAAGTAAGCGAAACCAACCGGGTAATAGCCGAGTTCAACGACATCCTAGACGCCCGCAACGCAATAGCCGTCCAAGAAGAAGAACTCCAGAAAGCCCTAGACAGCCAAGTAGACACCGCTCCGGGCCAGTAGCAATGGCACTACTTGCTACAATTAAACCTGAAGACGTAGATAAAACTGCTCCCTCTTATGACTACACTCAATTTAAGATTCGCCATGCAGTGCGAGCTATAGTTTTTGACGGTGATAAAGTGGCCCTGATTAAAGTAGGAAAGCACACCTATTACATGCTGCCTGGCGGTGGCATTGACGAAGACGCAAACGCGAATGATGCCCTAGCCCGCGAATTGCAAGAAGAACTTGGCATTGTCGCTGAGGTTCAGAACGAAGTTGGAACCATTGAGGTATATATGGATCGCTGGAAAAAACGGCAGACAGATACATGCTTTATCGCATGTAAAACGCAAGAAGTTGATTCAAATTTAACCGATTTTGAAGAGCAGGAGGGGCACGAGGTAGTTTGGGCGGATAACCTGGAGGAAGCGTACCATTTAGTGGCTACTGCAATGCCCACTGAGCGTGACGGCAAGTTGGTCCAAGCTCGTGATACCCTCTTTTTGCAGCACGCCTCTCGTAATTAGCAAGAGATTCGTCATTCCGCACTACAGGTCAAGAAATTCAATTAGCATTTTTTCTGTTGTCATCCTGAACTTGATTCAGGATCCAGTTAATAATGAGTTCTTATTTTACTGGATTCCGGGTCAAGCCCGGAATGACGGGCGGAGACGGTAAGGTACAATGGAGGGATTATGGCGAAAGACAAAGTACGATATGTGTGTAGCAATTGCGGTGAGGCTAGTTCAAGCTGGGCGGGTAAGTGCCCGCAATGCGGCGCCTGGAACACGCTGCAAGAAGAGGTAGTCTTAGCTCGCGCGGGCGGCAGTGTGGCGGGCAATTCTAATGGCCGCACGCTGCAAACGTCGTCTATTAAGGGTTTGATTACCAAAGACCAGCATCGCCTTACTACTGGCATGCCAGATGTAGACGTAGTGTTAGGCGGTGGCATAGTAGAAGGTAGTGTTAACCTTATCGCCGGTCAGCCTGGCATTGGTAAAAGTACCTTGCTGCTACAACTTGCCAATACCATCGCTAAAAAATACAAGGTGCTGTATGTCAGCGGCGAAGAGTCTGGCCACCAAATTGGCCTGCGAGCCGACCGCTTGGGGGCTAACACCAAAGAGCTACAGCTAGCCACCACTAACAGCGCCGACGACATAGCCGCCACTATTAGCGATAAAGCCTACGACTTTGTGGTAGTAGACTCTATACAAACTATCGCAACCAGCCTGGTGGCGTCTGCAGCCGGCAGTGTAGGGCAGATTACCAATAGTGCGCACCTGCTTATTAATGCTGCCAAGCAATCCGGCACTGCCGTAATGCTAGTCGGGCATGTAACCAAAGAGGGCATGATTGCCGGGCCCAAGGTGCTGGAACACGTGGTAGACGTTGTGCTGCAACTAGAGGGCGACCGCTACGGCGGTTTTAAGATTTTGCGAGCTACCAAAAACCGTTTCGGGCCTACTACCGAAGCCGGCATATTCGAAATGGACGAACAAGGCCTGAAGCCGGTAACCAACCCCTCAGCTGCCTTGCTGGCCGAACGACAGGTAAGTGATGGGTCTATTGTGTTGGCCACCATGGAAGGCACTCGCCCTTTATTGGTGGAGGTACAAGCGCTGGTTAACAAAACCTCGTACGGGTACCCTAAGCGGGCGGCCAGCGGCATCGATTTAAACCGTATTAACTTGCTGGTGGCGATGTTAGAACGCCGCACTAAGCTGTCGCTGGCCGACCAGGACATCTATATTAACATCGTGGGCGGTATGAAGATTACCGAACCCGCAGCCGACTTAGCGGTCTGCATGGCCATAGGTTCGGCTGCGAAGGGCCTGCAACTAAAGGCCAATGCCGTCGTGTTTGGCGAACTTGGCCTCAGCGGCGAGCTGCGCCACGTGCCCTACATAGAAAAGCGCATTGCTGAAGCGAAAAAACTGGGCTTCGATGCGGCTATTGGACCCATAGAGCGCAGCGGCAAAAAGAATAGCTTTTTGCACGGCGTCCCCGATATTAAAAGTGCCCTCAACCAATTTCTAGACTAACTCATTGTCATCCTGGAACATGCCAGTGGCATGTGAGTATTCTTGGCTGGGGTTGGCCATGCAGGGTAAAACTGTTTGGTACGTATAGGGTATTGAGTAGATTCAGGATCCAGTCCGGAATGACAGCTAAATCCGCTTGACGAACAAATAATGTATAATAAGGAATTAATGTTAGACGTTTTACAGCTTTTGCTTTTAGGTGGCATTGCCTATGCGGTTATGCGCCCAGGCGGTGATTTTAACTTTAAGTTATTTTCTAAACCAAATAAGGTTATTTTAGATAGCTGCACGCTTATAGATGGCCGCGTAACAGAGATTGTGCGCACCGGCTTTATGATTAGCGACTTGGTTATACCGCAGTTTATTATTAACGAATTACAAATGCTGGCCGACGGCAACGATTCGCACAAACGCGAGCGGGCCCGCTTTGGCCTAGATATCGCCCACCAGTTGCAAGACACAGCGCCCATGCGTGTAACCGTAGACCGCACGGTGTTTGACAGTGCCGTTACTACCGACGACAAGCTGGTGCTGCTGGCTAAAAAGTTAAAGGCCCAGCTGTACACAACCGATTACAATCTTGGCAAGGTGGCCGCTGTAGAGGGCGTTAAGGTGCTTAATATCAACGAGCTGTCCCATTCCTTACGGCCTGTCACGCTGCCAGGCGAAACATTGACGATTAAGATTATTCAAAAGGGCAGCAACCGCGACCAAGGCGTCGGTTACCTAGACGATGGCACCATGATTGTTATAGAAGGTGGCGCTCGCTTTGTAGGCCGCGAAGTACCTATTAGTGTGACGCGTATGCACCAGACAGTTGCCGGTAAGATGGTCTTTGGCCAGGTTAAGCTGCCCAAGGCTGCCCCTGCTGCCACACCAGCGCCCGCTAAGCAAGAACGGGCCCGCCAGGCCGCTCCAACTCCCCCTGTCTCAAAGAACCCTCTTCGCAACCGTTTACGTACACGTTAATAGACGGACTAAAGCGGCTGCCTACGCATTTTAAGTACGTCTCCGCAGCCGCGAAGTGGGCGAGGACTAGTACTTAGGATGCGTAGGCAGCCGCTTTACTATTCGGTAAGGGCTTGCCTAGAACAACCTTCTTATTGGCCCACCGCCACCACCCCTTCAGTTATTGAAGGTAATAGTCTTTTGGTCTGAAGCATCGTAGAGCACGCTGTCTATAACCCGGACTTGTACAGTGCCAGAACCCGCGGTGTCGGGCTTAAACTTAAACTGACGGCTCCATACATCGGCTGCGCCGATTTCTACGCTCTCTACTGCTTGCCCATTCACTACCAGCGATAGCGTACCGGCCGGCGCCGTGGTATAGGTGCCTACGAGTGGGTGCGTGCCTTGGGTTACGGTAACGGTAATCGTGCAGTTAGTGCCTACATCACAATCGTCTGGGGCGGTCAGTGTAATGTTCGGTTTATTGTCGTTACAGTTATGAATAGTATCGTTCTCGCTAGGAGCCGAACTGCCGGCCGTACCCACAAAGTTGTCAGCCGAGAAGTTGCTGGTGCTACCACCTCCTTCAGTCTTTTTGGCGAGTTCGGGCGTACAAGACGTTGCTTGTTTGTTGGACACAAGGTCTATGGTGTGGCTGGCGCTACTGTTCTTGGGCGCTACATACCACGACGGGTATAGGTCGGTGCCACTGCTTGGCACAATTTCGCCGTTGCGCGATATTTTGCTGCGCATAACAAATGCGGGTAACGTTTTAACGCTGCTTGGCTGCTGCCAGTTGGTAGCTTTCACGCCTAGGGCGTCGTGCGCGCCTTGCATCCAGCCCCTAATAATAGGTGCGGTCATGGTTTCCATGTTGCCGGTCATTGCTACGGTGCGGGTGTGATAGCCTACCCACGTAACTGCTGTGTACTGCGACGACCAGCTAGCCATAAGGCCGTCATAGGCGTCGTTGGTGGTACCGGTCTTAATGGCGAACTCCCAACCCTTGTAGCGGTGGAACTTGTAGCCAAAAGAACTTAACGGTGTACAGTCAGTTGCCGTACAGCTGCCGGGCAGGTAACTGGCTTTAGGGTCAGAGGCCATGTTGCTTACGATGTAGGCGGCATCAGGGCGGACAACTTGTTTGCCCTTGGGTTGTTTGAATTCGTCCAGTAATTTACCATTGGCGTCATTAATTTTGAGGATATATGTCTTAGGTATCGAGTTGCCAAGCCGAGCAATAGACGCAATACCGTTTACATGGTCGTCAAGGTGCAAGTACGAACCGTCGCCAATAGCGGCCGATGCAAAACACTGGTCTTCTTGGTCGATCGTTGCCTTAGACACGTCAACACCTTTTTTGTAACAACGGTACCCGTCGGTATTGCCCATGAGTGCTTCGGCGGTACTGATTGTCTTGTTAATAGACGGCAGGCGGTCGGGTGTGGTGTCGTTTGGCACCGAAGACAGCATGGCCTTTACGGCTGTAATGTTACGCGAGCCACCCAATGCATAGCGCAAAGTAACAGGCCCCGGGAAGTTAAAGTCGTAATCTTGCAAACAGTTACCGCCGTCTTTAGGACGAGCAGGGTTGGTACATGGGTAACCTGGCAGCGGACCCTTTTGGTCGTACAGTATAGAACCTGCACCAGCATCGGTGTGATTTTCTAGGAAGGTAACGTAGTCGTATGGCTTAAAGCTAGAGCCCGGCGAAATGTTGGCATCGGTCGCGTAGTTAAACTCGCCGTAGTCGGCATTGTTAAAGTCTACGCCGCCCACAACAGCTACCATTTGACCGGTCTTGTTATCTTCGGCAACGAATGCCGCTTGGTCGCCGCGTTGCTTCTTAATAATAGGCAAGGCTGCCTGAACCTGCTTTTCGGCAAGATCTTGCAGGTGTAGGTCTAAGGTCGTTACAACCTTCCAGCCACCGCGTTGTACGGTTTTGGAGCCATACTTGGTTTCTAGCTCTTGCTTGGCGGCTAATACAAAGTAAGGGGCTTTAATACCACTGTACAGTGATGGTTGTTGCGGTTTAATTTGTGCCAGCACGTCAGCGGCTTTAGCGGTCTTGGCGTCTTCTTGGGTAATTAGCTTCTGGTTAGCCATTTGGTCAATAATATATTGCTGCCGCGCAATCAGCAGCTTAGGGTCGTAATTGGGACCGTATGGCGAATAGGTGCTTGGTGCTTTAGGTATGGCTGCTAGCATTGCGGCCTGGGCAATGCTTAAATCTTTTGCGTCTATGCCGAAGTAGTCCTGTGAGGCGACTTGTACGCCCACGGCAACGGGGCCATACGGCGCGGCGTTAAGATAACCAGTTAAGATGTCGTCTTTAGAATATTCGCGCTCTAGTTCTACAGCCAAAATAACCTCTTTAATTTTGTGGCCTATGGTACGGTCGGAGGTCCATTCGCGGTCCAGCTTCACTAATTGTTGGCTAATGGTAGAGCCACCTTGTACGCCGCCGCCTCGGTTGGTTAGGTTGTTTACGCCTGCGCGGGCAATGCCACGGACGTCGAATGCGCCGTGCTTGTAGTAGTCTTTGTCTTCTACGGCTACCGTCGCATCACGGACGCTTTTGGCTATTTTATCGGTTGCTACCGGTTGGCGTTTAACAGCATTGTAATCTTGCCATAATATAGTGCCGCCAGTGCGGTCGTAATAGGTAATACTGCCGCCCAGATTGCTGCCGGACAGGTCGTTAATACGAGGCAGGTCTTTGCGAAAGTACGCAAAAATACCAACGATTAATATAAAGCCAACAACAATGCCGGCACCCATAATCTTAAGTGCCATAATGGCGCCGTCACGGCTAAACCAAAATTGTGCCACGCGTTTAGGATGCATGCGGTACAACATACGTTTAAAACGGTTTTTGGGTAAGGTGCTCAAGTATGCAGCTCTCCGCCTGGCTTTGGCATCTCGGCTTGCCTTAATGCGCTCTGTCAGGCTTTGGTTTAACTTAATAGAATTACCACTTTTGGTGGTAAAGGTGTTCTTGCCCGGACGGCGACGTCCGGTCTGCCGCCCAGTGGGCTTGTTAGGACTATTCATATATTGTTGTGGGTCCATACCAATTACTACTAGGCATTATACCAAACCCTATGGTAACTGCTGCAAGCACGTAATTGTATGCCTCCAGGTTCCGTCCAGCTCCGTCATTCTTATATGCACTTCGCCATTCTGGCCCCCGAGCTGGAATCCAGTAAGAAATAAAGAATCCTTATTAATGAGTCTTGAACAATTGCAGGATGTCGGACTAGTGGAGATAGAGAGGTCAATTGTGTATCATTAACAGGAATGGATGAATCAACTATGACATTATCTGAAGAATTAACCTGGCGTGGTTTTGTAAATCAAACCACCTATAAAGATATAAAGACTTTAGACGGCGATCCTATCGCTTTTTACTTTGGCGTAGACCCTAGTGCCGACAGTATGACCGTCGGCAACCTGGCAGCAGCCATGATGGTCCGCCATTTTATTGCCCACGGTCACAAAGCATTTTTGCTATTAGGCGGCGCAACCGGCATGATCGGTGACCCCGACGGCAAAAAACAAGAGCGCGACTTACAATCGCCCGAAGCTATTGCCCACAATAAAGAGGCCATTGGCAAGCAATACCACACCGTGTTTGCTGGTCAAGATTTTACCATTGTAGATAATTACGACTGGTTTAAAGACATGGGTTATCTGCAGTTCTTGCGCGATGTCGGCAAGCATGTACCCATGCGCCAAATGTTAGGCCGCGATTTTGTGCAAAGCCGTTTAGGCGAAGACGGTGCTGGCATTAGCTATGCAGAATTTAGCTATTCACTTATACAAGGCTACGATTTCCTGCACTTATACAAAGAGCACGGTGTTACCTTGCAAGTGTGCGGCGCCGACCAATGGGGTAATAGCATTGCCGGCGTAGACCTAATCCGCCGTATTGCCGGTGCAGAAACGCATGTCTATTCCACGCCGCTTGTTATTAACAAGAGTACTGGCGTTAAGTTTGGTAAAAGCGAAGAAGGCGCGGTGTGGCTCGACCCGCACAAAACCAGCCCAACCAAGTTTTATCAGTTCTGGATCACCCTCGACGACGCTGGCGTAGAAGAATACCTAAAAATTTACACGCTCCTATCAAAAGAAGAAGTCGAGGCGCTTATGGCTCGGCACAACCAAAATCCCCGCGAACGCGCGGCACAGAAACGCCTAGCAGAAGAAGTTACCAAGCTTGTGCACGGCGACGAGCAATTAGTAATTGCCCAAAAAATCACCGAGGTATTAACCGGCAACCGCCCCTTGGCCGAACTAGACGACGATGCGCTTATTGCTATGCGCGGCGAAGTCCCGTCTGTGCTGGCCGACGTAGGCAGCGAGTTGGCCGATGTACTCGAGCATACGGGTTTGGCTAGCTCTAAAACCGATGCCCGCCGTTTAATCGCCGGTAATGCAATAGCCCTCAACGGCCAAAAGACTCAAAAAGAGCATCTAGATGATACAGACTTTGTAAACGGCCGCTTGCTTATCCGCAAAGGTAAAGCTTTTAAAGATTCAGCTCTTGTAGAACGCGCCTAACATGACCGTAGAAACCCCTGGCTTAGGTGAAGCGTTTAAGACTGATTTTCATGCCGTTATGCCAAAAACCGCATATGTTTTTGATGGCGCTCGCAAAGATTTAGGCGAGCGTTCCCGTATGGGTATGGCGGTATTTGGCCTAGGGGCAGCCGCGACCGCAATTTATTCTGCTGGTACGGTGGTAGAAGCAGGGCTTGTTGGAGCAGGTGCATACTTTGGCCATAAGTACGGCTGGCTGGCCGGAGGTACTACACAAGCGACATTAAGCGGATTAGTAGAAACAGCTATGGGCGTCATGACATACGTTGGTATAAAACATATGCCTCATGCTATAGCGAATCATGCCGAAGTCAAATATAAAGAAGATGTCCATGTTACAAAACAGTACGCCCGAAAGTTGGGCAGATATGCGGCCATTGGCGCTTTTTTGGGGACGCCAGGCATTATGATTGATTCGGTTGCAAGGCAGCCAGAGCGATCGCTTGCTGTTCATGCGCGTAACGGCGCTATTGCAATGGGGGCGTTTGCAGCAGTTAACTTTGGCGTAGGTTCTGGCGTTACAAAGGCTATAGAGGGTGCTACTTCGGATTGGATGAAAGACAAATGGCATGCCGGTGCTGAATGGTTGCGTGAGCACCATACCGGTGGCGTAGCCACGGGCATAAGTAAGGTTGGAAACCTTATAGCGGATGCGGCTACGTTTACGGCCGACCACGTGCCGCTCGTCGCAGGCGGTGCTGTAGTTTTAGGCGGCGGCTATGCGTACTACAAATTAGGGCGGCATTTTATAAATGCAAAACAAGCGATCAAAGCTAGGCTATCGCCTGAACCCCGCCAGTAATAAAAACAATAATCTAAGTGATATACTAAAACGCAGATGAAAGAACAACCAACACAAAAGGCAACCCCTAAAAAGCGCGCCGACCAATATAACGACCCTAATCACAACTACATGCAGTACTGGGAAGGGCGCGATTACGAAAACGAAGCCGAAGAGATGGCCATAAAGCGTTTGCTAGAAGGCAAGCACTTTAAGACCGCTGTAGATGTTGGCGGCGGGTACGGCCGGCTATGTGTGCTGTTAGAGGACTATGCCGATAAAGTAACATTGGCCGAACCAAGTCAGCAGCAACTGGACCTAGCCAAAATATTCTTGAAAGATCATCCAGAGGTAGACCGCAAGCTATTGCAGGCCGACGCTCTAAAGTTTAAAGATGGTTCTATAGAACTACTAACCATGATCCGCGTCATGCATCACTTGCCAGATCCTAGCCCGGAATTTGCCGAAATTGCCCGTGTGTTGTCCACCAAAGGACTGGCAATTGTAGAGGTCGCCAATTACATGCACGGCCGCAACCGCCTAAAACATTTTGTAAAGGGCAAAAAAATGCCCGTGCAGCCTATAGACATCCGGTCTGCTGCACACCAGAACAAAGACGAAATTCCATTTGTAAACCACAACCCGCACACCGTTATAAAGCAATTAGCCCACGCCGGTCTTAAAGTAGACCGCATACTGTCAGTATCTAACTTGCGTAGTCCGGGGCTTAAAAAGATACTGCCCAAAAGCGTTATGCTGGCCATAGAAGGCATCTTGCAGCCTACACTAGGCAATACATTCTTCGGCCCGAGTGTTTTCTTTTTGGTCAAAAAAGCCTAGCATAGTGCTATGTCCGTTGGGTACGATAATGAACCACGCGATTATTCTAAGCCCGTGTTGGGTTCGGATATCCGTGCACTCAGCAGTCGTCTTACTGCAGCCGGTATAGAATCAGGCGTTATTATGGACGTAAGCTCGGCTTTAAAACAGCCGGGCCTTGAGGTTATAGAACCAGAACAAACGGCGCATGTGTTTCATCGTCCCGAACCGGCACAAGTACACTTTGCTATTGGTGTTATGGCGGCCGGTGCTCCGGCGGCTGCCATAGAGCACACTATTCTGTCTGATGAGTCGAGGGATTTATTCTTTGCCGTAATGAATCAAGCGGCTTTCAATAAGCTACCAAAAGAGGCAGCCGCAATACCCGGATTCCCAAGCTCGGATGTTAGCAACCCATTGATCCAGCGCCATGCCGGCGAAGCGGCATGGCTGTTGTACGACAAGGTAGCGCATTTTATACATATAATCGAACAAACTGCCCGGTAATTGCCTATATACTAGTATCCATGACTTTGGACAGTCCCATGACTGAGGTAAAGGGAGTAGGCAGCGAACTTGCTAAAAAGTTTGCCAGCTTGGGCGTGCATACGGTGGGCGACCTTATCGATTATTTACCCCGGCGCTACGAAGATTATTCGCAGTTAACTCCTATACGCAAACTACACCCTGGGCCGGTTAGTATTAGGGCGGTCATTAAACAGGCGGCTGGCCGGTATGTCCGGCGGGGCATGCATATTACCGAGGCTGTTGCCAGCGACGATACCGACAGCGTGAGACTGGTGTGGTTTAACCAACCCTACCGTGCCAATGCGCTCAAGTCTGGCCAAGAGTATTTTATTTCGGGTAATTACGAACTAAGCCGCCAACGCTTTGCTATTATGAACCCCAGCCTAGAGCTAGTCAGCGATTTTCCGGTTAACACTGCCCGTATTGTGCCGGTATACCGCGAAATGAAAGGACTAACCAGTAATCAGATTCGCCGTTGTATGCGCGAGGTAACGCCACTTATGGAACGGTTGCCGGAAAGCCTCCCTAGCTGGCTTATACAATCACGCAAGCTTATTCCCTTAGCTGCTGCGCTGCGCGCTATGCATTTCCCCGAAACAGCAGAAGCGCTCGCTAAAGCTAAGGAAAGGCTAGGGTTTGAGGAAGTATTTGGGCTAACTCTCGCCAGCCTGCTTAATAAATACGAGTTGTTGCAAGACACGGCCTTGGCTATCCCGTTTGACGAAAAACTGGCCAAGACGTTTGTTGGGCACTTACCCTTTAAATTAACCGATGCCCAGCGCAAAGTGGTATGGCAAATGTACCAAGATATGGAGCGCACACAGCCCATGAACCGGCTGGTCGAGGGCGATGTAGGCTCTGGTAAAACCGTCGTTGCCGCCATGGCCGCCGTTATGGCTATGGCGGAAGGTTACCAAGTGGCCCTTATGGCGCCCACCGAACTGTTAGCTCGGCAGCACGCCGACACACTGTACACCCTGCTAGAGCCACTTGGCATGCATGCCAGGCTAACCTTGCTAGTCGGCGGCCTCAAGTCTAAGGAAAAAGAAGCCGCCCATGCCCATATTGCAGAAGGCCACGCTCAGTTTGTGGTGGGCACCCACGCGCTTATATCCGAAAAAGTCGACATGCACCGCCTAGGGCTGATTATTGTCGACGAACAGCACCGTTTTGGTGTCGAGCAGCGCAAAAAGTTAATGGCCAAGGCCGGACACATGCCCCACCTGTTAAGCCTGACGGCTACGCCTATTCCACGTTCACTCGCCCTTACTTTATACGGCGAGCTGGATGTATCTATTTTGGATCAAAAACCTCCGGGCAGGCAGCCCATTGTAACCACCATTACATCACCTAATTCGCGCGCCCAGCTTAATAAAGAAATCGAAAAAGAACTACAAGCTGGCCGGCAAATGTTTGTGGTTTGCCCGCTTATTACCGAATCCGCCACTATTAAGGCGCTTTCTGCAGAGGCCATATACGAACAATTTAAGACCAAAGATTTTAAAAAATGGCGTGTCGGTTTACTGCACGGCAAAATGAAGTCGGCCGAAAAGCAAGCAATTATGGAACAGTTTGTGGGCCACGAAATAGATATTTTGGTTAGTACTACCGTTATAGAAGTAGGCGTGGATGTACCGAACGCCAGTATTATGCTCATAGAGGCAGCCGATCGTTTTGGACTGGCGCAAATACACCAACTACGAGGCAGGGTAGGGCGTGGGGGTCACAAAGGTTACTGCTATCTCATGATGAGCGATTCCAAGGCGCCGCCTAAGCGGTTACAGGCATTAGAGCGTACCAACGACGGCTTCAAACTGGCAGAGCTAGATCTAGAACTACGTGGCCCGGGCGCCATATACGGCACTATGCAACACGGGGCACTAGATTTGCGTGTAGCTAAGCTAACCGACATCAAACTTATTGCCTCCGCACGCAAGGCTGCGCAAGACTTTATTGATCGTGGCGAAGATTTGTTACAATATAAGCAGTTACATCGGCACATTACTCGGCTTAGAGCCGTTACGAATTTGAATTAAAATTATTTATGTATTCAGGTACTACGCTTACCCCGCTCTCTGGGCGTATCTTCGGCACCCATCAAAAGGTGGACCGTCTGGCTCGGATAGTGCTCCGGCCACATCTTGCCAAAGACGGCCGGTTCCCGGACATTAAGCATATTTTGCACTTCGAGGGCATCAACGGCCCCGACGCAATTAAGCGTAAAAGCCCGGCCCAAGACGAGCCTTGGCATTACTATTCGCCGTTCGACGACCAAGACACAGCACTCATAAATATTATTGGCGACCATTACGACCGCCTTGTACTGGCCTTGCAAGATGACGATCAAGTACGAGCCGGCTTTGAGGCTGCCTGGCTGGCGCATGCCATAGTCGACGGCCTTACGCCCGCGCACCATTATCCTTACGAACAAAAACTAACCGAACTACGCGGCGGCGAAGGCCTAGAAACACGCAACACTATAAAAAACAAACTTATTTTGCCCGGCGAAACTCGGCGCAAGCAGGTAAAGAACAACTGGGAAATGTGGGGCACAAAAGGGTTAATGAGTACTCATATTGGCTTTGAATGGGGCATTGCCGCACTTATGGCACCGTACAGGCCAAAGCAAATTGATCTATCAGAGCATGACATCCGCGAGCTTGGCGACTACGGTGTACTAGAATTATTTAAACGTAAAGCCAAAGAAATTGACGCCCTCGGTATGTACGACATCTACCAGATAGAGGGCTGGAAGCCCGCATTAGCCCGCACGGCCCGCAAGAAACTTATCCCTTCAATTGTGCATATGTTAGTGCTGGCATGGTTTGGTGCAGCCATAGACGCCGGGCTCGCCAAAAAGGCAGTACGGTAATGCGAGTTATTGCCGGAGTATTAGGCGGCAGGCAGTTCGATTCGCCAGGCACGCCCAAAACACACCCCATGAGCGACAAAATGCGAGGTGCACTCTTTAACACTTTAGGCGACGTAGAGGGTTTACGCCTACTTGACGCCTTTGGCGGCACTGGCGCATTAGGGTTCGAAGCCTTAAGCCGTGGTGCCGATAAAGTAGTGGTCATAGAAGTCGACAGGCCGGCGCATCGCATAATTCAGCGTAATATAGAACGGCTCGGCCTAAAGCTACAGGCTCATTCTATAAATGCCTCTGCCAATGCCTGGCTAGCCACGAACAAGACCGACACTTTCGACATCGTACTGTGCGATCCACCCTATAACGACCTACAGCAAGACTTGCTTACACGCCTGGCAGAACGCGTCGCACCTAATGGCATGTACGTATTATCGTATCCAGGCCACAAAACGCCCCCCGAGTTCCCAGATTTTAACATCCTAAAACAAAAAGCCTACGGCGACAGCCAACTAATATTCTACAAACGCACTTCAGCCCGCCATTCCGGACTTGATCCGTAGCCGCTCCCCGTCATTCCGGGCTCCGACCCGGAATCCAGTAAGAAGAAGAATTCCTTGTTAACTAGATCCTGAATCAAGTTCAGGATGACACAATAAAGAGGAATATTTTATTGATTGGATTCCGGGTTAAACCCGGAATGACAAGGGGTTATGGTATAATAGCCACTAATGCGCGAGTGGTGGAATGGTAGACACGCTAGCCTTAGGAGCTAGTGCCGCAAGGCGTGAAGGTTCAAGT